>NZ_JAMYVE010000001.1:0-806811 GCF_040323695.1 Mesorhizobium sp. M0030 | reverse complement strand
AGCAAAATGTCTTTGACGGCAGCGCTGGCGGTCTTAACTTCAGTCTTGGTCATGGTGGCGTTCCTTCGCGGGAATCAGGTGACGTGAACAATCACCAGCCTGCCATGACCGCCCCCTCTCAGCGAATTTGCAGAACTCTCAGCACACTACCCGGCCGGTAGCAGCCATGCTGCTCACAAGCAAGCAAGCGCGAGAAGCGGACGCTCTTTTGCTCGTATGGCTCAACCTTTGGAGTCAAGGTCCAGTTCGAACTTCCCGCAGCGCCTCAATAAGCCGCATAGGTTCCTCGCCACGCACCCTACAGACTCGTCCTTCAGGCCCAGCGTCGACGACTATCAATCGGTCCGCCTCGATCTCCTCGAAGGCGCGCCAGTTGCCGGGGGAGAGCTTCTTTCTTCGCGACGCCGAGATTTCGATAGCCCAAGGGCGGCGGCTCTGCGGCCAGTTCAAGACTAGATCGATCTCATCTTGCCCGATGCGATAGTCTCGCGCGCGGACAGCTACACCTGCTGCTCCGGTGAGCGCCGCTATCACAAACCCCTCCCAGCGCTTCTCGTCCCAGTGCGTGACGCGCGACGCGACCTCGCGCCGTCGTTGAAGATCTGCAACCAGGGCACTGTCTCGCCAATAGCGAAGCGGGAACAGAGCATTCGTGACATCTGGCGGTGTCCAGAATGGCAGCGAAAATAGAAGTCCACGTTGTTCGGCGATGGCAACAGCGCGTGCGAGCGTGGCACTGTCTAGGCGGAGGGCGCGTTGCACCTTGCCCAACTCTTGCCCGTTGAGTTCCGCGAGTAGCGGCCAAAAATGCGCAGGTTCAATAGTCGAGTCTCGCTGATCTAGAGGCAGCAGCGGCAGCCCTCCGCGCAGCCATTGCCCGCGCCACTGTCGCGCACGCAGGGAAGAGCCCGCGTGGAGACTTCCTGCATATCCGCCACGCGTAAAGTGCTTTGCAAGTGTGAACGGACGCACGAACGGCGTGGGCACCTCCTCTGCGATGCCGATAAACGGGAGAGACGGCATCACTCTGTTATCAAGAACGCCGTGCGACGGCAGCCAATCCTGCCCCGGGTCGATAATCATGCCGGTCGCGAAAGGTCGAGGACGACGACCTGCACCCGTCCAGCTCTCACGGCTGGGTGAGCTTCAAGTGCTGATTTCAGGTCGGCGGCGGTAGTCGGCTTAGGCCCATTGTCTGGGCGGGCGGGCACGTTGAACCCTGAGCCAAACCAAAAGACAAGAAAGACACCCTGCCTTTCCGCCTGCCAATGGCCCGTATAGAGGCGTTCTAGCTGTTGCTCGACGGCGACCCAGAGGTCGGGGTGCTGCTGGCGCTTAGCCTCTAGAGGAAGCCACAGAGCGTTGTGATGGAGGACAATGTCGGCTCGCTTGCCCCGCGGCATGTCAGCTTCGTTGATCGGGTAGATTGCAAGAGGTGCGAGGTGACCGCGAAGTAACGCAACAACGCGATCGCGGCACGCGTTCTCGCTACGTGGCTTGTCGTCGTCGGTCCAGAACAGGTCCACCTCGTCCTCAGAGCTGCCGCGAAGCCGGCGTCCCAAGAGCTCCAGGTGGTCGACGATAATTGCGCGCAGGTCGGTGACGCTAGAGGGTGGGCCTGCGTCGAGAACCGCCCTGATTTGGTTCAGCGTTGGCGGGGTATAGTCTTCGTCCGCCTGCTTCTGCCGCTGCTCGGCGGCGACGATCCGGAGAGCGGACGTATAGCCGTCCGACGGCGCGTCGCGCTGCTTAGTAAGCGCCTCTACCCCCTCGGGCGAAACGTCATTGCCTAGCCGCTTGATCAATGACCCGAGATACTCCGATGCATCCCAAGGGTTTGTGTCGCCAGTCGTAACCGAGCTAGGCCGCTCCGCGCTTGGCCAAAGGGCTCTGAATGTCCCGACTATCCAGCCGAGTTGGTTCACCGAGAGGAAGGCCATCGTTCCCTCTCCATCATCATTGTAGCGTTGGCCGCCTATCCGAGCGCGCAGGTGCCAGAGGAGCTCGGGATCAATCGTTGCGCCGAGACGCGCCCGGGCCTTATCAAAGTCCACGACTAGCGCGACAGCTTCCCAAGTGCGCCGCCGCTCATCGTTCAGCGCCCTACCCAGCCGGCCGGCAAGCAGCGCGCGCAATGCATCTCGGCGGTTGGAGCGGATCAGCCGATCGATCATCTCGACCTCCGCCTCGTAAGACATATCGGGGAAGCGCGTCAGCCAAACCTCGGCCAAGTCCGCGCCGAGACCGCCATCATTCGCACGCATGATCGCCCAAAGCTGATCGACGTGTTGCGCGACCAGGCGCAGCTGCGGTTCGACAAAAAGCCTAACTACTCGTCTCCACTGCCCGCGTCGCTTGAGCTCGTTTTCTAGCAGCGGCCCAAGTTCATTAATTCCGGCGTGGTCGCCTATTGCCCCTTGCCAGAGTTCAAACATTGCCGCCGCCAAGCGCTCGCTGCTGAGGCCGTCAAATGGCTGTTCCCTTGTCCGGACCCGTTCTGCAAGCGCTGCGACAACAATATCGCCTGCAGGCCAACGTTTCGACTCGGCATAGCTGCGCGCCATCTCGGCCGCGCGCGGGCGCGGCGGCCGGGCTTTCAGGAATGTCTCGAAGCCGTCGCGTGCCGCCGCCGCGACATCCTCCCCTAGCCACTCGGCTACCCTCTCATGGGCGGGCACGCCATCGCCCAAGTCATGGAAACGTTTGAGATACGCCTGAGCAGGGGCGAGAATTAAGCCGTATTCCCCTGCCGCAACCCCTTTGATGTTTTTTAGGAACTCGCGGCGATGCGTCGCGTGCTTGGCTGCCCTCTTTGCGTCACGCCGGCGCGCCCGCTCCTCCTGCTTGCGTTCCCATTCGGGTACGGGCCGATCAGCTTTGGCTTCAATCCATGCGAGGTCTTCCGGCTGGCCGGCAGCAAAGCGTATGGCAGCCTCACGCAGCGGCCGCCCTTCCTCCCCCCAAGTCCGACCGAGCTCAAGAACCTCACGCCAGCGCGGGTCGGCCGTGCTCATTGATGCCAGCAGAGCGGCAATGTCGCTCTGCGTCGGATATAGGTTGATCTCGGCACGTTGCAGCGGCCAAGCTCGTTGCCAGATATCCTTACCGCCGGCATTGTCGAGCAATAAAAAGTGTTGAATGGCTTGGCGCACTGGTGCGCTATCGTTGAGCCATTCAGCCAGCTGCTTGCCATTTTCACGCCTGTATGAACTCTGTTCCTTAAAGGGCTCAAGCCAGCGCCATAGCCGCAGCGGGTCGACCGAACTGCCGCTTCTGAGTCGCTTCAGTATCAAGGCGTATTGCAGGTCGATCAGATCGTTTTCTTCTCGGCCGGCATGCTCGGGCAGCAGTTCTTTAGCGTAGTGCGAGAAGAGATCGAGCAGACCGTCAAGCCGCGTCGCCGGCACGAGCTTAGCCAGGCGGTAGAAACTCATCACTTTGTTGCGCTCTGGTTGCGCACCCACTGGACAAAGGGTCAAGCCGTCGCTGGCTAGAATAATGTTAACGATCTGATCGTCGCTGAACGTCGCGGGGCCGATGTCGTTGAGGAGCTCGTGCGCGAGTCGCAAGGAATCCTCGCGACCCTGACAGCGCAGCTGCTCGAGCAAGGTTGGCCAATCCTCGCTGCCAAGGGATACCAGACCCTCCCCACAGGCGTGGCGGATGCCATAGAGCTCGGCATCGTCAAGCATAAGCTGCCGCAACAGGTCGCGAAGCTTTTCGGCCGTGGACGCACCCTTTAGCTGCTGGAGGAGAAGAGCGCGTAGTCCGAATTCTGCTTTCGGATCACGTATGACGCGCTCCACCTCAGCCATTAGCGCTGGCGCAACCAACGATGATGCGCGGTATTCGCGCCAAGCCATAAAGCGGGGGTTCTCGGTGGCGAGGCGCTCCAGCGCAGCAAACAGCCCCCGCGCCTGATCGGGCGTCAACGCTTCGGCGTCGCCGTACTCAACGACGCCCATGGGATCTGCATCTATTACTGCGTTGGTCAAATGCGCGTCCCGCGCTAACCACGCATGTAGACCGCGTAGTGATGCTGGTACGAGCCCGTGCGACGAGAACTGCTCGAGCAATCGCCGTCGTTTTACCGGGGTATCTGCGCGTGCAGCCAGCCAGCGGGCGCCGACAAATTCCCCAACACGGCGATGGGCATAAGTCAGGCCTTCCGATTTGTCCGCGGAGAACAGTCTAGTGTCGGCGGCCCGCCTAACGTTGCCCTGGTCGAACGCCTCTACATCGGCGAGCGGCAAAGCCATATCGTCACAGTCGATCAGCCCACCTGGCTTGTCTAAAATGCGTGCGTTGCCTGACAGGATGAGGCCAGCGAATGCCGCCCCCGCTGCATCAAGCGTCGCCGCGCGCGGTAGCTCCTCCTTCACCGCGTTCCGCTCCTTGCGGAGCGTCTCAATAGCTTGCTCGAATAGCCCAACGGATGTGCCCGGCAGCGCATCCAAGGGCAGAGCCGCAATCAAATCAAGAGTCTGCGGGTTGCCCAGGAAGCCAGGTCCGAAGTCCGCAAAGTGATCTCGCAAGACCCTCGCCCTGTTTGCGTCGCCCGTTAGCTCGGTCAGCAGTTGCAGCTGCTGGTCCGGGGCAAGCGGCTCTAGGTGCACCTCCAACGGTTCCGTCTCATACTGCTCAGCAATGGCGCCAGACGCGATCGCTGACCGCCACTCGGCAACGCGGCAGCTTAGGATAAAAGGCGGGTAATCGAGCTGGCCCAGCTTCTGTAGGACAAGATCGACAGCATCTCCCTGACGCTGCGCCGCCACTTCATCTAGTGCGTCGATCACGAGGCGTTTCGCGTTGCCCATGAGGGTTTCCGGCCGAAACCTGTTGATAAGCTTCGTGGCGCGACAAAACGCGTGGCCGTCCTTGCTCCCAAGCGCCTTCAGCAATTCAGTTTTGCCCATGCCGGGCTCGCCCAAGACGATGACTGGTCCAGCATGTGTTAGCAGGTCGTCCTGCTCAAGCCAGTGCTGGCCGTCCTTGTCGACGTACCATAAGCGGCGGCGGAGGTAGTTTATGCTTGCACGTTGCACTAGGAGATTCGTCTCACCAACCGTTTATTAGATGTGAGGTAGCACACTTCATACTTCTGTTACATTTCAATCAGGAGGCGCAAGGGTAGCCCCGGAGGCGCGCAACTGGCGTGTCGGTGCGAATGAACGTCGGCTTTCTGGAACGCCTCCAGCGCAGCCAAATGTCTGATATGAGGCGCAAACTTGCCTGTTGCTCATCGCCGGGGATGCCCGCTTTACAGCGCCACGGACCTCATCTGGATCGCGCCGCGAGGTCGTCTGTCCAGTACGACGCTCTGCTTATGCCCATCGCAACTCGATCCCGCCAAGCCCTTGGGCGGCGGCTGGGTTCATCGTGCCGGCGCTGGCCGTCTCCGGGGCGTTGAGCTCGACCTGTATGATCCTGGGGGTCGAACACATGGACGCGATGCGCAGCAGCTGCGCAATGGTCAAAGCACCGATGGCTGCCCCGACGAACGGCACGGCGGCACTGGCCTCGGCAAGGGTAAAGGTGCCGCAGCCGTCATATTTCCTCGCGTGCTCGCGATAGGCGGGCGTTTCGAGGATGACATCGATGTTCTTGGGTTTTGCGGCATGAGCCCATAGGCCTTCGGTGTCGACACCCTTTGGCACCACACGAATTTGGCCGATCTCGAAGTCGAAGGCGCCGTGCCCGACACCTGCATCGATCATGAAGCCATGGCCCGCTTTGGCGATCGCCAGCCGCGCCGTTGGCTCATCAAGGCTGGTTAGTACTACCGGTGGGTCATTGTCCGTCGGCTGCAAATCGCCATAGTTCCGGCGCTCAAGCAACGATGTGGTCCATCCTGCGGCTTCAAGCCACCGTGCAGCCACCCGGGTCTTCTTGTTTTCCTTCTCGAAGTCGAGCAACTCCGTCACGAGGCCCGTGCCGACGTTTTCTTCGCCGACAGTCTGATCGTCCTGAAGGATTGCATGCGTACCGGCGGCGGGAAGAAAGGCGAGGCTCCACAAGAAGCCCTGACCGACATGCCCCAGTCCCACCAGCCAAAGCGAGCGGGGAAGTATGAGTGCTGTGGGCGGCTGCTCGTGTTCGCCTCCATGCGACCAAGGCTGCCAGAGCGAGATCACGGAACGGCGATTGACTAAATGACGGCGCCCAATCGCGTTAGCGAAAACCTCGCGCACAGCGAGCGCTCCGGCAAATACCCCGGCCAGCGGATTGCCGAATTTGCCGCAAGGATCGTCATCCCAGCCGGGGATCACACCAGCGCTCCAGCCGTCCCACCAGCATCGCACAAAGGCCCCGGGTGCAGGGTCGCCGACTGCAACAATGTGCGTCACGCTCGACGGCAGCAACGCGGAGACCTGAGCTCCGCAAGCCTCTGCGACCGCAAAGAGATCGTTCCCGAGGGCCAGCCTGGCCTCAAGCGCAATATCGTGCGGGCAGACAAGCGTGGCCTTGCCGAAGCTCTTCACGGCGGTGTTGAGAGCGGTGACTACAGCGGCCTGTGCCGCGGCGGAGGCGATCCGACTACCGTTGGTGACTACGGCAACGTGCACGGCATCCAGCGCGGCCGCCGCCTGGTCGAAGTCGCGCTCGCTACCGGCGGCATCGGTGATTACCTTGGCGATGCGCGAGCGGCGGAGATCGGAGATCATTTCGGCCTCCTGAGCACGAGCAGCGATGCAGCGGCATGGGAGTGGTCGACCCACTTGCCGTTGCCCAGATACTCATACTGGCCAATGCCGCCGGGGATTACCGAACCGGCAGCGAAATCGGGAAGAATAAACGCGAAGTGACCACCGCGCGGCATGACCGGGTCCGCTTGGTCGGACGGACTTTGCCCATAGTGAAATGGGTGGACGTGCACGTCCGCAACGACGCGGTATCGACGCTCGCGGCAGATCTGCCACAAGCGCGGCAGCTTGTTACCGTCGAAATGCACGATGCCGCTATCGAGGGCGTGCGGATCGAGATCGTCGTAATAGACGAACGCGCGGATGATCTTGGGCCCCTTGTCGGGGGTCTCGCCGATGAGGAAGGCGCCACTTTCCCGTCTCCCGCCGATCGTCCGGACCTTCAGTTCCGAAGCTCCGGCCAACCATACCGCCTCGTCGCAGACAATGCGGGGCTTAGGCCGCCCTGGCAGCCAGCCAAAGAGCCTGTTCAGAAACGAGGGCATAGAGCTGCTCCATGATGAAGGTGATTGCCCGGTTCCGGTGCCAAGCTTCGTCGGGCCGCTTCCGCCACCAGTCATTGTGCTGGGCCGCGCCGCGGTTCCAGACGCGGTAAATGCCGCCGTCGCTGTTGCCGTCGCCCCAGGCTTTGAGTGCTTCGATGAAGCCCGGGGCGCCTGCACTGGGTGCTGCGGGGCGAGTGCCGTGTTGCGGATCGTCCGCATAGGTCCAACGCTCGACATAAGGGCCAGGATCAGGGAAACCCGTGCACTCAAGACGGAAGTCGTGGGTGAAGACCTCGGCCTGATCAGTCACGACCCGGATGCGCACGAAGAGGTACGGCCAGGCAACCGCGAGAATCTGCCAACGGCCCTCGTCGACGCCCACAAGGAAACGAACCGAGTTCAACTGGTTGACCAGGGTCTTCTGTGCAGGCGTGATCTCGACCTCAGCCATTGGTGAAGTCCTTGAGGGTCAGGTCGAGCGTCAGCGAGCAGCCCGGGTGCTTGACGTAGATGCCGAGCATCGCGTCCTTGGGCAGGGGCTGATCGGCGCCCGGCAGCATCAGATTGGCCTTCGCCGCGGTATTGTCGTCAAGGTTGAAGCCACGCTTGCTGACCGCCCACTGCAGAACGCGCAGGATGGTGACCGCTGGCGAGAATTCTCGGCTCTTGGTGTCGCCATCGTAGTTGACCTGAACGGCTACACGGCGGCAGCGGTGAACCAGGATGGAGATGGCGCGGCGATCGCCGATGCCCGTCAGCGTCTCCTCTTTGTCGCGCTCGAACAAATGGGCTTTTTCGAAGCCCGGCTTGCCGTGAGCGGCCCGCAGGACGGCATCCAGATCACCGGCTTCAGCTTCGAGGTCCAGGTGCTCCTGCTGGTCCTCGAACTCAAGTTCGACACGGACCTTGTGGCGATCGTCAGAGCCACCTTCTTTGTTGGTAGTCATTGCATTTCTCCGCAACGCCCCGGAATCCTGGCACGGGAAGGGCGGAGCAAAATCCCTTGGTCCCGGCGTTTCTGCGTGCTATTCCCATTTCTGGGAACGCTGATTCTCATATGGCATGGCGCGAGGTCGAGTGCAAGAGTCATCCCACATTTGGGAACCATTGTTTCTTTGGAGCCGCGGCTTGCTATGAAGCTGATGGGGATATTGAGGCTGCACGAGCTTGCGTGTCGTGTCCGTAACGGCCTTGATGGAGCCGTGCCGGCACTGGTTGCCGAACTCGAGGCAGGGTCATGGCGCTCGATGGCTGAAATCGCTGCGTTCTACCCGACCGCCGTCATCGACGGCATCAGGGTTCGAATCCCGCTCGGCGGCGGCTATCAGATCGATCTCCTCGCTGACTGCGAGGCGCAGATGGTTCTCATTGAATATGCGGGCGCGACTAGTGGGGCACGCGCCCGGTAAAGCAGGGAGCAAGGTGACATGACGGTTCGACCTATACGCACACACGAGGACCATCAATCGGCACTCAAGCGTGCCGCCGCGCTGTTCGGGCATAGTGGCCCAAAGGATCGCGACGAGCTCGAAGTACTGCAGGCCGTGATCGAACGATGGGAGCGATCACAGCATCCCGTCGAGGCAGCCACGCCTGCTCAGGCGATCAAGTTTCGCATGGCGCAGACCGGACTGTCACAACGCGATCTGATCCCATACCTCGGGAGTAAATCGCGGGTATCCGAGATACTTAACGGGCAGCGACAACCAACGGTCGATCAGATCAGAGCTTTGCACCAACACTTGGGCGTTCCAATTATTTCGCTTATCGGTTCATTCAAGCACGAGCCTGTGGCGGGTAGCTCAAGCACCTCAATAGCTGCGGAGGAGAAGCTCCGTAAGCTCGGCGTGATCAAAGCGAAAGAGGATCTCGCCGGCTTTTTGTCGCGTTCGAAAGCTTCCACCCCTGCAGTCGCCATGTTGCGCAAAACCAGAACTGAACGAACCAATGCCAAGACCGATTTGGCGGCGCTAGAAGCGTGGTGTGCAGCCGTGCTGATGCACGCAGAGAAAATCAAAATAAAGAAAAAGACTATAAGTGAGCCGGAAAAAACTGGCCGCCAACTTGCCCAGATAAGTATGTTTTCTGATTGGAATGATCGAATTTTTGCTGAGCTACATCGAATTGGAATAATCTTAGTTGTATTGGAACATATGCCCGGAACATTCCTCGACGGCGCTGCAATGTGCCGGGGAGATGGGGTTCCAGTGATAGCACTGACCCTTCGTCACGATCGTTTGGACAATTTCTGGTTTACGCTGTTGCATGAGTTTTCTCATGTGGTTTGCCACTTGAGTTCTGATCGACAGGTTATTCTGGACGATCTGGATGTGGCGAGTTCGGAAGCCATAGAAGCGGAGGCGGACTCGTTTGCACTGAACGCTCTTATCCCTCCTTCTATGTGGAAGCGGATCAATAGGGATAGCAGCACGGAGGAGGTGCTAGAGGCGGCGCAGAAAGCTGGCGTGCATCCCGCTATTGCCGCAGGCCGCTGGCGGTTCCAGCATTCAGATTATCGCCGCTTTTCCAAGCTGATCGGTCGGGGTGAGGTGAAGACCGCTCTTATGCGGGCCTATGCCACGATGTCATAATGGCGCAACTGCGACTGTAGCGGGTTCGCTTGGGATGTCAGCTAACGGGAAGCGGCAAGGTTGGAGTCAACGTCTGACATGAGGCGCAAAGCAGTCGCAGATCGGCCACGCCATGTGCGGTGGTGTATCGCGAGTTGGAGGACTAGGCGCGTTGCGACTAAAGTCCGCGCGACACGCTATTCCAGGCTGGTGATTTGAGGCCTCAGATGTCGGCGTGCGTTGTTGGCGATCATCGCGACAGTCACATGTGGGTCGATGAGTTTAAAAACTGCGCGCAGGTAACGAGCAGGTCGTGCAGTAAATTCGTTAGTCTGCGGGTCTTTCCCGAAGCTCTTCGGAAACTTTGTCGATCCAGTGATATTCATATATAACTCAATTGCTGAGCCCACAGCTCGAAAGGTAGCGTTCGTCGGCCTTCGTCCCGGGACAAGGCCTTCATCAAGAGGGCGAATCTGGTGGCAAGCCTTCGCCAATTGGGTCAACATCGCTTCCAATGATGGTTGATCTGACACAGGTTTTTCAAACAGCTTTGCTTGGAAAGAACGTTCAAATCTGTGAGCTAGATTGCTCCGCGCCATACCCTGAATACTGGCCAATGCGCTGGAGAGCCTCTCGGCGGCTACCACCACATTTTGCAATTCACCGACATACCACGATGCCGGCGGCTGGCCCTCTAACTCGGCGTCGTAGCCGTAGCTGTTGGCCAGCGCCTCAAGCCCCACCTTAATTTTTTGGCGCTTTGTTTCATCATCAGGCAAAACACCCAGCATTTTGGCGAGTTCATTCAAATCGCCATCCGATAACTGCCAGCTGTCAAATAGGCGTCCCGGAGGAAACCATTTGTCGTGCTCTTTGCGCCTCATCCCCACCTCATGTTTTGATCGCCTTAGTCGTAGTTAGCCCATTTGAACCTTGTGCGACGCGGCGCTGCAACTTCCCGCACGGAGCGCTTCAGCCCATGTCAAAGAATAACTATCCCTCGAAAAGCCGATATTTGTTAGCCCAGACGACGCGCTCCTCCTGTGGTTTCTCGTGACGGCAACCACAAAAGGAGATGCAAGTGAACGACCTAGCAACGCCGCCTGTTGGCGAAGCGCATGATGAAAACCGTCCGGCTAACGACGGTTTGAGCTATATCGGCCGGGCCGAAACAACTGCACAGGACCTCCCGCCCCGGACCGCCGGCAATATCAAGGATTTCTCGAAGCGCTGGGTTGAAGGCAAGAACGTCATCGACACGCTCGAACAAGCTATTCGCGAGTGTGATACGGCGCGCCAGACTGCGCCCAGCAAACTCTTTGACCGAATGCTGGATCAGGCCGTCAGGGAGATGCAGCCCGCTTACCCGCTATACCTCGCTCTTATCGCCGGCGGTGAAGAGGCGATGAAGCGCGCTCGCAAACATCCGGTGTTTAAGGACCGCTCGCGCGGTCTCCAGAAGGGTACCGAAGCCACCGTCGCGGCGAAAATCATCCTGGACCCCGATAACGGCGACGAGAAGCAGATTTCCGACTATGCCGCTATGCTTATCTACGCAGCCGGTCACGACGTCGACCCCGATTGTTTCGTCGCTGAGCTAAGTAAGGTCAAGTTCAAGGCCTGTCGCGCTTTCGCGTCCGGCGTTCGAGGCCGGAAGAAGAGGAGCGGCGGCGCCGCGGCTGCGGTCAAGCAGAATTCTCCGACACTCACCGTGTCTGTCACGCTCTTCGACGCCAACGGCCACCAGACGAACCGCCATTGGCAAATCGATGAAGCCAAAGTGGACGCCATAATAGCAACTCTGGGCGACGCATCGAGCAACAACCCGCAGCAGCTTTTCGAAATCCTCTCGGCAGTGATGGTCGCGAAAAGCAACGCGGACGCATAGCGACATTAGTCGCAGAAATTGACTCCGACAGCTGGCGCTGTCGCGTACCCCTCTAATTCGAGATGTTCAATGAAACCAAGTATATCAGCGCGCCAGCAGATTAGTGCGCGAATTGAAGACCTATCAAAGGCTCTGACCGAGGACAGCCTTCGCGCGAAGCTTATCCGAGTGTCTCTGAAAGGGCGGTCGGACACTACAAAGCGCTACGTTAACGGTCGACGTCTCGCTGTTTCGCTCGAGCGAGGCGTGCGGGAGGAGTTCCCTCAGCTGACCCTTTCTTCGTTTCTCTACATGCGACAAGTGCGCCTCAATGTTGTCGCCGCGCTTCTTAGCGCAATGGCGCGTTTCTCAAACGATAAACTTCGCACCGTTACCGTGATCAATCGGAAATGGCGCTTCACTGGACGCCAACTCCGTAAAGTCACGGCGGCGCAGATTAAGCGCCAGTTCCGCACCCACCTGCAACGCGCGGCAATCCTCGACGAACCGGGCTTCCTGGTCGCCTTCTTGCATGGAGAATACGAACCAACGACCGGTGTTTTCCAGCTTCACTTCCACCTTCTGACGACCACCGACAAGGCCGTCTTTCTACTTAAAAATCTTCGCGGGCGCTTGGGTTATAAGAAAACCGCAACGGGTGCGGTGCCGATCAAGCGCAGGAAGGTTCGCGACCGTCCCGAGCAGTTCTCGTATCTTCTGAAGTCCTTTTGGCCTGCGCGGCCGGTGGTCGAAATTCGCGGCCAAATGAAGCGTGTGCGCGGCGTACGCCGCATCAAGGGCATACAGCACACCAACTACCTTTTGTGGCTCGATCGCACCGACTTCAGCGACATTCTGTTGCTGAACAAGTGCGTCTATCGGAATGGCAAATTTCACCTCGCCGAGGGCTGTATTTCTCGCCGGTGATGCTTTTGCCGATCTTCGTGTTCAAACCCCTAGTTAGGAGCAACGAAATGTAGATCTAGCGCATTGTCGACGACAACACTGTCGTTGAGGCCAGCAATTTGCGCGTCGTGTTCGATCGCGAAATGCAAACGCAAATACGGTGGGAAGGGTGGGAAGCCACCCCTAGCACCCTCGAAACAGAGAAAGCCAAAATTGAAAGACAATTAACATGAATATCCCAATAACTGGCGCCGGCAATCCGGCGAACGCCCCGACACGGGCAATTCCGAAAATACTTGACGCGGTGGTGAGTCAACATAGCGATCGACGTATCAAGTTTGGTACCGACGAAAACAGCATTTGGTTCGCTCTATCGGCCTTGCAAATGGACGAGCGCACTGTCTTCGCGCGCCTCGCAAACGCCGGCTTCACCTATCTGACGCCGAAAAAGAAGGCGGCATTCAGAGAGAAGATTGAAGATCACGAGGATTACCGGCCCGGCCTGGTAGCCTCCACGCCGGGTCCGATCGGCGAGCATTTTGTGTTTGGCGATGGGACTGTCGAATCCAAACCCGGAAGTGCCGAAGTGATCGTCGCTTTCGACGGTGAGGAAAAGTTTTGTCCGGTCGGTACGCTTGCTGCCTGGCAAGAGGAGGTCGGCAGTGTAGTAAAAGGCCAGCCGCTTCTTCTGTTCATACTCTGCCTAGCTTTTCTTCCCGCGATCCTTCGCTTCATTCCAGGGATGAACCCGCTGTTTGAACTGATTGGAGAACCTGAGTCTGGTAAAACGACAGCCGGGCTGCTCGCCGCGTCCGTTTGGGTCGGAAATTCTTTTAGCGAGGTGGGCGGCGGACTGACGTGGGACCTGACGGTCAACGCATTCGACGTCGTCAAGGTACAACATGCTGGCGCCCTTCTGTTTTTGGATGAAGGCAATCTGGCAGGATCCAACGAACGTGATCGAAAGGACGTCATTCGGAAGGTCATTTTCAAAGCATCGTCGAAAGGCGGCCGCAAGCGCCTAACCGAAAAGGTAGCACCTCCCAACGTCGACTTCGCCCTGCTGTCGACAAGTAACCAGCCGTTGCGAAATGTAATCCATGCCAAAGCCGCTGAGCTTGACGCTATGCGGACCCGTATGGTCACGGTGGTAATCGGTCAAAACCTAGGTGTGTTGACGCATACCCCTGATGGTTTCGACACCACTGAAGAAGCAGTCGACCACCTGAGGAACGCCGTCAAAATAAACCATGGCGTGGCGGCGCGTGCATTCATTCAGCGCCTCGTCAAGGCTGATCCCAAAATGCTCCAGGCCAAGATCGATCGGGAGATGGCCCGATTCGCACGCAAACTTCCGTCTTTCGATGGCGACGGAAACGCGCGCACGAGGAGAATGTTCTCGTCGCTCTATGCTGCTGGCGTCCTCGCGCGCCGGTGGCGTGTATTGCCTGCCGAGTGGGGCGATTTTGCTCCCGCGCTGCTGGCTGTGTGGCAGGCTATCGACAAGCCAGTGCGAACAGTCGGTAAGGTCTCAGCAGTTAAACGCTTCAACGCCTATTTTGAAAGGTTCGAAAGCAGCATGATTCCTACCGAGCAGATGGATGGTCCACTGAGCCCGGCCATATTCGAAGAGGTGGCCGGTGTGATCGCGCGATCGGAAAGGAGAACGGAAATCGTCATTTCGACTGTCCGCTTCAAGAAGAGCTTTCCTGACCACGTCTCAGTCATGAAGGAATTGCGCGCACAGGGAGCCGCAAAGACCGAACATGGCAAGCTCTCAATCAAAACGCCACGCCCCATCTGCGCGTCGGGCCGCGCGTACGTGATAACTCTTCCGGTGACGAACGCGAAAACGTAACCGGAGCCACTCAGTACCAAGATGATCTTGAGGGGCGTTTTCGGCGCCCCTCATTGTTATGCGATGAGCGGCGAGGTCAGGCGGGCGGTCAATGTAGGTGAGACCGCCAGGAATTGTGCAACAGCGACGACCAAACACGGCACACAGCTCCTGCAAGTGGCAACGGACCGGCTAACAGCCGAGTGGCTGGTCGGCTTGGCATGTGTCACCTCGGGCAAATCACGCTCATGCGATCCACTCATGAGTTTGGCACCGTCGAAATTGCGCCACTATCACCGATTGACCACAAGTCAGTTACGTGAACGTCGCATCGCACCTGATGTCCGCTATGCGCCCATGCCGGCCATTCCCACTGGTGCTTGCGAATTCCCGTAAGCGGTCAAAGGACGCCTGCCCGAACGGTCATGTTCGAGTAGTTGAACGCGTTTCAACGGTGTAGCTGCGGGTACTACAAGTGGCTGGTAACATTGGCGGCTAGTTCAAGAAGCTTTGGCGTCAGGGCCGGTAGCGTGTCGGCCCTGGTGCTCGGCACCAATATGCCTAGGCTGGCGTTGCAGCGGCCGTCCGGCTCGATCAGCGGGGCCGCGACGCCATGCACCCCCATCTGGAGTTCGTCATGCGAAATCGCGTAGCCGTCGCGCCGGGTCTGCTCGATACGTTCCAGGGCGACAACGGGATCGGCGGCTTTCTTGACGATGCGGGCAATCGTTTTCTGGTCCTGGAAGGCGAGCATCGCCCAACCGCTGGCGCCAAGGTGGAGCGGATGGCGCGATCCCGGAACGTGCTGCACACGAACGAGATGCCTGTTGCCCAGCGCTTGCTCGGTCACCACTGCCTCGTCCTTGTTGAGGAAATGCAGCACCACCGTTTCGCCAACGGCATTTGCCAATGTGCCCATCAGGGGCCGGGCTATGGCTGAAATGTCGCGGTCGAGCTGGCGGACCAACTCGTTGACCGCGCTGCCCAGCATGTAGCCGTCATGGCCGCGGCGGACGTAAGCCCGCTGCTCAAGCGTGACGAGTAGCCGATAGGCCACGGTCCGGTTGATGTCGCAGCCACGCGCGACGTCGGCCGCGCTGACGGGACCCTTCTTCGCGACGGCTTCGAGGACTGTGAGCATCTGGTCGCCGGTCAGCGATATCTCAGCCAAGGGGGTACTCCAATCGTCCGGGGCAAATCATGTGTCCGTCACGTCCATCGTCGCGCCACGGCGCCGAGCCGCGATCGCTTGCAACAGACTCATGGATTATCGGACTACGATCGTCCGATAATCGAGACTAGTCTGAACCTCGAAAGCCTTCAATATGCCACTCGTCGCGCTCACTCGCGGCGGTGGCGCGCCGCCTCATGAAATGACCGACACCGTTTTCTCGACCGTATTGGCGAGAACGCCGGACCAACCGAGCTCCGACCCAAGCCCGCTGGTCTTGACGCCAAGCCAAGGCAGGGCCGGGTGCGGCGGACCCCAGGCGTTGACCCAGACCGAGCCCGTTTTGAGCTGCCGCGCAAACCGGTTGGCGGTAGCAAGGTCTCGCGTCCAGACGACCGAGGTCAGGCCGTAATCCGTCTGATTGGCGAGCTGCAGGGCCTCTTCATTGTCGCGGAAGCGGATGATGGTCCCAACCGGCCCGAATATCTCCTCGCGCGCGATGGTCAGGTCGTTGTCGCCGGCAAACAGAGTGGGCGCGTAGAAAGAGCCGGGACGGTCAATGCGGCTGCCGCCGGTCAGCAGGCGGGCGCCTTCGGCCTTGCCCTTCCTCACATACCCATCGACCCGTTCGAGTTGCCTTTCGCTGACAAGTGATCCCATCTGCGTGTCCGGCGCGAAAGGATCGCCGACGACGACGCTCTGCGCCGCCGCGACCAGTCGCTCGGTCACTTCGTCGGCGATCGCCTCGTGGACAAGCACACGGCTCCCAGATGCGCAGGTCTGCCCCTGATTGGCGAACATCGAGATCGACGCGCCTGGGATGACACGATCGAGATCGGCGTCACGGCACACGATCTGGGGCGACTTGCCGCCGAGTTCGAGCGTGACTTTTTTCAGGGCTTCCGAGGCGATTGCGGCGATCCGCCGGCCGACGCCGGGGCTGCCTGTGAAGGAGATCTTGTCTATGCCGGGATGCCGCACCAGCGCGTCGCCGGCGACCGCACCGCTGCCGGTCACCAGATTGACGACACCAGCCGGGAAGCCCGCCTCTTCGATCAATTCGACCAGCCGGATGGTGCTCAGCGAAGCATCCTCGGCCGGCTTGATGACCACGGTATTGCCGGCGGCGAGCGCCGGCCCCAGCTTCCACGACGCGATCATCGTCGGCGCATTCCAGGGCGTGATCGCGCCGACCACGCCGATCGGCTGGCGCAGCGTGTAGGAATGGCGTTGCCGGCCATCGAAGTCAGGCAGGTCGAAGGTGCTGCCGCCGATCTTGTCGGCCCAGCCGGCGAAATGACGGAAGGTGTCGGCGGCGAGTGGGATCTCGAACATGAACGGCTCGAAATAGGGACGCCCGATGTCGATGGCTTCCAGATAAGCGAGGTTCTCGCGGTTGGCCTCGACAAGGTCGGCCAGCCGCCACAGCAATCTGCCGCGATCGGCTCCCGACAGCCGAGACCACGCGCCGGTCTCGAACTGCGTGCGCGCCGCGACCACGGCGGCGGATACGTCAACCGACGTGGCCATGCTCAGGGCTCCGAGCGGCTGGCCGTTGCCGGGATTGATGATGGGGTGAACCGCGCCATCCGCCGCCGCCCGCCACCGTCCACCGATATGGAGTTCGGTACACGGCAACCGCCTCGCCGTTTCACTTAGTCCGCTCATGCGCTTCCTCCCGGCAACGGCGACGTCAATACATGGTCTCGTTGACCAAGACGCCGGTGGCGCCGACGATGACCTGGCTGATGAGACGTGTGTCAGCATCCCAGCCGACCAGCCGGCCGGCCGATTTCGGTGCCGCGTTGAGGTCGATCACCAGGGCGCCGTTGAAAGGCGTGGCGCGGTCGGACCAGGTGAACAGATAGAGTTTTTCGGCGATCTTGCGCACGGAAGTCGGTTCCACCGCGCCCATTCCGGCCTCCGGCCCGATGATGCCGTGCCAGACATAGAGTTCCGGTTCAATATAGATGTGCTCGAAGAAATGGGTCGGGCCGTAGGTCCAGTGGATGCGCTTGCCGACCAACTCCTTGGTCGGCTCGAAGCGCTCGCCGATCTCGCCGTCGATGCCGGCCTCGATGATGAGGCTGCGTTCGGCCACCGTTGAGGTGCCTGCCATCATCACCGAGTGAACGATCACCGCGCGTTTGCCGGCAAGATCGAAAACCACCATGTCGTTGGAGTTGCTCTGCGGATGATTGATCGTCGCAGCCAGCAACCCTTGCCGCACTTCGATCGCTTCGTAGCTCGCCTCGCCGACCGGATAGGCGACGTTGGCGGCCGGCTCTGACGTCCAGCGCACGGTCTTCTCGTCGAAGCTCATCGAGAGCGGCGGCCGGTCGGCGAAATGCAGAACCTGCGTCGTTCCGACGAGCGACTGCGTCGCGTCGAGCCGCAGTGCATCATGGCCCGGAAACAGCTTATCCGGTGTGACGGTGTCGAGGCGTTTGTAGTTCTCGGCGATCTGGCTCATGGCTTTTGACCTTTCGAAGGTGCGTTGGGGTGGGTTTCAGGGCTCTCCAGGACCTCCTGCGCGATGCGGAAGGATTCCACGCCGGCAGGAACGCCGGCGTAGATCGCGAGCTGGAACAGGGCGTCGCGGATCTCGTCTGGGGTGACGCCGTTACGCAGAGCGCCACGCAGGTGCAGCGCAAGCTCGGCGTTGCGGCCGAGCGTGCCGAGCATAACGATGTTGAGCAGGCTGCGGTCGCGCCGGCTGAGCGCCTCTCGCCCCCAGGATGCGCCCCAGCAATATTCGGTGACCAGTTCCTGGAACTCGCGGCCGAATTCGCCCGCTTTGTCGAAGGCGCGCTGCACATAGTCCGCGCCGACAACTTCCTTGCGGATCTTCAGCCCCTTGTCGAACAGCGCCGATTTGCTCATGCCGGCGTCCTTTCATCGACGACCGGGTTGCTGAGCGTGCCGAGGCCCTCGATCTCGACGGAGATGACATCTCCATGGGTGAGAAAACGCGGCGGCTTGCGGGTGAACCCCACGCCGGCCGGCGTTCCCATTGGGATGACGTCGCCGGGCTCCAGGTCGATGAATTCGGAAAGGTGTTCGATGATCGCAGGGATATCGAACAGCATTTCACTGGTATTGCCCGACTGCACCACCTCACCGTTGAGCGTCGTGGTGATCTGCAGCGCATGCGGGTCGGTGATCTCGTCGCGCAAGGCGAGATAGGGACCAAACGGTCCGCTATGGGCGAAGTTCTTGCCCGCCGTGTATTGCGAGATGCGGAACTGGTAGTCGCGCACGGTCACATCGTTGAAGATCGAATAGCCGGCGACGTGGTCGAGCGCGTCCTGTCGCGAAATATAGCGGCCGCTCTTGCCGATGATGACGGCGAGCTCGCCCTCCCAATCGAGTTGATGGGAGACACGCGGCACCACCACCTTGCCGCCGGGGGCAACGAGTGTCTTGGCGAAACGGGCGAAGATGATCGGGATTTCGGAGATGGGGCGCCCGGCCTCCTCGGCATGCTTGCCGTAGTTGCGGCCGACGCAGATGATCTTGGGCGGGAAGGGGATCGGCGGCAGCAGGCTGACGTAAGCCGCCTGAACCAGGATCGCGTTTCGGCGCGCATCCGTTTCGGCCAATCCCGACACGGTCTCGACGAGACGGCCCAGGGCCGTCAACGCCGCGTCGCCGGCCTCCAGAAAGCCGATGCTGTCCAGCGCCCAGCGCTCACCCGAAGGCACGTCCTGGGGAAAGGCGCTATTTGCCTGGGCGAGATCGATGATCAGGTCGCCATGGACCGCGCCGAGGTGTGGCCGGTCGCCTGATGTGTATGTGACGAGCTTTGTCATTGCGCTCCCTGTGGTTTGCCGGAATGACGAAAGTATTCCGAATATCGGACATTTAGGGTTCGATATTCGGTACCATAGGGAGCTTTGTGGAAGCGGTCAAGGTGCGGCGCAAGCTTGGCCGTGAACATGCCTCACCCCTGCTGACAGCAGGCCGACAGACCTCTGAGGCCTTGTTTTCCTCGGCTTTCAGGGCTTTTCCGCCTCTCCGGTCGTTCGGCGAGCAAGCCCCCTTGACGTCAGGCTGAAGCTAATCTAGTTTTCGAATAACGAACACAAATCGTCCGATTATCGGAACACATATAGGAGAGGAAGCACAATGACTTTGCGCGTTGGTCGGCTCGGACATGTGGGGATCGCTGTCCGGGATATGGAGCGGTCGGTGAGCTTCTATACGGAGGTTCTGGGAATGCAGCTGACCGAGCAGTTCAACTACGGAATGGATGAGGTCGGGCACGGCGTGGCGGTGTTGTCGGGATCTTTCGTCAGAAACGACTCCACGCATCACTGCCTTTCGATCTTCACGCTCAGGAATGCAGTCGAGCCACCCGCCCAGCATGCTTTCGGCCTGCACCACATTGCCTTTGAGATGAATAGCTCGGACGATCTGCTGGCGCTGTACCGCCGTTTCGAGGAACGCGGGATCGCCATCGTCAATGCGCGCAAGGGTGGCCCCGGCAATCAGCCGCGCTTCTACGGACGCGATCCCGATGGCAACCTGCTAGAATTCTACTGGAGCATCGACCAGATCGGCTGGGACGGGATTCCTCGTCCGTATCCGCCTATCGAGGAGATCGAACTGGAGAGCTTCGATTTCGAGGCTTTCGAGCGCGATCGCGAGCGTATGGCCGCAGCCGCCAGGGCCGCAAATAAAGCCTGAAAAAAGGACAGCGCGAGCCGGCCGAGAGGCGGCGCCGTGCATTGAGAATGGGGAAGACCGATGGTCACCAGTGCCGTTTCATCCGCCGCCGCCCATTGGCCGCAGATCGGAGACATCCTGCAGAACCATTCCGGCGGCAGGCCGGACCCGACATCCGATCTCGCCGGCAAATCCTTTGGGATTTCCCTCAATGATGGCGGTAGGCTCGACCTTGCTTTCAGCACGGCGGAATTCCTGTCCTGGAGCGCCGCGGGCGCTGGCGGGCATGAGCGGCAGCCCTATCAGGCCTTCCGTGTCCGCGATGGCATGTATTTCGTCGACTTCATCGATGCCAACGACGAGATGAGATCGATCAGCCTCTGGCTGGACCTGGCGCGCAATGCCGCCCTCCTGATCGAAGGCTCGGTATCCGATCGCACGGCCGAAGACATGAATCTTCTCACCCGCGTCGAGAAGACCGGCGCGCAGAGCGTGCCGACGCTGACCTATCGTTCAGGCGGAATAGGGCGGTCCCTTCCGGATTTCCCGCGCACCGAGAAGCTGTTCGGAAAGTTCTTTCGGTACGAGTACAGTGATACGCACGTCTACGACCACTACTACGTGAACCCAAAATACTATTTCTGGTACTGCTGGCATGGTCCGGATGCCGGTATCGGCGAATTCGACGAGGCCGATTACTTCGAGCTGGCCGACGATGTCTATCTGATCTGCTGGCGCGAGAAATTCCTGCCCTGCCTTGCCGTCACTATCGAGGACCTCAGCACGATGCGGTCCATCGGCAAGGTCTTCGGCGCCGATTCTCATACATGGCGGACCGGGAACAGCACCGTGGGCGCGACGATGAGCATCATCGCGGCCATCCCGCCCGGTGCTGCGGGGTCTCCTGCCTAGCACGCCGGCCTTGAGGCGCGCTGCAGGAGAGGCGGAGCGAGCAACGAGAAACGGCAAGGCCGTTTTCGCGTTATGAACCTTGGAAAGAATCGCCGGAGATGACTCAGTCCGACACGACAACAACAGGGCCGTCGCCGCCGCCGATCGTGCGCTTCAGCGGCGTCTCGAAACACTACGGCGCATTCCGGGCTCTGCATGACATCGACCTGGAGATCCAGCGCGGCGAGTTTTTGACCCTGCTTGGACCATCGGGTTCGGGTAAGACGACCTCGCTGATGCTGTTGGCGGGCTTCGACACCCCGACATCAGGCACAATCGCGATGGACGGCACGCGCATCGAAGGCTTGCCGGCGCACAGGCGCGACATTGGCGTGGTGTTCCAGAACTACGCGCTGTTCCCGCATCTCACAGTGGCCGAGAACCTGGCGTTTCCGCTCTCCGTGCGCCGCGTGCCGAAGGCGGAAATCGGCGAGCGGGTCGAGAAGGCGCTGAGCCTTGTCCATCTCGACGGCATGGGCGGGCGCAAGCCGTCGCAATTGTCGGGCGGACAGCAGCAGCGCGTCGCGCTCGCCCGCGCCATCATTTTCAAGCCCCGGCTTATCCTGCTGGACGAGCCGCTCGGCGCCCTGGACAAGAACCTTCGCGAGCATATGCAGGCGGAGCTGAAGCACCTGCACCGGCAACTCGGCATCACCATGGTGTTCGTCACCCACGATCAATCCGAGGCCCTCAACCTCTCGGACCGGGTCGCGGTCTTCAACAAGGGCCGGCTCGAACAGATCGACGCTCCGGAGCTGCTGTACGAACGGCCGTGCACGCCCTTCGTCGCTTCCTTCATTGGCGAGAACAACCTGCTCGACGGGCGGATCGAGGCGCTTGCCGCCGGCCAGGCCGCGATTCGGCTGGATCGAGGGACCGTCCTCACCATGAAAGTCGCGGGACAGTCGGCCATCGGCGATCGCGTCAAGGTCGGCATCCGGCCCGAGCATGTGAAGGTCGGCGGCGGCGAAGGCGCGTTCGCCGCGACGGTTGCCGAGATCTCCTACCTCGGCGACGCACGCCGCGTCGCCGTCGAATGCGACGGCATAGGGCGCATGGCGCTGAAACTTCCAACAGGGGCCGAAGCCGGCCAAATCGGCATCGGCGACGAAATCCGGGTCGTCATACCGGAGACGCTTTGCAGGGCACTGCCCGTTACAGGCGGCGAATGACGCTCGCGATGCATTTGAAAACCACCAACCAAGAAAGGGGACTGATCATGAAAACAAGAACCAAAATCCTTCATGCGGCACTTCTGGCATCATTCATTGCGCTGCCCGGCATCGCCGTAGCACGCGATCTTACCGTCGTGTCGGCGGGCGGCATCTTCCAGGATGCGCAACGCGAGGTGTATTTCGATCCCTTCCGCAAGGAGACCAGCATTCCGCTCGCGGAAGACAGCTGGGATGGCGGCATCGGCGTTCTGCGCACCAAGGTCGGCGCCGGCGAAGCCAACAACTGGGACGTGGTTGAGGTGGAAGCCGAGGAGGAAGCACTCGGCTGTGAGGAAGGTCTCTTCGAGACCATCGATCCAGCCACGGTTGGCGGCGTCGATCGCTACATCGCCGGAAGCGTCACCGAATGCGGCGTTCCCGCCAACGTCTTCAGTATCGTGCTCGCCTATGATGGCGCGGTGTTCAAGGATGGCCCGAAAACATGGGCTGACGTATGGGACACCAAGAAGTATCCAGGCAAGCGCGCCTTCCGCAACGGACCGAAGTTCACCCTCGAGGCCGCGCTGATGGCCGATAGCGTCGCACCGACCGATGTTTACAAGACGCTGCGCACCAAGGAAGGCGTGGACAAGGCTTTCAAGAAGCTCGACGAACTCAAGCCCAATATCGTCTGGTGGTCGTCGGGCAACCAGCCGATGCAGTTGCTGGGCTCGGGCGAGGTGGCGATGACCACCTCGTACAATGGCCGCATCCGGGGCGCCAACGCCGAGAACAAGCGCGACTTCAAGATCATGTGGAGTGGCAACGTCCTCAACATGGATTCCTGGGTCATCCTCAAGGGCTCGCCCAACAAGGACAACGCCGTCAAGCTGCTGGAGTATCTCGGCCGCACCGACCGCCAGGTCGAATGGCCAGCCAAGCTAGGCTACGGCGTCGGCTCCGTCGCGGCGCAGGCCGCCCTGCCGGCCGATGTGGCGACGACGCTGCCGACATCGCCGGAGCACATTGCCGCCGGCCTCACCGTCGACGCCAATTTCTGGGTGCAGAACATCGACGCCCTGAATGAACGGTTCACCGCCTGGGCGGCGAAGTAACGGCAAGCATGGCGGCGGACTCCCTGTCCGCCGCCGGCCCCGCGGAGGTAAAGATCATGGCCATCGAGAAAACAAGGCGGCGACGGGCGCTCGGTGCGAATGCCGTGGGCATTGCCCTGGTTGCCCCGCTGGCGCTGTTTCTCCTTGCCGCGTTCTTCATCCCGCTCGCCGGTATGCTGTTTCTGTCGGTTGACGACCGCGAACTTGCCGCGGTGATGCCCAGAACGGTCGCGGTATTGGCAGATTGGGACGGCGCCGACCTTCCGCAGGCGGCCGTGTTCGAGGCGGCGGGCAGGGATCTGGTCGATGCGCGCACCGCAAAGGTCGCCGGAACCGCCGCTCGCCGGCTCGGCTACGAGTCAGGCGAGTGGCGAACGATCGTCCAATCGACCGCGCGTGCCCTGCCGCGCGACAGCACTGCCGTTTCCGATTGGAAATCCGCATTGACTACAGCCGATGCCGCATGGGGCAAGCCAGATATCTGGCATGCGCTTGCGCGGGCCAAGGGGCCGCTCACCGGTCTCTACCTCAAATCTGCCCTGGGCCTGCAGGGCGGGCCGGACAGCGCAATCTATGTCAATGTGCTGGCGCGGACCTTCGGGATCGCCCTGTCGGCAACGGCGATCTGCATCGTCCTCGCGCTGCCTGCCGCCTACCTCTTGGCCAGTGTCGGTCAGGTGACGGCCAATTTCCTGATGCTGGCGCTGCTGTTGCCATTGTGGACGTCGGTTCTGGTGCGCTCGACGTCCTGGCTGGTCATCCTGCAGAAGAACGGCATCTTCAACCAGGTGCTGATGGGGCTCGGGATCATCGATGCCCCGCTCGAGCTCGTCTACAACCGCGTCGGCGTGCTGATCGCGCTGACCCATATCCTGCTGCCATACGCGGTGCTGCCGCTCTACGCCTCGATGAAGGCGCTGCCGCGCTCGCAGATGCAGGCGGCGCGATCTCTAGGCGCCGGTCCGCTCAACTCGTTCTTCCGGATCTACCTGCCGCAGATCCTCCCGGGCATATCAGCCGGCGGGCTGCTCGTCTTCATCCTGGCGTTGGGATACTACGTCACGCCGCTGCTGCTTGGCGGTCAGGGCGACCAGATGCTGCCCTTCTACATCGCCTACAACACGCTGCAGGCGCTCAACTGGGGGCTGGCGGCCGCACTCGCCAGCATTCTGCTGTTCGCGACGGTGGTCCTGTATTCGTTCTACGTGCGGCTTGTCGGCGTGCAGCGGGTGGGGATCTGACATGCTCGACAGTACGCGCATCTGGCTGTGGGGTGCCCGGCTCGCCGGCGTGCTGGTGCTGGGATTCCTGCTTTTGCCGATTTTCGCCATCGTGCCGCTCTCCTTCAATGGCGGCTCGATTCTGGCCTATCCGCTCCAGGGCCTGTCGCTGAAATGGTACGCAGCCGTCATCTCGACGCCACGCTGGGTCCATGCGGTGGGTAATTCCCTGATCGTGGCAGTGTCGACGGTCGCCATCGCAACGCCGCTCGGCACCCTTGCCGCGCTTGGTCTCGACCGGATCAACCTGCCTGGCAAATCCCTGCTGATGGCGCTGTTGATCTCGCCTATGATCGTGCCGGTCATCATCACCGCCGTGGGGGTCTATTTCTTCTTCGCGCCGCTCGGACTTGCCAACAGCCTGACCGGCCTGGTGCTGGCCCATTCCGTCATCGCTGTCCCGCTTGTGCTGGTTACCGTCAACGCTTCGGTGAGCCAGTTGGACAAAGGCTTGCTGCGGGCCGCGCAAAGTCTTGGGGCGCCGCCCATAACGACCTTCCGCCGGATCACCATTCCGCTCATCCTGCCCGGCATCGTCTCGGGTACCATCTTTGCCTTTGCCGCCTCCTTCGACGAGGTGGTGATTGCCCTCATGATCACCGGGCCTGGCCAGAAGACCCTGCCGCGAGAGCTGCTGAGCGGCACGCGCGAAAACCTCGATCCGACCGTGCTCGCGGTCGCCACCATATTGATCGCCATATCGGCGGGCCTGCTTCTGCTGCTGAACTTCGTTCAACACCGGTCGGCCAAGCATTGACCCTGAGTTAAACCTGGAAGGAAGATTGCATGAACATGAACCGAAGAACGGCCCTGGGCCTGGCGGCGAGCGCGAGTCTGCTGGCAACTGCCGGCAACGCACTGGCCGCCGGCGTCTATCCCGAGAGCCGCAGCCTGGATCAGCTCTACAAGGCAGCGCTTGCCGAGGGCGGACGCGTCATCGTCTATGCCGGAGGCGACACGCCCGGCCAGCAGGACGGCACCAAAAAGGCGTTTGAGCAGAAGTTCCCGGGTGTGACGCTCGACGTCATCGTGGACTATTCCAAGTTTCACGAAGCCCGCATCGACAACCAGATCGCCACCAAGACACTGGTCCCCGACATCGTTCAGATCCAGACGCTGCAGAACTTTCCGCGTTGGAAGAAGGAGGGCGTTCTCCAGCCCTACAAGCCGATAGGCTGGGACAAGGTCTTCCGCGCCTTCAAGGATGCGGACGGCGCCTATACAGGCGTCTTCGTCGACGCGTTCTCCAACCTCGTCAACTCGAAGCTGCTCCCGGATCAGGCGACATGGCCGCGAGAGGCGAAAGACTATCTGCGCCCTGAATTCAAGGGCAAGATCGTGCTGACCTATCCGACCGACGACGATGCCGTGCTGTTCTGGTTCAAGCAGGTCGTCGACAAATACGGCTGGGACTACGTGGCGCAACTCGCCAAGCAGGAGCCGATCTATGTGCGCGGCACGCAAGCGCCGACGGACATGGTGGAAGGCGGCCAGGCCACCGTCACCTTCTCGACCGATGGCGGGCTGGTGCCGTTCCCCGGCACGGTCTCCCGCTTCGTCCTGCCAAAGGAGGATCCTTTCGTCGCCTGGCCGCAGCAGGCCGCCATCCTCAAGGGGGCAAAACATCCCGAGGCCGCCAGGCTCTATCTGAGCTGGTTGCTCGACAAGGAGACGCAGAAGAACGTCTGGTACATGTGGTCGGTGCGCACCGACGTTGCGCCGCCGGACGGCTACAAGCCGATCTGGGAGTACAAGAACGGCGATCCGACGGCTTTCGGAAAATTTCTTGCCGACCGTGCCGCCGTCGAAAGCTTCCGGTCCCAGATAGCACTCTACCTCGGCGAGCCAAAAGGCGAACCCTCGCCAGGGCACCCCGGACTGCATCCCGACAAGGCGCTGCCGCACTAGAGGCCGTCAGGGTATCGGGTCGACGGGCCGGTGGCGGACCTTCGCCCCGGCCCCAAGTTTGCAACAGGTGAGCCATGAATATCGTCGTCATCTGCGGGAGCCTGCGTAAGGCCTCGTTCAATATGATGCTTGCGAGGAACCTCGCTGCACTGGCGCCAGGCGACGTGCGGCTCACGCTGCTCGATGGCCTGGAACACTTTCCGCCCTACTGCGCCGATATCGCGCAAACCCCTGAGATCGTCACGAGATGGGCTGACGCCATCGCAGCCGCTGATGGCGTCATCGTGGTGTCGCCCGAATACAACCACTCCGTCCCGGGCACGCTCAAGAATGCGCTCGACTGGCTTTCCCGAGATACTAACAACCCTTTCGCCAGGAAGCCCGTTGCCCTCCAATCGGCTTCAACGGGGATGCTCGGCGGCGCGCGCATGCAGTACCACCTCCGTCAGATCATGGTCTTCTTCGATGCGCGCTTGCTGAACAAACCTGAATTTTTCGTCAGCCACGCCGCCTCCAGGTTCGCCGCCGACGGAACCCTTCGCGACGAAAACACCGCTGAAGCAATAGCCGGGCATTTGGCCGCTTTTCGGCTGTTCGTGCGCGACCATCAATCTGAAAGACCGTGGGGCTCCAATGACGTTCACCAGGCCGGCGCCGGCTAACCGAACGTCTGCAAGGCTGGAGGACTGACACATCGAAACGTCTCCAGCAGATACGCTGCAGACGACGTTGGGAACAGGAGGACACGATCCATGCAACTCAAGGACAAGACGCTATTCAGGCAAGCAGCCCTGATCGGAGGATCGTGGGTTGAAGCCGATGCCGCAAATGCCATTGAGGTCAATGACCCTGCTTCAGGCGAGGTGATTGGCATCGTTCCCAAGCTTGGGGCCGCGGAGACGAAAGCCGCCATTGTGGCGGCCGAGAGGGCTCAGAAGGAATGGGCGGTGCGCACCGCGAAGGAGCGAGCCGGTGTCCTGCGTCGTTGGTTCGAACTGATGATGGAGAACCAGGGTGATCTTGGACGTATCCTCACACATGAGCAAGGCAAGCCGCTGGATGAGGCGAAGGGGGAGATCGCGTACGGCGCCAGTTTTGTGGAATGGTTCGCGGAAGAAGCACGCAGGATCTACGGCGATATTGTTCCCGGGCATCAGCGAGACAAGCGTATCCTGGTGATGAAGCAGCCGATCGGCGTGGTGGCGGCGATTACACCTTGGAATTTTCCCAACGCCATGGTCACACGAAAAGCCGGCCCTGCGCTGGCCGCCGGCTGCGCCATGGTGCTTAAACCTGCCTCGCAAACCCCGTTCTCCGCAATCGCTCTTGGCGTCCTTGCGGAGCGGGCCGGCCTTCCAGCCGGGCTGCTTAGCGTCATTACCGGTTCGGCTCGCGAAATTGGCGGGGAGATGACCAGCAACCCTATGGTACGGAAACTCACCTTCACCGGTTCTACCGAGATCGGCGCTGAGCTGTATCGCCAATGTGCTCCGACCATCAAGAAACTCGGGCTGGAACTCGGCGGGAACGCCCCATTCATCGTGTTCGACGACGCCGATCTCGATGCGGCGGTCGAAGGAGCGTTGATAGCAAAATTCCGCAACAACGGTCAGACCTGCATCTGCGCCAATCGCTTCTACGTGCAGGATGCTGTCTATGATGCTTTCGCCAACAAACTTGCCGCCGCTGTCGGCAAACTGAAGATCGGGAACGGGTTCGAGGAAGGGGTTGCGCTCGGGCCACTTATTGATGCACCCGCACTTGCCACGATCGAAGCGCATGTCTCGGACGCCGTTGCGAAAGGAGCACGCATCGTCCATGGCGGGCGGCGCCATGGGCTGGGCGGCACTTTCTATGAGCCTACCGTCCTTGCGGACGTCACCCCGCGAATGTCCGTCGCCAAGGAGGAAACCTTCGGTCCGCTTGCCCCGCTTTTCCGCTTTGCGGACGAGCCGGACGTAATCTCGCAAGCCAATGACACTGAATTCGGCCTCGCCTCTTACTTCTACGCCAAAGATCTGTCGCGAGTGTTTCGCGTCGCTGAGGCACTTGAATACGGAATGGTCGGCGTCAACACCGGGCTGATCTCCACAGCCGAGGCGCCCTTCGGCGGCATCAAGGCCTCCGGTCTGGGCAGGGAGGGGTCGCGCTACGGCATCGAGGAGTTCACTGAAATCAAATACGTGTGTCTCGGTGGCATCACCTAAGAAGGCGTGGCGAGTTCCTCGCGATTTATTGCTGCAGCGGCTTCCGACCCCCTGAAGCAACAGCAAACGCTCGGGGCCACGTTTCCGAAAGCGAAGCTTCATTCGCCGCGCTGCCCGAGACCAAGGGCGCGGGAAAAGGAGTAATAGAAACCTTTCGTTGACTGCAACAGGCTCGATCACTCGAGCACGGGTATCGCTGCAGTCGTGTCCAATGCCTGCTTCGGGCTGCGTGTGCGAGTTGAGCCGGATGGCTTTCGGAAAAAGCAACAACCAGCCGCATCTCTGTCGGGGAGTGCGCGTCTGCTTGGTCGAACTCAATCGTCTAAATGGCTGGCTGCCTGCTATTCGTTTTGCGACCTCCGAAGCGGACAGTCCGCTTGCGGCCCCGAAGCTGCCGGACCGCTTTGCGGCTCAATCTCAGTCGTAAGGTTGCATTTTGTTGCCGGGAAGCAGACATTTTCTGCAAGGCGCTTCGAAGGGTTGGATAGGCTAGGCTCACGCGTTCCTAGACCAGGCGAAGTTTATCTCGAGCGATCTGCCACGCCGATTCGACATGTCGCCGTGCCGCCGCTTCCGCTTCATCGGGCTTGCGCGCCCTTATCGCATCCATGATCTCATTCATCTCGGTGATCGCCGCTTCGCGCCGGTTGGTCGAGACGATTGTCATCGAACGAAGCTGGTTGATGCGGACATTCAGCCCGGAGACGATTTCCCAGGCGACACGCTTGTCGGCGGCCTCGAACAGTGCCTCGTAGAATTTGGTCGTCGCCCGCATCACCGCAGGCGGCGTCGCCGACGCCCACGCATCGAACAAATCCGCCAGCGCCCCTTCGAGCGTTGCCAACTGCTCGCCGGTGGCCGACAGGGCACAGGCTCGGGCCGCGATGCCTTCAAGCAGAGCCCGAAGCTCGTAGATCTCGTCGGTACGGCCGAGGTCCGGCCTGGCGACGGCCGGCCCGTGCCCAGGGATCATCTGCACGAGCCCCTCTGCCTCCAGCTGCCGCAGAACCTCACGCACGACGGAACGGCTGACGCCGAGCTGGTCGCAAAGCGGCCGTTCGACGAGCCTTTCGCCAGGCTGGAAATGGAAATCCATGATCGCTTCGCGCATGCGCTCCAGCGCCAGCGTCCTCAAGGTCTTGGCGCTGCGGTCGATGCGAAGTGTGTCGTCTGGCATGTATGCCTCCTGCGCCCCTACCAAAACAGATTCGACGCCTGGTTGACAAGGTACTTGGCGCTCCATATTATGGTATACCATAAGATGACGGCGGGATTGGACCTCCCGAGGCATCACCTACCCGAGGGATCCAATGCAGACCGCCATTCGTAAGATCGTGACATATACCGAGAACACGCTGATCGAAGGCGGCAAGGCCGCCCCCCGGCCGCTGCGCCTTATCGGCGTCGCCGCGGTGCTGACCAATCCCTGGGCCGGTCGCGGCTTCACCGACGATCTGTCGCCCCAAATCCGAGCCTGTGCGCCGGTGCTGGGGGAGATCCTGACCCGCGAGATCATTGCCGTCGCCGGTTCCGGCGAGGCTATCGAGGGCTATGGCAAGGCCGCCATCTGCGGTACGTCGGGCGAGATCGAGCATGCGTCGGCGCTGATCCACACACTCCATTTCGGCAATCATTATCGGCGTGCCGTCGGCGCCAAGACCTATCTTGCCTTCACCAATCTGCGCGGCGGGCCAAACACGCCGATCATGATCCCGCTAATGGATAAGAATGACGAGGGACGGCGCTCGCATTACCTGACCGTGCATTTCCAGATCGGCGATGCGCCAGCGCCGGACGAACTGGTGGTCGCGCTTGGCGCTTCGATCGGCGGTCGCCCGCATCACCGCATCGGCGACCGCTATCAGGACCTCAAGGAGCTTGGGAACGTGCATGGCTGATGCTTCCGCATGGGCTCGACAGGGCACGGCGCCCGACGGCACCGGCTTCATCCGGGCCGGTGTCGGTACCCCAGTGCTGTTCATCCATGGTGTCGGCATGAACGCTGCGATCTGGCAGCCGCAGCTCGAGCGCATGGCTGGCCGCTTCGACGCGATCGCCATCGACATGCTCGGCCATGGTCAGTCGCCGCTGCCACCGCAAGATCCGGAACTGGCCGATTATGCCGACCAAGCCATTCGCCTCCTCGACCATCTCGGCCTCGACAAGGTATCCGTCGTCGGCCACTCGATGGGTGCACTCGTTGCTCAGGAACTGGCGCTGCGCGCACCGGAGCGCGTCCGCCGCATCGTTTCACTGAATGCCGTGTTCCGGCGTCCACCTGAACTGGCCGAAGCCGTTCGCCAGCGCGCGGTGGCGCTCAACGGCCGCAGCGATACGGCCGGCACGGCACGGACCATCGCCCGCTGGTTCGGCGATCCGGTGCCGGTCGAGTTGGAAGCGGCAGCGCAGAAGACGGCATCCGCACTGAGCGCGGTCGACCCGGAAGGCTATGCCCGCACCTATCGCCTGTTCACTCGTGCCGACGGCGATCATGCTCATCGCCTGCCGACGCTGGCCGTGCCGGCCCTGTTCATGACCGGCTCCGAGGACAGGAACTCTTCACCGGCAATGTCAGCCGCGATGGCACGCCTGGCGCCGCATGGCCGCTGCACGGTACTGCCGGGTGAGAAGCACATGATGGCGGTCGCGGCACCGGACCTCACCACGCGCTGCATCGTTGACTTCCTCACCGAGGACGAAGCGACCGAACAAGACGGCCCTGCGGAAGCGAATACCGGGTTCGACAGCGGCGAATTCCGCCGTGCGCTTGGCTCCTTCCTCACCGGCGTCACCATCGTAACCACGATCGGCCCCGAAGGCGAGCCGCGCGGCTTCACCGCCAACTCCTTCACCTCGGTGTCGCTCGATCCGCCGCTGGTGCTGGTCTGCATCGCACACAAGGCGCTTGGCCATCCCGTCTTCGCGACATCGAAGAGCTTCGCCATCAACGTTCTCAACGAGGGTCAAAAGGCAGCGTCCGGCATCTTCGCCTCGAAAGTGGCCGACAAGTTCGCCGCCGTTGCCTGGCGGCCGGGACGGACCGGCAGCCCTGTGCTGGACGGCTCCGTCGCGTCCTTCGACTGTGACATGGAGCGACTGGTCGAGGCCGGCGATCATTCGATCCTCATTGGGCGCGTCCGCGATTTCGAGCACAATTCCTCGCAGCCGCTCGGCTATTGCCGCGGCGCCTATGTCGCACCCGGCCTCAGCCAGGACGCGCTCGCCGCAACCCAACCCGGCACCGATGTTGGCGCCATCCTCGAAAATGGCGGCCGGATCCTGTTCGTGGAAACCGCGGACGGTTTTGAACTGCCGCGTGGTCGGGGATTGGGCTCGGCCAGCGACGGCAAAAGCCTGCGAGGGCTGCTTGCGGCGAAAGCCATCGAGGCTCAGCTCGGCTTCCTTTTCGCCGTCTGGGACGATGCCGGACCTGTTTCACGCACGCATGTCTACTATCGCGGCACGTTCGACGTGCCCGCTTCCAGCGATCGCGGCATCCGGCTGATCGAGATCGACGCGATCGAAGGATTGAAGATCGCCGATCCGGCGATCCGCTCGATGCTCGCGCGCTATGTCAGGGAATGCTCGGTGGATGCATTCGGTGTCTATGTCGGTAACAATGTCGAAGGCGAGGTCCGGCCGCTCGCCAGCGCCGGCGCTTCCGCCGTCAGTACAGGTGACCAGCGATGAAATTCTCGCTCTTCGTGCACATGGAACGATCGGACCTGGCCAAGCCGCATTCCGAGCTTGTGACCGAGCTAGAAGAACTGGTCCTGCTGGCCGAGCAGGCAGGGTTCGAGACCGCCTGGATCGGCGAGCATCACGGCATGGAATTCACCATCTCGCCGAACCCCTTCATCAACATCGCCTATCTCGCCGCCAAGACCAGCCGCATCCGCCTCGGTACCGGAACCGTGATCGCGCCGTTCTGGCACCCGATCAAGCTTGCCGGCGAAGCCGCGATGGCAGACGTAATCAGCGGCGGCCGGCTCGACATCGGCATCGCGCGCGGCGCCTACAGCTATGAATATCAGCGCATCTTTCCAGGCCTCGACGCCTGGGGGGCCGGCCAGCGCATGCGCGAGATCATACCGGCGATCCGCGGCCTCTGGGACGGCGACTTCGAACTCTCCGGCGAGTTCTGGCAATTCCCGGCCACCACCTCCTCGCCCAAGCCGCTGCAGAAACCGTACCCGCCGATCTGGGTGGCGGCCCGCGACCCGAATTCTCATGATTTCGCCGTCGCCAATGGCTGCAAGGTCCAGGTGACGCCGCTGGCTTCCGGCGATCACGAGGTGACCAGTCTGATGCAGCGCTTCAACGGCGCCTGCACCGCGCATCCCGAGATCGAACGACCGGAAATCATGCTTTTGATGCACACCTTCGTCGCCGAAGACGCGACCGATGCCGATCGCCTCACCCAGGACCTGTCGACTTTCTACTGCCAGTTCGGCGCCTGGTTCCAGAACAAGAAGCCGGTGCATCAAGGCATATTGGAGCCGCTGACGGCGGATGAGATCGCGGCAATGCCGCAATACGCGCCGGACAAGATCAGGCAGAACCTGGTGATTGGCGAGGCTGATGAGGTCATCGCCCGTCTGAAGGCTTATGAGGCGCTCGGCTACGACCAGTATTCGATCTGGATCGACAGCGGCCTTTCGCACCAGCGCAAGATGAAATCGCTGCAATTGTTCATCGACCGGGTGATGCCGGCCTTCCTCTGATCGCGAGCCCATGACCGACGCTGTCTTCAGGAACTTCATCGACGGCCGCTTCGACGAGCCGTCCGCCACGTTCGACAGCGTCGACCCATCGGCCGGGACGGCCTGGGCCAGGATGCCGGCGGCGAGCGAAGCCGATGTCGACCGTGCCGTCGAGGCGGCGCACCGCGCGCTGCGCTCAGACCTGTGGCGAAGGATGACTGCGACAGCGCGTGGAAAACTGCTGGTCAAGCTCGGCGACCTCGTCGCCGCGAATGCCGGGCGCCTTGCAGAACTCGAGACGCGCGACACCGGCAAGATCATCCGCGAAACCCGCGCCCAGATCGCCTATGTCGGCGATTACTACCGCTATTATGGCGGGCTTGCCGACAAGCACGAAGGCGCGCATGTGCCTGTTGACAAGGCGGATCTCGACGTCATCATACGCCGCGAACCGATCGGCGTCGTTGCCGCGGTGGTGCCGTGGAATTCGCAGCTCTTCCTCTCGGCCGTCAAGCTCGGCCCGGCGCTCGCCGCCGGCTGCACCATCGTGCTCAAGGCCTCCGAAGATGGGCCGGCGCCGCTGCTTGCCTTTGCCGAATTGGTTCATGAGGCCGGCTTTCCAGCCGGTGTCGTCAACATCCTCACCGGCTTTGGCCATGATTGCGGCCGGCGCCTGACCAGCCATCCGCTGGTTTCGCGCGTCGCCTTCACCGGTGGTCCGTCGACGGCGCGCGCCGTCGTCAGGAACACGGCGGAAAACCTTGCCTACACCACGCTCGAACTCGGTGGCAAAAGCCCGGTCGTCGTCTTTGCCGACGCCGACCTCGACAGTGCCGCCAATGCGGTGGTCGCCGGCATTTTCGCGGCGACCGGCCAGAGCTGCGTGGCCGGCTCGCGGCTGCTGGTTGAACGTTCGGTGAAGGATGAATTCCTCGCTCGCCTGAAGCGCAAGGCCGAGGCGATTCGCATCGGCGATCCGCAGGATCCGGCGACCGAAATGGGTCCGCTCGCCACGCTGCGGCAGCGCGACTGGATCGAGAAGGTTGTCGCGGAAAGCCTCACCGCGGGCGGCATGCTGGTCACCGGTGGAACACGGCCAGTCGGCAGCGGCTTCTACTACGCACCGACCATCATCGATGCCAACGGCAGCGACCTGCCCTGCGTGCGGGAGGAACTGTTCGGACCGGTGCTCAGCGTGCTTGCCTTCGACAGCGAAGCGCAGGCGCTGGCACTCGCCAATGACACGCCGTTCGGCCTGGCTTCCGGCGTGTTCACCAGCAATCTCGGCAAGGCGCATCGCATGGCGCGCGACATCCATGCCGGCGTTGTCTGGGTCAACACCTATCGCGCCGTATCGCCGCTCGTTCCCTTCGGCGGCTACGGCCTGTCGGGCCTCGGCCGCGAAGGCGGTCTCGACGCCATCAGAGACTACACGCGCTCGAAATCCGTATGGATCAACACCTCGGACGAGCCGATCCCCGATCCCTTCGTCATGCGCTGAGTTGCGCAGGACGCAGGTGCACTGAGAAAAACAAGAACAGACCAACAGAGGAGAATGAGAATGAAATTGATTTTGACCGGCCTGCTGGCCGGACTGCTCGCGGCGACAGCCGCCAAGGCCGATGAGATGGCGTTCACCAGCTGGGGCGGCACCACGCAGGAGGCGCAGACCAAGTCCTGGGCCGCCCCCTTCGAGGCCAGCTCCGGCATTAAGGTTTTGCAGGATGGACCGACCGACTACGGCAAGCTCAAGGCCATGGTCGACGCCGGCAACGTCACCTGGGATGTCGTCGACGTGGAGATGGATTTCGCCATCAAGGCCGCCAAGGACGGACTGCTCGAGCCGATCGACTATGCGGTCGTGCCCAAGACCGATCTCGACCCGCGCTTCAGCAATGAGCATGCCGTCGGCAGCTTCTACTATTCCTTCGTGCTCGCCTGGAACAAGGGCGCCGTCCCGGGCGAACCGGCCGGCTGGGCCGACATGTTCGACACCAAGAAGTTTCCCGGCAAGCGGACCTTCTACAAATGGTCGGCGCCGGGCGTGATCGAGATCGCTCTGCTGGCCGACGGCGTCCCGGCGGACAAGCTCTATCCGCTCGACCTCGACCGTGCCTTCAAGAAGCTCGACACCATCAAGTCCGACATCGTCTGGTGGGGCGGCGGCGCCGAGTCGCAGCAGTTGATCGCCTCCGGCGAGGCCGCCTTCGGGCAATTGTGGAACGGGCGCGTCTTCGCCCTTCAGCAGGACGGCACCGATGTCGGCGTCTCCTGGAACCAGAACCTCACCGCCGCCGACGTGCTCGTCGTGCCGAAGGGTACCAAGAACAAGGCCAGCGCGATGAAGTTCCTTGCCGCCGCCACCAGCCCGACCGGCCAAGCGAAATTCGCCGAAGCAAGCGGCTATGCGCCCATCAACACCAAGGCCAAGGCGGAGATGCCGGCCGATGCCGTCAAGGCCCTGCCAGATGCCCATGTCGAGGGCCAGATCAACCTGGACATGAACTACTGGGCCGAGCATCGCGACGAGATCGCGACGCGCTGGTATGCCTGGCAGACCAAGTAACGCCGTTGCAGACCGACGGGGCGCGGCTTGCGCGCCCCGTTTCGAGACAGGACCGCTCGATGCAAGGAAATTCTTCTAGACGCGGCTCGATCGTCGGCCTGCCGGCCGGCAGTGGCAGCGCCTTGCCGGCCCTGCTCCTGGTCGGGCTGTTCTTTATCGTGCCGGTGGTCGCCCTGCTGCTGCGCAGCGTCACCGATCCCGAACCGGGCTTACAGAACTACGCGGCGCTGTTCGGCAGCGGCACCTATGTGCGGGTGTTCCTCAACACCTTCCTGGTTGCATCGGTCGTCACCGCCGTCACCATCCTGGTGGCGTTCCCCGTCGCCTGGATGCTGGCGATCATGCCGCCTGCCCTGGGCTCGATCGTCTTCGGCATCATCATCCTGTCTATGTGGACGAACCTTCTTACCCGCACCTATGCGTGGATGGTGCTGCTGCAGCGCACCGGTGTGATCAACCGGGCACTGATGGGCCTGGGCATCATTCACGAGCCGCTGCCGCTCATCAACAATCTGGCCGGCGTCACCATCGGCATGGTCTACATCATGCTGCCCTTCATGATCCTGCCGCTGGTCGGCACACTGAGGTCGATAGACCCGATGACGCTGCGCGCGGCAGCCCTTTGCGGCGCAAGCGCGTTCGAGGCCTTCCGCCGCATCCTCTTGCCGCTGTCGCTTCCCGGCGTCGCTGCTGGCGGCCTGATGGTCTTCGTCATGTCGCTTGGCTACTTCGTCACCCCGGCCCTGCTCGGCGGCACATCGAACATGATGCTGGCCGAGATGATCGCCCAGACGGTGCAGTCGCTGCTCAACTGGGGGCTCGGCAGTGCGGCCGCCTTTGTCCTGCTTGCCGTCACCATGGCGCTCTACGCGATCCAGCTTCGCCTGGTTGGAGCCAGGCGCGCCGGGGGAGGGACCTGACATGCTGCTCGACTATGAACGGCTCGGATGGCTGCGCATGGTGCTTGGCGGCTTCACGGCGGCCGTCGCGGCTTTCCTGCTGCTGCCGGTGGTCTTCATCGTGCTCCTGTCATTCGGCTCGTCGCGCTGGCTGGCCTTTCCGCCACCCGGCTGGACGCTGAAATGGTATCAGCAATTACTGGGCGACCCGACCTGGATCGATGCCGCGCTGACCAGTGCCCGAATTGCCGCCATGGCCGCTATCCTCGCCGTCATCATCGGCCTGTTCGCCTCCTTCAGCCTGGTCAGGGGTGAGTTTCGCGGACGCCAGGTCCTGCGCGGCTTGCTGTTGACGCCGATGGTGCTGCCGGTGGTCGTTTTCGCCATCGCCATCTACGCCTTCTTCCTGCGCATCGGCGTTGCCGGCACCACGGTCGGCTTCGTCATCGCCCACACCATCCTGGCGCTGCCTTTCGCCATCATTCCGATCACGGCCGCGCTCGAGGGTTTTGACAAATCCATCGAGGACGCGGCCATCGTCTGCGGCGCCAGCCCGCTGCAGGCGAGGCTTAGGATCACCTTGCCGTCGATCAGGATCGGCATCTTCTCGGCGGCGATCTTCTCTTTCCTGGCCTCATGGGACGAGGTCGTGGTGGCGATCTTCATGGCGAGCCCGAGCTTGCAAACTTTGCCGGTGAAAATCTGGGGCAGCCTGCGCGCCGACCTCAGCCCGGTCGTCGCCGCCGCCTCCAGCCTGCTTGTCGGCTTGACCTTGTGCCTGATGATCGTGACCGCACTCCTTCGCAGAAAATTGTCCAGATGATCCCTCCCTTCCTGTCCATACGCGCAGTAAGAAAGACGTTCGGTGCCTTCGTCGCCGTCCACGACGTCACCATCGATGTGCCCAAGGGCGAGTTCCTGACGTTCCTCGGCCCGTCGGGCTCCGGCAAGTCGACCACGCTGTACGCCATCGCCGGTTTCCAGGATCCGAGCTCGGGCGATGTGCTCCTGGAGGACAGGTCACTGCTTTCGGTGCCGTCGCACAAGCGCAACATCGGCATGGTGTTCCAGCGCTACACCCTTTTTCCGCATCTGAGCGTCGCCGAGAACGTCGCCTTTCCGCTGCGCGTGCGCCGCCGGCCCGACGGCGAGGTCAAGCGCAAGGTTGCCGACATGCTGGCGCTGGTGCGCCTCGAAAACTTCGCCGACCGCCATCCGGGCGCGCTGTCTGGCGGCCAGCAGCAGCGCGTGGCGCTTGCACGCGCGCTGGCCTACGACCCACCGATCCTCTTGATGGACGAACCGCTGTCGGCACTCGACAAGAAGTTGCGCCAGGAGATCCAGGCCGAGATCCGCCGCATCCACCGCGAGACAGGCGTCACGATCCTCTATGTCACGCATGACCAGGAGGAGGCGCTGCATCTTTCGGATCGCATCGCTCTGTTCAGGGAAGGCCGTATCGAACAGATCGGCACCGGTGAGGATCTTTACCTCCGGCCGGCGAGCGAGTTTGTCGCCGGCTTCATCGGCAACTCGAATTTCCTGCCGGCCGAGCATCTGCTAACCGCAGGTGGCGCGTCGACGGTCCGCCTGGCCGACGGCTCGATCGTGACCGGCGTAAAGACGACAACATCCTTTGGTCAAGGCCAAAAGGTGCGCCTGATGGTACGCCCCGAAGCCTTCCGCCTGACGCCCGGGCCAGCGAGCGCAGCACTCGGCGTCGAGATCGTCGATACCGCCTTCTTCGGCGACCGCCGGCGCATCGTGGCGCGCACGGCGGCCGGAGAAGATATCGACGTCAGGCCAACCTCCGATGCAGAGGAAGCGGACAGCGCCATCGCACCGGGTCAACGCATTTTCTTCGATCCTGCGTCGGCATTCCTGTTCCCTGGTTAGGGCTTGGATTGCGCCCTGTCAGGTCGATTCCATTGCGGCATGAAAGTCGGCTTGTGAAAATTCGTGCTTAGAAGCTGACAGTCCCTTTCGGCCCCAGAGCTGACGACGAGATGAGAGTATGCCTGGCGGCGCGATCAGTCTCTAAATTCGCGATCTCTTGCCCATCGTTGCATCTCTCGTACTGTAAGCCTTCGGGTGAAGTGGCATCGGGCCGTTGGTTGGGGCCCGCGTTGACAAGTCGGTCCGTGTTGCCAACTGCCGAAACGCTGACCTACGTAGAAATTGCTGCACAGTACTCTCAAATTCGCAAGCCGCAGCGCAGAACGAAACGCCACTGGTTGCGCCTACCTTATCTCCCTGCCGCTCGGATGATTGCGCCCTAGTTCAATCACTATCTTCGATCGCAAGCCCGAGCATGTGAAAGGGGCGCCTTCAGTGCCCCTTTCCGTTTCGGAAATCGTCGGAAGCTTGCGCTCGGCTCAGAGTAGCCAGTATCAGTTTTTTAATTCACCGGTTAGCCTCTCTGGGGAGCCGTTATTCGGTTTTGCGGCGAAATTTCTCCATTCATATATTCAGTCAAATTTACATCTATATTTGACGTTGTCGTGTGTTCATGCTATGTTCTATTGTGACTAAATAAACAGATGGAGATTGAGATGGAGAAATTTGCCGTTATTCTTGACGGTAGCGTTGAAGGCAGACCGCGTGCGTGCACGTTCGCGGGGGATGCGATTGGCGCAGCTCTTACGGTCGCACATGCGCAGCGTGTCGCCGTAGTAGTCCCGTCGACCGACGAGCTTGCCGTCCTGGCAAAAGAGATACCGGCCGGTCGAGTGTCACCGGCCGGCAAGGTCGTCTGTGCGTTTGTAAAACACGATGTCTACGAAAAGTTCGCGGCTTTGATCGGCACCGAGCACGAGCTGCGACCAGCCGATGCCGGCAGCGTCGCCGACCAGCCTCCCGTCACGGCACCGGCGCAACAGCTGGATCTTTGGTCTAGTATTGTCGTCGGCTCGACTGTGCTTGCCACGGTCGGCCGCGAGGACGGCTGGTGGGAGGCCGTTGTCCTTGCTGCCGATCCCTCCAGCGACCGCTTGACGTTGTCGTGGCGTGATTGGCCGAACCTGCCGTCGTTTAGTACATCGCGGCGCCGCGTAGCGCTTGCTGCACCGAGCGCTTGAACCTCGGTTGCCTTCGGCGGGAACGTCGCCCGCCGAAGGCACATTAATTCCGCCAAAAGGTGATTGTGCAATCTTAAGTTGCGTTTAACTCGTAAATGTGTTATCATGGTTGTGTCAACTGGTTGAGCTTTGTCGAAGATAGCCGGCCGTTTCAACCGCCACCAAACACACAAGGAATTCAACATGCGAGGTCAGCCAGCAAAGTTGCTGCGGCCGTCGGAACTGCGCGCGCTTCTGACTTGGAGCAAGCGAAGCCGACTGCCGCTGAGAAATCGTGTAATCGTACTTTTGAGTTTTCGTGCTGGCCTTCGAGCCTGCGAAATCGCTGCCCTCGATTGGTCGATGGTATCGACAGCGAATGGCAAAATCGCGCTATTGATCGAGTTGCCTGGGTGGGCGGCGAAGAAAGGAAGCGGTCGACGCATTCCGATGCATCCTGAGATCAGCCAGGCGCTCAAGCAACTCGTTCGCGGTGCCGACCTGACCGGGCCAGTCATCGTATCCGAACGCAGAGACCGAATGAGTGCTAAAACCATCGTCAATTGGTTTGCTCGTGTCTATGGCGATCTAAGCCTCGACGGCTGCTCATCACATTCGGGCCGCCGGACATTTATCACCCATGCTGCTCGAATGATCCATAAGGCCGGCGGCTCGTTGCGCGACGTTCAGCAGCTGGCCGGCCACAAGTCGCTGAATACCACCCAATCCTACATCGACGGCGACGCTACCGCCCAACGCAAGCTGATGCGTCTCCTCTAACCCCCACTGACCATCCAATCACCTTCGCCTCGGCAGCAATCGCTGCCGTGCCGCCTTCGCTCGTGCTCAAGAAAGGAAAAGCTCATGACCGAGAAAGACAAGGGAATGTTGCCGGCTGATATCGAAATGATCCGGGGAATGCTCGATGAAAACCTAGTCAAAATCCGTCAACTCAACGACGACCTTAGGATCCGACGTCTCGGCGGAACAATTGTCATTACCGCTGGCATCGCCGGCCTTGGCGCATCGGCCGTAACGAGGATCATTGTCGCAATCGCCGCCTTCGATGCTTTCACGCCTGAGAACGATCCCAACGGTGAGCATGACTGTGCCGTCATGACCGTCGATGGCGTCAAAATCATTTGGAAAATCGACTATTACGACCTGAAACGGCAGTTTCTTTCACCCGATGCCGCCGACCGAAACGTCACCTCTCGCGTCATGACCGTCATGCGCGCCGATGAATATTGAGAGCGCATGACGATGGTGAAAACAATTGACGACGCCCGAGCGATGATGGCAGCGCTGGTCTCCCTGCCGGCCCAGTCAAAACATCATGGCATTGATCCATTGGCGCTCGACCAATCCTCAGATGCGTCAGAGGCAATTGCCAATTCCGATACGTCATGGCTGTACCGATCACTGATTGACGGTTTTAGCTACCAGGGGATCCGTGACTCACACGCCCGCGCTTATATCGAAAAGCACGGCAACGCCGAATGGTACGGCGTCACCGATGCGCTCAGCAGGGAGGGACGTTCCAGCGAGCAGGAGCTCTGCCCGAAGCTGGTCGACTTTGATAGCTATCGCGGTTGCCGTTATCGCAAGGTCGCTCAGACCTGCGCAAATCCCGACAGCCTGGCCACGTGCCCTGTGCCCAAGCTGGCATTGAGGAAGGGTGTTCTTAACGAGCAAGCTTTCTCGCTTTATCTGTTCATCCGCGACGAATGCAGTGGCGATCTAGTTGCCTTCATCGACCGATTGCTCGATGTGACCAACACCGGCGAAGACCCGGTCTCCGCCGGGCGCGAAGAGCTTCTGGCGGCTTTCACGCAAGTCGTTGGCGTCTCACGCAAGCTTGCCGGCATGATGCTCTCACAAATCCTCCTCAACGCTGGTCCCGATCGCGAACGATGGCACGCCGTCGGCGCATCAGTCGTCGTCGTCGACTCGCTGGTGCATAACTTTCTGCACCGGACTGGCATTTTGTCAGCCTATGAAGGCGATCACCTCTATGGTGAACGATGTTACGGCCCGGCGAGCTGCGAGACGATCCTGCGCGACCTGGCAGCCCGGCTATCTACTCCCGCCGGTTCAAGCTCACCTCGATCGCTTCAGCACGCTGTCTGGCGATTTTGTGCTGCCGACCAGCTGGCCGTCTGCAATGGTAACAACATACGCGACACCCTTCCCTGTCAGCTCGAGTGGTGCGGGTTGAAGACCCATTGCAGTCGACTGTCCCTCCGGCCCGCGAAACCCACGACGGAGGAGGTGTGATGGCTCATCTCACTCCTCTTCCCTTTCGACAGGGCGAGCTCGATGGCCTCTGTGGAGTTTATGCTGTCGTAAACGCGATCCGGTTGGTGCTTGGCGTTCAAGCAACTCTTTTACGCCAACGCGATTGGCAAGATCTTTTTGTGGCACTGGTGGAGGCCGTTGATCGGTCAGTAGGGGCGGCCCACGCCGCGTCGAACGGTATTGATACACAGCCTCTAAGGTATTTGTTAAAGGCCGCAATTCTGCATCTGGCGACTGAACACGATCTGACCATCCGAGCCAAATCTATGCTCGGCCGAGACGAACAACCATGTTTTGAAGAGCTCTTGCGTCGGCTCGGCGATTGGGTTGGACAACCAGGTCAGGCCGTAGTGTTGTCAGTCTTCGGCTCGCTCAACCATTGGACGGTGGTCCGCCGTATCAGCCGCAGCTCCCTCGTCCTCTTTGACAGTAGCGGCTATGCGCGGATCTCGCTCGATACGTGCCGCATGGCCCACGAGCGACCGAGGCCCAAAGGACGACAGCACATTATCCCGCACGACGCCATTTTTTGCGTGGGCCGCCATGAATTAAAACGACGCGCAGCACTCAGTGGCTAGGACATCATTTCTTTGTCTTCGGTCGTTTCAAAAGGTCCGAAGCGCCCACGTTTAACGCATTGGCCAGTCGCTCAACTACATCGATTGAAGCGCTGTAGACGTTCCGCTCCAACGAGCTCACATAGGTTCTGTCGAGTTCCGCCCTATGAGCAAGCTCCTCCTGCGAAAGCCCTTGCTCGTGTCTCAGTGCCTTCAAGTTGAAGGCCAGCACCTCTCGTATTGTCATGAACGAGAGAGCAGCGCCTTGTCGAGTATTTCACCACGGAGTATACTCTACATTCCCGCTCTACAGCACCGACCGTCTGCGGCAATTCCAAGTCTCGGCGCGCTCCATCACGGCAAAGCTGCGCAACCTCCTTGATTTCACGGAGAACTAACATGTCGCTTTGGTTTTACGAGCGGGACGGAAAATCCATCGGGCCGGTAGACGAGTCCGAGTTGGCAAGCATCATCGCTGCTGGCGAAGTGGATCCGGAAACTCGCGTCTGGACGGCGGAGTTTGGTACGGAATGGAAAGTCGCCAATCAAACGCGCCTTTTCAGGGATGATCTGTCGGCGCCACCTCTGCCGCAGCTTGTAGAACCTCCGCAGCTAGCTCCGATGATCGGGCGCCAGACTGCTAAGTTTGTGCATCCGGAGCCTTCGGAAATTTACGCATATCTGCTTGCTGGCTCCCCTCTGCTCATCACGGTGCTCGTACTAGCGGCTTGGTTCGCAACCCGCAATCTCGCTGATGGGGCCTTGGCAGCCGTCTATGTCGGAGCGACTCTGGCCACTCTCGTCCTTGCCCTTCGCGACCGTGGTGAACTGGTCAAGACCGGGTTGGCTAAGTCTGACACAATGATGGTTGGCTTCGTTCTCCTGACGCCTCTCATCTACTTCCTCAGGCGCGCAGCGGTGACAAACAGGTCGGCGCAAAAATACATCTGGATCTGGCTTATCTCGCTAGGCGTCTCCTTCATGGCTTCGCCAGAAACCATCCCTCCTCAGCTTGCCTTTCTAACAAGTGCGCAGCCCCCGTCTGCGTCTGCGGCAAGGGTTGGTAACCAGCCATCCAAACCCAAAGCCGAGATCGATAGACAGGTCTTGGACGACCTCGGTTCCAGCATCGTTGATTGCTGGGCTTTTCCGGCGGATGCGAAACGACAGGCATCCGTCCGCATGCGCTTGCTGCCGACGGGAGAGCTTGATGGAAAGCCATCTGAAATTACCGCGGGATCGGCGTCAACAAGGGCGGACGAGGCTTTGCCTGCCTCAGCCGTACGTGCGGTATTAAATTGCGCGCCGTATGCCAATTTCGTCGCAAAGTCGCCAGAGCTTGCGGGCAATGATTTGATTGTCACGCTCGATCCGGTGAGCATTTCATCTCGCGTGCAAGTGGCAGAAGCCGAAAAAAGCGAAGCCATAGGCGCCGTATCACAAGCCGACGCAAGTTCGTCGAACGCGGACGGAGGGTCGGCTGCTCAAAAGTTGCCGCCGTATAACGATATGCGGGAGCTCTTTGCAGAACACCTATTGCTCCTATCCAACCCATTGAATGCTGGAGAAGCCGAAGCGAAGCTGCGGCAGCGAGGGGTCGCTCAAATGACGGCCTTTGTTGCTGATTACACGGAGGAGCCATCATCTTGGCTCATCCAACTCGCTGCCGAGGTTGGACCTGCTCTTACGCCAGGAAAAGGATTCTTCTGTCGTGTGTCCAAAGATGACGCAGAGAGCATCGCGCGGCTGCGGCTGGTCTCGGCTATTCGACCGGGAATTGTCATCTCTGGTGAGCTGGGAGAATATAACTTGGATCTCCCGAATCGCGTGATGTCTATCGTGCTCGACCCGTGCCAGATTGTTGATATCCCTCCCCAGTAAACCAGGTGGGCGCTGTACCTCTAATAAACAGCGCCAATGAACGCATCACTTCCGTGACTATGTAAGTTTTGATCGAAATGGCCAGCTGCATGGTAGTTGGTAGCAAAAGTCGCGAGACGGAGCCGATCGATTGACGGCATTTGTGTAGATTGACCACGAGCACTCATTCCAAGTTCGAGCCATGCAACATCGGGAGGCGGTCAGCCGGAAGAAGCTCGATTGCCACGTCTGGAACGACCCTAATGAGATCCGTGGGCGGTTGAATGCCGCCGCGTCTTCAGCGTTGTTGAAGGGCCTTGCCGTGGCCGTACCGGCTGGAGCCAAGACTACATCTAAATAAGGCAGCTCCGATATCGGCGGACTGTACACTGCGTAAATTGGCGCGGGGCTCACGCGCTCCTCCCAGGGGACGTTGAATGCGAGCGGGAAAGCCACTGACCTCACTTTCGTTCCCACTGCGCTGGACCGGCGCTGTTTCACTGGATGAACGAGGCCGGCTTTCCGGTTGCGTCCGATTTGCGCCTCATCTCGGCCGTCCAGGTTCCCTTAGCCACCGCCTGAAAGCGGACGTCACCGACAGCGAAGTTGAGTTCGAGGTTGCGCCAGGAGCGGACGGTCCTTTTCAGCTATTCGACGCCTGCAAACCAACAGACCAACCGCATCGCTTGTGTCGCGCTTTGACACGTATCACCGGTAGGTGCTGCGGCGATAATCCGCCCTTGGACTTGTCATTCCCAGGAGAATTATTTTCCAAGTACGGTTCGATATCCGAAGCCTGCCAATGAGGTTCCACATCGATAATCTCCGTCGACCGGTCAAATGGGAGCGTTGCAGTGCCGCTCTCAAAGCTTGTGCCGGTTAATATTGTCAACAATGTAGTCTGTTGAGTCGCGATTTATCGATATTAGGTAATTCTTTTTATAAAGATCATCGGCGAATTGATCGTTGTCGACGCTGCCCGACATCAGAAAATTTATCACATCTATATCACGCAAGGCGCGCGGAATAGACGTTGGGGGACTGACCTTTTCCCAAGCTGAAAGATATAGACTAGGGGGCGCAGGGCTGGATAAATCTATGCCATTGATCAATTCCATTAAACCATCAACGCCGATCGGCAGAATGCTGCCGAATTGGGATAGTTTGCGCTCTAAAGAGCGAGACACAGTCTCACCGACGATGAAAAAAATCCGCTCTTTCATCCCTTCGAACGAGTTAAGGACCCTGGCAACATCTAAATCATAGAGGGAATACCCGGCGAACACTATGCAAGGAGATGTGATAATATCATTTCGAAAGCGTTCTCCCCACGCAGATCGAGAGAAGTCGTCGGAGAAATACTGCGCGTCCGTCAGTTTTATTTCTTCTCGGAAATCTTTGAAATCGGCCGATTCGATATAGCCGTTGATATGGACGATCGGTAGAGTCCGGTAGTCGACATCTGAAGGACGTTTATTTGGGTTGTATATCCCAAATGACTTGTTTTTTGCAGAAAGAGAGAGTTCAATAACATTGTCGTAGTTGGTGGTATAAATTTCTTTCCATGGATAATTGCTTATGGATATCTGAGCCGGGGTCTTGAGAAGCTGGAATAGGCCATATTCTCCGTGCTCATCTTGATACAAATCAGACAGTGCGGATAGATCATCCGTGTCTTCGGCCAACGTGTCCTTAAAGAATTTTACCAAACGTCGACCGGTTGGGACGTTCTGTTGGGATCCATCGAGGTTATGGCTGGTTGCGCCCGCCGAAAAGCCTGCGCCAGCGAACAAGAGACACTGTCTTGCGCTGTATGTGCGCATTAAAATGGTTAGTCGATCAATCGCTTCCATCCCGGTCTCCACCCAAGTTTGTTAGCTATCTACTTTGAATCTGGTTGCACGTCATCAGTCTATGAATGCAAAAGAGAGAGTTAGGCCACTTATTGGCATTGGGGTCACCATTTTGGCAACGCGCGCCTTCGACGCGAACCCTCGGTCAGCCTGCCGAACAGCTTTTTCGACACGCTCCAATTGCGGCTTCGCCAGCCTTGAGCCTGCGGAACTCCGCAAGATCTTTCAATCCATTGGAACAGATGCAGTCGGCTGCCGTTTGCTTTCTTTCGCCCGTCTGAAAGGAAGTCCAAATGCCTACCCCTGCCGAGCTCGAAGCCAAGTTCTGGAAGTCGTTGAAATCCGACATGACGATGATGATCGGCCTCGATGGATCGAAGGCTATCCCGCGTCCAATGACCGCTCAGATCGAGGATCAAAACGGACCAATCTGGTTTTTCACAGCCACAGACACTGAACTGGTTGAGGCCTGAAAGCTGGCAGCGGCGCCACGGCCACCTTCACATCAAAGGGCCACGATCTGTTCGCCACCGTGCAAGGGAAGCTTTCGTTGGACAACAACCGCGCGGTCATCGATCGGCTTTGGAATCGTTTCGTCGCTGCCTGGTTCGAAGGCGGGAAAGATGATCCGAAGCTGGCACTGCTCAGGTTCGACCCACAGGAGCCGAGATCTGGCTCGACGGCTCAAGCCTCACGGCAGGCATCAAAATGCTGCTCGGGTTCGATCCGAAAGAGGAATACAAGGACAAAGTCGCCAAAGTGTCCCTCTGAGGAGAGGCAGCTTTTCAGCACCGCGGAGCGGGGGGCCGTTGAGCGATGGGCACCAAGTCCTCGTTAATCGATACCGAAGCGGCCAGTCGTGCCCTGGCAACCTCGGAAGCCAGCAAGGCCGCCATAAGGGCTGAGGACGGGGACCGTGGACGCGATGCGGCCTGGCCGTCACAAATCCCTGCACTCGGCTGGAAGGATATCTTCTGGCGGCTCTGGGAAGAGTTCAACAAGGACCGGGTCTTGCTGGTTGCCGCCGGCGCCACCTTCTATCTGCTGCTGGCGCTGTTTCCGGCGCTGGCGGCATTTATCTCAATCTACGGCTTTGTCGCTGATCCAGTCACAGTCGCGGACCATGTCGCCTATCTCGGCGGATTGCTGCCATCGGGAGGATTGGATCTGATACGCGGGCAGCTGCAGGCCCTGGCCAGTCAGAAACCGGGGGCTCTCGGAACGGGTTTCTTCATCGGCCTTGGGATCGCTCTGTGGAGCGCCAACAGCGGCATGAAGGCGCTCTTCGATGCGATGAACATCGCCTATGAGGAAAGCGAGAAGCGAAGCTTCATCACGCTCAACCTGATGTCGATACTGTTTACGATGGGAGCCCTGGTGATCGGCATTGCGCTGTTGCTGACAGTCGGCGTTGTTCCGGCATTGTTGCGCTTTTTGTACCTCGACGCCTGGACAGAGACCCTTGTTGCCGTATCTCGGTGGCCGATCCTGGTGGGAATAATGCTGACAGGCATTTCCCTGCTCTACCGCTTCGGGCCAAGTCGCGAGCGCGCAAAGTGGCGATGGCTGAGCTGGGGAGCCCTGATTGCGACCGCCGTCTGGATCGGCGCATCGTGGCTGTTCTCGTTCTACCTGCAACATTTTGCCAACTACAACGCCACCTACGGATCGCTGGGCGCGGTCGTTGGCTTGATGATGTGGACATGGATTTCCGTCATCATTCTCATCGCCGGCGCCGCAATCAATGCCGAGATGGAACACCAGACGGCAATCGACTCGACCACGGGTCCCGCTCTGCCGATGGGAGAGCGCGGCGCGGTGGTTGCCGACACTCTGGGCAAGACATCTGACTAAGCGACTGGATTGCTAGCAGCCGACTCGGTGCGCCAGAGCAGGTCGAGTTCGATGCGGCCCGTCAGGAACTACCGGCCTACTCGATCGGCCTCGCACCAGCCAGATACCGCTCATTGTCGAACGGCTCGGCGTGGGTGCTGTCCGGGCTCCACATGTGGCGGTGGGTCTCGGTAAGATTGCCGAGATAGACATGCAGGGCGCCTGAGCGGGCGCTGCCGGTGTTGGCGACCGCGTGCACAGTATTAGAGGCCATGTGCACCACCGCGGGCGCCGCGATGTCGTGGCGTTCCGGCGCATCGATCTCGCTGCCGTCGACGGGATAGATGAAGTTGGTCTCGCTACCCTTGTAGATGCCGATCAGCGCATCCATCAGATGGTTGTGCGGCGGGTACTGCAGGCCGGGCGACAGCGTGATGTGGTAGATGGTCAAGTCAGGGCTGGCATGCAGCAGCACCTCATCGTCGTCTTCCTCATGCGCGAGCACGCCTGATGCATGGAAGCGGTCGGTGTGTTCGCGCAGCACCGCCTTGACCCGTTCGAAGGCATGAGCACCTTTGGCTGCGTTGACGATATCGGCGGTTACGGCGTAGAGAGGCGAGTTGGCGGCAAGAGACATTTGTCGTCATCTCCATTGGGAAGCTCAACCAATACAACTGAGATGCTCAGGCTAGCGAATGCCGACAGACCCGTCAACCGGATGGTCGAAACGGGCAAGCAGACTACGCGGGCAGACTACGCGGGCAGACCACGCGGGCAGACCACGCGGGCAGACCAAACGGGCAGGCAGATATGGCTCTTCCGAAATCAGTGACACCGTCCGCCGTCAAGGCGCCGTCGACCGCCGACATATTGCGCAGCGAGGAAGCTTATGAGCAGCTGAAGAGCGACATCGTCGCCTGCGTCCTGCAACCCGGCGAAAGCCTGACCGAAAAGCAGATCGGCGACCGCTACCAGATCAGAAAGGCGACGATCCGCTCGGCTTTGGCCCGCCTGACGCAGGAAGGGCTGATCAAGAGCGAGCCGCGCCGCGGCTATGTCATCGCACCGCTTAGCCTGCGCGACGTCAACGAGATCTTCGACGTCCGCAGCCTAATCGAACCGGAAGTGTTCCGGGTGGCCGCGGCAAACCTCACCGAACGCGGGCTCGACGACATCAGGCTGGCGGCGCAGAAGGTGCTGAAGCCGGAGACGCTGCGCAGCCATGTCGCCTTTCTGGCGGCCGACCGCGCCTTTCGCCTGGCCCTGGCCGAACTCTCCGGCAATCTGCGCCTAGTTCGCCTGCTCGACCAAACGCTCGACCAGTCGGAGCGTGTCCTCCATCTCGGCTTCAAATCGCGCGACTTCACGCAAGCGATCATCGGCCAGCAGAAGGAGTTGGTGCTTGCCTGCGAGCTGGCCGAGGTCTCGGCCATCGCAAAGCTTGCCCGCTCGCAGTGCCTGTCGCTCAAGAAGCAGGTGCTCGAGACCTTGCTCGCCGGCTCCAAGCTGCAGGACGCCAATTTGCAAAGCTTCGCCTGAGGCGCGAAGCCCGCGCTCTCTGGCCGATGCTTACCCGTCGATGAAGCGGATGTCCGCATCGGCAAGGCAATAGGGCGCGTAGCGGAAATCGCGGATATGGCTGACCTTTCCATCCTGCCAGTCGACCAGCATGAAGCCGCGCACGGCGTCATCTCCCGCTTGCGGGTTGCGGATCAGGATGGCCGGCCTGCCGTCGACGAAGCCGAGCGACAGCGCCCAGTCCTGGACACGGTCGTAATTGCCGAAATAGTTGCAAACCTGCGCCTTACCGCGCATGCGGGTGCGGTTGACGACTTCAAGCTGGATATCCTCGGCGATCAACGCGCGCACGGCGTCGAAGTCGCGCGCGTTGAACAGGTCGACATAGCGGCGCAGGCGCCGCTCGTCGTCGGCGTCGAGCTTTGGGGCAGGCGCCTGCTCGTCCTGTGACGCCAGCAGGCGCAGCTGCGACCGCCCGCGATGCAGCGCTGCCTTGGTCGCAGCCAGGGTCGCGCCGGACACTTCGCAGGTTTCGTGCAGGCTGAGGCCAAGCACGTCGACAAGGATCACGGCGCTGCGCTGCACTGTTGCCAGCTGCATGAAGCTTCGCAGGCTGGCGGCGGTGGCGAGCCTCGCATCGGCGCTGGCGGAGGGGTCTTCGATCGTCGTCATGTCGGTCTCGCTCATGCGCGCCTGCTCCCGCTGGCGCCGGCGCAGATGATCTTGCGCGGCATTGTGGGCTATGCGGAACAGCCATTGCTCCGGATGCTCGACGGCGGCGTCGCCGTCGATGGCCTGCAGTGCCTTGATCAGTGTCTCCTGGACGATGTCCTCGCCATCGATCACCGAGCCGGCCATGCGGGCGCAGTAGCGGTGCAGCTTCGGTCGCAAGGAGCCGAGCATCGCCTCCAGGGCAACGCGGTCGAGTTTTGCTGTGTTCATCCTGTCCGTTCCCAAAATGCCGGTCTTTGCATTCAAGCCGGCACGACCTCGCCGGCCAGCATACGATAATTGCCGACGATCTTTGCCGGCGATCTGGCAAGCGGCGTCGAGCGGCGCCCGGCATGATCGGCGCTGAAGGCCTTGAAGGCTGCGAGCCCGGTCAGGCCGTCGCCATCCTGGCTGACAAGATGGATGAACTCGCCATTCTCCAGTTCCAGGACGAGGTAGCGCACGGATTGCGGCTTCGTGTCGTCGAGTGCCTCGAACACCTGTGCAACCAGCATACGGTTCTCGGCGATGCTTTCGTCCTTCACGCCGTAGCGGATGAGATTGTAGCCCATTGTCGTCTCCTATTTTCAACTCTGCACGGAGAAGACGTTTCGCGACCTCGAAAAGATTCGTCGCCCGGCGAATCTTTTCGATCGTCCGGATCGTCTTTCCCGTGGACGGTTGCGCGGCAGCCATCGAGGACCAGGAGAGATCCCCGAGCCGCAGGAAGCGCCTTGGCAGCGGGGCCGCACGGTCGCCGAATTCCGCGACAGCGAGGGCAACCGCATGGTTGTCACCGGCAAATGATCGGACCCGGCGCAAAGCCGAACTTTGACATGAGAACAACAGGAGAGATGGACATGACCCCCCAAACGTCGACGCTGAAAGTACCGGGCGCCAGCCTCTATTATGAGATGCGCGGTTCCGGCCCCGTACTGTTGATAATCCCCGGCGGACCGCAGGACGCCGGCGTCTTCGCCGATGTCGCGGGCCACCTCGCCGACCGCTACACGGTGGTCGCCTATGATCCGCGCGGCAATTCGCGCAGCACCTTTGACGGAGAGCCGCAAGAGCAGGACCTCGATGTCCATGGCGACGATGCCGCGAGATTGATCGAGGCGCTTGGCGCCGGACCGGCCTATGTGTTCGGCACCAGCGGCGGCGCCCAGATCGGGCTCAACCTCGCCGCCCGCCATCCCGGCCGGGTTCGTGCGCTGGTGGCGCATGAGCCGCCCAGCATGATGCTGCTCGACGACCCGTCGCCGTCACTGGCCGGCATGCGCGACCTGCACGACACCTATCGCAGCCAGGGCGTCGAGGCGGCGATGCAGAAATTCTTCAGTGAGAACGGCCTGTCGGAAGGGCCGGACCAGGGTGAAGCCGGACCGCACGAGCCGCAAGACGGACCGCCTTCGTTCGAACCGTCGCCCGAAGAGGCCGAGACCTTTGCCAGGGTCAGCGGCAATTTCGAATACTGGCTGGCGCATGGCGTCATGCCGCTGTCGCTCTACCGTCCTGATATCGAGGCGTTGCGCGGCCGCCCGGTCGTGGTCGGCATCGGCGAAGAGTCCATCGGCCAGCCGATCGACGGCATGGGCAAAGCGCTGGCCGACAGGCTCGGCAGCAAGCGCGCCGCCTTCCCCGGCGACCATATGGGCTTTGCGCCCTATCCCGACCGCTTCGCCGAGACCTTACACCTGACGCTCAGAGGCGCGTGAGATCGTCAGTCCAATAGGAAAGGGGCTTCCGCATGCACAATGCGGACGCCCTTCTCCCATGAAATTACCGGCTAAGATTGCTGTATCAGACGGCCTCCCAGCCTTCCTTGCCACCGGCGCGGAAGATGGCGTCGATGACATTCTGGTTGAGCACGGACTCCTCCAGCGTGAAGACACGCTCCTTGCCGCCCTGTGCCGCCCTGGCAAACGTCTCTACCTCGCGCCGGTATTGCTGGGTGCCGGGAAAGCGGAACACCTGCGCCTCCGTATGGTTCTGGTTGTGCAGTTCGATGCGGTGATGGTCGTAGAGCCCGGCATTGAACGGCGAGAACACCTCGATGAAACCCTTCTCGCCGTGGAACACCATCACCTGCCGCGCCGCCATCTGCGTCGACAGATAGAAGGACAGTTCGAAATCGCCGAAATCGGCGCGGATCGAGGAATAGATGTCGGTGCCGAATTTCTTGTCGCGCTCGATCGTCGCCTGCACGCGCAGTGGCTCCTTGCCGCTTGAAAACCGCGTCGACACCGTCGGATAGACGCCGATATCAGGCAGCGCGCCGCCGCCGAGATCGAGCTGGTTGCGCATGTTGGTGGGATCGACATTGTAATAGGAGAAGGCGCCCTGCACATGGCGCAGCCGGCCGATGGCGCCATCGGCGATGAGATCGCGCACCTTGATCCATTGCGGGTGGTAGATGACCATGAAGGCCTCGCAGACCAGCACCTTCTTGCTGTCGCGCAGCTTGATCAGCGGTGCGATATTCTTGGCGTCGAGCGCCAGCGGCTTTTCCACCAGCACATGCTTGCCCGCTTCGATGGCCTTGGCCGTCCACTCGACATGCTGCGAGGTCGGCAGCGGGATGTAGACGCCGTCGACGTCTTTCGAAGCGAGCAGCTCCTCATACGAACCAAAGGCATGCCTGGCGCCGAACCGCTCGCCCAGGGCCTCGGCCTTCGACAGGTCGCGGCTGGCGATCGCGGACAAAACGCCATTCTCGGCCTCGACGATTGCCGGCAACAATTGCTCGCGGCCGATCTTGGCCGTCGACAAAACACCCCATCGGAACATCAGGCTTCTCCTATCGATTTACAGGCGAGGAGGTTTGCCCGAAATTGCGGGAAAAGCCAATGCGGATCGCTGGTCCTGCTAGCCTCGCTTGCCCGTCAGCGTCATGTCGAAATTGACGATATTCGAATAGATCGGCGTGCCGACATCCATGCCGTACCGGGAGCGCAGCACCTTGCCGGTGACGTGGAATTTAATGACGCCGCCCTTCAGCCCGCCGAGCTCGGCAGTGAACTTTTCCGCAAACGTCTTGCCGCGCGCCGTCAGCCGGCCGCTGACCAGCGCCGTGGTGTCGCTGGTTCGGGTTACGCTGGTCGAGCGGAACTGGATTTCGGGGCTGTTGGCCACGTCGAACACCGCATCGGAGCGCAGGAAGGCGTCGATGCGGCCCTGGCCGGTGCCGACGCTTTCGGGATAGATGGTGAAGTTGACCGCGGAACGGCCGAGATCGCTGTTGTCGATGCGGATAGAGCCCTTGAAGCGGCCAAAGGCGCCGTCGAGGCCGCCGCCACCGACCTTGCCGATGGAGAAGCGAATGCTGGAGCTGGCCGGGTTGACCGTGTAGCTGCCGGCGGCGTCGCCGAGGTCCACAGCGGCGGAGACAGGCATGGCAAGGCAAGCGGCAACAGCCGCCAATCCGAAGATGCGCGCATACATGGGTTTTGTCCTTCTGGGGCAAGCGAAGTGTTGCGCCCTCACCCCAATGAACGAATGCGCGGCGCGCCCTATTCCATGTCCTGATCTGACGAAGGCGTGATCATGCGCGTGAGCACGCTGTCGCGCAGCCAGAAATGATGCCGCAGCGCCGCCAGTGCATGCAGCGCGACCAAGGCAATGCCGGCATAGGCGAGATACCAGTGTGCTACCGCCCAGAAGTTTTCCGCCGCATCGGACACGCCGAGCGGCAGGTTCGGCATCACGAAAAGGTTGAACGGCATGCTGGGGATCTCCAGCATCGACACCGAAACCAGTGCCCAGCCGGACAGCGGCACCGCGAGCTGGAAGCCATAAAGTGCCAGATGCGCCAGCGGCGCCGTCCGACGCTCCAGCCCTCCGACCGAGGCCGGCAAGGCCGGGGCCGCATTGCCGAGCCGCCAGGTAATGCGCAGGATGAGGAGGCCGAGCAGCAGGAAGCCGAAGGATTTGTGCAGCTGGATCAGCTCGAAGGCGGCGCGCTGGCTGGTCAACCGCACCATGATGAAGCCGAGCATGAACTGGCCAATGAAGATGATGCCGATCAGCCAGTGGAGGACGATCGTTGCCCAGCCGTAGCGGATTGAGTTGTTGGTGATGAATGCCGGCATGGTTGGTGAACGAATGGCAGCTGGGCTTTCTTCCACCCTCCCCCTTGTGGGGAGGGTCGGCGCGAAGCGACGGGGTGGGGGTGTCGCCCTACGAAGACCCCCACCCCGATCCGCTACGCGGATCGGCCCTCCCCACAAGGGGGAGGTGGCTAAGCACCGACCTTGAAGAAATCCACAAACGCCCGCAGCGCCGGGCGCATCTGGCGGCGGCTGGGGTAGTAGACGAAGAAACCGTCGAAGGGCGGACACCAGTCTTCCAGCACGCGGATCAAGCGACCGTCGGCGAGCGGCGCGCGCACATAATCGTCGAAGACGAAGGCGAGCCCAGCGCCGTCGACCGCCGCCTGGGCGATCAGATGGTCTTCGTCGAGGATCAGCGGCCCTTGCGCCGCGATCTCGATCTCTTCGCCATCCTTCTCGAATTCCCAGCGGTAAAGAATGCCGCTGGAAAAACGGAAGCGGATGCAGCGGTGGTCGGCAAGATCGCGCGGATGGCGGGGTCTTGGCATGGTTGCGAAATAGGATGGCGCGCCGACCACGGCGCCGCGAAGGTCCGATCCGATGCGCACCGCGATCATGTCGCGCTGCAGGCTCTCACCGAGCCGCACGCCGGCATCGAAGCCGCCTTCGACGACGTCGGTGAAGCGATCCTCGATGACGATTTCCAGCACGATGTCGGGATAGGCCGCGGCAAAGCCGCCGAGCCTGGGCGTCAATGCCAGGTGGGCCGCGGTGCGCGGCACGGTCAGCCGCAGGTTCCCGGCCGGCCGGTCGCGCGCCTCGATCGCCGTTTCCAGCGCCAGATCGATCTCGGACAGCGCCGGCCGCAGCCGTTCGAGCAGCTGCGCGCCCTCCTCCGTTGGCGCTACGCTGCGGGTGCTGCGCGCCAAAAGCCGCACGCCGAGCCGCGCCTCCAGGCTGGACACGGCATGGCTCACTGCCGAAGGCGCGATGGCCAGTTCGCGCGCCGCGCCACGAAAACTGCCGCATTGGGCGACTGTTGCCAGTACAGCCAGTTGAGAAAGATGCGCTCGGTTCATTGCTCTATTTTATAGAACAGCCCGTGCGAATGACAGCCAATTATCGAACGTAAAGCCAGGCGCTATCTCTCTTTCATCGCAACAAGGAGACGCGCCATGAAAACCCGCAAACTTGGTACTGAACTCGAAGTCTTCCCCGTCGGCCTCGGCTGCATGGGCATGAGCTTCGCCTATGGCGGTCAGGCAGAGGTTGACGCAATCGCCACGCTGCGCCGCGCTGTCGAGATCGGCGTGACGTTTTTCGACACCGCCGAAGTCTATGGTCCCTTTGAGAACGAGATCCTTCTCGGTAAGGCGTTGAAGCCGGTGCGCGACAGGGTGACGATCGCCACCAAATTCGGCTTCAAGATTTCCGAGGAAGGCTCAGGCCTCGAACGCATGGTCGGCGTCGACAGCCGCCCGGAGCACGTCAAGGCGGTGGCGGAAGCCTCGCTGAAGCGGCTCGATACCGATGTCATCGACCTCTACTACCAGCACCGCGTCGATCCCGACGTGCCGATAGAGGACACGGTCGGTGCCATGGCCGAGCTGGTGCGCGATGGCAAGGTGCGGGCGCTGGGCCTGTCGGAGGTCAGTGCCGCCACCATCCGCCGGGCGCACGCCGTGCATCCGATCGCTGCCGTGCAGAGTGAGTACTCGCTTTGGAGCCGCGACCCCGAAGACGAAGTGTTCGATGTCTGCCGCGAACTCGGCATCGGCTTCGTCCCCTACAGCCCGCTCGGTCGCGGCCTGCTCACCGGCACCATCGCCAAGCCCGAGGCCCTCAGCGACGACGATTGGCGCCGCACCTTGCCGCGTTTCCAGGCCGACGCCATGGCGGCAAACGCCAAGGTCATTGCGACGCTGGAAAAGCTGGCGGTGGAAAAAGGCGTCACCTCGGCGCAGCTGGCGCTGGCTTGGGTGCTGCACCAGGGCGACTTCATCGTGCCGATCCCCGGCGCAAGAAAGATACGCCATCTCGAGCAGAACACGGCGGCGGTCGGGATCGAGCTGAGCGCGGCTGAGGTCGCGGCGATTGGAGATGCGCTGTCGCCGGACAAGGTGGTTGGCAAGCGCTATACGGAGGAACTGTTGGCGCTGGTGAATGGGTGAACAAGCGGGGGAGCTTGGCGCCCTGAGAAGTCAGCGCGCGGCACCCCCCTCTGTCCTGCCGGACATCTCCCCCGCAAGGGGGGAGATCGGCTGTCGTCGCTGTTTTCGCCAATCACCAACGTTGCAGAAAGTGCGCCAACGATGAAGCTGCCAATCTCCCTCCTTGCGGGGGAGATGGCCGGCAGGCCAGAGGGGGGTGCCTCGCGCCGCCATTTCGTATTACCAGGGCACCACCGTAATCTCCGGCCAGCACGCCTTCGCCCTCGCCCCCTTGGCCTCATGCGTGCGCCTGTTATCCATCAGCCGGTTGGGCGTGATGCGAAACGCGAAGAGGTCATCCAGCCCGAACGGCGCCACGACCTCAAGCTGCCCGTCGGCATCGTATCGCACCCCGACCGCATGCGTCTTCGAAGCAAAATAGCTCACCGACTCGCTGGAACTCGTATAGCGCGGGCAGGGCTGGCCGAATTTCTGCGGATACCACAGATGCACCCGTGCCTGGTTGCGCACCTCGGCCGGCAGAGCCAGCCCCTCGAAATGCTGCGCGGCCCGGCGGATGACCGCGTCCTCGGCCTCGTAGGACAGGTCGCTGTCATCGAAGTAGAAGAGATCGACATCCTTGATGCCGTAGCCCGGCGCCTTGCCGGTCAGGTGGTTCCAGATGCTGTTGTAGAGCGCGCCGGACACCACCAGCCAGTCCGGCAACGCCAGCGTGCGGGCCCGCTCCAGCGCGTCGCTGACGAGCGCATCCGCCAACACCATGGCGAGAAACGCTTCGCGCTGGGCTTCGAACGGCAGACCGGAATAGCGCAGATGGTCCATCGCCCTTTGGAGAGCGATTCGCAACTGCCGGCAATCCTCAGAAGCAATTCCAGGAAAAGTGTGTAGCGGTTTTACTGGGAAAGCGCGCCGCGCTTTCCCTAAGACGCGCTTTCCCTGAGAATTGCGTGAAGTCGAAATACGTAGGGCGGCGTTAGCCGCTCTACGTTCTCAGCATGCCGCCCGTTTGCTTGCCGACATTGTCGACGATGCGCTTGGCCAGCGCCTCGAAATCCTCGTCGGTGAGCGTCTTTTCAACCGGCTGGATAGATACTTCGATGGCAATCGACTTCTTGGCGGTCCCGAGAGATGCCCCCTCGAACACATCGAACACCGAAACGCCGGTGACCAGCTTCTTGTCGGCGGCGAGCGCCGCGCGCACCAGCGCGCCGGCCTCCACCGTCTTGTCGACGACGAAAGCAAAGTCGCGCTTCACCGCCTGGAAGGCGGACAGCTCCAGCTTTGGCTTGGTTTTCGTCGGCTTGGCCTTCGGCTCGGGCACGGCGTCGATATAGACCTCGAAACCGCAGATCGGTCCGGAAACGTCCAACCCCTCCAGCGTCTTCGGGTGGAACTCGCCGAAGGTGCCGAGCACTGTCTTCGGGCCGAGCTTGATCGTGCCGGAGCGGCCGGGATGATACCAGGCCGGACCGCCTGGCTCGATCTGCAGCCTGTCGACCGGCGCGCCGCAGGCTTCCAGCGCTGCAATCGCGTCGGCTTTGGCGTCGAACACGCCGACCGGACCGGAATTGCCGGCCCAACTGCGGCCGGAACCGTCGAGCTTGGCGGTGCCGCGGCGCACACCGGCGGCAACGCGCCGCTGCTGGTCGGGGCCGTCGCCCTCATAGGTACCGGAGACCTCGAACAGCGCGACATCGCCGATGCCCTTGTCGGCATTGCGCTGCGCGGCGACGATCAGGCCGGGCAACAGCGAGGGCCGCATATCGGACATGTCGGCTGCAATCGGATTAGCGAGCTTCAGCGCCGTCTGGCCGCCGCCGAACAGTTCGGCGTGTTTGGCCGGGATGAACGACCAGGTGAGAACCTCCAGCATGCCCCGCACGGCGAGCGAGCGCTTGGCAATGCGGGTGCGCACCTGCAGCGTCGTCAGGATCTTGGAATTGACCGCGTCATGAGCGCCGAGCGGCTGCGGCGCGATGTTGTCGACGCCGTGAATGCGCATGACTTCCTCGACCAGGTCGGCTTTGCCATCGACATCGGGCCGCCAGGACGGCACCGCCACATCGACGATGTCGTCCGAGCCCTGCGGCTCGAAGCCGAGGCGCGAAAGGATGTCGAGGCTTTCCGCCTTCGGCACTTCGGTGCCGGTCAGCCGCTTTACTTCCGAGATAGGGAAGGAAACGATCTTAGGCTTGTAGCCGGCATAGCCAATGACCTCGGTTTCCGTCGGCTCGCCGCCGCAGAACTCCAGCACAAGCTTTGTCGCCAGCTCGACGCCGGGCACCATGAATTCTGGGTCGACGCCACGCTCGAAACGGTAACGGGCATCGGTGATGATGCCGAGCGTACGGCCAGTGCGGGCCGTGGTGATCGGATCCCAAAGAGCGGATTCGATCAGCACGTCCGTGGTGCTCTCGTCGCAGCCGGAATGCTCGCCGCCCATGACACCGGCGATCGATTCGACGCCATTATCATCGGCGATCACGCACATCTGCGGCGTCAGCGTGTATTCGCGCCCGTCGAGCGCCAGCACCTTCTCGCCGTCGCGTGCGCGGCGCACGACGAGATTGCCGGCGACCTTCTTGGCATCGAACACATGCAGCGGCCGGCCACGGTCGAAGGTGACGTAGTTGGTGATGTCGACCAGCGCGCTGATCGGGCGCAAGCCGATGGCGATCAGCCTTTGCTGCAGCCATTTCGGCGACGGCCCGTTCTTCACGCCTTTCACCAGGCGCAGCGCGAAACCGGGGCAGAGCTCCGGCGCCTCGATGGTCACCTTGACCGGCGTTTCACCTTTGCCAGGGACCGCTTCGACCGGCGCGGTCTTGAGCCGGCCAAGCCCGCTTGCCGCCAGGTCCCGGGCGACGCCGTAAATGCTGGTCGCATCCGGCCGGTTCGGCGTCAGATTGATCTCGATCACCGGATCGTCGAGATGCGCGTAAGCCGCGAAGCTGGTGCCGACAGGCGCATCGGCCGGCAGGTCGATAATGCCATTGTGCTCATCCGACAGCTCCAGCTCGCGCTCGGAACACATCATGCCATGGCTCTCGACGCCGCGGATCTTGCCGACGGTCAGCGTCACGTCGATACCGGGCACATAGGCGCCGGGCGCGGCGAAGGCGCCGATCAGGCCGGCGCGGGCATTCGGCGCACCGCACACCACCTGGACAGGGGCTGCGCCATTGCCGGTGTCGACGGTCAGCACCCGCAGCCGGTCGGCGTCGGGATGCTGCACCGCCGTCAGCACCTTGGCGATGACGAACGGCTTCAGGCCGGCCTTGTCGTCGACATGCTCGACTTCGAGGCCGATCGAGGTCAGCCTCTCGACGATCTCGTCGAGCGTGGCGTCGGTGTCGAGATGATCCTTGAGCCAGGAAAGGGTGAGTTTCATCACTATGTTCCGTTTTGTCTGTACCCGACCGGACCTTGTCCATCGGGTCTGGGCACGCTTGTCTTCAAATGGCGCGGCAAGTCGTCGGGCATATGCACGAAGGGCAGCTGCTCGCGCACATAGGCATGGTGCGTCGGCCGGAAATAGGCCGGCATGTCCATGGCGCCCAGCATGAAATAGATGTGGTCTTCCAGCCGCTCGTCGACATAGGCGATAGGCGAGCCGCAAATGCCGCAGAATGAGCGCGTCACCGGCCCGTTCTCGTACATCTTCAGCGCCTTGCCGGTGAAAGCCACCTGCTCGGTCAGGAAGCCGACAAAGGCCGACACCGGCGCGCCGCTGGCGCGCCGGCAATCGCCGCAATGGCAATAGCTGATATGGTGCGGTTCGACTGATGCCTCGAACCGTACCGCGCCGCAGCGGCAGCCACCCGTGTGCGGCGCCGTCATGCGGAAAGACCTCCGAACAGCGTCGGCATGTCGAGCGGCCTGAAACCGTAATGCGACAGCCAGCGGACATCGGCGTCGAAGAAGGCGCGCAGGTCCGGCATGCCGTATTTCAGCATGGCGATGCGGTCGATGCCCATGCCCCAGGCAAAGCCCTGATATTCGTCGGGATCGAGCCCGCCGGCGCGCAGCACATTGGGGTGGACCATGCCGCAGCCGAGGATCTCCATCCAGTCGGAGCCTTCGCCGAATCGCACTTCGCCGGGCCGCGAGCGGTCGCACTGGATGTCGACCTCGAGGCTGGGCTCGGTGAACGGGAAGAAGGACGGCCGGAAGCGCATCTTGACCTGCGGCACCTCGAAGAAAGCCTTGCAGAATTCTTCCAGCACCCACTTCATGTTGGCGACATTGGCCGATTTGTCGATCACCAGCCCCTCGACCTGATGGAACATCGGCGAGTGGGTAGCGTCGGAATCCTGGCGGTAGGTCTTGCCGGGAATGACGATGCGGATCGGCGGCTTCTGCTTCTCCATGGTGCGGATCTGGACCGGCGAGGTGTGGGTGCGCAACAGCTTGCGCTCGCCCTTTTCGTCCGGCTGGAAAAAGAAGGTATCGTGCATCTCGCGCGCCGGATGCCCTTCGGGGAAATTCAGCGCGGTGAAATTGTAATAGTCGCTCTCGACATCGGGACCTTCTGCGATGGCAAAGCCGAGATCGCCGAAGATCGCCGCGATCTCGTCGATGACCTGGCTGATCGGATGGATGCGGCCGCGCTCGGCCGGCGATTGCCGCACCGGCAGCGTCACGTCGACCGTCTCGGCGGCGAGGCGCGCAGTGACAGCAACATCCTTCAGCTCGGCCTTGCGTGTCGTCAGCGCTTCGGTGACGCGGTTCTTCAGGCCGTTGATCGCGGGGCCCTTGACCTGGCGCTCCTCGGCGCTCATCGCGCCCAGTGTCTTCAGCAATTCCGAGATCGACCCCTTCTTGCCGAGAGCCGCGACGCGCACGGCTTCGATAGCAGCCTCATCGGCGGCCGACGCGACGTCGGCAAGCAGGGAGTTTTCGAGAGTATCCAAGCCGGTAGCTATGTCGTTCACGGTCAAACTCGCTGTGTTGGGAGTCAACTTTGAGGTGAAAGTCACTTTCAAGTTGAAAGTTCAGCCATAAGAAAAACCCGCGCCAGCCGTGCCAGCGCGGGTTCCCCAATCAGAATTGCGAATGCTGGGAAGCGCTGGGCTCGGAGCCCGATCCCGAAAAGTTGCAGACTTTTCGGAAAGATCGCGCTCCTCGCTAAATTTCCCTGAGCATGATGTTGTCCAAAAAGTCAGCAACTTTTTGGCATCATGCTCTAGGCGACAGCGCTTTCAAAAGCATTCGGGGTGGTGTTCTTCAGATATTCGAGCGCGACCTTGGCCTTGGCCACGAGTGCGGCGAACGCCTGCGGTTCATGGATGGCCATGTCGGACAGGATCTTGCGATCGATCTCGATACCGGACTTGTTGAGGCCGTCGATGAAGCGGCCATAGGTCAGGCCATGCTCGTGCGTCGCGGCGTTGATGCGCTGGATCCACAGCGCGCGGAACGAGCGCTTGCGGTTCTTGCGGTCGCGATACGCATACTGCATCGACTTTTCGACCGCCTGCTTGGCGATGCGAATGGTGTTCTTGCGGCGGCCGTAGAAGCCTTTCGCGGCTTTCAGGACCTTCTTGTGCTTGGCGTGCGAGGTGACGCCTCTTTTTACGCGTGCCATGTCATGATCTCCTTAAACGCTGTTCCTGAAACCGAATGCTCAGAGGCCGTTCGGCAGAAAATTCTTGATGACCTTCTTGCCATCCGGTTCAGCCAGAACCATCGTGCCGCGGGCATTTCGAATGAACTTGTTGGAACGCTTGATCATGCCGTGACGCTTGCCGGCCGCAGCCGACAGGACTTTACCCGTACCTGTGATCTTGAACCGCTTCTTGGCGGCCGATTTGGTCTTCATCTTGGGCATTTTGCTACTCCGTATTGGTGGCGCACAATCGCGCTTCTTGTTCGCTTCGGGCGGACCAAAAGCCCGAAAAGCAAATGAAACCGCCACGGCATGCCCTGCCGGGCGGTTTTCTTGGAACGGCGGTCCTATACGTCAAAGCGGGCTGGCGCGCAACACCCGAGCGGCTGCGACGCTCTGTCTTAATTCACGGTGCAAGCCTGGGCTCCGATAGGTGGGTCGAGATTCAGGTCAGGCCGAGCCGAAAACGGCTGATGCCGAGAACCGGAGCGGAGCGTACTTAAGTACGTGAACACCGGAAGCGCAGGGATCGGCCGTTTGCAGGTCGGCCTCACCTGAATATCAGCCTACCTAGGGGAGCCTGAACAGCACCGGGAGTATACCCGATTGCTGGGCGCCATCGATGGTCTCGAACACCGGCAACGCCACCAGAAACACCAGCCCGTCGAGCAAGGTGGTCAGCAAGAGGCGCGGCTTGAAGCTGCCGGTGTCGCCTTCCTGGTAGAGCGACAGCTTGGGGAAGAAACGCGGCACCCGCGCCAGATAGGCTGTGTAGGGCGCGCCGAGAACCTCCTTGAGATACCGTTCCTCGCGCAGGATGACGATGTGGAAGGCGCCGGCGCACAAAAGCGCAAACAGGACGATGCCGGAGAACGAGCCGATCTGCGCCCCGACGCCGGCGGCGGCAACGGTCGAGAACACGTAGAGCGGATTGCGGGTGATCGAATAGGGTCCGCCGGTGACCACTTCGGAGGATTTGCGCCCGCCGATATAGAGTGTCGACCACAAGCGGCCTACGACGCCAAGGAAGATCAGCAGCACGCCGACCATCTCGATCGTTTCATGCACCGGGGTATCGGGCGGGAAGGTCGACTGGCCGAACAGCAGTGCCGCAAACAGCACCACCACCAGCACCGCAAGGACCATGCGGCGCATGTGCTGGTAGCCGCCCAGCTCCTTGATGGGCGCAGGGTTGATTTCATTGGCCATGTCGGGAATCCGATCGTCGAGAAGCTTTGCCGGCGATCGCGGCGTCTGGACAGGAGAATCGGCGTCCCGCCGATCGCCGGGACGCCATGAGACAGGATTCAGGCGGATTTAGAGCGCAACGCCCGAACTGATCTAGCGCGGCGCCAGCACCATCATCATCTGGCGGCCTTCCAGCTTCGGCTCGGCTTCGACCTTGGCGATGGTAGCCGTCTCCTCGCGCACCTTGTTCAGGAGCTGCATGCCGAGTTCCATATGCGCCATCTCGCGGCCGCGGAAGCGCAGCGTCAGCTTGACCTTGTCGCCTTCCTCGAAAAAGCGCCGCACGGCCTTCATCTTGGTTTCGTAGTCATGGCTGTCGATGTTCGGGCGCATCTTGATCTCCTTGATCTCGATGACCTTCTGGTTCTTGCGCGCCTCGGCCGCCTTCTTCTGGTTGGCGTATTTCAATTTGCCGAGATCGAGAATTTTGACGACAGGCGGCACCGCATTGGGCGAGATCTCGACCAGATCGAGCCCTGCCTCTTCGGCGAGCAGCAATGCGTCGTTGATGGAAATATCGCCGCGGTTCTGGCCATCGGCGTCGATCAGCTGGACCCGGGGAACCCGGATATCACGGTTGGAGCGCGGGCCATCTTTGGTGGGCGCCGCTGCTTTGAAAGGTCTGCGAATGGTCGTGGTCTCCTTGGCCGTTTCGTTCAGGGTTTCAATCTAGAATGTTCAGGACGCGCCAATGTGGTGAGCGCGCGGGCGGAGTCAATAGCACAGCGCTGACAGAAAATCACCCTGATCGCAGGCCTGCACCAAACAAAGGATGTCGCGAGCACTTTCCGCCTCGCCTGTGCCTGTGTCAAAAGACCGGCGAGTAAAATCAGGCTCCCACAATCAGGCCCCCAGAACCAGGATTGATCCACAGCCATGACCACCCCAACCCTACTGGATGTCGACGGCATTGATATCGCGGTTCGCCATTCCTCGGGCGCAACGCCCGGCGTCGTCTGGCTCGGCGGCTACAAATCCGACATGCTGGGCACGAAGGCGCAAACGCTGTCGGATTGGGCGGCCAGGGAAGGCCGCGCATATCTGCGCCACGACTATTCCGGCCATGGCGAATCCGGCGGCGCCTTTGCCGACGGCACCATCTCGAAATGGCTTGGCGAGAGCCTCGCCGCCTTCCGGCGTTTCACCGAGGGCAAGCAAATCCTGGTCGGCTCGTCGATGGGCGCCTGGATCGCGCTGCGCATGGTGCAGGAAATGCGCAAGGCGGGCGACAGCAATGTGGTTGGCCTGGTGCTGCTCGCGCCGGCGCCGGATTTCACCGCCGAGCTGGTCGAGCCGGCTCTGACGGAGGAACAGAGGCGCGACCTCCGGGAGAAAGGCTTTTTCGAAGAACCTTCGGACTATTCCGCCGAGCCTTACATCTACACAAGCGCGCTGATCGAGGACGGCAGGGCGAACCGGGTCATGACCGGGCCGATCGATACCCATTGCCCCGTCCACATCCTGCAGGGTCTGGCCGACGCCGACGTGCCGGCAAGCCATGCGCTGAAGCTGGTCTCGCTGCTGCCAGCCGACGACGTCACCTTGTCGCTCATTCCCGACGGCGACCACCGCCTGTCGCGGCCGCAGGATCTCGACATGCTGCTGAGGGCGGTGGGCGACATGGTTCAGCGGGCGGGGTAGGCGAGAATGCGCATTTCCATCCCGATATCCGCCTTTGTCGCGGCAATCGTCGGCTTCGGCGGCACGCTGGCCGTCGTCATTGCCGCCGCCAAGGCGGTTGGCGCCACCCAGGCCGAGACCGCGAGCTGGGTGACGGCAGTGTGCGTGGCGATGGCGATCGAATGCCTGTGGCTGTCCTGGCGCACGAAAATGCCCATCATCACCGCCTGGTCGACACCGGGCCTGGCGCTGATGGCGGCATCGAGCGGGTTTACCATGGCCGATGCGGTCGGCGCCTTCATCGTCACCAGCTTGATGTTGATCGCCACCGGCCTGTTCAAGCCGCTGACCCAGCTGATATCAAGGATACCGGCGTCAGTCGCGTCCGGCATGCTGGCGGGCATCGTCGTCACCTTCGCGCTCAATGCCGTCAAGACCATTCCGGTCGATCCCTGGCTGATCCTGCCGCTGATCGCGGCCTTCTTCGTCATTCGCCTGTTCAACCCGGCGCTGTCGGTGCTGGCGGTGCTGATCGGCGGCGGCATCGCCGCCTTCCTGACAGGCCGCGTCGGCGGACTGCCGGCGCCGGAACTGTCGACGCTGACGCTGATTGCCCCGCATTTCAGCGCCGCAGCTGTCATCGGCCTGGCGCTGCCGCTCTACCTCGTCACCATGGCGTCGCAGAACCTGTCGGGTCTCGCCGTCTTGCGCGCCGCCGGCTATCACCCCGAACCCGGCCCGCTGATCGGCGTCACCGGCCTGTTCTCGCTGCTGTCGGCGCCGTTTGGCGGCTCGACCACCAATCTGGCCGCGATCTCTGCGGCGATCTGCACCGGGCCGGACGTCCATCCCGACCCGGCCGAGCGCTGGAAGACCGGACCCTTCTATGCACTTGCCTATCTGATCTTCGCGGTTTTCGGCGCCTCGCTGGTGGCGATCTTCGCAGTGCTGCCGCAAAGCCTGATCGTGCTGGTGGCCGGCCTGGCGTTGATGGGGTCGCTGGCCAACGCGCTGGCGATCGCGCTCAAGGACGAGGACCAGCGCATGGCGGCTACTGTCACCTTCGTTGTCACCGCGTCGGGGCTGACTTTGTTCGGCGTTGGCGCCGCCTTCTGGGGCTTGGTCGCCGGCCTGGTCGTGCTTTTCCTCGAAGCGGTCAAAAAGCGATAATCATTTCAGGACCTTGTCCGGTTTTGGCGGACGTTGTCTTGAATCGCCGTTTTTCTCATCCCATTTCGAATCCACGCAGCCGCTCTTGGCTGTCTCCAACCGAAGGAATGGGAGAAAATGAACACATCCGCATTGATCCGCCCGGCCTGGACGCCGGCGACCATCGCGCTGATGGTGATCGGCTTCATGGTGTTCTGGCCGCTTGGCTTCGCCATGCTCGCCTACATCATCTGGGGCGACCGGCTTGACGGCTTCAAGCGCGACGTCAACCGCGCCACGGACGGCATCTTCGCCGGCTGCCGCCGCGGTTCCGACAAGGCCGCGCGCTGGGGCCACGGTTCGGCTCGCACCGGCAATGTCGCTTTCGACGACTGGCGCGAGAAGGAACTCGAACGCCTTGCCGAAGAGCGTCGCAAGCTCGACGAGATGCTGAGCGAGTTCGATGAGTACGCCCGCGAATTGCGCCGCGCCAAGGACCAGGACGAGTTCGACCGCTTCATGGCCAACCGCAACAAGTCGACGGCGCCTGCGAAAACAGGCTCGGCCGAAACGGCCAAGCCCGCGACCCCCAAGCGCAAGGGCCCGAACCTGCTTGACGACTGAGGCTGCGCGCATGACCCCGAAAATCGGAACCGATTTTCGGAAAGGTTCATGCGCCAAATTAGAGTGCTACAGCGTCCTGTGCGCGTCAGAGACGCGCGGCGCTGTAAGACAGGCCTTGGCATGATGGACGGCGTCGCGCGAGCGGCGCCGTTTCTTTTTTGTTCTGGTCGTTTTCCTCGAATCGCGTATCGTTCAGCCATGTCCTTCGGCTTTTTCCGCAACCTGACCAAACCAAAACCCTCGCCTGTCGAAGAGCGAGAGCACGTCGTTGCCGGCCGCACACTGCCGCTCAGGATCGTCGAGAGCGCCCGCGCACGGCGGCTGACGCTGCGCATCGATTCGGGCGGCCAGGGGCTGCGCATCACCGTGCCGCCGGGCCTGCGCCGCGGCGAGGTGGAGAAATTCCTGCACCGCCACCAGGACTGGCTGGAGCAGCGTCTGGCCAAGGTGCCGACACGGCCGCAAGTGCGCCCCGGCATCAAGATCCCGATACGCGGCGTCGCGCATCGCATCGTCCACGAACTGTCGAAACGCGGCACCGTCACCGTGTCGCGCGACGAGCGCGGTCCGCTGCTGATCGTCCATGGCGAGCGGATACATTTGCCGCGCCGCATCGCCGATTTCCTCAAGCGTGAGGCCAAGAAGGACATCGAGAAGCTGGTGGTCAAGCATACCGAGGCCATCGGCAAGCGCGCCAAGGCGATCCGCTTCAAGGACACGTCGAGCCGCTGGGGTTCCTGCACTTCCGACGGCAATCTGTCCTTCTCCTGGCGCATCATGATGGCGCCGACGCCGGTGATAAACTACCTGGTCGCGCATGAGGTGGCGCATCTCAAGGAGATGAACCACGGCCCGAAATTCTGGAAATTGTGCGAGCAGCTCTGTCCCGATACCGACCGCTGCAAGGACTGGCTGAAGCGCAATGGCGGCGCGCTGCAGGCGATCGTGTTCGATTAGCCTGCGCTGGCGCCGCGCTCAATCATCATTGGCCGCATTAAGCTCTTCAGGCCGCAGCCCTTCGTCGCCATGGCGCGGCCATGGCAGGAAATTCTGCTCGAACGCATCGCTGCCGAAATAATCCAGGACCCGGTGCGCTTCTGCCCCGTCGAAGGCGGCCTTTTGCATCAGATGCGCGATGACGTCGCGCGCTTGCGCGATCTTCTGCCTGAGTTCGGCTATGCTCTGGTCGGCCATTGGTCTGCTCCGCCTTGCTTCTCCCATCAATAGGTAGCGCCTTTGGCGTTGCCGGCAAACAGCATGCTTTTTCTCGACTCTTGGCCGGTTTCGTGCCAATCCCCGCGCCATGGCGCTCGATATCAAGATCTGTGGATTGAAGACCGATGATGCAATGGCCGCGGCATTGGCCGGCGGCGCCAGCCATGTCGGCTTCATCTTCTTTGCCAGGAGCCCGCGCTATGTCGAGCCTGCGGCAGCCGGCCGCCTGCGCCAGGCGGCAATCGGCAAGGCCCTGGCGGTTGCCGTGACGGTCGATGCCGATGACGCCTTCCTGGACGAGATCGTCGAAAAGATGCGACCCGACATGCTGCAACTGCACGGCACGGAGACGCCCGAGCGGGTGGCCGAGGTGAAAGCCCGCTACGGCCTGCCTGTCATGAAGGTGTTCTCCGTCAGTGAGGTAGCCGATCTCGAGCGGCTAAAGCCGTTCATCGGCGTTGCCGATCGCTTCATGTTCGATGCCAAGCCACCAAAGGGCTCGCAACTTCCGGGCGGCAATGGCGTCGCCTTTGACTGGCGCATCCTGGCCGGCCTTGACGCCGGGCTCGATTACATGCTTTCCGGTGGGCTCAACGCCGCCAATATCGGCGACGCCCTGATATCAGCCAATCCGCCCGCGATAGACATTTCGTCGGGGGTGGAAAGCGGCCCGGGCGTCAAGGATCCGGCGCTGATCGAGCAGTTCTTCCGGGCCGTCAGGGCCGCGCGCGACGACCGCGCTGCCTGAGGCACTTCTTTCGAACCCGAGCATGTTCCGGAGAAGTGGGGACCGGTTTTCCGATAAGACATGCTCAGAACCAAGACCAGGAGATCGGCGATGAACAAGCCGGCGACACCCAATTCCTTCCGCACGGGACCCGACGAACAGGGCATGTTCGGCATCTTCGGGGGCCGCTTCGTGGCCGAGACGCTGATGCCGCTGATCCTCGACCTGGAGCGGCACTGGAACGAGGTCAAGAACGATCCGGACTTCAAGGCTGAGTTGACCAACCTCTCGACCCACTATGCCGGGCGGCCGTCAAAGCTGTATTTCGCCGAAGGCCTGACCAAACATCTTCGTGAGGTTTCCTCGGCGAAGGGCCTCGGGGGCGGCGCCAAGGTCTATTTCAAGCGCGAGGACCTGAACCACACCGGTTCGCACAAGATCAACAATTGCCTCGGTCAGATTCTGCTCGCCAAGCGCATGGGCAAGAAGCGCATCATCGCCGAGACGGGCGCCGGCCAGCACGGCGTTGCCGCGGCCACGGTCGCGGCGCGCTTCGGCTTTCCCTGCGTCGTTTATATGGGCGCCACCGATGTCGCCCGCCAAAGCCCCAACGTCTTCCGCATGAAGCTGCTCGGCGCCGAAGTGCGGCCGGTGACCGCCGGTCACGGCACGCTGAAGGACGCCATGAACGAAGCGTTGCGCGACTGGGTCACCAATGTCGAGGACACTTATTATCTGATCGGCACCGCCGCAGGTCCGCATCCCTATCCGGAGCTGGTGCGCGACTTCCAGTCGGTGATCGGCATCGAGGCGCGCGCCCAGATCCTCGAACAGGAAGGCCGGCTGCCCGACACCATCATCGCGGCTGTCGGCGGCGGCTCCAACGCCATCGGCCTGTTCCATCCTTTCCTCGACGACAGGCAAGTCCGCATCATCGGCATCGAAGCCGGCGGCCGCGGCCTCGACGGCATCGAGCATTGCGCCTCGATGAATGCTGGCGCGCCAGGCGTCCTGCACGGCAACCGCACCTATCTCCTGCAGAACGCCGATGGCCAGATCATGGACGGCCATTCGATCTCGGCCGGCCTCGACTATCCGGGCGTCGGCCCCGAACATTCCTGGCTGCGCGATTCCGGCCGCGTCGAATATGTGCCGATCCTCGACGACGAGGCGCTGGAAGCCTTCAAGCTGACGACGCGCGTCGAAGGCATCATCCCGGCGCTGGAATCCGCGCACGCCATCGCGCATGCGGTGAAGATCGTGCCTGATATGGACAAGGACCAGATCGTCATCGTCAATCTGTCGGGACGCGGCGACAAGGATGTGCACACAGTGGCCTCGATGCTGGGCATGGAGATCTGATCATGGTGACCCGCATCGACCGCCGCATGGCAAAACTGAAAGCCGAGGGCCGCCCGGCGCTCGTCACCTATTTCATGAGCGGCGACCCGGACTACGACACCGCTTTGTCGATCATGAAGGCGCTGCCGAAGGCCGGCGCCGACATCATCGAAATGGGCATGCCGTTTTCCGATCCGATGGCCGACGGCCCGGCGATCCAGGCCGCGGGCCTGCGCGCGCTGAAAGGTGGCCAGACCCTGGTCAAGACGCTGAAGACGGCGGCTGATTTCCGCGCCACCGACAATGAAACGCCGATCGTGCTGATGGGCTACTACAACCCGATCTACATCTACGGTGTCGATCGCTTCCTCAAGGACGCCATCGCCAGCGGCATTGACGGGCTGATCGTCGTCGACCTGCCACCGGAGATGGACGAAGAACTCTGCATCCCTGCGCTGAAGGCCGGCATCAACTTCATCCGCTTGGCAACGCCGACCACCGACGACAAGCGCCTGCCCAAGGTGCTGCAGAATACGTCGGGCTTCGTCTATTACGTGTCGATGACCGGCATCACCGGCTCGGCTTTGGCCGACACCGGCAAGGTTGCCGCCGCGGTCAAGCGCATCAAGGGCCACACCAACTTGCCAGTCTGCGTCGGCTTCGGCGTCAAGACCGCCGAGCAGGCGCGCATTATCGGCGCCAATGCCGATGGCGTCGTCGTCGGCACCGCGATCGTCAACGCGGTCGCCAATGTGTTGGGACCGAAGGGCGAGAAGACCGCCGACCCGGCCGAGGCCGTCGCCACCCTGGTCAGCGGACTGTCTCAGGGCGTGCGTTCGGCCCGCCTTGCTGCTGCCGAATAGTTTCCCTACTTAGGCCTTGTGCAAGTCGTTATCCCAAAACCGGTTCCCACTTTTGGGCGACATGCACGAGCCAACTCTTCGTCAGGACAGGAGCCGAAGCGATGAACTGGATCACCAATTACGTTCGCCCGAGGATCAATTCGATGCTCGGCCGGCGCACCGACATGCCCGAGAATCTCTGGATCAAGGATCCCGAGACCGGCGAGATGGTGTTTCACAAGGACCTGGAATCCAACCAGTTCGTCATCCCGTCATCGGGCCATCACATGAAGATTTCGGCCAAGGAACGGCTGAAATTCTTCCTCGACGACGGCAAATACGAGCAGCTTGAGAACCCCAAGGTCATGCAGGACCCGCTCAAGTTCCGCGACGAGAAGCGCTACACCGACCGCTTGAAGGACGCCAAGGCCAAGACCGGCCTGGAAGACGCCATCATCAATGCGCTGGGCACGGTCGAGGGCCTGCCGGTTGTAGTGACGGTGCAGGATTTCGCCTTCATGGGCGGCTCGCTCGGCATGGCCGCGGGTGACGCCATTGTGCACGGTTTCGAGGTCGCCTTGCAGCGCAAGCGGCCGCTGATCCTGTTTGCCGCCTCCGGCGGCGCGCGTATGCAGGAAGGCATCTTGTCGCTGATGCAGTTGCCGCGCACCACGATCGGCGTCGATCGGCTGAAGGAAGCCGGCCTCCCATACATCGTCGTCTTGACCAACCCGACCACCGGCGGCGTCACCGCCTCCTACGCCATGCTGGGCGACGTGCATATCGCCGAGCCCGGCGCGCTGATCGGCTTCGCCGGCCCGCGCGTCATCGAGCAGACTATCCGGGAGAAACTGCCGGACGGTTTCCAGCGCTCCGAATATCTGATGGAGCACGGCATGGTCGACATGGTGGTGTCGCGGCTGGAACTGCGCGAGACGATTTCACGGCTGTTGAAAATCCTGCTCAAACTGCCGCAGGAGCAAAAGCCGCTGGAGCCGGAAATCCTGCCGCCGTCGGTCATCCCGACGGAAGCCCGCCCGCAGGCCTGACGCGACATTTCTGGCCGCAAACCGCGATTGCGTGCACCTGCGCGCATGCGTAGGATTCGCTCATGACAACGCTTGCCGCAGATCGTGAAATCGAAGCCCTGATGGCCCTGCATCCGAAAGGCTTCGACCTTTCGCTCGACCGCATCACAAGGCTGCTCGAACGCCTCGGCAATCCGCAGGAGCGGCTGCCGCCGGTCATCCATATCGCCGGCACCAACGGTAAGGGCTCGTGCGCGGCCTTTTCGCGCGCGCTGCTCGAAGCCGGCGGCCACCTTGTCCATGTCCACACTTCGCCGCATCTGGTGAACTGGGCCGAGCGCTACCGACTGGCGGCCGAGGGCGGCGGCCGGCTGGTCGACGACGAGACCTTCGCCGAGGCCATCGCCCGCGTCGCCCGGGCCAATCAAGGCCAGAAGATCACCGTCTTCGAAATCCTAACCGCCGTCACCTTCATCCTGTTTTCCGAACATCCGGCTGCCGCCGCCATCATCGAGGTCGGCCTTGGCGGCCGCTTCGACGCCACCAATGTCGTTGCCCGGCCGGCGGTGTCGGTGATCATGCCGGTGTCGATGGATCACGAAGCCTATCTCGGCGACCGGGTCGAACTGATCGCCGCCGAAAAGGCCGGCATCATGAAGCGCGGCTGCCCGGTGGTCATCGGCGCGCAGGAGAGCGAGACGGCGCTGCAAGTGCTGATCGAAACCGCCGAGCGGCTGGATTGCCCGACCTTCGTCTACGGCCAGGATTTTCTCGCCTTCGAGGAAAACGGCCGCATGGTCTATCAGGATGAGGACGGGCTGATGGACCTGCCGCCACCGCGCCTGCCCGGGCGCCACCAGTTCGCCAATGCGGCGGCAGCGATTGCCGCCGTCAAGGCCGCCGGTTTCGAAATCAGTCATCGCGCCACTGAGAAGGCGATGGCGAGCGTCGCATGGCCGGGCCGCATGCAGAAATTGGCACAGGGCCGGCTGGCGGACCTCGCTCCCAAGGGCGCCGACATCTGGCTCGATGGCGGTCACAATCCGGGCGCCGGCGTGGTGGTGGCGGAAGCCTTGGCCGAGCAGGAGGAAAAGAACCCGCGGCCGCTGTTTTTGATTGCCGGCATGATCAACACCAAGGACCAGAGCGGCTATTTCCACGCCTTCAAGGGCCTGGTCCGCCATGTCTACACCGTGCCGGTGAGCATGAGCGACGCCGGTGTGCCGAATGACGAACTGGCGATCCGGGCGACCGAGGCCGGCCTCACCGCCGAGCCGGTCAGCTCCGTCGCCAGCGCGCTGATGCTGTTGCGCGACACCTGGGACGGCCCGGCGCCGCGCATCCTGATCGGTGGTTCGCTGTATCTCGCCGGTGCGGTGCTGGCCGAAAACGGCACGCCACCGACCTGAATCCACACTTTCGCGAGGGAGCCGGTGATGATCAAGGTGAAGCAACTCGCCCATGTCTGCATCTTCGCGCATGATCTGGAAGCGACGCGGGCCTTCTACCGCGACGTGCTCGGCCTCGACACGCAGTTCAACTTCCTGCGCGACGGAAAGGTGTTCGGCTTCTACCTCAATTGCGGCGATCGCAGCCATGTCGAGGTGTTCCAGAAGGACGGCACCAGCCATAGCGAGCTCAACCAGATCAACCATTTCTGCCTTGAGGTGGAAAACATCGATGCGGCGATCGCCCACATCAAGTCGAAAGGCATTGATATCACGGCCAAGAAGCATGCCTGCGACGACACGTTTCAGGCCTGGATCCGCGACCCCAACGGCGTGAAGATCGAGCTGTTCGAATACACCGCAAAAAGCGCGCAATTCACCGGCGGGGATCGCATCGCCGACTGGTAGTATTTTGGCCCGGGGAATCTATCGGGCGGTTGCCCCTCGGGCAGAAGCCCCGATATGCTTGGCGAAGCATGGAGGCAAGCTCGAATGGTTGTGAAGTGTCTTGTTACCGTCGACAACGACCCGCCGGAGGAGCTGATATTTGAATATGCTCCGCGGGTCGGCGATCATGTGATGTTACCGGGAGCCATCGAGCCACCGCACCCAATTGTTCGAGTGGCCCACAGACCGACGCGCCCCAATGATGCATCCGGCCAGCCCAGTGTCGCGTATTTCGTAAGCCGAGAGACGTTTCTCTATCGTGTGTATACGGGCGCTATAGAGGGATATGGGCAGGTCCTGAAGCCCGCGACCGGACGGAAGCCCGGCAAGCCTAGGCAGGCCAAAAAAACCGTGGCTCAAACTAAATAGACATCGGCGGCCGCGGCACCAGTCTGAGGCCTATTTCAGCTCGATCTCGATGAAGGCGTATTCGCCGTCATTGGCGCTGATGACGTCGTGCTCGACGCCTTCCTTGCGGAAGTAGGGCGCGCCCTTCTTCATTTCAGCAAAACTCTCGCCGTCCTTGGTCACCAGCTTCACCTTGCCGTCCATCAGCGGCACCACGACGTAGTCATGGCGATGCCGGTGCCAGCCGGTGTTGTCGCCGGGCTGGAAGCGGTATTCGGTGACGATGACGCGCTCATTGTCGATGAAGACGGTGGCCTTGGCGGATCCGGTCATTCTGTTTCTCCCTGTCCTGCCTCAAGCAGATGACATGGAGTGCGCCGATGCGAGGGCCAGAGGCGGCCGGGCGATGACGCCAAAGAAAAAGCCCGGCGCGAGGGCCGGGCTTCGATCTCGGGAACTAATGCAGGTCACCCAAAAGTGGTCCCGGTTTTGGGAGGACGACATGCATCAAAACAAAGCCAGATCAGGCGAGGCTGCCATTGATCCAGTGCGACAGCGCGGTCTTCGGCGCGGCGCCGACCTTCATGTCGGCGACTTCGCCGCCCTTGAAGATCATCAGCGTCGGGATCGAGCGCACGCCGAACTGGGCGGCAAGCTCGGGGTTCTCGTCGATGTTCAGCTTGGCGATCTTGATCTTGTCGCCGAGTTCGTTGGCGATCTCTTCCAGCGACGGACCGATCATCTTGCAGGGGCCGCACCATTCGGCCCAGAAATCCACGACGACGGGCTGCGAGGCGTTGAGCACATCGGCCTGGAAATTGCTCTTGTCGACCTTGACGGTGGCCATGCGAAATCCTTTCGAAATTTATCTCGCACCAAATGTGGTGGTTGAGCAGCCCTTCTTCAAGCAGAACTTGTGTCACGCTCCCGTGAGTCGGGCAAGGGCGTCATCCATCGCCTGCGCCGGCAGTTCGATCAGCCTCGGCGCCTCGGTAAACAGCAGCGCCGCCGTCACTGCGCGGCCGGGGTAAAGCGGCTTGAGCAGCGCGCGGTAGAGCGCCAGCTGCAGTATATAGGCCGGCGGCACCTGGGCCAGACTCGCAGGCGCCGGCCGGTTGGTCTTGTAGTCGACGATCGATACGCGCTCGGGCGTCACCGCCAGCCGGTCGATCTTGCCCGAGATCGAGCGCAATCTGCCTTTGACTTCGAGGCTGCCCATGACCGCGACTTCAGCGCGTGACGAGGACGAAAACAGCCCGGCAAAACGCGAATCTCTGAGGATCGCCATCACCGAAGCCAGCGCCTTGTTGCGCTCGGCCTCCGGCCAGTCGGCGCCGGCTCGAATGAGATACTGCGCCGCCGCGCCTTGCCGTTCGTCTTCGGCAAAACCGGGCAGCATCTGCAGCAGCTTGTGCAGCGCCAGCCCGCGCATCACCGCAAAGCCCGGCTCCGCCTCGCTGTCCAGCACCGGCGAGCGGGTATCGACGACCGCCTCCTTGCCCTCGTCGATCAGCGCCGAAGCGCCAGAGGGCGATAGCGGGCGCGGCAGTTCTTCATAAGGCGGCAAAGGGCGAAACAGGTTTGCCGGCAAGAACGGCAAAAGCGGTTGCGGCAGCCGCGCCTCGTCGGCGGCTGCCAGCGCCACCGGCGGCAGCTTGGTCATGACGAAACGATGCACCGGCTCGCTGCTGGCGGGATGATGGCGCTCCGTGCTTTCCGGCGCGGCAAGCAGCGCGCGGCTGACAATCGAATGCCAGGTGCCGGTGCTCGGCGAACGCTTGCCGTGATAGCCGCAGACGATCAGCCGGTCCTCGGCGCGTGTCATGCCGACATAGAGCAGCCGCCGGTATTCGTCGTCGGCAAGCTCCCGCGCCCTGGCCGAGGCCGCCTTGGAGAAGCCGTTCGCGACATCGGCGGCCGAGCGCCAGAGATAGCCCTTGCCGTCGAAATTGCGGCCCGAAGCGTTGAACGGCATCAGCCGCGGCAGATGCTGGTCGCTGAACGGCGCCGAACCGCCATCGACCAGGAAGACAACAGGCGCTTCCAGGCCCTTGGCGGCGTGCACGGTCATGACGCGGACCTCGTCGCGCGTCTGGTCCATCTCGCGCTTGATCTCCGGACCGGTGTTCTCCAGCGTCGCCAGAAAGGCTTCCAGCCCCGGCAGTCCGGTGCGTTCCTCGGCCAGGCAGAAACTCAGGAATTCGTCGAGGATGTCGCCGGCTTCCGGTCCAAGCCGGGCGATCATCTTCTTGCGCAGGCCGTCGCGCGCCAGCACCCCGGCGTAGAATTCGAACACCGGCCGGAACGCCGCCTCGTTGGCCCAGCCGTCGAGCCGGGCAACGACATCGGTCAGCGCGGTATTGTCGACGGCATGCTGGCGTAGTGAGGCGATCAGCGATGTTCCGGCTGGACGTCCGGCGCCAAGCGTAAAAAGCGTCTCCTCCGACACGTCGAAGACCGGGCTGCGCAGCACGGCGGCGAGCGACAGGTCATCCTGCGGCTGGATGAGGAAATGGCCGAGTGCGATCAGGTCCTTGACCGCGATATGGCCGGGCAGGCTCAGCCGGTCGGCGCCGGCGACGGGAATATCGCGGTCCTTCAGCGCGCGCGACAGCGCATGGACGAAGCGGTCGCGCTTGCGCACCAGCACAAGAATGTCGCCGGCCCTCAGCCTGCGTCCCTTGCCCTCGATGATCTCGCGGTCCTTGAGCCAGGCCTCGATGGTCGCAGCCACATGCTCGGCCACCCGCACAGCCGGCGCGCTGGCATGGTTGACCGGCAACGTCCAGTCGTCGGGCTCCTCGACGGCGTCAGCGCCGAGCGACGGCCAGACCTCGACATAGCCAGGCGCGTCGTTGCGGATCGCCTTATGGTCGAGCGGATCGGGGTCATGGCTGATGCCGCGCCGCACGCCCGGATCGGCAAAGACGCGGTCGACGGCGGCAAGCACGTCGTCGGTCGACCGGAACGACCAGGTCAGTTTCAGGTCGGCAAACGAAGCATTGGCGGCGTTCACGCGTCCGGAAAACAAGAGCCGGCTGTCGGCGAAGGAATCCGGCGCGGCACCCTGAAAGGAATAGATCGACTGCTTTTCGTCGCCGACGGCGAACACCGTGCGATTGGTCGTGCCGCGCTGGCCGTGGCCGGCAAAGAACTCCTCCGCCAGCCGCTTCACCACCTCCCATTGGTCGGGGCTGGTGTCCTGCGCCTCGTCCAGCAGGATGTGGTCGATACCCTGGTCGAGCTTGTACTGCACCCAGGGTCCGGCATCCGGCCGCGCCAGAAGGTTGACGGTGCGGGTGATGAGGTCGTTGAAGTCGAGAAAGCCGCGGCTGCGCTTCAGGCGCTCGTACCGCACGATCAGCCAGTCGGCTATGGTCAACGCCGCGACCGTGCCTTCCAGCATCCGGAACAGCGCCAGCCGGTCGGAGACCTCTGTTATCGCCTTGACGGCCGCCAGATAGCGCTCGGGAAGGTCGGGCAGCCGGCCGAGCAGCGCCTTCTTGAACAACTTTGAGGGATCATAGGGGTCGCCATCGGCCTTGAGAAAGGCTTTGCCGAGCATCTGCAGCCGGCGGGTCGGGTCCGTCTCGGCAAAGGCCAAGCGGGCATAGGGCAAGAGATTGTTGAGCACGGTGCGGGCGTCGGCGGCCTCGGCGGCACTGGCGAACACTGCAAAGAAGTCCAGCAGGAAACCCGGCAGCGGCCATACCGATGCCGCTATGTCTTCGGCGTTCTGCCCGGGGCGAAAATGGAATTCGTCGAACAGGGCCCGAAAGCCGGCGCCGTCGCGCCGGACCGCATCGATGAAGCCGCGTAAGCCGTCGCGCTTGCGCACGATTTCGGCGAGCAGCGCGTCGAGCCCGTGTTCGCCGCCGCGCTCCAGCACGGTGGCAAAGGCCTCGGCCAGTCCGGTGTCTCCGGCTGACGTGCCCGAAATCATGTCGCGTCGCGCCGCGGCGAACAGCGAGGCCTCCATCTGCGGATCGAGCATTTCGAAATGCGCCGGGATGTTGGCCTCCAGCGGGAACTGGTGCAACACCGATTCGCAAAAGGCGTGGATGGTCTGGATTTTCAGCCCGCCCGGCGTTTCCAGCGCTTCGGCAAACAGCCGGCGCGCCCGCCGCATCGTGTCGCGGTCGGGCCGGCGGCCGTCCACCGCCTCAATCCTTGTGGCAAGCTCGGCATCGCCGAGCGCTGTCCATTCCGACAGGGTCGAGAACACGCGGTTCGACATGTTGGCGGCGGCCGCCCGCGTATAGGTCAGGCACAGGATCTTCGACGGATCGGTGCCGTTGAGCAGCAGCCGGACGACGCGCTGGGCCAGCACATGCGTCTTGCCCGAGCCGGCATTGGCCGACACCCAGGCCGAGTTCTTCGGGTCGGAAGCGCGCGCCTGGTTGGCGGCGGTTTCGCTCGGGACGGGATAGGCTTTTTTCATGCCTCCCCCGCCTCGTCATCGCTGTCGCCACCGGCCGACCATTCGAGCACGCGCGCCAGATGGTCGTAATCGCCATCGCTCTCGCCCTCGCGAAACGGCAGCGCCCGCGACAGGTAGCCGGTCGTCGGATCGGCATAATGGACCAGCAGCTTTTCCAGCCGCGCCCAGGCCTCCTCGGCGAGGTCTTCGGCGGTCCGGGGCTGGCGGTTGTAGTCGAGGATGGATTCCTCGAACACTTCGCCATTCGGCTTCAGCCGCACGAATGCAAGCTGCGAGGGTTCGCGCGCGCCAAGCCCCTTGAAGGCGCCGCGCCGGAGCAGCGCCCCTTCGAGCGCCAGCTGTGGCGCCAGCAGCGTGTGCGCCTGCGCCTTGGATGGCGAGGAGCCGGTCTTGTAATCGAGAATGTCGGCCATGCCACCGGCCAAAAGGTCGACGCGGTCGGCATAGCCGGACAGCGTCACACCGGTACGGCCGACAGCCGTCTTTTCGGCGCGCTCCTCGGCATGCCGCCGGGCGACGGCAGGGGCGCGGCCGCGCTCCCATTCGATGATGTTGGCGGCGAGCTTTTCGAAGCGCGGCCACCACACCGCCTCGACGTCGGCGGGCAGGGCGATCTCGGCAAAGCAGGTCCGGCCGGCAGCGATGAGGCGTTCCAGAGCTTCGGGCGCGCGGGGATCCGCCACCTCTGTCGAGAACAGATGCAGGATGTCATGAAACAGCGTGCCGCGCTCGGCCGCGCCGGGGTCGCGGATCACCGGCTCGAGCGGCAGAAGGCTCAGAATACGCTTGGCATAGACCGCATAGGGGTCGCGGCGCAGCGTCTCGATCTCGGTCACCGAGAAGTGGGTGGGCCGCATGCTCAGCGGCGGTTTCGGCTGCGGTCGCGGCGCGAAATGCTGCCGCTCGCCGGCATCGAGCGCGCGCGCCCAGGCAAGCAATTCGTCGCCGCGTCCGCGCAGTGCGGCTGCAGGATCCTTGCCGATGAAGGTGAGGATGCGCTGCAACCAGCGCGACGGCACCGCCGGTGCGTCGCCGGCTCGGGCGGAGCGCGTCAGCACCACCTTTTTCGCCCCCATCGCCATCTGGAAGTCGTGGGCGGCAAGGCCGATGCGCCGCTCCGGCGGCTCGAGATCGATGCCGGTCTTCATCAACCGCGACATGAAGCGATCGCTTTCCGGCTTGCGTGGCCACACGCCTTCGTTCAGCCCGCCAATGACAAGCGTGTCGACGCTCTGCAGCCGTGCCTCCAGCGCGCCCCATATCGCGATGTTGCGGTCTGTGCCTTGCCCCGGCTTGACCGTTTCCGGTGCTACCAGCGCGTCCATCACATCAGGCCATTCGTCGGCCGGGAAGTCGAACGATGCAGACGCGGCGACCACACCGCGCAGCAGCTCGGCGAGTTTCTCCCCGGCGTCGCCGGCATAAAATTCAGCCAGGCTGCCCTCCGCCGTGCGGCCGAGATTTTCCAGCGCGGCGACGCTCGCTCTGGTCAACGCGACGAGATCGGCATTCTCTTCACCGCGAAAGGCAGTCAGCGGCGCCAGCGCCGCCACAAGCCGGCTCAGCATATCGCGGGCATCGTCGATGCCGCGCACGCTCAGGCGCGAAAACCAGAAGGGCTGGCGCTTGTCCCCGCTCAGCCCGGCGAGACGCTCCTCGAACAGTGCTGGCAAGGCGGCGATGTCGGGGCGTCCGGTGCCGCCGCGCAGCGCCACGAGTTCGATGAGCTCGGCGGCATGGCGCACGCCGGTGCGCTCAAGTCCGAGCCCGAGCAGCGGATGCTTGAGCAGCGACAAAAGGTCGACGGGATCGCCGGGCCGGAATACCGCGTGAAGTGTGAGCCGGAGCAGGCTGGCTGCAGGCGTGTTGGCGAGCGGCGTGCCGCCGGAATCGTCAGCGATCACACCGAAGCGCAACAGCTCGGCCGAGACGCGCCGCGCCAGCCCGCGGTCGCCGGTAACGAGCGCTGCCCTGTGCCCCGGCTGTTCCACGGCGGTTTTCAGCGCGATGGCGATCGCCGCCGCCTCGTCGCGTTCGCTGGCGGCTTCGATCAGCGTCACGTCGGCGAAGGCCTCGGCGATGTCTACGGCGTTGAAGCATATGCGGGTCTCGGCCCATAATTCCGTGGTCTCGGCCGGCCGCAGCGCCTCGCCGACAAGGGCCGCGCGGAGCGCCAGTGCGGGCTCGGCGGAGACCACTTCCTCGACATCGCCACGCAGCACGCCAATCTTGCCGATCAGCTTGGCCATGCCGTATTGCGGGTGGCCAAGCAGTGCCGGCCGCGCACCGGGCGCCCCAATCGCGGCAAAAGACGGTTCGTCCAGCATCCCATCGAGCCCGGGCAGCACCACGGCGCCGTTGGGCAGGCTGGCGACCGTGGCAAGCAGTTCGGCCGTGGCGGGAATAGAGCCCGTCGAGCCGGCGGCGATCACCGGGCCTTTGGGCGGGTTGCGTTCCAGCCGCTTCGCCTCGCGCCGGATCAGCGCATTGCGGTGCGCGGCCGGGTTGGAGCGGTCGCGCTCCTCCAGCAATTTCGGCCAGGCCTCGGTGACGATACGGAGGAAATCGAGCGTCACAAGCCACCATCCGGCAAGATTGCCGGTGACCAGATCGGCAAGCCTGGTCCAGTCCGTGCCTTCGGTTTCGATCTCGTCCATCAGCCGGGCGAGGTCGCGCGCCAGCCAGATCGCATCGGCGGCGGAGGCCGGCACGACGATCTCTTCGTTGAACATATCAAGGACATGCGCCGGCAAGGTGCGCTTCCAGGCCCGCACCAGCGGCGCCAGTAGCAGCAGGCGTTCGATGGCTGCGATCGGCGGCGCCATTTCAAGCTCGGTCGGCGTGCCGGCGTCGAAGGCGGCTTCGTCCTCGTCGAACTCTCCGAGCGGGCGGATGACCGGCAGGATCGCCGAACGGCGGCTCCCCCCCGGTCCCGAAAGCGCGTCGACAAAAGCGCCGCGCAGCGCACGGGCCGCGCGCCGTGTCGGCACATAGATGGTGACATCAGCCAGCGCCAGCGGATCGCCGTCGAACCGGAAGCCGGGCACCAGCCGTCCGGCCAGCAAGGCCTCGGCCAGAGTCGGCAGGAATGGCGCTCCGGGCGGGATCGAAAGAACGCGGCGCGCGCCGCTCATACCACCTTCGCGAGAGCTTCGGCGGCGGCCGCTTCCGCCTGCGGAATGGCGTCGGGAGTGCCGACGGTGATCCAGCTTCCGCGCATCTGCATGCCGAACAGACGGCCAGAGGCGATTGCCTTGTCGAAATAGGTGTTGAGCGAATGCGCCCCGGCCGGCGCATCCCTGAAGATGGCGGGATTGACGATTGCCGCTCCGGCATAGATCAACCCGGCCGGATCGCCTTTCGAGCGCCGCAGGCCGCCATCCGGCGCCATCAGGAAATCCGTGCCGACACCGTGTCCGGTGGCCGAGTCGAGATCGGTAAGCATCAGCAGAATATCCATTTTCGCGCCGTCCCATGCAAGGGCAAGGCGCTCGAGGCTGGGCTGGCCGCTGTCGATCCAGAACGTATCGGCGTTGATGATGTAGAAGGGGTCGCTGCCCAGCAGCGGCAATGCCTTGACGATGCCACCCGCCGAATTCAGCAGTGCGTCGCGCTCGTCGGAAATGACGATCTTTGGCGCCCGCCTGTGGGCGATATGGGCGACGATCTGGTCCGGCAGATAGTGCACGTTGACGATGGCTTTCTCGACGCCGGCCGCTTCGAGACTGTCCAGCCCCCAGTCGAGCAAGGTCCTGCCGGCGATCCGCACCAGCGGCTTCGGCATGGTGTCGGTGATCGGCCGCATGCGCTTGCCAAGACCAGCCGCCAGCACCATCGCTGTGGTCAAGGTCACGGGAGCCGTTCCTCCAGCAGGCCATGTGCCATGTAAAACTCCTTCAACTGAGCCAGCGCCGGGTGCGCCAGCGCCCGCCTGAGATAATCGCGGATGCGCGGCAGGTGTCGGAGATAATAGGGCTTGCCGTCGCGCTTTTCGAGCCGCACGAAAATGCCGAGGATCTTCGAATTGCGCTGCGCCGCCATGATCGCATAGGCCGCGCGGAAGGCGTCCTCATCGAAGCCGCCGGCGGCGTGGCGCGCAGCGACATAGGCGTCCACGGTCCGCTGCTCGATATCGGGCGAAACGGTGACGCGGGCATCCATGGCCAGCGACGCAACGTCATAGGCCGCCGGACCCATCAGCGCGTCCTGGACATCGACGATGCCCAGCCGGTCGTGGCCTTTGCGGTCACCGCGCCAGATGATGTTGGGCGAATGGAAGTCGCGCAGCATCAGCGTGTATTCCTGTGTGTCCAGCCGATCGAGAACCGCGTTCCATTCCCTGTGATAGCCGGCGCGTAAAGCCTCGCTTGCCGGGCTGCCGGTCACCATCGGCACATACCAATCGACCAAGAGATCGGCTTCGATCAGCATGGCGGCGCGATCGAAGGGCGGCACCTCGTGGAAGACGCCCGGCACGGCCTCCATGCGCTGCGGCCAGGTCTTCCCATGCATCATCGCCAGCAATTCGGCCGCTGCCGCGTAGCGCTCGGCCACCGGCTCATCATTGCCGTCGAGAAAACCTTCCGAGCCCAGATGCTCCAGCAGCAGAAAGCCCCGTTCGGGATCCTCGGCATGGATTTTTGGGACACTGACACCTTGCGCCAGCAGCGCCTTGTCGATGGCGACGAAAGCGGTGACCGACTGCGCCGTGTGGGCGATCACGGCATAGGGCTTGCCGTCGCGCACCGGCGGCCCCAGCACCAGCCTTGGCGAATTCATCAGCACGCGCGGCGCAAGGCCGGCGAGCGAAACAATCTCGTAAGAGCGCGCCGAGGCGTCGCCGACGAAATGGCGCCGCGCGGCGTCGCCCCAACCGGCCGTTTTGAGGAAATCGCGCATCGCCAGCGATCGCGCCACGCGTTCGAAGGCAACGCCTTGGCCCGATAGTTTCGCCAATCGTCCTTCGTCCTGATGGACGAGTTCGATCCAGATCGACGTTCTCGGAAGAGCGGCCTCCGCCCGTTCCGGCCACTCGACAAGGGCAGCGCCCTGCAGCAGCGCCTCGTCGAAACCCAGCTCGTCCATCTCGCCGGCCGAGGACAGGCGATAGAGATCGAAATGGTGCACGGGGATGCGCGTGTCGTAGCTTTGCACCAAGGTGAAGGTAGGGCTCGGCACATCGAGGCCGGCATCATCGGCCAGCGCCCTGATCAGGGCCCGCGCCAGCGTCGACTTGCCGGCGCCGAGATCGCCCTTGAGCGCCAGCACGTCGCCCGGCCGCAGCGCCATGGCCAGGTCTTCGCCGAGCCTTGCGGTCGCAGCCTCGTCGGCGAGAAAACGCTCCAGCACAACAACAGTCATCGAGCGCGCTACTCGGCCGCGGCGCGGATGCCCGACGGTGCATCGGGGAAGGTGCAGATGACGGTGGTGCCCTTGTCCTTGCCGGTCTCGATGCGCACGCTGCCGCCGTGCAGCTCGACAAAGCTCTTGACGATCGACAGGCCTAAGCCCGCACCGCGCCGGCGCCCGCCATTGGTGCGCGGCTCGAAGCGGCGGAACACCGAATCGAGCAGGTCCGGCGGCATGCCGGGGCCGTTGTCATGGACGGAGAATTCCACACCTTGCTCCAAATGCCGGCAGGCAAGCGTGATAGTGCTCGCCTCCGGCGCGTAATTGGCGGCGTTGCTGAGCAGATTGTAGAGGATCTGGCGAACCCGGGTCTCGTCGCCGTGAAAACTCTTCGGCGCCGCAGCGGCGTCGATCCGGAGCTTGATCGAATGCTCTTGCAGCCGGTCGGCGACCAGTTCGGCCGCGGCCTCGATGGTGCGCTCGACGCTTACTTCCGAAATGTCGAGCTGCATGATGCCGGCGTCGACGGTGGCGAGGTCGAGTATGTCGTTGACGATGGTGAGCAGCACCGAGGATGACGAGCCGACATGCTCGACATATTCGCGCTGCTTTGGGCTGAGCGGCCCGGTCGCCGGCAGCGACAGAAGCTCGGTGAAGCCGATGATGTTGGTCAGCGGCGAGCGCAGCTCGTAGGAGACATGCTGCACGAACTCGTTCTTCAGCTGGTCGGATTTCTGCAGCGCTTCGTTCTTGTCCTTCAGCGCGCGCTCGACATTGACGCTGTCGGTGACGTCCACAAAGGTCATCATCACCTGGCCGTTGGGCAGCGGGATGACGGCGTAGCTGAGCACTGTGCCGTTCTTCAGTTCGGTCTGGCCATGGCGGTCGCGGCGCTCGTCGTCGAAACCGGTGATGGCGGCGACGAACCCGCCCCACGGGCTGTCGACGGCGCGCTGGTCGCTGAGATCGCGGATCGCCGAGACATGGACGTTGGGCTTGATCACATCCTGGCTCAGTCCCCACAGCGCGACAAAGGCCGGGTTCGACAGGCGCAGCCGCCCATCGGGACCGAACACCGCGACGCCTTCGGCCAGATTGTCGAGCGTTTCGCCCTGGACCCGCACCGCCGTCTGGTAGCGGCTTTCCAGGTCCATCTTCTCGGTCAGGTTCTCAAACACCCAGGTCACGCCGCCCTTCGGCTGGGGGTTGGCGACCACGCGGATGGTCTTGCCGTCGGGCAAATGCCACCAATGCTCTTGCGATTCCACCGCGCGGTAGGCGCCAAGCAGGCCTTCTTTCCAACGCCGCCATTCCGGCTGCTCGGCGATCTTGCCTTCGCTGCGCAGCCGGTCGAGCAGCAGCGCATTGTCGGGCGCGCTGTGCAGGAAGCCCGGGTCCAGCCCCCACAGTTTCTGGAACGCCTGGTTGAAGAAGCGCAACTTCTCGTTGGCATCGAAGATCGCCACCGCCGTGTTGAGCTGGTCGAGCGTGTCGGCATGGCTGCGCACCGTGCGCTCATATTCGCCGCGAATGGTTTCGGTGGCGCTGGTGTCGCAGGCAAGGCCGGCCGAGCCGTCCGCACCGGCGAAGTCGGTGACGGCGAACACGCGGCGGTCGCCCTCGATCACTGTCGACAGCGTTTGTTCGAAGATTGGGCGCGATTTGTGCTGCGCGGCGATCTGTTCGCGCGCTTGGGCGCCGAGGAATTCCTTGGCTTCGCGCACGGCGGTCTCGGCGTTCGGTGCCTCGACCGCTCCGGCATAGGCACGGTTGACCCATTTCAGCCGCCCGTCGGTGGCGCGCAGCCAGGCCGGCATCGGCAAGGCGTCGAGCAGGCCGATCATGGTCTCGTAGTCGGCGGCCAGACGCTGGTTCTCGATCTTCAGCCTGGCTTGGCTCCTCTGAGTTTCCGACAGCGAGACGAAGCGCACCAGCACATGCGCGGCGCTCTTGCGGCCATGCACTTCAAGCGGCGCCCCGGCCTGCGATTCGATCACGAGATCAAAGGGTTTCGCTTTCTCGCGCAGACCAGCGACGGCATTTTCGAGCGCCGCCGCCGAGCGCGGCATCAGCCAGCGGCCGAAGGCGAGGAAGGCTGCACGGTCGTCCGGCGCACCGCTTTCCAGCGGCAGCGTGCCGATGAGCTCCGGCTTCTTGTTCTCCGACGCCCAGACGATGACGCGCTGGTCACGCAGATTGAGCAGCGCCTCGGAGCGCTGCAGCGCCGCATTGATGTCGGCAATGCGGGCTCTGAGTTCGACATTCTGCGCCGAGGTGCGGGCTCTTTCGCGGATCAGGAAGATGGCCGAGACCAGTGCCGCGCCCATGACGCCGACGAACATGGCGAGCTGGATGACTTCGACCGCGCTGACCGACAGTCCGGCCTTCTGCGCAATGGCCGGCTCGGCATGGGCGGCAAACGAGGTGAGCGGGCCGGCAAGAGCTGAGGTGGCAAGAAAGCCGGCGGTGCGGGCGCCGACGCGCCTCTTCAGGCCACCGCCTGTCGTGACGGAGCCAGTGCTATCGGAATCGTCATGGCCGCCGGAAACGGCCGATCCCGCGCGAGGCGGGTTTTCCCCCGGCATGTCTTGGTCCTCTTCGCCGCCTGAATGCAAGACCGCCCAGATCAGGATCACGTTTGGTAGAAACGCCCTTCTGACCTAACTCTCTCTTGAAGAGCATGATCTTTTCCGAAAACCGCTTCCCACTTTTCGCTGACGCGGTCCTTCGGTTCGAATCATGCTCTCGATGCGTACGCCGGCCCTCGTCCCCGGCCCACGAATCAGCACAATAGCGCGTGCTGGAATCGGCGTGAAGAATCATCCGCGCAAAAAAGAAGCCGGGCGAAAAGTCAATCGCCCGGCTTCAATATCTAGTGATAAATGCCGCTTCTGTTAATAGCGGTAGTGTTCCGGCTTGAACGGACCCTGCGGGGTCACGCCGATATAGGCGGCCTGTTCGCCGGACAGTTCGGTCAGGCGGGCTCCGAGCTTGTCGAGATGCAGACGCGCCACCTTCTCGTCGAGGTGCTTGGGCAGCACATAGACCTGGTTCTGGTACTGGCCGGGCTTGGTGTAGAGTTCGATCTGCGCCAGCACCTGATTGGTGAACGAGGCCGACATCACGAAGCTCGGATGACCGGTCGCGTTGCCGAGGTTGAGCAGGCGCCCCTCGGACAGCAGGATCATCCGCTTGCCGTCCGGGAAGGTTATCATGTCGACCTGCGGCTTGACGTTGGTCCATTGCAGGTTGCGCAGCGACGCGACCTGGATCTCATTGTCGAAGTGGCCGATATTGCCGACGATCACCATGTCCTTCATCGAGCGCATGTGGTCGAGGGTGACGACATCCTTGTTGCCGGTGGTGGTGATGACGATGTCGGCGGTTGGTGCGGCATCTTCCAGCGTGACGACTTCAAAGCCGTCCATCGCCGCCTGCAGCGCGCAGATCGGATCGACTTCCGTGACCTTGACGCGGGCGCCGGCGCCCTTGAGCGAAGCCGACGAGCCCTTGCCGACGTCGCCATAGCCGCAGACGACCGCAACCTTGCCGGCCATCATGGTGTCGGTGCCGCGGCGGATGCCGTCGACCAGCGATTCCTTGCAGCCATATTTGTTGTCGAACTTCGACTTGGTGACCGAGTCGTTGACGTTGATCGCCGGGAACGGCAGCAGACCCTTCTTCTGCAGCTGGTATAGCCGGTTGACACCCGTGGTCGTCTCTTCGGTGACGCCGCGAATGGCTTCCTTCTGCTTGGTGAAGAAGCCGGGCGAGGCCTTCAGGCGCTTCTTGACCTGGGCGTAGAAGTATTCCTCTTCCTCGCTCTGCGGGTTGGACAGCACGTCCTCGCCGGCTTCGGCGCGGGCGCCGATCAGTATGTACATGGTGGCGTCGCCGCCATCATCGAGGATCATGTTGGAGAGGCCGCCATCGGCCCACTGGAAGATCCTGTCGGTATAGTCCCAGTACTCCTCGAGCGACTCGCCCTTGACGGCGAACACCGGGATACCGGCCTCGGCGATGGCCGCGGCCGCATGGTCCTGGGTCGAGAAGATGTTGCACGAGGCCCAGCGGATATCGGCGCCAAGCGCCTTCAGCGTCTCGATCAGCACCGCCGTCTGGATGGTCATGTGCAGCGAGCCGGTGATGCGCGCACCTTTCAACGGCTTCTTGTCGCCGAATTCTTCGCGGCAGGCCATCAGGCCCGGCATTTCGGTTTCGGCGATATCGAGTTCCTTGCGGCCCCAGCCGGCAAGCGAGATGTCGGCAACCACATAGTCCTTGCTACCTGTCATGGCAGTGCTCCGGTGCGATTTGTCTTCAGAATGCGCCTGCGCCACACGGCGCGTCGAAGGGCGCGGAATGCCGGCCTGACTAGCAGATCGCCGCCAAGACGACAATGGGATATAAAGAAATCTTTATGCGCGCATGTGTTTGCGGAGCATGATCCCGAAAAGTGGAAGCCGGTTTCGGACAAGATCATGCTCAAACAAAAAAGAGCTTCAGCACTCTTCGCCGAAGCGCGAGGCGACCAGCTGCTCCAGCGCGTCCATCGCCGCTGCGGCTTCAGCGCCGCTGGCTGTGACGCGGATCGAATAACCGGGGCTCGCCGCCAGCATCATCAGCCCCATGATCGAGGTGCCGCCGACCTTGAGACCATCCTTCTCGACATGGACGGTGGCGTCGAAGCCGCTGGCGACCTGGACGAACTTCGCCGAGGCGCGCGCATGCAGGCCGCGCTGGTTGACGATCGGGAACTCGCGCACGATCTCACCGGGCGACAGCGCGTTCATTTGCTGCTCAGCAGCTGACTTGCGACGTTGATGTATTTGCGCCCCGCGGCCTGCGCCTCGTCGAGCGCGGTCGCCATGTTGTCGCCCTTGCGGATCGACGACAGCTTGATCAGCATCGGCAGGTTCATGCCGGCGATGACCTCGGTGCGACCGGATTCCATCACCGAAATGGCGAGATTGGAAGGCGTGCCGCCGAACATATCGGTCAGAACGATGACCCCGGTCCCGGTGTCGACGCGGCCGACGGCGTCGACGATATCGCGCCTACGCTGCTCCATATCGTCATCGGCGCCGATTGCCACGGTTTCGAAATTGTCTTGTGGCCCCACGACATGTTCCACGGCATGGCGGAACTCGGCGGCCAGTTGACCGTGCGTTACAAGCACGAGTCCGATCATTCTATGGTGGCTCCCGTCATCGCCGCTTCACAGGCGCTTTTTATGCTCGCCGGCCATCCCAGGCGGCGGGAGCGCTATCTTGTCGACGCGCGGCGCGTTGACAAGCCCAAAATTGCGTCGGCCATGGCCAATTTGACGCATTGCAGCAAAAAACCGGCGGCGGATCATACGAAAGGCGCAATCTCCAGCCGCGCCATTACCGCCGGCAAAGCCGCAGTGACGTTGCGCTGAACGAGGTCGATGCGCGGCACCACACAGCCGGCAATGGTCGCGCTCGACTCTTCCTGGAAACGCTCCACAGCGTTTGCGGCAACCAGCTGGATCGTAAGGTCGATGACCCCCGCAGGTTGGAACAAAAGCGGCTTCGGACCAAGTCCGGGCACCTCTGTGAGGCCGGCGATGCTGGCGGGCGCATGGCAGACCAGCCGCCCGAAACGCGCCGCGACAAACAGCTGGTCGTCGCCGATCAGCCGCGCAAACAGCCCGAGCCGGCTGAAATGGTCGATGAGCGCCAGCGCCAGCGTTGTCTTGCCCGAGCCGGACGGCCCGGTGATCAGGACGCCCCGCTCGCCAATCAGGATTGCGGTGGCATGGATGTTCTCGGGTTCCGCGGTGGGATCGGGCATGCGCAGCCGCGATCAGCCTTCGGCCGGCAGCGTAACGACGAAGCGCGCGCCCTTGATGTCGCCGGGCTTGGTGCCGGGGATGTTCTCGGCGGTCAGCGTGCCGCCATGGGCTTCGACGATCTGCCTGGATATCGACAGGCCAAGCCCTGAATTCTGGCCGAACGCCTCGCCGGCCGGGCGGTCGGTGTAGAAGCGCTCGAAGATGCGGTCGATGGCGTCGGCGCGGATTCCGGGGCCGTTGTCGTCGACGGTGACGATGTTGACCTTGCCCGCGCGTGCCAGGGAAATGGCGATGTGACCGTGGTCCTCCGGCACGAAGGAGCGGGCATTCTCGATCAGATTGGTGATGACCTGGCCGATCCTGAGATCATGGCCGGTGACGAAATAGCCTTTGACGCCTTGCGGCAGCTTGGCGGCCTTGAATTCGATCTCGACAGCCTTTTTGTTGCGCGTCGCTTCGCGCGACACGGCGACGAGATCGGTGATGAATTTCTTCAAATCGACCGTGGCGGCATCCTCACGCGCCAGTTCGGCGTCTAGGCGCGAGGCATCGGAAATGTCGGTGATCAGCCGGTCGAGACGCCGGACATCGTGCTGGATGATCTCCATCAGCCTGCCGCGTGAATTGTCGTTCTTGGCAAGCGGCAAGGTCTCCACCGCGCTGCGCAGCGAGGTCAGCGGGTTCTTCAGCTCGTGCGAGACATCGGCGGCGAAGCTTTCGATCGCCTCGATGCGGGCATAGAGCGCATTGGTCATGTCGCGCACCGCGACCGACAAATTGCCGATCTCGTCCTGGCGGTCGGAAAAGTCGGGGATCTCCTCGCGGCTCTTGACGCCGCGCCGCACCCGCACTGCCGCCGCCGATAGGCGGCGCAGCGGATTGGCGATGGTGGATGCGAGCAGCATCGACAGGATGGCGGTGACCAGGGCGGCGATGCCGAACACGCGCAAAATAGCCTTGCGTTCGGCGGCGACGATCTTGTCGATGTCGCCGCCTTCCGTCGACAGCATCAGCACGCCGAGGACGGCACGGAAGCGCTGGATCGGCACCGCCACCGAAACGATCTGCTCGCCCTGTTCGCTCACCCGCACGATCGTCGATGGACTGCCGGTCAGCGCCTTGACCACTTCCGGGAAGGCCGCACCGTTGCCGCCGGGCTGCTCATGGTAGACGGGCAGGTCCTTGTTGCGGAAGAAGTCGAAGACGAATTTCTGCACGCGCTCCAGCATATCCGGCTGCTCGTCCTCGACCGGCGGCAGGTCGTAGCGCAGGATTTGGCCGCGCGAATAGAGATGGCGCGAATCGAGCAGCAGATTGGCGTCGCGGTCATAGATGCGGGCCCGGGTGCGCGTCGGCGAAATCAGCCGCCGCAGCACCGGCGCCACGCGCTCGGGATTGATCGGGAAATCCAGATTGTCGAGCTGGTCGGAGCCCGGCCCCAGGCTTTCGCCGGCCTGCAGTTCAAGCAGTTTTTCTGGATCGATGCTGATCGAATCGGTCTCGACCGTCGCCGACGCGGCAATGGCGCCGGCGATGATCTCGCCCTGCGTCATCAGGCTTTCGACGCGGGCGTCGATCAGCCCGTCGCGGAAGGTGTTGAGATAGAGGATGCCGGTGACCAGCACGGCGAGGCCGGCCAGGTTGAGGAACAGGATGCGCCGGGTCAGGCTGGAAAAGATGTGGTGGCCGAGGAAGCGGCGCATCGGCACCGTCAACCTCGACAGGAATGCGGGCAGAATCCGCGACCGCCTGACAGCGCTCGTTCGTCTGCTCCGCTGTACATCCACTGCCATCGAATAGCAGCTCCCGCCTAGTCTTTGGTTTTATGCATGTCGTCGTCCCAAAAACCGCGACCACTTTTGGGCGACATGCATCAACTCAAGCTTCGCGGAACCGGTATCCGACTCCGTAAAGGGTTTCGATCATTTCGAAGTCGTCATCGACGGCCTTGAACTTCTTGCGCAGCCGCTTGATGTGGCTATCGATGGTGCGGTCGTCGACATAGACCTGCTCATCATAGGCGGAATCCATCAGCGCATCACGGCTTTTTACCACGCCGGGGCGCTGCGCCAACGAGTGCAGGATGAGAAATTCGGTGACCGTCAGCGTCACCGGCTCGCCCTTCCAGGTGCAGGTATGGCGTTCCTGGTCCATGACGAGCTGGCCGCGTTCCAGCGAACGGGCCTGCTGGCTGGGCGCCTTTGCCGCAGCTTCGCGGGCGCTGGCGCGGCGCAGCACGGCGCGCACCCGCTCGACCAGCAGGCGCTGCGAGAACGGTTTGCGGATGAAATCGTCGGCGCCCATCTTGAGGCCGAAAAGCTCATCGATCTCATCGTCCTTCGAGGTCAGGAAGATCACCGGCAGGTCGGACTTCTGCCGCATCCGGCGCAACAGCTCCATGCCGTCCATGCGCGGCATCTTGATGTCGAGGATGGCGAGATTCGGCGGCCGCGCCGCCAGGCCTTCCAGCGCCGACGCACCATCCGTGTAGGTCTCGACGCGATACCCCTCGGACTCGAGGGCGATCGACACCGATGTCAGAATGTTGCGGTCGTCATCGACAAGCGCGATTGTTGCCATTTCAAGCGGCTCCCTCATGAGCTGTCCCTTCTGTCTTAGAGAAGGGGCTTTTGCAGGACAAATTAGGTACAAAATGTGGCACAGGCTCCACCCGCTGTCGCGGACGGCTTGCCGGCGGCCCCATCGGAACCTCTACACGGGGTTGGACGAACACTGTGTGCCAATCCTTGGGGCAACCACCGTGATTTTTTGCACATATAAACGATTTAAACAACTTTCAAAATTTTTAAATCGATTAATGATTTGATATCATTCGAGTTTTCTGGTTCTCACCGTCTCAGCCCCTAACGCGGGCTCGCCGGAAACGCGCCGGCAAAGTGCGGCGAATCCAGAAGAAGGGACCCTTGATGTCGGAAGTCGGCAAATGCAATTCTGCTTGCGCGATCGATCGTATCGGCCTGAAAACCACCGGCACGGTGCATTATAATTTTGGTGCGGCCGCCCTTTATGAGGCAGCGATCCGTCGTGGCGAGGCCCGGTTGACCGCCGGCGGCGCGCTGCTTGCCGAGACCGGCCAGCACACTGGCCGCTCGCCCAAGGACAAGTTTGTCGTCCGCGATGGCGCCACCGAGCCCCATGTCTGGTGGGACAACAACAAGGCGATTTCGGCGGGCCAGTTCGAAATGCTGCTCGCCGATTTCCTTGTCCACGCCGCGAATAGCGATCTCTATGTGCAGGACCTCGTCGGCGGCGCCGATGCCGAGCTGAAGCTGCCGACGCGGGTCATCACCGAATTCGCCTGGCACTCGCTGTTCATCCGCAATCTTTTGATCCGCCCGCAGGCCGCCGAGCTCGAGGATTTCGTGCCGGAGATGACGATCATCGACCTGCCGTCCTTCCGCGCCGATCCGGCCCGCCACGGCAGCCGCACCGAAACGGTGATTGCGGTCGATCTCACCCGCAAGATCGTGCTCATCGGCGGCACTTCCTATGCCGGCGAGATGAAGAAATCGGTGTTCACCATGCTCAACTATCTGCTGCCGGAAAAGGGCGTCATGCCGATGCACTGCTCGGCCAATGAGGGTCCGGGCGGCGACGCAGCGATCTTCTTCGGGCTTTCCGGGACGGGCAAGACGACGCTGTCGGCCGATCCGTCACGTACGCTCATCGGCGACGACGAGCACGGCTGGGGACCGCACGGCATCTTCAACTTCGAAGGCGGCTGCTACGCCAAGACGATCCGGCTGTCGGCCGAGGCCGAGCCGGAGATTTTCGCCACCACGCAGCGTTTCGGCACGGTGCTGGAAAATGTCGTGCTCGACGCCGACCGCGTGCCGGACTTCAACGACGGCCGGCTCACCGAAAACACGCGCTGCGCCTATCCGCTGGATTTCATCCCCAATGCCTCGAAGAGCGGACGGGCCAGCCACCCGAAAAACATCATCATGCTGACCGCCGATGCCTTCGGCATCATGCCGCCGATCGCACGGCTGACCCCGGCGCAGGCGATGTACCACTTCCTCTCCGGCTACACCGCCAAGGTGGCCGGCACCGAGAAGGGCGTTACCGAGCCGGAAGCGACGTTCTCGACCTGCTTCGGCGCCCCGTTCATGCCGCGCCACCCCAAGGAATACGGCAATCTGCTGCGCGAGCTGATCGCCCGCCACGGCGCCGATTGCTGGCTGGTCAACACCGGCTGGACCGGCGGCGCCTACGGCACCGGCAAGCGCATGCCGATCAAGGCGACGCGCGCCTTGCTGGCCGCAGCGCTTGACGGTTCGCTGAAGGCGTCCGGTTTCCGCACTGACGCCAATTTCGGCTTCGAGGTGCCGGTTGCTGTGCCTGGCGTCGAGAGCGCCATTCTCGACCCGCGTTCGACCTGGGCCGACAAGGCAGCCTATGACCGGCAGGCAGCGCGATTGGTCGGCATGTTCGCCGTCAACTTCGAGAAATTCGAGAGCCATGTCGATGCCGTCGTGCTCGGCGCAGCACCCCGCCTGCAGGAAGCTGCGGAATAGTCCAGGCATCTTCACCGAAGCATCCTTGAAAGGCGCGGTCTCGATCGGGCCTTTTCTTTTTTGGTCCGCCGCGCCATGACTGCGGCATGCCTATCGACGACATCATCATATCAGACGAAGCCGTAATCCATCCGGGCGACCTGCACGAGGATTTCATCCGCTCGTCGGGTCCCGGCGGCCAGAACGTCAACAAGGTGGCGACCGCCGTCCAATTGCGCTTCGACGCCGCCAATGCAGCTGGCCTGTCCGAACGCGTGCGCGCGCGCACGATCAAGCTCGCCGGCCAGCGCGCCACCAAGGACGGCGTCATCGTCATCGAGGCCGGCCGCTTCCGCACCCAGGAGCAGAACCGGGCCGATGCCCGGGCAAGGCTGACGGCGCTGGTCGCCAAGGCCGCGGAACCGCCGCCGCCGCCGCGCAAGAAGACCAGGCCGTCGAAAGGCTCGGTGGAGCGGCGGCTGCAAAGCAAGGCAGGGCGCGGCACGATCAAAAAGCTGCGCGGCCGGGTAGAGAACGACTAAGGACCGCGCCGACTGCGCATAAAGCGGCCTCCCCTGCCGCAGCCGCAAGGTTTCGCCATTGCCACAGAAAGGGAGGCCGACAACGGTGGCTTTCGGGTCGCCGTTCTGATTGGCGGTGGCATGGTTTCAGTATCAACCGGAGGCGAAGTCATGCTCGTTCTGCCCAAAGGCGTCCGCCACTTGCCTGGTTATCTGTCCCGCGCGGCGCAGGAAGCGCTGGTCGAAGAGGTGAGGACAATTGTACAGCGAGCGCCGCTGTACGTGCCGGCGATGCCGCGGACCGGCAAGGAGATGAGCGTGCGCATGACCAATTGCGGCACGCTCGGCTGAGTCACCGACAAGGAGCTGGGCTATCGCTACCAGCCAACGCACCCACTCACCGGAGAGCCATGGCCGCCGATCCCGGACGCGCTGCTGCAATTGTGGCGGGAGGTCGCCGCCTATCCGAATCCGCCGGAGGCCTGCCTGGTCAATTTCTATACGCAGGACGCCAAAATGGGTCTGCACCAGGATCGCGACGAAGCCGATTTCTCGGCCCCAGTGGTCTCGGTGTCACTTGGCGACGATTGCCTGTTCCGGGTCGGCCAAGTGACGGGCAGGGGGGCCACACGCGACGGCGGTACCAAATCGTTCCGCCTGAAAAGCGGCGACGTCGTCGTGCTCGGCGGCGAAGGCCGGCTCTGCTTCCACGGCGTCGACCGCATCTATCCGTCGACCTCGGCGCTGCTGAAAAAAGGCGGCCGGATCAATCTGACGCTGCGGCGGGTGACCTTGCCTTGAAGAGGTGAGAGTGCATTCTTGCACTTACTGAACCACTGACCTTGCGAATAAAAGTCCCTAACGGAATTTAAGGTTTCGGCCGCTAGTCTGCGCCAAAACGTCATCATTCCCGGTGTGGATACCATGCTCGAAATCGAATCCGAAGTGATTTGGCGCTACATTCGAAATGCCGCATGGCGCACGGTTTCGATCGCCCGCTCGGATGCATCGCTCTACCTGTTCATTGGCATCTACACTGCAACGGGGCTGGGGTTTCTGGCTTGGGTCGGCGCGCTCCATCGCACCGCATACCAGACCTACGTGCCGATATGGCTTATGGTTTTCGGTTTCGTGCTGCCGGCGGTATCGCTTCTCCTGGAAACCGGCTGGCTTTTGCATCGATTTGAGCGTCGGCGGAAATTTGCTGCGGGCAAGATGTTCTCAGCCGAGCGGATGGCGGTTCTCTTTTCCGGCATATGTCTGTTGATGGGCATCATGATTTTCCAAAGCACCTTCACCTCGGTCAAGAACGGCATGTCCGTCCTGTGGAAAGGTTTCCCCTATGATCGCGCCTTGGCAGATATCGATGCCTATCTGCATTTCGGCACTGATCCGTGGCGATGGCTCTACGTTATCGGCAAGCATGACTGGGTACGGGAATCCGTCGGATGGAACTACGACATGCTGTGGTTCATCATTTGCTACAGCATGCTGTTTTTCATGGTCACGTCACCACGCACCACGCATCTGAAGAGACGCTATGTGCTGTCCTTCATGGTGGTGTGGGTAGTCGTCGGAAACATCCTGGCCGGGCTGTTCATGTCGGCCGGACCGGCGTTCTACGGCTATGTCACCGGCGATGTGCCACGCTTCGGTGAACAGCTTTCGTTTCTTGCGCAAAGCCCGTCGGCGAGTTCCGCCGCCGTGTACCAGCAGTATCTGTGGACGCTCCAGACCGAGGGTGTGACTGGACTCGCGTCGGGAATATCGGCATTTCCAAGCGTTCATGTCGCCTTGATCACCCTGAATGCGGTGTATACCTGGGAGTACGACCAGCGGTTGGGCGCCATCGCATTTCTGTATGTCGCCTTCATAGTCGCGAGTTCGGTCTATCTTGGTTGGCACTATGCGATCGATGGTTATGCGGCGGTCGCGCTCACGATCGCCCTATGTGCGGCCGTCCGCAAGCTGGTACCCGACGGCGAAATCCTGATGCCAGGCCCGGCCCGGCAATCGGCGGCTGGCGGCAGCCGCCCGGAGGCGGCCGTCACAGTTTCCTGAGCGCCACTTCCTCGACCAGATGATTGGCGCCCTTGCGCAGGATGAGGTCGGCGCGCGCTCGTGTCGGCACGATGTTCTCGCGCAGGTTTTTCAGGTTGATGTTGGCCCACAAGCCTTCCGCAATGGCACGCGCGGCGTCTTCCGAAAGCTGCGAATAGCGGTGGAAGAAGGAGTCCGGATTGCGGAAGGCCGTCTCGCGCAGGCGCATGAAGCGGGCGATGTACCATTGGTGGATCAGCTTTTCGTCGGCGTCGATATAAATGGCGAAATCGAAGAAATCCGACAGGAACGGCACTATCTTGCCGTCCTTCGGCAATTTGCCGGGTTGCAGAACGTTGATGCCTTCGAAGATCAGAATGTCGGGCCGGTCGATGGTGACGAACTCGCCGGGGATGACGTCATAGGTCAAATGCGAATAGACGGGCGCGCGGACATTGCGCTGGGCCGACTTGATGCCCGAGAGGAAACGCAGCAGCGCACCGACATCGTAGCTGTCGGGAAAGCCCTTGCGCTCCATCAGATTGTCGCGTCGCAACACCTTGTTGGGCAGCAGGAACCCGTCGGTAGTGATGAGATCGACCTTGGGGCTCGACGGCCAGCGCGCCAGAAGCTCCTTCAGCACGCGCGCCGTGGTCGATTTGCCGACCGCAACCGAACCGGCAATGCCGATGATGAACGGTGTCTTGACCACATCCAGCGCGTTGAAGAAGGCCTGGCGCTGGCGAAACAGCAGCTGGCTGGCCTCGACATGCGCCGAAAGCAGCCGCGAGAGCGACAGATAGATGCGCTTGACTTCTTCCAGGTCGACCGGATCGTTCAACGAGCGCAGACGGTTGATCTCGTCTTCGCCCAGCGTCATCGGCGTGTCGGCGCGGAAGTTCGACCATTGCTCGGCCGAGAAGAAACGATAGGGGGAATATTTCTCGGTCGGAGCGAGCTGGTCCATCGAGTTTCCTGCCCTCTAGAGCATGAGGCCGAAAAGTGTGAAGCGGTTTTCGGGCGACATCATGCTCCCTCTATCAATTGAGAGACGGATTCAGATTTAAGGCCTCGGCCCGAAATCATCCGGCTCTAGCGGTCAGCCTTTAGGCCGGGATGCCTTTTCAGTGACGCCCGAACGGCCGGTGCGGCCCTCAAGCTCCTTCAGCACCTCGCCCAGCGAAACGCCGGCCATGCCAAGCACGACGAGCCAATGATATATGAGATCGGCACTTTCGGAAACGAGGGCTTTCTCGTCGCCCTTGACGGCGGCAATGACGGTCTCGACTGCCTCTTCACCAAGCTTCTGCGCCGCCTTGTCGATGCCTTTGGCGAACAGTTTTGCCGTCCACGAGTCCGGGTCGCCGGAACGGGCGCGTTCGCCAATGATTGTTTCCAGATCGGACAGCGAAAATTCAGCCATGGCGCAGCCTACTGCCTTTGTGGAGTGGATTGAACCGGGTAGTCCAGCCGCATCGGTAGCCCGGCCGCGGCCATATGCGCCTTGGCTTCCGCAATCGTGTAAGTGCCGAAATGGAAGATCGAGGCGGCGAGCACGGCGCCGGCATGGCCGTCGCGAATGCCCTCGACCAGATGATCGAGCGTGCCGACGCCGCCCGACGCGATCACCGGCGCGCGCACCGCATCCGCTATCGCGCGGGTCAGCGCAATGTCGTAACCGGCCTTGGTGCCGTCGCGGTCCATTGAGGTCAGCAGGATCTCGCCAGCGCCGCGATCGACCATTTTTCGCGCGAACTCGACCGCATCGATGCCGGTCTTTTCGCGGCCACCGTGGGTGAAGATCTCCCAGCGGCCGGGCTCTTTCGGCGCCGACACCTTCTTAGCGTCGATGGCCACGACAATACACTGGTTGCCGAACTTGTCGGCGGCTTCGGCGACGAAATCGGGGTTCTTCACCGCCGCAGTGTTGATCGACACCTTGTCGGCGCCGGCCAGCAACAGTTTACGGATATCGGCGACCTGGCGCACGCCGCCGCCGACGGTCAGCGGCATGAAGCATTGTTCGGCGGTGCGGGCGACGACGTCGAAGATGGTTTCACGGTTGTCGGACGACGCGGTGATATCGAGAAAGCAAAGCTCGTCTGCGCCGGCCGCGTCATAGGCTTTGGCCGCCTCGACCGGATCACCGGCATCGATGAGGTCGACGAAATTGACGCCCTTGACGACACGGCCGTTCTTGACGTCGAGGCAAGGGATGATTCGGGCCTTCAGCATCAGCCCTTCTCCATCGTCGCCAGCAACTCGCTTAGCAGTTCGCCGACCAGCGGCGGAACCTCGGCCTGCGCATCGAACGCCGGATCGTAGGCGGAAATGGTGATGCCGGAAATCGGCAGCAGGCCGGCCATGCCGCAGACAGCCTGGCGCAGCTGTTTCGGCTCCGGGCCGCCGGGCGTGGTGTAGCGGTTGGCCTGCAGCGCACCGGGGTCGTGCACGTCGAGATCGAGATGCAGGTGCACCCGCTTCGCATCCGGCGCCTTCAGCCTGCCGCTCGCCGTCGCCCAGTCCGGGCATTCGGTGCGGATGACCGGCAACGTCTTCAACAGCTCCGTTTCGGCCGGATCGAGATCGCGCGCGTTGACCAGCACGCAGCGCGCCGGATCGATCGGCCTGAAGCCGGGGATGGCCGAGGCCATCGGCTTCCAGCACAGGCCGAGAACCGTGGCCAGCGCCATGCCGTCGAGAAAGCCGAAGATGGACGTCTCCGGCGTGTTGAGATCGCCATGCTGGTCGGCCCAGATGATCGCATCGGCATCCTCGCCGGCAACCGCACCGGCCGATGTCAGGCAATTGCCGGCCAGCACGATGGGAAACCGGCCGCGGTCTATGGCGATGCGGACCTCGCCGGAGACGGCACCGCACACGGCAAAGCCGGTGGCGATCTCGCGCTGCTGTTCGTCGCCAACCCTGCCGATATCGGTGACGACGACGTCATGCCCGGAGAGCGTCAGCGCGTCGACAAGCCCGCCGGCGATGAGTGCATCCGGGCCTCGGCCCATGCCGCCGTGATAGTGGCCGCTGTCATAGGAGGCCAGGATGATGGAGATTTTCACGGCCGGGTCTCCATCGCCTTGCGCTGCAGCACCGCCAGCGCCTCGGCCGGATCGATGCGCCCGTCATAGAGCGCGCGACCGGAGATGGCGCCTTCCAGTTTCTTCGCGTCGGGCATGGTCATGCGCACGATGTCGGCGATCGAAGCCAGCCCGCCCGAGGCGATGACCGGGATCGAGACCGCGTCGGCGAGATCTATCGTGGCATCCCAGTTGATGCCGGTCAGAACGCCGTCGCGGTCGATATCGGTGTAGATGATGGCGGCAACGCCGGCGCCTTCGAATTTCCGCGCCAGTTCGATGACGCCGAGGCTGGAGGCCTCGGCCCAGCCTTCGACCGCCACCTTGCCGCCCTTGGCGTCGATGCCCACGGCGATCTTTCCAGGAAATTCCTTGCAGGCTTCCCGGACCAGGTCGGGATCGCGCACCGCCACCGTGCCGAGGATGACGCGGGCCAGCCCGCGGTCGAGCCAGTCCTCGATCTGCGCCAGCGTGCGGATGCCGCCGCCGAGCTGCACCGGGTTTTTCGTCGCCTTGAGGATGGCGCCGACCGCCGCGCTGTTGACGCTCTGGCCCTTGAAGGCGCCGTTGAGGTCGACGACATGCAGCCATTCAAACCCTTGCTCTTCGAAGGCCTTGGCCTGGGCCGCAGGGTCGTCATTGTAGATGGTCGCGGTCGCCATATCGCCGTGCTTCAGCCGCACGCACTTGCCGTCCTTGAGGTCGATGGCCGGAAACAGGATCACCGTTCAGACCCCTTCCACAATGGCGAAATGCGAGGTCGAACAAGCGCGCCGGAATTTCAGCGCTGCCTGGTATTCGGGGGAATGGAAGCAAGCCAGCGCGACCTCGTAGCTTTCGAACTCGACGATCACATGGCGATTGCCGGATGGCCCTTCCGGGCTTGACGACTGACCGCCTCGCGTCAGGAATTTCGCGCCGTATTTGTCGAACGCCGCTTTGTTGGCGGCGATGTATTTCGGATAGTTTTCCGGATCGGTCACATCGACCATCGCCATCCAGTAGCCCTTCTTGCTCATCTCAAGGCCTCCAGCGCAGGAAGTTGGTGATCAGTGCCAGGCCGAGCGCCTGGCTCTTTTCCGGATGGAATTGCGTGCCGGCAAGGTTGCCGCGCTCGACCGCCGCCGTTACCGGGCCGCCATAATCGGCAACGGCCAGCACTTCGTCCGGCCTTGTCGCGTCGAGATGGTAGGAATGAACGAAATAGGCGTGCAGACCCTTGGGCCCGGTCGCAATACCGGAAAACAGCGGGTGCTTGCGGTCGAGGTCGATCGTGTTCCAGCCGATCTGCGGGATCTTCAGCGCCGGATCGGCGGGCGTGATCTCCTTGACGTCGCCGGCAATCCAGCCGAAGCCCTTGGTCACGGTCTTTTCCAGGCCGCGCTCCGACATCAGCTGCATGCCGACGCAGATGCCGAGGAACGGCCGCGCCTTGGCGATCGCTACCTCTTCCACCGCTTCCCACATGCCGGCGACGCCGCGCAGGCCCGCCGCGCAATCGGCATAGGCGCCGACGCCGGGCAAAACGATGCGGTCGGCGCTGCGCACACGCTCGGCATCGGCGGTCAGCTCGATGGCAGCCGCAATGCCGGCTTCATGCGCGGCGCGCTCGAAGGCCTTGGTGGCCGAGCGCAGATTGCCCGACCCGTAATCGATGATCGCGACCCGCATCTCAGGCTTTTCCCGGCGTATGGCTCAGGCCCAGCGTCAGCCCGGTCTGCGCCGGCCGGGCCAGGCTGGCGTCCGGCACGATGCGCGGCAGCGGCGCCGGCTCATCGGCAAGCGCCTCGGCGTCCAGTGACTGGCGAATGTCGGCATCGTCAGGATTGTCGGCTTCGACGACGCCCCATTCATGCCAGCCGCCGCGGCGCAGCGCTGCGAGCCGCAACCCTTGGCCTTCCAGCCCGATATAGAGCGACACCAGTAAAGACAGTGCGGAGCCGGCCCAGTCCAGTCCCAGCCATTGGCCGAGCACCGAGATGAGCCCCATGGCGACGAAGGCGAGCGCGGCCTCGATCCAAAGCCGGTGCCAAGCGAGCCACAGCGGCGCCACCAGGAAAGCCAGCCAGGAAAAACCGTCGCGGACAAAAATGGTTGCGTCGGCCGCCTCGGTGCGGCCTGGCGGTTCCATCACGACATAGATGGCCATCAGCCTACCCTTTCAGAGATCCCTTGGTGGAGGGAACCGCTTCCGGCTGGCGCGGGTCGCGCTCCAGTGCGAAACGCAGCGCGCGCGCCACCGCCTTGAAGCAGGTCTCGGCAATATGGTGGTTGTTGGCGCCATAATGGTTGGTGACATGCAGCGTGATGCCGGCATTCTGCGCCAGCGCCTGGAAGAATTCACGCACGAGTTCGGTGTCGAACGTGCCGATCTTGGGCGACGAGAAGGCGACATTCCAGACCAGGAACGGACGGCCCGACACGTCGATCGCGGCCCGCGTCAGCGTTTCGTCCATGGCCAGGTCGACAGAGGCGTAGCGCATGATGCCGCGCCGCTCGCCCAGCGCCTTGGCCAGCGCCTGGCCGATCGCAATGCCGGTGTCCTCGACCGTGTGGTGGTCGTCAATGTGCAGGTCGCCCTTGGCCTTTACCGTCATGTCGATCAGCGAGTGGCGCGACAGCTGGTTCAGCATGTGGTCGAAGAAGCCGACGCCGCTCGACATGTCGGATTTTCCGGTGCCGTCGACATCGACCGAGACGCTGATCTCGGTTTCCTTGGTCTTGCGGCTGACTTCGGCGGAACGGGACGCCATGACCTTGTCCTTGGCTGAGGGGTTCGAAACTCAAGACGGGGTTCCAAGCTGTCTTTTGCTTGAAAACGAAAGCCTTCTAGCAGCATGATCCGGCGATTGCCAGTTGCGATGCGGACAGCCACCGGCCATGGCGGACGCCGTTTGCAATCACCCGCCCCATGCATACATATGGCCGATCGAAATCACTCGTACCGCGCGCCAATCGCCTTATCGGGATCGCGCGAATCGGAGCTAAAAATGTCCAATGAACTGAGTATGCACGCCACGACCATCGTGACGGTGCGCAAGGGCAACAAGGTGGTGATCGCCGGCGACGGCCAGGTCAGCCTTGGCCAGACCATTATGAAAGGCAACGCCAAAAAGGTGCGCCGCATCGGCAAAGGCGGCAATGTCATTGCGGGCTTCGCCGGCGCCACGGCGGATGCTTTCACCCTTCTGGAGCGGCTGGAAGCCAAGCTCGAACAATATCCCGACCAGTTGACGCGCGCCTGCGTCGAGCTCGCCAAGGACTGGCGCACCGACCGTTATCTGCGCCGGCTGGAAGCAATGATGCTGGTGGCCGACAAGTCGGTTTCGCTGGCGCTCACCGGCACCGGCGACGTGCTGGAGCCCGAATTCGGCGTCATGGCCATCGGTTCCGGCGGCAACTATGCGCTGGCCGCTGCCCGCGCGCTGATGGACAGCGACAAGGATGCCGAGGAGATCGCCCGCAAGGCGATGCAGATCGCCTCCGACATTTGCGTCTACACCAACAACAACTTCGTTGTCGAAACGCTCGATGCCGGCTAACCCGCCGGTGCTCTATGATTTTCGACCGGTTACCGAAAAAGACCTGCCGATGATCGCCGGCTGGCTGGCCGAGCCGCATGTCGCCGAATGGTGGGACGATCCGGAGCCGGAAATCGCCGAAATCCGGGAGCACATTGACTCTATTTCTGTAGAGCCGCTGATCGTCGAGCTCGACGGCAGGCCGATCGCCTATCTGCAGAGCTACGATCCGCATCTGGAAGAGGACCATCCCTATGCCGACCAGCCGTTCGGCACGCTCGGCATCGACCTGTCGATCGGCGTGCCTGACCTGGTTGGCAAAGGTCATGGCTCGGCGATCGTCAGGCAATTCGTCGAGCAACTGTTCGAGGAAGGCGCGCCGCGCGTCATAATCGATCCGCATCCCGGCAATGGCCGTGCCATCCGCGCCTATGAAAAGGCCGGATTCCGCGTCATTGATCGCAGGCACTCTAGATATGGCGACGCCGTGCTGATGGCTGTCGATGGCAAAGAGAGCGACGTGGAAGAAGGGGAATGAGTTGATGGCGACACCGGGCACTGCCAAAAATTACTCGGCCTACGAAGACAGCTGGCGCATGGGGCTTCTGCTCGTGCTCGCTCTGCTCATCTTCCAGGCCGGTGCGCTTTACGGCATGGGCCGCACGCCGATCTGCACCTGCGGTTACGTCAAACTCTGGCACGGTGTGGTGAACAGTTCGGAGAATTCCCAGCATATTTCCGACTGGTACACCTTCTCGCACATCATCCACGGCTTCCTGTTCTACGCCTTGGCCTGGTTCCTGTTCCCGCGCTCGCCAATCGGTCTGCGCCTGGCTTTCGCCGTCGTCATCGAGAGCGGCTGGGAACTCCTGGAAAACAGCCCGTTCATCATCGAGCGCTACCGCGCCGGCACCATTTCGCTGGATTACTATGGCGATAGCATCATCAATTCGGTGTCCGACACGCTGGCCATGGTGCTGGGGTTTGTGATGGCCAGAAAGCTACCTATATGGGTGGTCGTCGGCCTCGCCCTCATCTTCGAACTGGGTGTCGGCTACCTCATCCGGGACAATCTGACGCTCAACGTGATCATGCTGCTGCATCCGTTCGAGTCCATCAAGCAGTGGCAAAGTGGAATTCAGTGATATGACCACCTTCTCTCCCCGTGAAATCGTTTCGGAACTCGACCGCTTCATCATCGGCCAGAAGGACGCCAAGCGCGCCGTGGCCATTGCCTTGCGCAACCGCTGGCGCCGCCAGCAGCTGGAAGGCCAGATGCGCGAAGAGGTGATGCCGAAGAACATCCTGATGATCGGCCCGACCGGCGTCGGCAAGACCGAGATCTCGCGCCGCCTGGCGCGGCTCGCCGGTGCGCCTTTCGTCAAGGTCGAGGCCACCAAGTTCACCGAAGTCGGCTATGTCGGCCGCGATGTCGAGCAGATCATCCGCGACCTGGTCGAGATCGCCATCGGCCTGGTGCGCGAGAAGATGCGCGAGGACGTGAAGGCGCGCGCGCACCTCAATGCCGAGGAGCGCGTGCTGGAAGCCCTGGTCGGCAAGACGGCGAGCCCGGCGACCCGCGATTCCTTCCGCAAGAAGCTGCGCGACGGCGAGCTCGATGACAAGGAGATCGAGATCGAGGTTGCCGACACCGGCACCGGCGGCATGCCCGGCTTCGAGATCCCCGGCATGCCGGGCGCTAATATCGGCGTGCTCAACATCAACGACATGCTGTCGAAGGCGATGGGTGGCAAGAAGACCAAGGCGCGCAAGACGACGGTCAAGGAGTCCTACGCGCTGTTGGTCAACGACGAGTCCGACAAGCTGCTCGACCAGGACGAGGTGGTGCGCCGGGCGCTCGACGCGACCGAAAATGACGGCATCGTCTTCCTCGACGAGATCGACAAGATCGCCTCGCGCGAAGGCGGCATGGGCGCCGGCGTCTCGCGCGAAGGCGTGCAGCGCGACCTGCTGCCGCTGATCGAAGGCACGACGGTGGCGACCAAATACGGACCGTTGAAGACCGACCACATACTGTTCATCGCCTCGGGCGCCTTCCATGTCTCGAAGCCCTCCGACCTGTTGCCGGAATTGCAGGGCCGCCTGCCGATCCGTGTCGAGTTGCGGGCGCTGGAGAAGGACGATTTCATTCGCATCCTAACCGAGACCGAGGCCAGCCTCATCAAGCAGTATATCGCGCTGATGAAGACCGAAGGCGTCGACCTCACCTTCACCGACGATGCCATCGATTCGCTGGCCGGCATCGCTGTCGACCTCAACGCTAGCGTCGAAAACATCGGAGCGAGACGCCTGCAGACGGTGATGGAGCGCGTGCTAGACGAGATCTCCTACGACGCGCCCGACCGCAACGGCACCAGCGTCGCCATCGATGCCGCCTATGTGGAAAAGCATGTCGGCGACCTCTCGCGAAACACAGATTTGTCGCGATTCATCCTTTAAACGAGGGCGCCGGTTCATCCGGCGCCGGCATTAGAGCGCCGCGCGTCCTTTGGACGCGCAAAGGTCGCTCTAACAGTATTGAATCGACGCATCGGACTTTCCAAAAATCGGTTTCGATTTTTGGGCCGATGCTTAGGCAACAGTTTCCGGCAAACATCATCGTGTGTGGCCGGATGGTATCATGCGGCCACCTTTCGTCTTGCCGGCTGCAAGGGCGCTCTCGACTCGACCGGGAGCTTTACCTAGTTTGCGCGGCAATTCTCTAGGCGGCGGCGCATGAAAAAACTGATCCTGCTCATTCTCGGCTTGACGCTGGCGGCGACGCTGTTCGCGGCTGACGCGGCGACATTGGTGCCGGCGGGCAACCGCAATGCCGTGCAACCTGACATACCGGGCGCCTCGAGCCGCCGCACCCAGGCGACCAACACCACTTTCCAAGCCAAATACCGCAAGGTCTACGCCTTGCTTCAGAACGACGCCGAACTGCGCGCCAAGATCAGGAAGGCCGCCGCTGCCTACGGCATCAATCCTTTGCACATCGTCGGCGCCATCGTCGGCGAGCACACCTACAATGTCGACGCCTACGACCGGCTGCAGACCTACTACGTCAAGGCGATCTCCTACCTCTCCAGCAAGCTGTCCTTCGCCTATGACGGCGAGGACATCACCGATTTCGTGCAGCGGCCGGAATTCAAGAAATGCACCATGTCGGACAGCTACGACCTGTGGGAATGCCGCGAGCAGGTGTGGAACCGATCCTTCCGCGGCAAGACCGTCGACGGCACCAGCTTTCCCAACGACCGCTTCGGCGCCACCTTCTTCCAGCCCTATTATGCCGGCCAGACCTTTGGCCTCGGCCAGCTCAACCCGCTGACCGCGCTGCAGATGAGCGATCTGGTGCACAAGGTGTCGGGGCTGCCCGAACTCGATGTCGGCGATCCCAATGGGGTCTACAAGACCATCATGGATCCGGATCTGACATTGCCCTACGTCGCAGCGACGATCAGGAAGTCGATCGACGCCTACAAAAACATTGCCGGCTTCGACATCTCAGGCAATCCGGGGCTGACCGCCACGCTCTACAATGTCGGCAATCCCGAGCAGCGCGCCTATGCGCTGAAAGCAGAGAACGACAAGCGCCGCGCGGCGGGTGAGACGGTCAAACTGCCGGAAGAGAATTATTACGGCTGGCTGGTCAACGACAAGCTGGACGAGCTGAAGGCGCTGTTTTAGCGGGCTTAGCTCAGCCGTCTACCTCCCCCTTTGTGGGGAGGTCGGACCGCAGGTCGGGGTGGGGGCCGGTGCCGCACCCCACCCCGCTGCTTCGCAGCGACCCTCCCCACAAGGGGAGGGTAAGTCAGTCCTTCACGCTGCCAGCAACGACTTCAGCTTCACATCCGGCGACCCCAACGCCTCCGGCGCCGGCCTAGCCCGCTTGGCGATCAGCATCTCGGCCAGCCTGATGTCGCGCGCCACGGCATTGCCCGTACCGAGGCCGCTCGCCGCCACCAGCCTGCCATCCTCGGCCAGATGAAACAGAATAAAAGCACCGTCGCCGAGATCGCGGCGGACCGTGCTTTTGCCCTCGTCCGAAAGGCCGGCGATCTGCAGCGACAAACCATACTGATCCGACCAGAACCATGGCACCGCGGCATGCGCTTCGCGGGCGCCCAGCATGTTCTTCGCGGCCAGCGCACCCTGTTCCTGCGCATTGCGCCAGGCTTCCAGCCGCACCCGCCGGCCAGCATAGACAGCGAGCGGAAACGAGCAGCAATCGCCGGCGGCGAAGATGTCGGGATCGATTGTTTGGAGTTCGCCATTGACGGCGATGCCGTTATCGACGGTCAGGCCCGCTTCCGCGGCAAGCCCGGTCACCGGCACGGCGCCGATGCCGATGACGGCGAGATCGGCGACGATGTCCTGCCCATCGGCGAGCATGATGTGCACCTCAGCGCCGTCGTCGGCGATATCAGCGATGCCCTGACCGGTGAGCACGGTCACGCCTTCGGCCTCATGCGCCTGATGGATGATTTCAGCGATCTCCGCCGGCACCCCGCGCATGAGGATGCGCGGCTGCGCCTCAATGACCGTGACGCTGGCCCCGAGCTTGCGCGCCGAAGCGGCGAGCTCCAGGCCGATAAAGCCACCACCAATGATGGCGATGCGGTTTGCCGGGCTGAGGTGGGCGCGAATGGCCAGCGCGTCGGCAAAGGTGCGGAGGTAGACGCAGCGCGACCCCAATCCCGGCATCGGCAGCTTGCGCGGTGTCGAGCCGGTCGCCAGCAGCAGCTTGTCGTAGGCCAGGGCCGAACCGTCCGACAGCCGCACCATATGCGCCGGGCGGTCGATCGCCACCGCTTGAACGGAATGGATATGCCGGATCGATTTCTCGGCCAGAATTTCGTCGCTGGCGATCGTCTTGATCTCGGCCGCGTCGCTCGTCATTGCGTCCTTGGACAGGGGCGGCCGCTCATAGGGCAGATGGGGTTCGTCACCCACCAGCGTCACCGGCCCGTCATAGCCCAGTTCGCGCAGTGTCAGCGCTGCCCGCCCGCCGCACTCGCCGGCGCCAATGATGACCATTCCCGCCTGCATGGTCCTATCCGATCTGGATCAGCACTTTGCCGGCCTCGACCTTTACCGGATAGGTGGCGAGATTGACGCAAACCGGCGCGCCCCGTGCCGCCCCCGTCTTGTAATTGAAGCGGCCATTGTGCTTGGGGCACTCGATGATGTCGTCCATCACCAGCCCGTCGGCCAGATGCACCTTTTCGTGCGTGCACAGGCCATCCGTGGCGAAATAATCGTCGTCAGGGCTGCGATAGATGGCGAAGGTGCGGCCGCCATGGTCGAAGCGCATCACATCTTCTTCGTCGATGTCGCCGGCAGCACAGGCTTCGATCCAGTCGCTCATGTGTTCCTCCCAAAAGCAATTCCAGGAAAAGTGCGTTGCGGTTTTCCGTTCGGAGTTGCGTCAAAACAAAAGCTTAATCGCGCGATCATTCCGCCGCGGCGGCGACGGCGTCGTTGTGGAGTTCCTCGCGATAGGGCCGCGCCGTTGGCGGCAGTTCGCGCTTGAGGAAATAGTCCTCGTTGCGCAGCTGGCGCAAAAAGGCCGGGATCATCTCACGATAGCCGGCCAGGATCGACGGCGTCGGCGCCGGCAGATCGTGCTTGATCAGCGCATGCAGTTTAGGCAGCGCATGATAGGGCACCATCGGGAACATGTGGTGTTCGACGTGATAGTTCATGTTCCAGTAGATGAAGCGGCTGACCGGGTTCATGTAGACGGTGCGGCTGTTCAGCCGGTGGTCGATGACATTTTCCGCGAGCCCGCCATGCTGCAGCAGGCCGACCATGACATGATGCCAGGCGCCGTAGAGCCGGGGCAGCCCGACCAGCATCAGCGGCAGCCATGAACCGAAATAAAGCGCCAGCGCGATCGTCACGGCATAGATCGCCGTCCAGATGCGGGCGATGCGAATGGCTTTAGGCTGCTCCTGTTCGGGGATAAAAGTCTTTTCCGCCGCGCTGATATTGCCGGCGGCATTGCGCAGCATGTCCGACATCGCATGCCAGGCATCCTGCACGCCGATAAAGCCAAGCGCGACCCGGAACAGATCCGGCGGCCGCATAACGGAGATTTCCGGGTCGCGGCCGACGATGATGGTGTCGGTGTGGTGGCGGGTGTGGCTCCAGCGCCAGGTCACCGGATTGCGCATGATCATGAAGCAGGCGATCTGGTAGACCGCGTCGTTCATCCACTGCGTGCGGAAGGCAGTGCCATGGCCGCATTCGTGCCAGCGTGAATCGGTGGACGAGCCGTAGAGGACGCCATAGACGAAGAAGAACGGCACGCACCACCAGCTGCCCCAGAACCAGGCGCCGCCGGCGGCACTCAGGATCAGCGCGGCGAGCCAGATCGTGGTGTCGCGGATCGCCGGCCCATCGGAGCGCTGCATCAGCTCCTTCATCTGCTTGCGCGGAATATCGGTGTGATACCACTCGGCCGCCGACAGGCCGGTCTCGACGGCGAGCTTGGAATCGCGGCCGATCAGGCTGTAGTCGCGCCGGGACGGTGGTGTGGATAGTGTCGCTTCCATAGGGGCTGCCTCCGTCGGCCACAGCATCCGTCAGGACGGATATGTCCATTACAGGCGCCTGTGTCCGAGCGCAAAATAGCGCCATGCGGTGATAGTCTCAATATCACAAAGATAGTTTCTATCATTTTCCATCAGAACGATGTAAGCAGTTGCAGGCACTCATGCGGGACAGTCATGGCAAAACGGCCAACCATCACCGATCTGGCGCGCATCTCCGGCGTTAGCGTCGCCACTGTCGACAGGGTGCTGAACAACCGGCTGCCGGTGCGCGAGGAAACCGCGCGCCGCGTCTATGAGGCGGCGACCGGCATCGGCTACCACGCCGCCGGGCTGATCAAGCGGCGCATGCGCCAGGAATTGCCGGAATACCGCCTCGGCTTTCTGCTGCTGCGGGGCAATGATGTTTTTTACGGCGATTTCGCGAGGGAGCTAGAAATGGCGGTCTCGCAATCGCAGCGCTTCCGCGGCGTCGCCACCATCGATTTCGCCAGCTCGCTAGCCGCCGACGAGATCGCCGCCCAGATGCGCAAGCTGGCAGCGAAATCCAGAGCAATCGCCGTTGTCGGTCCGGACCATCCGACGCTGACGGCGGTCGTGGAGTCGCTGAAAGCGAGGGGGCAACCTGTCTTCTCGCTGCTGTCCGACTTTGCCGCTGGCATCCGTGAGGGATATGTCGGCCTCGACAATCGCAAGGTCGGTCGCACCGCGGCCTGGATGATCGCCAGGGCGGCAAAGAACCCCGGCAAGGTCGCCCTTTTCGTCGGCAGTCATCGCTTCCACGGCCATGAACTGCGCGAGATCGGATTTCGCTCCTTCTTCCGCGAACATGCGCCGGACTTCACGGTGATGGAAACGCTGGTCAATCTGGAAGCCAACCAGGTCACCCACGATGCGATGATCGATCTCCTGGTGCGGTATCCGGATCTTGCCGGCTGCTATGTCGCCGGCGGCGGCATGGAAGGCGCGGTGTCGGCGCTGCGCGCAGCGAAGCCCGCAAACATGCCGGTGGTCGTCTGCAACGAGATCAACGCCGAATCGCGCGCGGCACTCGCCGACAACATCCTGACAATGGTGATCTCGACGCCGCTCGCCGCCTTGTGCCGCGAGCTTGTCGACCTGATGGCGCATTCCATCGAGGCCGGCGCCGCCAACGCGCCGGGCCAGACCTTTCTGCCCTTCGACATCTATCTGCCGGAAAATATCTAACGCGTTGCCGCGCCGACCCGTTCGGCGCGGGCTCTCCGGCGATGATAGAATCTATCAGATTCTGCCTTCAGACTCGGCCTGGGCCGCTGTCGGCCTCGATTCGACGTGAAATTGCGGCGCGGCGACCGAAAATCCGCTTTCCGACTTAGGAATCGCTCTTGACGTCTCGCGAAAAAATGGAATAAATATTTCATCAGATTGGTATTTTGGTTCTTTCGTTCCGGAACATCTGTTTCAAACTGGGAGCCTGGCGTTCCATCCCTTGGACAAAACGCCATACGGAACAGGAAGGCATCAGGGAGAGATTCCTCGGGCTATCGGGGATTCCGGGTAGATCGGTGCAGCCGGACACCAATGTGGAGGAGAAACACAATGAAGAAACTGATTTTGGGCGTCGCCTTTGCGGCGCTGATGAGTTCGTCCGCTTTTGCCGCCAAGGTCGGCGTGTCGATGGCCAAGTTCGACGACAACTTCCTCACCGTGCTGCGCAACGGCATGATCGAGCAGGCCAAGGGCATGAGCGGCGTGGAACTGCAGGTCGAGGACGCGCAGAACGACGTCGCCAAGCAGCTCGACCAGATCAAGAACTTCGCCGCCTCGGGCGTCGACGCCATCATCGTCAACCCGGTCGATACCTCGGCCACGCAGGCGATGTCGGACGCCGCCGCAGCCGCCAAGATCCCGTTGGTCTATGTCAACCGCCAGCCGGTCAATGTCGACACGCTGCCGGACAACCAGGCCTTCGTCGCGTCGAACGAGGCCGATTCCGGCACGCTCGAGACCAAGGAAGTCTGCCGCCTGTTCACCGAGGCCGGCAAGAAGGAGGCCAATGTCTATGTCATCATGGGCGAGCTTTCCAACCAGGCCGCCGTGCAGCGCACCAAGGACATCGAAGAGGTGATCGCCACGCCGGAGTGCAGCTTCATCAAGATCATCGACAAGCAGACTTCGAACTGGAACCGCGACGAAGCGCAGAACCTGATGACCAACTGGCTGTCAACCGGCAAGCCGTTCGACGGCGTCATCGCCAACAATGACGAAAGCGCCATCGGCGCCATCCAGGCGATGAAGGCCGCCAACATCGACATGAAGACGGTTGTCGTCGGTGGGGTCGACGCCACGCAGGACGCGCTTGCCGCCATGCAAGCAGGCGACCTCGATGCGACCGTGTTCCAGGACGCGGCCGGCCAGGGCGCCGGCGCGCTCGACGCGGCACTGAAGCTCGCCAAGGGCGAGAAGGTCGAGCACAAGGTCTACGTGCCCTTCCAGCTGGTTACGCCGGCCAACATCGACAAGTTCCTGAAGAAGAACTGAGCCGGCAACTCACGCGTAAGCAATTCCAGGAAAAAGTGTGAAGCGGTTTTCCGTCCGGAATTGCGACAAACAAACAAGAGAGCGGCGCAACCGCGCCGCTCCCGTTTCCCCCACCGCCCTGAGGGGCGGAAGGGCAAATGCGGCCTCACGGAGGACAAGGCATGTCACAGACATCTCATGGCGTCGGCGGGGTCAGCTATGACGCGAAGAGGCGGACATGGCCGGCCGAATTCAACGTCTTCCTGGCGCTGCTCATTCTGGTCGTCATCTTCGAAATGATCGGCCGCATCTTTCTTGGCGACAGCTTCCTGTTCAACACGCGCGACAACGTCGCCGGGATCTTCAATGAGGCCCGCCTGCAGATCATCATCCTGCAGGTGTCGATCGTCGGCATCATCGCCATCGGCGTCACGCAGGTGATCATTTGCGGCGGCATCGACTTGTCCTCGGGCTCGATCGTCGGCGCCACCGCCATGATCGCCATGAGTTTTGCCCAGGTGGCGACGGTCAACGGTAACCCCAACCCCAAGGCGATGTTCCTGGCGCAAGGCTGGACCGACCTGCCGGTCATCGTGCCGGTACTAGTCGCCATCGGCTGCGGTCTGCTCGCCGGTCTCGTCAACGGCTCCTTGATTGCATACACGCGCATTCCGCCGTTCATTGCCACGCTCGGCATGATGGTGACCGCGCGCGGCATTGCCAAATGGTGGTCCAAGGGTCAGCCGATCTCGTTTCCGACCGAAAGTTTCGCTGGTATCGGCAAGGGGCTGATGCCGGTCATCATCTTCCTGTCGCTGGCGGTGCTGTTCCAGCTGATCATGACCTACACACGCTACGGCAAGCATTGCTATGCCATCGGCTCCAACGAGGATGCCGCGCGCATGTCCGGCATCAAGATCGCCAACCACAAGATCCTCGTCTACGTCATTGCCGGCATCCTCGCCGCGCTGGCCGCCATCGTGCTCTCCTCCAAGAACCTGACGGCACAGTCCGGCATGGGAGTCATGTACGAGCTCGACGCCATCGCAATGGCGGTCATCGGCGGCGTCTCTTTGTCGGGCGGCCGCGGCTCGATCGTCGGCACCGTGATCGGCTCGCTGATCTTCGGCGTCATCATTTCCGGCTTCACCTTCCTGCGCCTCGACGCCTACTATCAGGAGATGGTCAAGGGCGTGATCATCGTCGGCGCGGTCGTTCTCGACCAATGGCGCCAGCGCATGCGGGCATTGAGGGCTTGACCATGCCAGATATCTCCACGACAGACATCGTCCTGAAGACCGAAAACCTGACCAAGCGTTATGGCGGCGTGCACGCGCTGGAAGGCGCGAATTTCGAGCTGCGCAAGGGCGAGCATGTCGCCATCATGGGCGACAATGGCGCCGGCAAATCGACCTTCGTGCGCCAGATCACCGCCGTCGAGCAACGCACCAGCGGCCAGATCTGGTTCGACGGCAGGGAAGTGAATTTTGCCGGGCCGATCGAAGCGCGCACGGCGGGCATCGAGACCGTGTTCCAGAACCTAGCGCTGGCCGACGATCTCGACGTGCCGTCGAACCTGTTCCTCGGCCGCGAAAAGGTGCTTTTCAATCTCGGGCCGTTCTCGATCCTCGACCGCAAATACATGCGCAAGGCGACCGAGGCGGCGCTGATCCGCACGGCAGTGAAAATCCCCAATTTGTCGAACACCATTCGCCACATGTCGGGCGGCCAGCGCCAGTGCGTTGCGATCGCCCGGACCGCGACCTTCGCCTCCAAGCTGATCATCATGGACGAGCCGACGGCAGCCCTTGGCGTGCAGGAGACGGCGCAGGTCGAGAACATCATCCGCACGCTGAAGGACAATGGCGAGCCGCTGATCCTGATCAGCCACAACATGCGCCAGGTGTTCGACCTGTGCGATCGCATCGTCGTCTTCCGGCGCGGCCGCATCGTCGCCAACCTGCGCAAGGAAAACACCGACGGCAACGACATCGTCTCCTACATCACCGGCGCCAAGACCGGGGAGGCGGAACTCGCGGCCTGAACAGGATGGTCATCCTGTTTTCTGGCGTGCTCGAAAAATTATCTTGCCACCTTTCTCAAAAGGAAGGTGGAGACACAACTCTCTCGAACCCATCCCCCTAGAGGAAATACCCCATGACTGTTCGTTTCGCCCTCCTCGGTGCCGGCCGCATCGGCAAGGTCCATGCCCGCGCCGTCGGCTCCAACCCGCAGGCCAGACTGGTGGCCGTTGCCGACGCTTTTGAAAAGGCCGCGACCGAGTTGGCAACCGCCTATGGCGCCGAAGTGCGCACCATCGACGCGATCGAGAAGGCCAAGGACGTCGACGCCGTGGTCATCTGCACGCCGACCGACACCCATGCCGATCTGATCGAGCGTTTCGCCAAGGCCGGCAAGGCGATCTTCTGCGAGAAGCCGATCGACCTCGACGTCAAGCGCGTCGAGAAATGCCTGGCCGTGGTCGACAAGGCCAAGGCGACGCTGATGGTCGGTTTCAACCGCCGCTTCGATCCGCACTTCGCCGCCGTGCGCAAGGCGATCGACGACGGCGCCATCGGCAAGGTCGAGATGGTCACCATCACCTCGCGCGATCCAGGTGCGCCGCCCGTCGACTACATCAAGCGCTCGGGCGGCATCTTTCGCGACATGACAATCCACGATTTCGACATGGCGCGCTTCCTGCTCGGCGAAGAGGTGGTCGCGGTCAGCGCCCATGCCTCGGTTCTGGTCGACGAGAAGATCGGCGAAGCGGGCGATTTCGACTCTGTCAGCGTCATCCTCGAAACCGCGTCCGGCAAGCAGGCCGTCATCTCCAATTCGCGCCGCGCCACCTATGGCTACGACCAACGCATAGAGGTGCATGGTTCCAAGGGCATGGTCGCCGCCGAAAACCAGCGGCCGGTGTCGATAGAGGTCGCCAACGAGAAGGGCTATACCCGCCCGCCGCTGCACGATTTCTTCATGACCCGCTATCTCGACGCCTACGCCATCGAGATCGCCGCCTTCATCGCCGCCGCGACGTCGGGCAAAAAGGCATCGCCGAGCGGCGCCGACGGCCTCGTTGCGCTAAAACTGGCCGATGCCGCGCTGAAGTCGGCGAGATCGGGCAAGACCGTCCGCCTCGACAAGTAAGAACCGGAACCAGGGCACAGGAGCAGAGCGATGAGCACATCCGCCGATCGCAATTCGAACACGCGCGCCATCGTCACCGGCGGTGCGCAAGGCATCGGCTTTGCCGTCGCCGAAGCGCTGGCCGACGAGGGCTGCAAGGCGCTGGCGCTCATCGGCCGCTCGCAGGAGAAGGGCGACAAGGCGGTCGCCCACTTCAAGAAGGCAGGCGTCGATGCGATCTTCATCAGCGCCGACGTCTCGAAAGTGGCGGACTGCAAGCGCGCGGTGGCAACCGCGATCTCGCATTTCGGCACCATCAACGCGCTGGTCAACGCCGCCGCCACCTCCGCGCGCGGGTCGCTGGTCGAAACCTCCGAGGAGACCTTCGACCAGATTTTCCAGACCAATGTGCGCGGCCCGTTCTTCCTGATGCAGGGCGTGGTGGCCCATCTCCTGGACAAGAAGGCGCCGGGCTCGATCGTCAACGTGCTGTCGATGTCGGCACATTGCGGCCAGTCGTTCCTTGCGCCCTATTCCTCGAGCAAGGGCGCGCTGGCGACGCTGACCAAGAACGTCGCCAACGCCTATCGTTTCAACCGCATCCGCTGCAACGCCGTGCTGCCGGGCTGGATGGACACCGAGGGCGAGGACATCGTGCAGAAGAAATGGCACGGTGCCTCCGACGACTGGCTGGCAAAGGCAGAGGCCGGCCAGCCCATGGGCCAACTGGTGAAGCCCGACCAACTGGCGCGGCTGATCAGCTACATGGCCAGCCCGCAATCCGGCGTCATGACCGGCTCGCTGGTCGACTATGACCAGAACGTCGCGGGGACCTCGCCGGAGTAGCCTCAAACCCTGTTGCAGCAACATCGCCATTCCCACATAGTCATGATAGTCAGGCTAGTCACGAGGGATGCGATGCTAACGTCATCCAAAGACACCAACTGGAGGGTTGCCGGGGCAAAAGCCCGGCTCTCCGAGGTCATCGAGCGCGCACAGTCCTCGCCGCAGACGATCACCAAGAACGGCAAACCAAGCGTGGTTGTCGTCTCGGCCGAGGAATGGCAGCGCAAGATCGCACGCAAGGGTACGCTTGCCGAGTTCCTGCTGGACTCGCCGCTGCGCGGCGCCGATCTCGAGCTTGAACGTCAGCGCGACGAACCGCGTGACCTGCCGCTGTGAGACTGCTGCTCGACGCGAATGTCCTGTCCGAGGTGACGAGGCCAGCGCCTGACGCACGTGTCCTGGGCTGGCTGGACGAGCTTGATGAGGACCGCTCCTTCATCAGCGTAGTGTCGATCGCCGAGATCCGGCGCGGCGTCTCTCTGATGGATGAGGGCCGCAAACGCGAGGCGCTGGCCGAATGGCTCGCCCGGGACCTGCCCCAGCGCTTCGAACAGCGGGTTTTGCCGGTGGACGATGCGGTTGCCTTGGCCTGGGGCGACCTGATGGGTTTTGGCAAGCGCCGCGGTCGTGGTCTATCGTCGATGGACGGCCTGATCGCAGCCACTGCGATTGCGCACGAGCTCACCTTGGCAACGCGCAATGCGAAACATTTCGAAGGCTTGGGAATTGAACTCTTCGATCCCTGGACCGCATGAGCCGCTCCGCGTTATACGTGTTGGCGATTGGCGAAACCGCCGGCACTTCGTCATCCACGGGCGGAGCAAGGAGCGTAGCGACGCAGCGCAGACCCGAGGATCCATGCCGCGACTTCAGAGCGCTGCTACGGTCCAGAATTCTGCTCCGCCGCACTCCACGGCCCAGGTCACGGGATGGATCCCAGGGTCTCCGCGACGGAGCTTCGCTCCTGCTCCGCCCAGGGATGACGAAATCGCGAGGATTCGGCCCATCCCGAATTGTCTCCGCATACCCCACGTGACAAGCGCCTCGGCATCGACTATATGAGCCTCATGATCAACCTGACCGCCACCTATTGGTACTTTACGAGCTCGCTGGCGGCGGGAGGATTGCGCTCGATCTGAAGATTGCAGCAACAAGTCCGAACAGCCGCCAGACCTGGCGGCTTTTTTGTATCAGCCGGCAGGTCTCCCTAAAAACAGGAGCAGAAAGCCGTGTTGACCACCACAGACGATCTTCGGGTCAAGGAAATCCGAGAATTGAGCACGCCGGACCAGGTGATGCGGGAGATCCCGCGCACGCTGACGGCAACGCGCACCGTGAGCGCCTCACGCAACGCCACCCATGCCATCTTGAACGGCACCGACGACCGGCTGCTTGTCATCGTCGGCCCGTGTTCGATCCACGACCCGGTCGCGGCCGTTGACTATGCCAGCCGGCTAGTGGCGCTGCGCGAGACCCTGTCCGACCGGTTGGAGATCGTCATGCGGGTCTATTTCGAAAAGCCGCGCACGACCGTCGGCTGGAAGGGCCTGATCAACGACCCCGACCTCGACGGCAGCTTCAACATCGACAAGGGGCTCAGGATGGCGCGCAACGTGCTGTCGGCGGTCAACAATCTCGGCCTGCCCGCAGCGACCGAATTCCTCGACATGACGACGCCGCAATACATTGCCGACCTCGTCGCCTGGGGCGCCATCGGCGCGCGCACCACCGAGAGCCAGATCCACCGCGAACTGGCTTCCGGCCTGTCCTGCCCGGTCGGCTTCAAGAACGGCACCGACGGCAATCTCAGGATCGCCGCCGAGGCGGTGAAATCCGCCGCCCAGCCGCACCATTTCATGGCGGTGACCAAGGGCGGACGCAGCGGCATTGCGACTACTACCGGCAATGAGGACTGCCACGTCATCCTGCGCGGCGGCGTTCAGCCGAATTACGATGCGGCGAGCGTCGAGGCGGCCTCGGTCGAACTTGCCCGCATCGGCGTCGCCCCCCGTCTGATGATCGATGTCAGCCACGCCAACTCGAGCAAGAAGCCGGAGAACCAGCCGAAGGTGGCGGCCGATGTCGCCGGCCAGGTGGCAGCAGGGGACGAGCGTATCATCGGCGTCATGATCGAGAGCAATCTCGTCGCCGGCCGGCAGGACGTGGTATCAGGCAAGCCGCTCGTCTATGGCCAGAGCATCACAGATGGCTGCATCGACTGGGCGACCACAGAGACGGTGCTGCACGGCCTCGCCGGCGCCGTAGAATGGCGCCGCTCAGCCCGCCGCGCCATGATGAGAACCGGTCGGGCGCCGCCTGATACGAGGCGATGCGCGGGAAGGACGCTGCGGCTCCCCTTGCACCTCGGCAACCGGTCTGCTAAATACTGAACCATATGGTTCAGTATACCGACTTGGATTCCTCGTTCGCCGCGCTCTCGGACGCCACCCGGCGTGGCGTTCTGGAGCAGCTCGGACGCGCAGACGCTTCGATCACCGAGCTTGCCGGAAAGTTCCACATGACCCTCACGGGCATGAAGAAGCACGTCGGCGTCCTGGAGCAGGCGGGGCTCGTCACCACGCAGAAGGTTGGCCGCGTGCGGACCTGCAAGCTCGGCCTGCGCGGACTGGAGGAAGAGGCGGCCTGGATCGAGCGGCACCGCCTGCTCTGGGACGCACGCTTCAACGAGTTGGACAAGGTTGTCGAGGAATTGAAACGGAAGGAGAAAGCCGATGCGCCAAAGAACCGAGAGTGAGCCCACGAACAGCCGCACCACGGTCGAACGGAAGTCCGAACGCGAGCTGGTCGTCACGCGAACAGTCAACGGTCCGGCGCGCATCGTCTTCGAGGCGTGGACCAAGCCCGAGCTGTTCAAGCAGTGGTGGGTGCCGAAGTCGATGGGCATGTTCCTGCGTTCATGTGAGATGGATGCTCGTACCGGAGGCACGTACCGCCTGGTGTTCGGCCACGACGCCTCGGACCATCACGAATTCTTCGGCAGGTACATCGAAGTGACACCGCACTCACGCCTCGTCTGGACCAATGACGAAGGTGGTGACGGTGGACCCGTCACCACGCTGACCTTCGAGGAAAAGGGTGGCAAGACGCTGCTGGTCATGCACGAACTCTATCCCTCGAAGGAGGCTCTCGACGCGGCCGGTACCGGGGCGGCGGATGCGATGGGCGAGACGTTCGAGCAATTGGACGAGCTTCTCGTCGTCTTGGGCGAGAGCGTGAGGCGGTCATGACGTCATCGATCTCCGGGACGGGTTGCTGCCGCCCTCGACGACGAAAAGACCGGGACAGTGATCCGCAAGCGCAGCGCCGAGACGAAGATACGCGGCGTCATCGCTTGATCGGGATCACGCTGCCCTCAACCCTTCCCATGCCGTAAACACCGAGACCGCAAACAGCAGCAGTCCGGCCGCCCGGCCCGCAAAAGCGGTCGCCCGCGGATTGGCCACCAGCAGATTGCGGCTGCGGCCGGCGGTGATGGCGAGCCCGCCATAGATGGCGGCCTGCGTCAGCATCGTCAGCAAGCCCATGACCGTCGCCTGCATCCAGATCGGGCCGTAATCCGGCTTCAGGAACTGCGGATAGACGGCAAATATGAAGAGATAGGCCTTCGGGTTGATCAGGCAGGTCACCAGTCCCTGGCGAAAGGCCTTCCAGGCCGTACGGCTGCCGGCGGGCCCGTCGTGGCCGACGGTGATGGAACTGCGCACCAGCGAGATGCCGATGAAGGCCATGTAGGTGGCGCCGGCTATCAGCAGCGGCTTGTACAGGATCGGCACGAAATGCATCAGCAGGCCGACGCCGATGGCGCCGTTCAGCGTGTGCACGATGCCGCCGACCATGATGCCGCCGGTGGCGGCGAGGCCCCGGTCGCGGCCGCCGGTGAGCGCGTTGGCTAGCACGAACAGCATGTCCATGCCGGGCACGATGATGATGCCGGACAGCAGGATAAAGAACAGCCAGAGATTTTCCGCGTAACTCATGTCAGTTGCCTGTCGTTTCCTGCTGGGGTGCCGTTGAGGAATTTGTTGATTTTCAACCTGATAGGCAGTCCAATAAATCATCCCAACTGACGGGGATGTGTCAGTAGCGTTTCATCAGGGAGAGGAAATGCGCAAGGCGTCGCGGCTGTTCGAGATTATCCAGATCCTGCGGCTGGCGCGGCAGCCGGTGACGGCAGCCATGATCGCCGGGCAGCTGGAAGTCACGATGCGTTCGATCTATCGCGACATCGCCGCACTGCAGGCAATGCGCGTGCCGATCGAAGGCGGGCGCGGTATCGGCTACATATTGCGGCCCGGCTTCGACCTGCCGCCGCTGATGTTTTCGATCGAGGAGATGGAAGCGATCGTCTTGTCGCTCGCCCTGCTGGAGCGCATGGGAGACAGCGAACTCAAGCAGGCGGCCAAGCGCGTCAGCGCCAAGATCGCCAGCGCCGTGCCGCCGCCGTTGCGCCAGGCGTTCGACGCCAACGCGCTGCATGTCTGGGGGTTCGCAGCACCGGCAATCGGCACCATCGATCTGGCGCTTGTGCGCCGCGCCATCCGCGACGAGGAAAAGCTCGACCTGTCCTATCGCGACGAAATCGGCCGCGCCTCCGAGCGGCTGATCCGTCCGATCGCGCTGATCTACTATTCAGAGACCGCCAACATCGTCGCCTAGTGCGAATTGCGCCAGGCCATCCGCAATTTCCGCAGCGACCGCATCGCGGATTGCCGGGCGACCGGGCTGCGCTTCAAGGGCGAAGGCGATCGCCTGCGGCAGGTCTGGGTCAGTGGCTGGGAGGCGAACGCTGTCGCTGGCGGCTGAAGCGGATCTTACCGCACATCCACCCAGCGCTTCTCCTCGAACGACCTCGCCATCGCGTGCACGGTGCGCTCGATCTCCAGCCCTTCGGCAAATTCGATGACCCGTGCCGGCTTGCCGGCAAGCCGCGTCAGCAATTCGTGGCACTCGATGATCTTGAGGTCGTTGAAACCGAGGCCATGGCCGGGCGCCGGGAGGAAGGCGTCGTAAGGCTTGTGGTGCGGCGCCACCAATATGGTGCGGTAGCCCTGTTCGGTCGGGCGATCGGCGGTGACATAGAGCTGGATTTCGTTCATCCGCTCCTGGTCGAACAGGATCGATCCTTTGGAGCCGAAAATCTGTATGGCGATGCGGCCCTTGCGGCCCCAGGCCGAGCGGTTGACCAGCAGCGTGCCGGCAATGCCGTTTTCCAGATGCATCAGCACGCTGGCGATGTCGTAGGTTTCCACCGCACGGCGGCCGCCGCTGGCCAGCTTGCGGTCGACATAGGGCTTGGCCATGTCGCAGATCACTTTTGCGACGCGGCCGAACAGCGTCGAGACCAGCGACAGCGGATGCACGGCGAAATCGTCGAGCGCGCCATAGCCGGAAGCAGCCTCGTGCTTCCAGAAGAACAGCGCTTCCGGATCGGCCATGAAGTCCTCGTCCATCTCGATGCGCAGATGGTTGACCTCGCCGATGATCTTTTCCTCGAGCAGCGCGCCGATGTGGCGGATGGCCGGGCTCTGTATGTAGTTGTAGCCAAGGGCTGCGACCTTGCCGGATTTCCTGGCCGCGGCCGCCATCGCCGCTGCTTCGGCAAAGCTCGGCGCCATCGGCTTCTCGCACCACAGATGCTTGCCGGCTTCGAGAATAGCGATGGCCATCTCCGGATGGAACTGATTGGGCGTGGTCAGCGAGACGATATCGACCTCGGGGTCGTTGACGACGGCACGCCAGTCGCCCGACGCCTTGGCGAAGCCGAACTCGCCGGCCTTACGCTTGGCCAGCTCCTCGTTGACCTCGCCGAGATGGACCAGCTTCGGCTTGGCGACATCGGGAAAGACGGCGCCGACGGCGCTCCACGCAATGGCGTGGCATTTGCCCATGAAACCCGTGCCGATAAGACCAACGCCGACCATTTCTTTCTCCCAATACCTGAAGCGATCGATGGATGAATTAGTCCATTTCTTCTCCGAATGGAATGTCTGCCTCATTTTTTATGGCCTTCTTGCGCAGGCTCGCTATGATGGGGCAGAGAGGACGTCACTTGAGTTAAAGAGAGCATGATGTCGTACGAAAACCGCTGCACACTTTTCGGCATCATGCTCTAGATGAGCTTGGACGGGGCGACGATGGACGAACGGGTACCTCGCGACTTCGAGACGCTGCGCGCCACGATCCTCGATCGCCGTGAAACCTTGCCCAAGCGCATCGCCCAGATCGCCGCCTATGCGCTCGACAATCCCGATGACATCGCCTTCGGCACCGCCGCCAGCATCGCCGCTTCGGCGGGCGTGCAGCCGTCCACCTTGATCCGCTTTGCCCAGCAACTAGGCTTCGACGGCTTCACCAGCCTGCAGCAGGTGTTTCGCGAGCGGCTGCGCGAGCGCAATTCCTCTTATGACGAACGCCTGCAGGCGCTGCGCGCCAAGGCCGATGCGGGTGCTGGACACCGAGCCATCTTCGACGGCTTCGTCGCCGCCGCCAGCACTTCGCTCAACGATATATCGCGCTCGCTGGACGAGGCGCATCTGGAAGACGCGATCTCGCTGCTGGCCAAGGCCGAGACCATCTATGTCCTGGCCAAGCGCCGCTCCTACCCGGTGGCGAGCTACATTGCCTATGCCTTGGGCAAGCTGAAGATCCGCAACCAGCTGATCGAATCCGCCGCCGGCCTCAATGCCGAGATGGTCGCCTTCGCCACCCCGGCGGACGCCGTCATTGCCATCAGTTTCTCGCCCTATGCGCCGGCCACCATCGAGGAGGCCCGCACCATTTCCGAACAGGGCGTGCCGATCATCGCCATCACCGACAGTTCGTTTTCGCCACTAGCGCAGTTCGCCAAGGTCTGGTTCGAGGTTGCCGAGGCCGATTTTGCCGGCTTCCGCTCGCTGTCGGCCACCATGGCGCTGGCCATGGCGCTCACCGTCGGCGTCGGCGAGAAGCGGCGCAGCACCGGAAAGAAGCGCAAGGTCTAGGCAATCCCAGAAAAAGGCGTGAAGCGGTTTTCCGTCCGGAAAATGCGGACTTGGGATCTGTGGAAAGGGATCATCCCGTATGCCATGCTAGAACCGAAGTTCATCGAGAATGGTTCATGCATGAATTGGGAACAGATCGCATCGGATTTCGCTTGGGACGGCTCACGGCGAGATATCTACGTTCTGAACACGTCTGAGGCAGATTGGCAGGCCGTCTGGGACATCCTCCTCGAATGGACCCCGCCTGCCAATTTCAGTGTCTCCGGCAAGATCGAATCGATGCCATTGGGGGTCGAAGCCGCCCTGGAAAGCGAAACAGACAGCCTACTTTCTTTTTACGTCGGGCCAATCCAGCTTGGATGTCACTTCTTCACCGTTGTCGAAATCGAGTTCGACTTCGATCCTAGGCAAGTCAGCGGAGAAACTGAGATTGAGCACCTTGACCGCTTTGTGCGATTGCTAGGTGACGCTACTGGGAAGCAGGTAACTCTGACGCAGGAAAATGATCAGGAGGCTATCATCGCCCGCTACTCTCCCGACCTTGGGAGTGTCGTCTGGCGTGCTTTTTCATAACCGAATCGTTTTGTCGGCTGGCGGCTTTCCCCCTCAAACTCGTCTCGATCCACATCTGGTTGCGCGGTAACGGGTCTCCATCCTAAGTCTCCAGCAGCAATCGCTCTTCGGCACTTTTAAAGGAAGGAATGCTCATTCCATATTGACTATAGATTGGAATTATTATTTCATATTCCCGGCGCCACGCTGCCGCTCGCGCGTGTCCCCCAACTACGTTGCTCAAGACAACAAGACCGACGGGAGGTTCCAATGAGCGAAGCCGTGGACGCCAAACAGGCGACGCTCGATGTCATCACCATCGGTCGCGCTTCCGTCGACCTTTACGGCCAGCAGATCGGCTCGCGGCTGGAGGACATCACCTCCTTCGCCAAATCGGTCGGCGGCTGCCCGGCCAACATCTCCGTTGGCACGGCGAGACTAGGCCTGCGCTCGGCGCTGCTCACCCGCGTCGGCGACGAGCAGATGGGCCGCTTCATCCGCGAGCAGCTCAGGCGCGAAGGCGTCAATGTCGATGGGCTCAAGACCGACCAGGAACGGCTGACGGCCCTGGTGCTGCTTTCGGTCGAGAGCGAAGGCATCTCGCCAATGATCTTTTATCGCAGCGACTGCGCCGACATGGCGCTCGCCGAAGAAGATATCGATGAAGCCTTCATCGCCTCGGCCCGCTCGATCGTCGTCACCGGCACGCATTTTTCCCGACCCAACAGCGACGCCGCCCAGCGCAAGGCGATCCGCATCATCAAGGCCAGGGGCGGCAAGGTGGTGTTCGACATCGACTACCGCCCCAACCTCTGGGGACTCGCAGGCCATGCCGAGGGTTTTGAGCGCTATGTCAAATCCGACCGCGTCTCAGCCCAGCTGAAGACGGTGCTGCCCGATTGCGACCTCATCGTCGGCACCGAGGAAGAGATCATGATCGCCTCGGGCGCCGACGATTGCCTGAGCGCGCTGAAGACGATCCGCGCGCTGTCCAAGGCAACCATCGTACTGAAGCGCGGCGCCATGGGCTGCATCGTCTATGACGGGCCGGTCAGCGACGATCTGGAAGACGGTATCGTCGGCAAGGGCTTTCCGATCGAGATCTACAATGTGCTCGGCGCGGGTGATGCCTTCATGTCCGGTTTTCTGCGCGGCTGGCTCGGTGGCGAAAACCTGGCAACGGCGGCGACCTGGGCCAATGCCTGCGGCGCCTTCGCCGTGTCGCGGCTGCTCTGCGCGCCGGAATATCCCACCTTCGAGGAATTGCAGTTCTTCCTCAAGAACGGCAGCAAGCACTTAGCGTTGCGCAAGGACGAGGCGATCAACCACATCCATTGGGCGACGACCCGCCGCCGCGATATCCCCTCGATGATGGCGCTCGCCTGCGACCACCGTGTGCAGCTTGAGGACGTCGCGGCAAAGACCGGCGCCGATCCGGCGCGCATCCGCGATTTCAAGGTGCTGGCGGTCAAGGCTGCGGCGAAAGTCGCCGCCGGCCGCGACGGCTATGGCATGCTGATCGACGAGAAGCATGGCCGCGAAGCGATGTTCGAATTCGCCCGCCACCCCTTTGCCTGGCTCGGCCGTCCCGTCGAACTGCCGGGCTCGCGGCCGCTGCGCTTCGAGTTCTCGCAGGACATCGGCTCGCAACTGGTGGAATGGCCGGTCGACCACTGCATCAAATGCCTGTGCTTCTATCACCCCGACGATCCGGCAGCGCTCAAGGATGAGCAGCAGCAGAAGCTGCGCTCGCTGTTCGAAGCCGCGCGGAAGGTCGGCCGGGAGCTTCTGGTCGAGATCATCGCCGGCAAGCACGGCAAGCTCGACGAAACGACCATCCCGCGCGCCCTGGAAGAACTCTATGCGCTTGGCATCAAGCCGGACTGGTGGAAGCTCGAACCGCAGGCGTCGGCCGGCGCCTGGGCCAAGATCGAAGCGGTGATCCTGAAGCACGATCCCTGGTGTCGTGGCGTCGTGCTGCTGGGTCTCGAAGCGCCGCAGGACGAACTGGAAGCGGCCTTTGCCGCCACCGCCAAGGCGCCGATCGTCAAGGGCTTTGCCGTCGGCCGCACCATCTTCGTCCACGCCGCCGAACGATGGCTGGCAGGCAAGATGACGGATGACGAGGCTATCGCCGACATGGCCGCGCGCTTCGAACAGTTGACCGAAGCGTGGCTTGCCGCGCGTGGCCGTAAAGCAGCATAAAGGCGCGGCAAGAGGACTGCGGAGGAAAACACCATGAGCAAGACAATCCGCCTGACGATGGCGCAGGCGCTGACCCGCTTTCTGAGCAAGCAGATGACCGAGATCGACGGCAGAAGAGTGCCCATCTTCGGCGGTGTGTGGGCGATCTTCGGTCACGGCAATGTCGCCGGCATCGGCGAGGCGCTGTACCAGCTGCGCGACGAATTGCCGACCTTCCGCGCCCACAATGAGCAGGCGATGGCGCATGCGGCGATCGCCTATGGCAAGGCCAATTTCCGCCGCCGCTTCATGGCCGCGACCTCTTCGATCGGCCCCGGTGCGCTCAACATGGTGACGGCGGCGGCGCTCGCCCACGTAAACAGGTTGCCCGTCCTGTTTTTGCCGGGCGATGTCTTCGCCAACCGCATTCCCGACCCGGTGCTGCAGCAGGCCGAGGACTTTTCCGACGGCACCGCGACGGTCAATGACTGCTTCCGTCCGGTGTCGCGCTATTTCGACCGCATCACCCGTCCCGAGCAGATCATCCCGGCATTGGCGCGGACCATGCAGGTGCTGACCGATCCGGCGGAATGCGGCCCGGTGACGCTGTCGCTCTGCCAGGACGTGCAGGCCGAGGCCTATGACTATCCCGAGAGCTTTTTCGCCGAGCGCGTCTGGCACCAGCGCCGGCCGCGTCCGGACCGGCATGAATTGGCGGCGGCGGTCACCGCGCTGAAGGGTGCGAAAAAACCGCTGATCATCGCCGGCGGCGGCGTGCTGTATTCGCAGGCTTCGGATGAACTGGCGAAATTCGCCGAGAGCGCCGGCATTCCGGTCTGCGAGACGCAAGGCGGCAAATCCTCGCTGCCCGACACACATCCGCTCAACATGGCAGCAGTCGGCGTCACCGGCACGTCCGCGGCCAACCGGCTGGCGGAAGAGGCCGATGTCGTGCTGGCGATCGGCACCCGCCTGCAGGATTTCACCACCGGCTCATGGGCGCTGTTCAAGAATTCCGGCAAGACCATTATCGGACTCAACGTGCAGCCTTTCGATGCCGGCAAGCATCGTGCGCTGCCGCTGGTCGCCGACGCGGCCGAAGGGCTTGTCGAACTCGGTGCGGCGCTGGGGGGCTGGAAAGCACCGGCGACATGGACCGACAATGCGACCCGGGGCAAGAAGGCCTGGCAGGTTGACGCCGGCAAGGTGACGGCGTCGACCAACGCCGCCTTCCCTTCGGACGCGCAGGTGATCGGCGCCGTGCAGCGCGCCCTGGGCTCAGGCGTGACGCTGCTGAATGCGTCGGGCGGCCTGCCGGGCGAGTTGCACAAGCTCTGGCAGGCAGGCGCGCCCGGCTCGTACCATGGCGAATATGGCTTCTCGACCATGGGCTACGAGATTGCCGGCGGGCTCGGCGCCAAGATGGCCAAGCCCGACCAGGAGGTCGTCGTCATGGTCGGGGACGGCTCCTACCTCATGATGAATTCCGAAATCGCCACGTCGGTGATGCTTGGCCTGAAGCTGACCATCGTGGTGCTCGACAACAGGGGTTATGGCTGCATCAACCGGCTGCAGATGGCCACCGGCGGCGCCAACTTCAACAACCTCCTGAAGGACGCGCGCCACGAGATCTTGCCCGACATCGACTTCGCGGCGCATGCGGCCAGCATGGGCGCTATTGCCCAGAAGGTGCCGTCGATCACCGGCCTGGAGACCGCGCTGCAAAAGTCGAAAACCAACGACCGAACCACCGTGCTGGTCATCGACACCGACCCGCTGATTTCCACCGATGCCGGCGGCCATTGGTGGGATGTCGCGGTGCCGGAAGTCTCCGCACGGCCGCAGGTCAACGCAGCCCGCAAGGCCTATGACGAAAAGCGGCAGATGCAGACTATTGGCGATTGATGCTAAGTCAGCGCTGCCCCTACCTCCCCCTTGTTGGGAGGTCGGACCGAAGGTCCGGGTGGGGGTCTGGCGCCGCACCCCACCCGCTGCTTCGCAGCGACCCTCCCCACAACGGGAGGGTGAACAAGAAACCGGAGCTAAAACTTGAAAGCCAAACTGGGCATGTCCCCCATTGCGTGGTGGAACGATGATCTTGCCGACCTCAGCGACGACGTCTCGCTGGAAGAGTGCCTGCGCCAGTCGCGCTCTGCCGGCTTCACCGGCATGGAAATGGGCCGGCGTTTTCCAAACGACCCCGAAATCATGCTGCCGATCCTGAAGCAGGCCGACGTGACGCTGTGCGGCGGCTGGTTCTCCGGCACGCTGGTCGATGAGGACATGGGCAAGAACAGGGATCGCATCCAGCCGATGATCGACCTGTTCAAGGCGGTGAATGCGCCTTGCATCGTCTATGGCGAGGTCGGCCGCTCGATCCAGGGTGATCGCTCCAGGCCTCTCGCCACCAAGCCGAAATTGTCGAACGACGAGATGAGGGCCTATGCCAGGCGCCTCACCGAGTTCGGCGAATGGTGCGCAGAGCAAGGCATGCCGCTGTCCTATCACCATCACATGGCGGCGGTGGTCGAGACCGAGCCGGAGCTCGATGCCTTCATGCGCCATTCCGGCGAAGGCATTCCGTTGCTGCTCGATGCAGGGCATCTCGCCTTTGCCGGCGGCGACGTGTTGCGCGCCATCGACAACCACCACAAGCGGATCAGCCATGTCCATGTGAAGGATGTGCGCATGGGCGTGATCGACGGGCTCGACCGCACAAAGCAGTCCTTTCTCGACGCCGTGGCGCTCGGTGCCTTCACGGTGCCTGGCGACGGTTCGCTCGATTTCGGCGCCATCGTGCAGCGCTTCGCCGACCATGGCTATGAAGGCTGGTTCGTCGTCGAGGCCGAGCAGGACCCGAAAAAGAACCCGCCGCTGAAGATGGCCCAAGTGGGTTACAAGGAGCTGATGCGGGTGATGACGGCGGCCGGCTACACGGTCGAGACGCAAGGCTTTCCCAATGCGTAAGCCGGTCCGATGAAGGATTACGAGCACCCGTTCTTCCGGCCGCTGTGGCGGCGCGTTGCCGTCGTCGCCGTCTGCGTGATCTGGGCCGGAATAGAATTCGCCTCCGGCACCCCATTCTGGGGCATCATTGCGCTCGGCTTTGCCGCCTACGCCGTCTGGCAGTTCTTCTACCTTTACAAGCCGGTGGAGGAGAGCAAGGCTGCGCCTGATCGACCGCAGACCGGCGAAGCGAAGGCGGACGCCGAACCGAAGGAATGAAGCGGCCGTGGCTCGGAAGGGCTTGCGGGTCGGACACTCGACATCTGGCGTATCGCCTACGTCGGTGATTGGCCGGAACGTCCCTCGCTTCGTCATCCTAGGGTCTTCGCGACGGAGCTTCGCTCCTGCTTCGCCCTAGGATGACGAAGTTGAGAGGCCGACCTCGAAGACTTGCGATAGGAGAGACAAAACATGTCGAAACTGCTCGTCAAAGCCGACAAGGGCCATGGCCGCGTCGCCCATGTCACGCCCAAAAGCGCCGGATGGACCTATGTCGGCTTCGACCTGCACCGCCTGAAGCCGGGCGAGACCGCATCCGGCAAGACGCAGGATCGCGAAGTCTGCCTGGTGTTCGTCACCGGCAAGGGCACGGCAAGGGCCGGCGGCCAGGAACTCGGCCTGCTCGGCGAGCGCATGTCGCCCTTCGAGGGCAAGCCGTGGTCGGTCTATATTCCGGAGGGTTCGGACTGGTCGGTCACCGCCGACACCGATCTCGAACTCGCGGTCTGCTCGGCGCCGGGCCTGGGCGGCGGCTTGCCCGTTCGCGTCATCGCACCCGACGACCTCGGCCAGGAGACTCGGGGCAAAGGCACCAACACGCGCTACGTCACCAACATATTGCCCGAGGGCAAGCCCGCCGACTCGCTGCTGGTGGTCGAGGTCATCACGCCCGGTGGCCACACATCGAGCTACCCGCCGCACAAGCACGATCAGGACAATCTGCCGGCCGAATCCTATCTTGAGGAAACCTATTACCACCGCCTCAACCCGCCGCAGGGCTTTGCCTTCCAGCGGGTCTACACCGACGCCGACAAGTCGGGCGCCCGCGAACTGGACGAGGCGATGGCGATCGAGGACGGCGATGTCGTGCTGGTGCCCAAGGGCTATCATCCGTGCGCGGCCTGTCACGGCTACGACCTCTATTACCTTAACGTCATGGCCGGGCCGAAGCGGACGTGGAAGTTCCACAACGCGCCCGAGCACGAATGGCTCATGAAGGCCTGATCGGCCTTCGCTTGCGCCGGAAGCTGTTGGTCCAGCAGCGAAAAATCGTCGGCTAACGATCCATGGGGTCGATTTGCCTTCGAAAACTCGCATAAGCTTCGTCAATCCGTCATGGAAATCACCTATGGCAGCGGGCTGACGAGGATTTTTTTCGATGCGCTACGCCATCTATTTCACCCCGAGGCAGGACGAGCCGCTGGCGCGGCTCGCCGCCAACTGGCTGGGCCGCGACCCCTTTGGCGCCGCCGCCAGGCCGGTCGAGGCGGTGGGCGAGCTGTCGGCGGCCGAAGTCGCCTTTCACACCGCATCGGCGCGGCGCTACGGTTTCCATGCGACGCTGAAAGCGCCCTTCCGGTTGGCCGCCAACGAAACCGAAAGCTCGCTGCGCGCGGCGCTGGACGCCTTTGCCGAAGCAACGCCGACGGTCACCATCCCGCGCCTGGTCGTCAGCCAGATCGATGGTTTCTTCGCTTTGGTGCCGGAAGGCCCGCTGCCGCCGCTCAACCGTTTCGCCGATGATGTCGTGCTTAGCTTCGACCGTTTTCGCGCGCCGCTCACCGAAGCGGAGATCGAACGGCGCAGCCCGGATTCGCTGAAGCCGGCCGAGTTCCGCAATCTCTGTCAGTGGGGCTACCCCTACGTGTTCGAGGCCTTCCGCTTCCACATGACGCTGTCCGGCCGGGCCGGACCGCAGGAAAGCCAACGTCTGCGCGCGGCAATTGACAGGCTGTTCGCCGATGTGCTGCAGCAGCCGGTGCTGGTGGATGCGCTGACGCTGTTCGTCGAAACCGAACCGGGCGCTCCGTTCATGGTGCTTTCGCATCATGCGCTCGGCCGCCGCGCTGCCCGAAAAACCGCCTGACCGCAATTCGTCCGAGTAAGCAAGGACTGCCTGAATGACCGCCGAAACTGTTCTCCACAACGCCCGCATCGTGCTTGCCGACGAGATCGTCGAAGGGTCGCTCGTGCTGCGCGACGGTTTTATCTCCGGCATCGACGCCGGCACCGGCCAAATCGGCAGGAATATGGCTGGCGAGGACATGGGCGGCGACTACATCATTCCGGCCTGGTCGAGCTGCACACTGACCATCTCGAAGGCCACTATGCGCCGCGCCCGAAGGTGCGCTGGAACCCGATCGCCGCCGTGCTCGCCCATGACGCGCAGGTAGCGACCGCCGGGATCACCACCGTGCTCGACGCGCTGCGCGTCGGCATGGACGAGGACGCCGACCTTACCTCCGACGATATCCGCAAGTTGGCCGACGCGATCGAGGACAGCGTCGCGAAGGACCGGTTGCGGGCGGACCATTTCCTGCACCTGCGCTGCGAGGTCTCGGCGCCGGATTGTTTGCGGGCTTTCGCCAATTTCGATGGCGACGAGCGGGTCAAGCTGGCCTCGCTGATGGACCATGCGCCGGGACAGCGCCAGTTCGTCAATCTCGAGACCTACGCCCATTACTATCAGCGCAAGCTGAAATTGACCGACCGCGACTTCCAATTGTTCTGCGAAAAGCGGATGTCGGAATCGGCGAAGAATTCGGGACCGAACCGGGTGGCGATATCAGCCGCCTGCAACGAGCGGAGCATTGTGCTGGCGAGCCATGACGACGCCACATCAGGCCATGTCGACGAGGCGATCGAACAAGGCGTGCGCGTCGCGGAATTCCCGACCACGCTGGAAGCCGCCAAGGCCTCGAAGGATGCCGGGCTCGGCGTGCTGATGGGCGCGCCCAACGTCATGCGCGGCTCCTCGCATTCGGGCAATGTCTCGGCCCGCACGCTGGCCGGCGACGGCCTGCTCGACATATTGTCGTCCGACTATATCCCTTTCAGCCTGATCCAGTCGGCCTTCTTCCTCGGCGACGTCGTCGAGGGCATTTCCCTGCCGCAGGCGGTCGCGATGGTGTCGAAGAATCCGGCCGAGGCGATCGGCCTCAACGACCGCGGCGTCATCGAACAGGGCCGCCGCGCCGATCTGGTGCGTGTGCGCGTCGACGACCATGTGCCGGTCGTGCGCACTGTCTGGCGCCAAGGGCGCCGGGTCGCCTGATGGTCTCGGCGTCGATCGACCGCGAACTCAGCAGCGAGGCCTTTCCGCTCCGCAACGGCGTGTTTGTCGCCGTCGTCGGCCCGAGCGGCGCCGGCAAGGATACGGTAATCGGCTATGCCCGCACCTTGTTTGCCGACGAGACGAGGCTGGAGTTCGTCCGCCGGGTCATCACCAGGCCGAGCGACGCCGCAAGCGAGGATCACGACACGCTGGCCGACGCGGCCTTTGCCGAAGCCGAGGCCGACGGCGCCTTCGCCATTTCCTGGGAGGCGCACGGGCTGCGCTACGGCATTCCGGCCGATGTCGACTGGTCCATCGCCAATGGCCATGTCGCGGTCGCCAATGTCTCGCGCGCAGTCATCCCGGTGCTGCGGGAGCGCTATGCCAATCTGGCTGTCGTCGAGATCACCGCCTCGCCGGAAATCCTCGCCGAGCGTCTCGCCCAGCGCGGCCGCGAATCGCGCGGCGAAGTGCTGGCTCGGCTCGCCCGCAGCGCCAATATCGCTTTGTCCGGCTCCGGCGTCACCTCGATCGACAATGGCGGCCGGCGCGAAGCCGCCGGAGAACGCTTCGTCGAGGTGCTGCGCAAGGCGATGGCCTTCTCGGATATATCCGGCGTGATGTAGCGCTACTCCGCCGCGACAGTCTTGCGGCTGGCATCGAGCATCAGCCGCCTTGCGCGGAACACGCCCCATTGCTGGTCGACCAGCACGCCGATCAGGATCACGCCGCCCATCACCGCGAAGTTGAGCGAGGACGGGATGCCGAGCAGATTGACCAGGTTCTGCAACTCCTGCAGCAGCACGGTGCCCAGGATGACGCCAACCAGCGAGCCTTCGCCGCCGCGCAGCGAGAAGCCGCCGAGAACGGCGGCGGCAATGGCGTAGAGCTCGTAGAACTGGCCGTGGCTGGCCGGCGAGATCGAGCGCGTGTACATGGCGAAATAGATCGCCGACAGCGCCGTCAGAACGCCGCAGATGACATAGGCGGCCATGACGACGCGGCCGGTGCGAATTCCTGAATATTTCGCCGCCTCTTCGTTCTTGCCGATGGCATAGAGGTAGCGTCCGAACACCGAGCGGTGCAGCACCACCCACATGACGATCGAAATGACGATCAGTGCGATGAAGCTGTTGGGCACGCCATAGCTGCGGCCCGCAGTGAGGAATTCGAGCTCGGGAAAATTCTGGCCGAAGGCGAAACCGGCGGTGCCGTCGGCGGTATAGAAACGGGCGACCCCGCGATAGATCAAAAGGCCGCACAGCGTCACCACGAAGGGCTGCAATTTCAGCCTTGTGATCAGCCAGCCATGCGCCAGCCCGATGATGCCGCCCAGCACCAGGATCAGCGGCAGCGCCACCGGCCATGGCATGTCGCGCACGGCGATGAAATCGATGAACAGCGTGCCGAGCAGCGCCACCAGCGATCCCACCGACAATTCGATGCCGCCGGTGATGATGACGAAGGCCTGGCCGATGGCGAGGATCCCAAACAGGCCGATCAGGTTCGAGGTGTTGGCGAGGTTGATCGGCAAAAGAAAGCGCGGGTTGATGGCGGTCACCACGGCGCCGACCACCAGGATCAGGATCAGCAGGCCGAGATCTTTTTTGCTCATCGTCTTCTCCCCAATGCGCCGGACCGGCAATCGCCTGAAGCCCGCTAGTTTGCCGGCTTGCCGACCGCCAGCAACAGCACGTTTTCCTGGCTGAATTGTTCTTTGTCGAGAATGCCCGAGATCCGGCCCTCATGCATGACGGCGATGCGGTCGGACACGCCGATCACCTCTTCCATGTCGCTGGAGATCATCAGCACGGCCACGCCGGCATCGGCCAAGGCTCGCATCAGCCCGTAAATCTCGGCCTTGGCGCCGATATCGATGCCGCGCGTAGGCTCATCGAGGATCATCACCTTCGGGTTCATCGCCAGCCATTTGCCCAGCACCACCTTCTGCTGGTTGCCGCCCGACAGCGTGCCGGTTCGCGTCTGCACCGACGGCGCCTTGATGCCGAGATTGCTCTTCTGCTTCTCGGCGGTGGCGGTCTCGGCGCTTGCCGACACCAGTCGACGCTTCGCATGCGCCGGCAGGTTGGGCAGCGAGATGTTCTGCGCGATCGACAGGTCAAGCAAAATGCCGGTCAGCTTGCGGTCTTCCGGAACCAGAAAAATGCCATGCGCGACCGCATCGGCCGCCGAACCCAGCACAAGCGGCTTGCCGTCGAGTTCGAGCCCACCGCCAAGCGTGCTGTCTATGCCGAAGAACACCCGCGCCAGTTCGGTGCGGCCGGAGCCGACAAGGCCGGCGAGGCCGAGGATTTCACCGCGCCTGATGTCGAGGTCGACCGGCCGGGCAGGGTAGGCGGGGGTGCGGATGGCTTTGGCCGAGAGCGCAGTGGCGCCCGGCGCCCGAGCCGCCTCGGAGGCCTTCTCGCGCTCCTTCAGCATGCGGCCGATCATCAGCTTGACCATCTGGTCGTGGTTGATGGCGCTCTTCGGCAAGGTGCCAGCCAGCATGCCGTCGCGCAGCACCACGACGCGGTCGGCGACGCGCTCGACCTCATGCAGCCGGTGCGAAATGAAGATGACGCTGATGCCATCGGCCTTCAGCGCCTTGATGACGTCGAGCAGCTTGTCGGTTTCGGCGAGCGGCAGGCTCGACGTCGGCTCGTCGAGGATCACCAGCCGCGCCTTGATCGACAGTGCCTTGGCGATCTCGACCATCTGCTGCTGCGCCAGCGACAGCGAGGCAACCGGCGTATCGGCGGAGAAATTGGCGCCGACGCGCTTCAGCAGTGGCGCCACCATTTCGCGCAGCTTGGCGCGGTCGACCAATCTCAGCGGCCCGCCGCGCAACGGCTCGCGGCCGAAGAAGATATTGGCGGCAACATCGAGGTTTTCGAAGAGATTGAGTTCCTGGTGGACGAAGGCGATGCCCGACCCCAGGCTGCCTTCGACGGTGAGCCCGTCATGCGCAACGCCGTCGACGGTGATGGCGCCGCTGTCCGGCCTGGTGACGCCGCCGAGGATCTTCATCAAGGTCGATTTGCCGGCGCCGTTTTCGCCGACCAGGCCGATCACCTCGCCCGGCCTGACCTCCATGGAAAAGCCGTCCAGCGCCACCACGCCCGGATAGGTCTTGCGCACGTTCTCGAGGCCGAGGAACGGGGTGGTTGCGACGATAGATGGGTCGGAATAATTCATCACGCCATATTTGATCAGGCTTGCCAGCAGCCGGTGGGCTACAGACTGACGGGCCTTGGCCGACCCGTCAACACGATCGCCGGCTCAAGGCGAACCCTGAGCCGGCGCAACTGCTCGTGGTCTCAGTTTCCGGACATCGCCTTCAGATTGGCGGCATAGGTGTCGACATCGTCCTTACCGATGATCTTGGTCGGGATGATGATCAGGCCGCCTTCCGGAATGCCTGATTTGTCGCCCTTGAGATAGGCGGCCATCAGCTTCATGCCCTGATAGGCCCACTCGAAGGGCTGCTGCACGACGGTCGCCGCCACGGTGCCTTCCTTGACGCCGCCCAGCGTGATCGGATCGTCATCGAAGCCGACGACGGTGATCGAGCCGAGCTTGCCGGCGTCGCGCAGCGCTTCATAGATGCGCGGCGTGTTGTAGGAATAGAAGCCGACCATGCAGGTGATGTCGGGGCTGGCGACCAGCGCGTCCTCGACATTCTTCTTGGCGCGCGCCTGGTCGATGTCGTCGCCGCGCACGTCCACCAGTTCGATCTTGCTGCCGGCGAGGCCGTCCTTCATGCCCTGGATGCGTTCCTTGGCATTGTCGGCGCCGAGCAGGCCGACGAAGCCGAGGCACTTGCCGCCGTCCGGCATCGCCTTCTTGGCGATCTCGGCCGCCTGCTTGCCGGCGTCGACATTGGACGAGCCGATATAGGCGACGCGCTTGGTCTGCGGGGCATCGGAGTCGGTGGTGAACAGCGCCGTTTCCGACGCGATCTTGTTCAGGCCGTCGGTCGAGGTCTTGGGGTCGACGGCCGAGACCATGATGCCCTTGACGCCGGCGGTCACCAGATCGTCCATCAGCCGCTGCTGGATGGCGACCGAGGACTGCTCGGGATATTTGAGTTCGAGATTGTAGTCGGGCAATTCGGCCTGCGCCTTCTTGACGCCGGCTTCGGCGGCCTTCCAGAAATCGGAAGCGCCGTTGACGACGAAGGCAAGCGTCGGCTTGTCGTCGGCGCGCGCAATGGCTGTCGCGGTCAGGCCAAGCAGCAGGGCTGCGGTGGCCACGGATGCATGTCGTATCAAGGATTTCATGTTCAACCTCCCGTTTTGGCTCAGTCGTCGGACTGAACCGATCTTGCATTCACTGACTTGCCGCTCGCGATTTGGACGCCCTCCTCCTCAGGGGTTCCCGGCGCTGAAGAATGGCGTCGTCGGTCGCGATCACGGACTTTAGAGACTCATCCCGTGCTCGTAAATAGTCTGATTTGTCTGACATATCACATGTCCGAGACCAAGCTTGCGGAGGCAAACCCCGCTCGCCATCGGGCCATTCACGTGCACTTCTCGCCGCACGGGTCCCACCTGACCGGACACGGCGGATTGACGTTACAGCGTCGTTTTGTATTAGTAAACACTATTAGCAGAGGTCTCGCGCGGACACTCGGCGGTGGCCCTAGGTCTAGTTTGCCCGAACAGGTGCAGCACGGCTTCGCGCAAGCAGATGCCTTGCAGTCCTTGAATTTCACGCAGCCCGCAGCGGCATGGCGGGGAACTTCAAAACTGCTAATAAAGATAATCGCCTTCGACTATTTCCATTGGTCGACGGCGCGACACCATCTTGTCGGTGTGGCAGGCTTGCGACTAGACAGGCTGGGGATTGGGACGCAATGCCATGAGCGAGACGAGGGATCCGGACGACACGGCGAAGCGGCGCAAGGCGCCGGCGAGAGCTGCCAAGGGCGGCCGCGTCACCATGACCGACATTGCCAGGGCAGCCGGTTGCTCGCAGGCGACCGTCTCTTTCGTGCTCAACGATTCGCCCGGCATCCGGCTGTCGCAGCAGACGCGCGAGCGGGTGATCGACGCCGCGCGCTCGCTCGGCTACGCAGCACCCGCCTTCTCGGCGCTGCGCAAACCTGTTCCCGCCTTCGATGGACTTGACGGTGTCATCGGTTTCGCTGTCGACCAGCTGGCGACAAGCCCGGAAGCCGTTGTCGCCATCGAGGGCGCGCGCCAGGCGTCGTGGAACGCCGGCAATGTGTTGCTCGTGGCGCAGACCATGGGCGACGCCGTCATGGAGCCGCGCGCCGTTGCGGCGCTCACCAGGCGCGGCATCTCGGCGCTGATCTACATGACCATCTTCACCCGCGAGATCACGGCGCCGGACTTCCTCTACGGCCTCGACATCCCGGTCATCCTGCTCAACTGCTACACGGCCGATTATGCCTTCCCGGCCGTGGTGCCGTCCGAGATCGCCGGCGGCCAGAACTCGACCCGGCATCTGATCGGCCACGGCCACCGCCGCATCGCCACCATCACCGGCGAGCCGTGGATGCAGGCCGCGCAGGACCGGCTGAAAGGCTACCGCAGGGCGCTCGCCACCGCCGACATCCCGTTCGATCCCGAACTGGTGGTCGAGGGCGACTGGTCGGCGAGCGCCGGCTATGCCGCGACCGTGGAGCTTTTGGAGCTGAAAGAGCGCCCGACCGCCATCTTCTGCCAGAACGACCGCACGGCCATCGGCTGCTACGAAGCGCTGAAGGAGGCGGGCCTGCACATCCCGCAGGACATCTCCGTCGTCGGCTATGACGACGAGGAGATCGCCCGCCATCTGTTCCCGCCGCTGACGACATCGATCCTGCCGCACATGGCGATGGGCCAATGGGCGATCGAACAGCTCGAAGTGCCGCCTGCCGGCCGCGGCCGCTATCCCATCACCAAGCTGGAATGCCCGCTGGTGCAGCGGGAGTCGGTGGCAGCTGTGGCTGGATAAAGTTGAACCAGCCCATCCCGATGCAAATCGGGATGGGTCTGTTTGGTGTTTGCGCCTCAGGGCAGGGTCTATCCGGGAACGTGCCGCGGTTAGAACCGCAAGACGACAAAGGAGCGCCTGCGATAGCAGCGCCGGCGCAACCGGCCATGCCGCCAGAACGTGCGGCAGTGCCGTCTCCAGACATGCCGCCTGTGGTGGCGACGACGGTGCCATCGCCGATGCGATATCTGCTCGACATCGCCCGGGCCTTCGTCGTCATCAAACGAATTGGCATCCTGCTTGTCGAGTTCATCGAGAATGCCGTTGCCGACATTGGGAACCCCGGCCACGGCCTCGAGAGGCCGAACCGCGGTAGCAAGCGCCGCGGCCCCCGCAACGCCGAACAATGCTGTCAAGAATGATCGCCGATCCATCAAAACCTCCATCAGCAAGACAAGGCTAACATGACGAGCCTAACACAAAGCAGCTAGAGCGGGTGATACAAAAGGCCAGAGGCGAATCTTCGAGCCGGCCCAAACGGGTGACCGGACGGACGGCAGAGGTCAGATTAAGGCCGCAACCGGGCGGCGCGCTTCCTTCGGCTCGGCGACCAAGCCATGCGGAATGCCGCCGATGAAAGCGCATAGCCTGAGCGGTTCCGCCTTTCCGCGAAACGCTGAACCGCTCGGCAAAGCTCTCTCCCTAAGAATGCCCGCCACCTTGCGGCATTGGGGCTGGCTGAGAGACTGACGCCCCACGGCAGATGCGATGTTGCGGTACTCAGCGCCGCGCCAATATCCGGCAGAGCTCCTTCAGGTCCCGGTCGTAGGTGCCCTTGCCGCTGAGCACGCTGGCGCAGCGTTTCTTCATCTTGGCGATCTGGCCGGCCGACATGGCGCTGATGGCAACCACCGCCGGTCGCGTCGGCACCGCCGGCGTGTTGGGATCCCGAGGGCTGGTGGGCGCGGTCGGTGCGCCAATGCCGACCCCGACCCCGGCCGTCACCCCATTGCCCACCCCGACACCGGCGCCGACCCCGACACCGCTGCCGACGGTTGCGCCGACCCCGACCCCGACGCCCGTGCCCACCGATGCGCCGACGCCGGCCGCAACGCCGCTGGTGCCGCCAACCGTAGCGCCGACACTGGCGGTGGTGCCGCTGGTGCCGCCGACCGTTGCGCCGACATTGGCGCCCTTGCTGCCGCCGACCGAGACGCCGACGCCAAGCCCGCCGCCACTGCCGCCGACCGAGACGCCCACCCCACCGCTGCCGCCGATGCCTACACTGAGCCCGCCCGCGCCAGCCGGAAAGCACAAAGCCACGGCAACAGCGCCACCGGCCAAGGCCTTTGTTAAACTTTTAAAGAAATCCATAATGACGCTCCCCGTGTTGGTTGCCTGTACGCAGGTTGAACAGCATCCGTTACCAATATGATTACGCGAGTGTAGCGTTTTTAGTTTCTGCGAGAATAGGTAGTATTGGAAATCGTTGTTATGGCTGCTTGCGGCGATCGGAATATATATTTTGGAATTGGCGGAAAAAATCGAGGATTTGCGGTTAGACTCGGAACCTTAGACAGGCAGGACGAGTGCTCGCATGCGGGAATTTGCCGGGCGCATGCCTCAGGCCGTCTTGCGAAGCCGCTTCCCTAGGCTGCGGTGGAGAATGGACCCTCGAGAATGGGCTCGTGCTGGGGAAAGGGGACGACCCAAGAAACCCGCGACGATCTCCACCGATGTCGGGCGCGTTGTGCGTCACATCGTTCCGCTGCTCGCAGTCGACGGCGTCAGCGCTACCCTTGCGGGCATACCTTCGCCCCGTTTGGCGTTTCTGCCCTTTGGATCGGATGCCGATCGTCCGCTGGCGTTTCGAATCTCTTCAACTTACGCCGAGTTTCGCAAATCCACTTTCATCCCGGCTAACGTTCGAAGGGTTCGCCAAGCGAGGCGACACCGTTCAGCCTGAGCAAGCGGCGGTCCGCCGAGATGACACCGAGCACGACGATCGTAACGAGATAGGGAAGGCTGGAAAGCAGTTGCGATGGCAAGTCCAGACCGGTCGCCTGGGCGGCGAGGCTCATCAGCGAAACCGCGCCGAAGAGGCAGGCACCCAGGAAGATGCGGCCAGCGAGCCACGTACCAAAGACAACGAGTGCGATCGCGATCCAGCCACGTCCGGCAATCATACCGTCCGCCCAAAGGGGCGTGTACACCGCCGCCGCATAGGCGCCGGCAAAACCCGCCATCATGCCACCAAAAGCTATGGCCGCGACACGGATAGCGATGACCGGATAGCCGATGGCGTGGGCTGCCTTGGGATTCTCGCCGATTGCCCTCACGACAAGGCCGACTCTCGTATAGGCAAACATCGCCCAGATCGCAAACGTCACGGCAAGGGAAAGCCATACGACGACGTCCTGGACAAACAGCCTGCCGACTACCGGGATTTCCGAGAGGCCGGGAAAGACAAGTTTCGGGAGCCCCTTCACCGTCAAGCTCTCGTAGCTTTTGCCGAACAGCGCCGAAAGGCCTTGGCCGAGAATGCCGATCGCAAGGCCTGTCGCGACCTGGTTTGCCCGGAATCCGAGTGCCAGCACTGCAAAGACGAGGGACAGGACGGCGCTACCGAGGCCGGCGGCAACGAACCCCAGCAGGTGTCCACCGCCGTGGTAGACGACGATGAACGCGAGCACCGCGCCGAGGGCCATCAGGCCCTCTACGCCGAGGTTAAGAACACCGGCGCGCTCGACCACCAACTCGCCGAGTGCGGCAAGGAGAAAGGGGGTTGCCGCTGCGAGCATGCCCGAAATAATGAACTCGACGGCGTTCATGGCTGGCTCAGGTGATGGGGGCGGCGCCACTCGATGCGGTAGCGCACGAAGGCCACAGCGCCGAGATAGGCGAGCAGCAAGCTGCCTTGGAAGACGCGGACGGCGGCGATCGGCAGGTTTGCCGACACCATCGCATTGTCGCCGCCGATATAGAGGACAGCCATAAAGAGCGCGGAAAAGATGATGCCGACTGGATGCAAGCCGCCGAGATAGGCGACAATGATGGCCGCATAACCGTAGCCGGTCGAGATCGAGCGCTGCAGCTGGCCGAGCGGACCCGCGACTTCCGCCGCGCCTGCCAGTCCCGCCGCCATGCCACCGATCAGAAGCGACAGCCAAATCGCACGCCCTTCGCTGAAGCCGGCGTAACCGGCCGCGCGCGGGGCAAGGCCGCCGACCTTGAGCTTATACCCCATGAAGCTTCGCTGCATGAAAACCCAGGCCACCAGCGAGAGCGCAAGTGTGATGAGCAGCGAGACGTTGACGCGGGTACCGGTGATCAGGGTCGGCACCATCGCGTCGTTCTGAAACATGACGGATTGTGGGAAATTGAAGCCGGCCGGGTCCTTCCATGGGCCGAGCAGCAGGTAGTTGAGGACTTGCGCCGCAACGAGGCTCAGCATCAAGGAGACCAGGATCTCGTTCGCATTGAGCCTGACGCGCCAGAAGGCGGTGATAGATGCCCAAAGTGCACCGCCGAGGGCACCGAGAAGCAGCATCAGCGGCCAGATCCACTGCCCGGTCGCCTGCGGAAACCAGACGGGGATCGCCGAGGCGAAAATAGCGCCCAGGATAAACTGGCCCTCCGCGCCGATGTTGAACACTTTTGCGCGGAAACCGATCGCCAGCCCCTGAGCAATGAGGAGAAGGGGCCCCGCCTTCAGCAGCACCTCCGCAAACGATGCCCAGGAGAGGAACGGCTCGAGAAGCATCGCGTACAGGACGGCCGCCGGATCTCGGCCTATCAGCACATAAAGGCCCAGATTGAGGATGATCGCCATGCCAAGCGCGACAGCCGGGGCCAGCATGGCCGCGACGAGCGAGGCATGCTCCCGGCGGACGAGCGCGGGGAGGAACGGCGCGGCCCAAACGCTCATGCAGGAACCTTCTCTGGCGAGGCATGTGCTCCGATCATGTATCTGCCGATGTCTTCGGGGCGCGTGTCCCGCGTGACCAGAGGCGGACTCAGCATTCCATGATGGAGCACCTGGATGAAATCGCAGAGTTCGAAAAGTTCCTCGAGTTCCTCGGAAATTACGAGGATCGCCACGCCCAGGTTGCGCAACGCGATGAGCCGCCTTCTGATGGCGGATGCAGCGCCAATGTCTACACCCCAGGTCGGCTGCGCCACGAAAAGCAGTTTTGGCGACAGCATCATCTCGCGACCGACGATGAATTTCTGCAAGTTGCCGCCGGACAGCGAGCCCGCTTCGGCATCCGGGCCGGAGGCGCGGACGTCGTACCGACGGATGCATTCGCTGGTGAAAGCCGTCGCTCCGGCGCTGTTGATGAGGCCGCGCCTCACGAGATCGAAAGGATGGGCGGTAAGAACGGTGTTGAGCACGAGCGACATTTCAGGGACCGCGCCGCGTCCCAGCCGGTCTTCGGGCACGAAGGCGAAGCCAAATCTCCTGCGCGCGGCCGCATCGAGTGTGCCTACGTCGCGGCCCATCATGTAGATCCGGTCGCGTTGTTCCTTCAGCAGCATCGCTTCGCCCGAGATGAGCGCGGCAAGCTCGCCTTGGCCATTGCCCGATATTCCGGCTATGCCAAGGATCTCGCCTGATCGTACCGTGAGGCTGATGCCGGAGAGCGGCGTGGCAAAGGGGTCGTCCGGCGTGTAGTCCATGTCGATTATTTCCAGCCGCTTCTCCCCCTCGGGCATGGCCAACGCGGGCATCACCTCGGGCATGTCGCGGCCGATCATCATCCGGGCGAGGTCGTGCGCATCATAGTCGCGCGGGTCGACGGTGCCGATAACGCGCCCTCCACGCAAGACCGTCGCCTGGTCACAGATCGTGCGAATTTCCTCCAGTTTGTGGGAGATGAACAGGATGGACACGCCGCGGTCGCGAAGGCGCCTGAGCGTGTCGAACAGCTTCTTCACCGCCTGCGGCGGCAAGACCGAGGTCGGCTCGTCGAGAATGAGCAGCTTCGGGTCCGTCATCAGGCAGCGGATGATCTCCACCCGCTGCCGTTCGCCGACCGAGAGCGCGTGCACATCGGCGAGAGGATCCACTTCAAGGCCGAAATCCTGGCCGAGGCTGCGGATGCGCCCCGCCAGCTCCGCCTTGCCGCCGGGGACGACGAGCTGGATGTTCTCGACGACAGTCAGCGTCTCGAACAGCGAGAAATGCTGAAAGACCATGCCGATGCCCCTGCGCCGTGCCTCAGCCGGCGAGGCAAGGCGCAGATGCTCTCCGTTCCAGACGACGGTGCCTTCGTCCGGCTGTTCAACGCCATAGATGAGCTTCATCAGCGTCGATTTGCCCGCCCCATTCTCCCCGAGGATCGCATGGATCGATTGGGGCGCCACGTCCAGATCGATGGCTTGGTTGGCCCGGATCTGGCCGTAGCTCTTCGAGATGCCGCGGAGCGACAGAAGGGGCGGGGTCATGACTTACTTCGGCAGTGGTGTGGTGACACCCTTGACGTGCCAGTCCATCGCGACGATCTCGGGATCCGCTATCGTCGCACCGGCGGCGGCGGCTTCGCTGCCGTCGGCCTTGGTGATTGGACCTGTGAAGGGCGAGAAGCTGCCGTCGGCGATCTTCGCCGCCACTTCCTTGATCTTCGTCATCGTGTCGGCTGGGATATCTGAGTTCCAGTCCACGACCTCCACCACCTTTTCGGCGACGCCGAGGAAGGTGTTGGCGCCCTTGAAAGTTCCGGCGAGATGGGCATCCACGGAAGCCTTGAAGAAGGGCGACCAGTCTGTCGCGATGCAGCCGAGATATTTCTTCGGTGCATATTTCTTCATCGACGAATTGAGGTTGAACGCGTAGACGCCAGCCTCCTCGCAGGCCGAGATCACGGAGGGTGTGTCCTGCGCGTTCGAGAAGATCACGTCGCAGTTCTGTGCCATCAGCGCCTTGGCGGCTTCCTGTTCCTTGGCCGGGTCGAACCAGGAGTTCACCCAGACGACCGATACCTCGATATCGGGATTTACGGTCTGTGCGCCGAGCGTAAATGCGTTGATCGAGGTGATCAGCTCCGGAATGGCGAAGGCCGAGACGGAGCCGACCTTGCCGGTCTTGGAAAGAGCTGCGGCGGCTATGCCGAGCAGGTAAGTGCCCTGGAAATACTTCGCCGCGAAGGGCGAGAAATTCGGCGCGGTCTGGAAGCCGGAGGCATGCAGCACGGTGACCGCAGGATCGCGGCGGGCGATCTGTAATGCACCATTCTGGTAGCCGAATGAGCCGGCGATCAGGAACTTGTTACCGTCGGCGACGGTCTTGTTCATGATCCGGTCGGCGTCCGGCCCTTCGGCGATGTTCTCGATGACGGTGATCTTCACCTTGTCGCCGTATGCGGCCTTGACCGGCTCGAGGCCGGCGGCGAGCGCATGGCCCCAGCCGACATCGCCGACCGGCGACGGGAGCACGAGCGTGATACCGAGCGGCTCGTCGGCCGCAAAGGCGGGACGGCTGCCAAGCGCGCCGGCAAGCCCTGTCGCGGCAAGGCCCTTCATCAGAGTTCTGCGGGTCAGATAGTTCAGCATGTCAGTTCCCCTGTCTTAAGTTGTTAGAATTCCACCGCGGCAAAGGCGGCTTCCGCGTCCGCAGCAAGCCGGGCCTCGTTCAGCCCGGTAAACGCACCCTTCTCCCAGACGATGCGGCCGTTGATCATGGTCATGTCGGTGGGCATGCCGATACCGACCTTGGCGATCAGGCTCAATGGATCGTGGCGCGTGCCGACATAATCCATGCGGCGCGTGTCGATCGCGAAGAGGTCGGCGCCCATGCCGGGCGACAGTCGGCCGATGTCATTGCGGCCCAGAAGCGCGGCCCCGCCCGTTGTCGCATAGCCGAGGAAATCGACCGGCGCAGGCACGGGATGAGCGCGCGTCGAGGCCGCCAGGCATTGCAGCATGTAGGCGGAATGGATGCAGTGCATGAGGTTGGAGTTGTCGTTCGAGGCAGCACCGTCGCAGCCGAGACCGACGCGCAGGCCAAAGGCGGACATGGCGGGAATATCAGTCACCTCCGCACCCACCAGATAGACCGGCTCCGGGCAATGCGAGACACCGGTGCCGCTCGCCGCCATCAGCCGCAGTTCGTCATGCGTCAGCTCCCAGCAATGGGCATAGAAAGTGTCTCGGCCGGCAAATCCGAGGTCCTCGAGATAGTCCACCGTACGCATGCCATGGCGGGCCTCGATGATCGGGCTTTCGCCCTCGCCGACATGGGTGTGCATCCGCACCCCGCGATCACGCGCCAGCGAAACCGATTCCACGAAGGTCTCGCGGTAGCAGTTGACCGGCTGGCAGGGAGCGACCACGACCTGACGCATGCTGAAGGGACTGGTGTCGTGATAAGTGTCGATGAGGCGTGCGCAGTCGGCAATGAATTCGTCCGTGGTCTCCAGCATCTCGTCTGGAATGGTCGAGCCTTCCGATTTTGGCAGCGTGTTGCCGCCGCGGCCGGCATGGAAACGCATGCCGAGAAGATCGGCCGCTTCGAACTGCCGGTCGATGAGCCGTTTTCCGGCATGGCGCGGAAAATTGTACTGGTGGTCGAAGGCCGTCGTGCAACCGTGCTTTATCATCTCTGCCATCGCCGTGATCGAGGCGTGGTAGAAACAATCCTCGTTGAGCCGGGAGAAGATCGGATAGATCCGGTCGAGCCATTCGATGACCGACAGCTTCGTCCAGTCGAGTTCGGCACGGTTGCGCACAAAGCACTGAAAGAAGTGATGGTGCGTGTTGACGAGGCCGGGATAGACGAACCAGCCGTCGGCGTCCTGCACGATAGTACCGGCCGGCAACTCGCTTCTGTGCAGGCCTTGCCCGATTGCCTCGATCTGCGGGCCATTCGTCAGCACATCGACATTGCGCCGGACGCTCGGACCCCTGCCCTCGTCGGTGATGACCGCTGCGCAATTCTTCAGGAGATAGCCGGTCACCTCACGCCTCGTCCAGCATGGGTCGCGGTTCGGGCTTCAACTCGTGCAGCCGGTGGATACCGGGCATCTCGATGAAATTGTCGAGGCTGCGGAGCGCTCGCGACCAGAGCCGGATCGTGGGATACGAATCGAGGGAAACGCCGCCGTCGGGCGCGAGCGCGACATAGGGAAAGCAAGCAATGTCGGCAATCGTCGGCCGGTCGGAAGCGAGAAACCGGTCGCCACGCATTTTTTGTTCGAAGAGGCCGGCTTCCAGCTCACGTAGTGCCGCTATGCCATTGGCCTGAAGCGCACCGATGTCACCGGGGCGCAGCAGCATCTCATGCAGGCGCGCGCCGCCGAGGTTGGCGGTCAGCCTGTGCGAGAAGGAAAGCCATTGCTGGATGCGCGCCGTCTCCTCGGGGGCGCCGCTGCCGAGCCAGGCCGGTGCTGCCTTCGCGGCGAGATAGCCAAGCATGGCGGAAGACTCGGTCAGGATCAGGTCGCCGTCTTCAAGGATCGGGATGGAGCCTCCCGGATTAAGCGCCATAAGCTCGGGGCCACGATGCTCGGCGCCGGGATGGAAGTCGACCGGGCGGATTTCGAGCTTCACCCCTGACAGCGTCGCCATCAGGCGCACCTTGTAGCAACTTGGGGAGAGGATGTAGTCGTAAAGCTTCACTGTGCCACCAATTGCGCGCCGTAGGTATAATTGTGGCGCTTCAGCCAGCGGCGATAGGCGACCGAGGTCAGGTCGGCGCGCGTCGGGATTTCCATGCCGGGATCGAGCGGCAGAAGACGCGGGATCTGGTTTTCGAGGATCGAGCGGTCCTGCAGGAAAATCGTCTGCTGGAAATGGATGAGGTCGGTCTGTGGCGTCTCGTCATCAAAAAGCGCCATCCACGGCCAGACGTCGCAGAGATCCTCGGCAAGCGGCTGGACGAATAGCGCAATCACATCCCATTCGCCCGGGCGCGGCGGGCAGGTCTTGTAGAGGACTGAGCAGGTCGGAGCCGGCACGCGGTACATGTATTCCGTCGTGATACCTCCGCTCGCGGATTTCGCCGCCTGCGGCTGGTAGAACTTCACCTGGGTCGCCCAGACCTCATCCTCTTCCTCGCGGATATCGACCTTGTAGTTTTCGACCTCGGTATGTGGCTCCGAGCCGAGGATGTCGGTATGGACGAAGGGGAAGTGTGCGATGTCGAGGAAGTTCTCGACGGCGCGGAGCGGCGAGCAGCGCACCCGCACCACGCCGACATCGACGAAGCGGCGCCCGGGCTGGTCTGCCTCGGGAATCGGAAAGACCGGTTTCTTCGGTTCGCCGAGCGACGACCAGATATGGCCATAGCGCACCGAAACCGGCAGCACGCGCCCGTTTTCGCCTGTCACTTTCGCCGCGCCATTGGCGTCGAGCGCAACCTTGATCCGCTCGTCCATCAGGGTGGTCTCGCGCCCATAGCGGTCGAGCCGGCTGAAAAGCCCGACCGGATACCATTCGTCGCGCATCGCATCGTCGATCATGGCACAGCCCCTTTCGCCTCGATCCCTTCGGCCATGCGCCGAAGGCTCTCGGCGGCTCGCGAGGCGGCGATGCGCTCGGACGCATCGCAATCGGCTGGAACAAGGACGTGGATCAGCGTCTCGCCGGCTTCCCGCGGGATAGGCAGCAGGCGAATTGCCGGCGCGCCGGGTGCCTGCCAGACGTATCCTTCAACGGTGGCCTTCGTACCGGCAGCGACCGAGAGCGCCGAATGTCCGGCACGGGCCGTCAATGAACGGAGCGGCACGTAACCCTCAAAAAGGGGTGGGTTGCCATCAGGCTCTCCATCAGCGACCCAGATGATCCCGCCGGCCTCTTCGACCAACCGGGTCGCAACGCGAATCGTCTCCGGCGGCGTGAGGCTGGGATGGGCAGGAATGCGCAGGCACTGACCGGCCTGCGAATAGGTCCAGCCGTGATAGATGCAGGAGAGCGCCTCGCCGCGCACGAAGCCATGGGAGAGGCGCATGCCGCGATGCGGACAGCGATCCGCCGATGCCGCCAAGCGCCCCGATTGGCTTCGCCAGAGGGCAATGGGACCGGCGGGCGTCCGCGCCGGCATTACCTGTCCTGTTGGCAGATCCTGGGTAAGGGCGACCGGCACCCAGGTGTCCGTCTTGTCGGACAGCATGACCTTACTTTCCGTACTGATACTACTGTTTCCCGACCAGAGAGATGCCGGCGCAAGGAGTTGGCGAACCGCTCGATGCGGCTGACGTATGCATAATTATTTCGCAATTGCAATATTGATTAAATTAAGTGCAAACGGAGGGTAACCACACGCAAAGCTATATGTTTTTTTGCTCGACAGGCGCGCGGTCGACCGTCTCGACCCAGACTTCAATGGGCCCAAGCGAACATCCCATCTCCATCATGTCGATCAGTTCCGCCGCACCGGCAATATCGAGTTCGATGCGATCGGTGCTTGCATGAGCGATGTGGTGCGCGAGACCGAGCTTGGCCGCATGGCGCATGATCCAGGGCAGGAAGGACGCGGGTTCGAGGTGGCCGCGAATGGTCATCCGCTCATGCAAGCGGTGTTGACTTTGCTTCATCACGAACGGAACGCGCGCCTTGGTGTCATGGTCGGCAGCATAGCGTCTGACTGAACGGGCGGAAGTGGTAATCGACGCGCCATGACGCCGAATATGGACTGATCGCCCATGCCTACACCGGGCACTCATGCATGTCGCCCAGAAGTGAGCCGCGGTTCTGGGACAACGACATGCATTAAAACAAAGACTTCAAGCGGGTCGCATGGATCCGTTCAGCGTGACGCGCTTTAGGGTTATCTGAGCTATTGTAATACATGGGTAGATTGGCGCACCCGACAGGATTCGAACCTGTGACCTCTGCCTTCGGAGGGCAGCGCTCTATCCAGCTGAGCTACGGGTGCCTTCAAGGAACCTGAAAACGAACCAGCCGATAGGCCGGCCAGCCACGGCTTCTTAGCGGAAGCCGGCGCGGGCTTCAACGGGCAATTGGCGTGGCGATATTTTCGAAGCCACGTCGCGCGGCTCGGCAACTTCGCGTCCGCCTTGCAGCCTCAGCCCGGGACTCACCCCGCCACCTCCACCTTCGCCACCCGCCTGCGCACCCTGCGCGGCGCCCGCTTCGCCTTCTTCGCGCCGGTCAGTTCGTGCATCGCATCCAGCTGCATCTGCTGCATTTCGGCCAGCCGCGTCCATTGGCGCGAGATCAGATAGTCGAGCTTTTCGTGCAAATGGCGCACTTCCAGCTCGGCTTTCAGGTTCACCCGGTAGTCGTTGAACGAGCGCAGGCGGTCCTTGGCCTCCGTCCGTCTCTGGCTCATCATGATGATCGGCGCCTGGATGGCGGCGATACAGGAGAGCAGCAGGTTGAGCAGGATGAAGGGGTAGGGGTCGAAGGCGCTGCTCACGCCCGCGATCAAATTGATGCCGATCCACACCGCAAGCACGCTGCCGAACGAGATCAGGAACCACCAGCTGCCGCCGAAAGCCGCCATGTTGTCGGAGACGCGGTCGGCGAACGAGCGGTGCTCCTCGAACTCCTCTTCCGAGTTTTCCGAAATCGTGTCCTGCCTGGCGATCGATTCGACCACCTGGCGGTCGAGCTCGGAGAATTCGCCATGCTCCTGCTGCAGCAGCTCCTCCATGTAGCGCATGCGGTAACGGCCGAGCTCCTCCCGGCTGATGCGGGCGCCGCGCGGCAGGTCGGGATGATCGGAGCGGATGCGGTCGGCCAGGCTCGGCCTGAGGTCGTCGATGCGCACCAGGTCACGCTTGCGAAACTTTCTACCTGATATCGCCGACGGTTTTCGCTTCGGCTTCAGGCGGCCATGGGGTTCGGAGTCCGGCACATCGGGCGCTTCCAGCGCCTCGTCGGCAACCAGTTCGGCGTCGTGGGCGGGCGGCGCCTCGAAATACTCGCCGCCGCTGTCGTTTTCATTGTCGGCCTGTTCGGATGGTTTTGGGCTCATGATGCCGGCTCCTGCTGTCGCGCCCACGATACGCCAAGGCGAGGCGGCATAGCCACTGTGGCGGTGAAGATTGGGGGCTTGTGCATGCTTGTGATGAATGCCTGCTGCAATTGCCTGTGGCAGCGCAGCCCCCCGGGGCCTCGCTCGCCTGCTGCTCGGCAACCAGACCGCCGAAGTGCTGTTGCCGACGGAGGTCGCGCCTGCTGCAGAGTTAAGATGAGGCAGCGATCCTTCACGACCCCCCTCTGTCCTGCCGGACATCTCCCCCTCAAGGGGGGAGATCAGATGTCGCCATGGCTTCGCCAAACACGAAAAAGAGGCGAGACGCCGAAGCTGCTAATCTCCCCACTTGAGGGGGAGATGGCCGGCAGGCCAGAGGGGGGTGCTGTCCCGCCGGCGTTTCAGAGTTCCTCCACCCAACGACGGGTTCTATTGCGGCGGTAAACCAGGCAACTGCGACCCCTGCGCCGGCAAACCAGGCGGCGGCAGGCCGGGCGACGCGGCCGGCTGATCTCCCGCAAACATCAGCCGCGTCTTCGTATCGGCCATGGCGGGCGACAGACTGCGCTGGATCAGCGCTTCGACATGGTCGTTGCGCTGCCTAGCGCTGTCGGCGCCCATCACCACCACGATCAGATGCCGGCCGTCGGCATTGTAGGACGTGACGATATTGTAACCGGATGCCCTGATATAGCCGGTCTTGATGCCGTCGACGCCGCGCACCCGGCCGAGCATGTCGTTGTGGCCGCGCACCAGCCGGCCGCGGAACATGAAGTCGCTTTCGGAGAAATAGTGGAACTGCTGCGGGAAGCGGGCGCGCAGCGCCATCCCCAGCGTCGCCATGTCGCGCGCCGATGTGTGCTGGCCATCGTCGGGCAGGCCGGAGGCATTGCGGAAGACGGTGCTGCTCATGCCGATCTGGCGCGCCTTGGACGTCATCATGGCGGCGAACTGGTCCTCCGAGCCGCCGAGATATTCGCCCACCGCCACCGCCACGTCATTGGCCGACTTGACCACGATCGCCCGGATCGCCGAATCGACATCGATGCTCTCGCCGCGCTTGAAGCGCAATTTGGTCGGCGGCTGCCGGGCGGCATTGTCGGAGACCGGAATCTGCGTTTCCTTCGAAACGCGGCCGGACTCCAGCGCCTCGAACAGCAGGTACAGCGTCATCATCTTGGTCAGCGACGCCGGATAGCGTTGCGCCCTCGAACTGACTTCGAACAGCGTCTTGCCACTGCCGGCATCGACGACGATGGCCGCATATTTCTCCTGCGGCGCCGGCACCGCCAGCACGCTGTCGGGCGGTGCGGTGGTGCTGCAGCCGGCCACGAAGACAAGCAGCAGGAGGGCTGCGAGAAATTTCTGGGCGGGGGAGGGGAAATGGAAATTTGGCAAGTCAAGTCCGGCGTTGCTGAGAGGGCCGGAACCTAGCCTAACCCATTTTGTTCGTCCATTTGGTTAACGGCGGAGCTGCCGATGACGCTGCCAATCTCCCCCGCAAGGGGGGAGATCAGATGTCGCTTCGGCTCCGCCAACCATCGGCGCTGAAACGGCAACCTCCCGAAATCGCCTGCTTCCTGTCCTGTTTTGCCTGCGGGGTCGCGGTGCTGCTATAGAGGCGGCAATTGCTTGGGGGATTTGACAATGACCGGTGACATCGGCGCGGCTGCGCCATCTCTTATCAGGGCTTCGCTCAGCCGCACCGGCAAATGGGCCGGCAGCGTCGCTTTCATCGGCGGCGCCGCATCCGACATCCTCAATCCGCTGGCGCCGTTCGCCGCCTATATCGCGCTGGTCGCTTCGGTTGCCGCCGCCGTCATCGCCATTGCCATCGTTCTGCGGCTGGTGCTGGCCGCCAAGGCGCTGCCGGCGCTGATCTTTGCCACCAGCGCTGCCGCCGTCGCCGGCGGCGTCTATGGCCTGCAGCAGCAGTCCAATTCGCAGAACGGTGTGATCGCCGGCCTGGTGCCGGCCGTCGCCCAGTTGCAGCAGCAGATGGGCATCGTCTCGGCCAGGGTGGCCAGGATCGAGCAAACGGTAACCGAGACGAAGCTGGCGGTCGACCAGGTCAAGCAATCGACTGACGCGGTGGCGAAGAAGACCGAGGAAATTGCGTCGACCCAGCAGCAGCAGGCTGAGCAGGGCGCGCAGACGCAAAAGTCGGTAGAGGCGGTCAAGCAGACGACCGAAACGCTCGCTGCCGGCCAGCAGAAACAGGCCGAGCAGGCGGATAAGCTTCAGGCGACCACCGAGCAGATCGCCGCCTCGATCGACACCATCGCCAAGGGCTTTGCCGCATTGGCCGCGCAGGGCGGGACGATCGCCGAGCCGAAGCGGCCGGACGAATTCTATCACAATGCCCGCGTCTACGAGCTTTCCGGCGACATGCTGAATGCGCGGCGCTCCTATCTCGCTTTCGCCGGTTTCGACGTCGACGCCGTCGATCCCTACACACGCTTCGCCACCCTGCTGCGCGTGCAGGACGGCAAGGCCGGCGCCCGCGAAGTGTTCGGCGCCCTGGCCGACAAGGCCAAGGCGCTGTCGATCAAGCTGGTCCATATCCTGCAGTTCGACGATGCCCAGCGTCTCGACAAGCTCAACGCCTTCATCGCCGCCAATCCGGATTTCGCACCGGCCTATTACCTGCTCGCGCAGGAGTTTTCCGAGGATCGCCTCGGCGTCCAGTCGCTGTCCGACAAGCGCAGCGAGGCCGAGGCGCTGACCAGGTTCGTCTCCTATGAAAAGGAAGGCGGGCTGCTCAAATATTTCGTCGACCAGACGCAGCTCGCCGACTGGCTCGACCGCAGCCGTACCCGCCTGACGGCGCTTGGCGACGTGCTCGACCCAGCACGCTTTGCCCCGACGCTGACGCCGATGCGCTCCAATGCCGGCTGGACGATCTCCATCTCGCTGCCCGAGGCCGCGACCGGCATTTCCTGGCGCATGGGTGTGTCAGGTCCGTTCACCGACACCGGGCTGATGGCGATGAACGACCAGCGCACCGGCAAGCCGATGCCCAATCCGAGCTTCGAATTGCCCGACAGCACCACGGCCACCACCATCGGGGTCAAGTATCTCGATCTCAGGGGCCGCGAGACCGGGCCGTTCAACATAAGTTTCGATCCGGACGCAGCGCTGCAACAGGGCAACAAACAGATCCTCGACCAGTTCTGGACGTCGTGGATCGCCTTCGACGCCAGCGGCAATCATGGCCTGGTCTATTTCTCCCAGATGCTGTCGTTCCGCTGCGGCATCAAGGAGGTGCGCTACAGCCTGAACGGCACGGCGCTCGACAGGGAGATCAAGCTGCCGCCTTGCGACAAGAAGGACCCGTACGCCATTCCTTATGACTACCAGCCTTACTTCAAGGTCGCCGACAACGTGACGTCGATGGCGGTGCAGGTCACCTACACCGACGGCACCAAGTCGCCGGTGCGCGAGTATAAGCGGCAGTAGGCGCCCACCCTCCCCCATGTGGGGAGGGTCGATCCGCGTAGCGGATCGGGGTGGGGGTCCTCGTAGGGCGCTACCCCCACCCCGTCGATCGATCTCCGCTTCGCTCCGATCGCTCGCCGACCCTCCCCACAAGGGGGAGGGTAAAAATCGCCCTGATGCAAAATGCCGGTCGCTGTGCTTGCGCATCCGTCACGGAGCGGGTTTGTTCGCTGCCATCAGAATCAGCAGGTGCGCGGATGGATACGGTCACGATCAAGGCAAAGGGCATTTCGGTCACGCTCGATCTCACTGTCGGCCATATCGCCGACATGACGGTCGACAGCGATGGCCGCCAGCTGAAGCCGCTGCACCGCGCGCCCTGGATCGATGCCGGCGAGACGCTGCCGCCGGATCTGCCTCAAGGCACGGTGCGGCTGTCTGGCGATTTCCTATGCGCACCGTTTTCGGCCAGCGACATCGAGGCCGCACCGCTGCATGGCTGGCCGGCCAACAGCGCCTGGGATGTCACCGCCAGCGAAGTGACATCCGACGGCTGGCGGGCCGTCTTCCGGTTGCGCCGCACGGTGATGGGCGCGACGGTCGACAAGATCTTCACGCTCCGCAACAGTCATCCCTTTCTCTATCAGGAGCATGTCTTTTCCGGCGGTTCCGGCGCGGTCTCCGCCGCCCACCATCCGATGGCGGCGATGCGCGATGGCGGCCGGCTCGCCTTCTCGCCGAAGCGCTTTGCCGGGACAATGGACGCACCGCTGGAGCCCGATCCGGCCCGCGGTCGCTTCAAGCTTTCCTATCCCGCCCGCTCGACCGATCTGACGCGCTTTCCAGCCACTGGCGGCGGCACGCTCGATCTCACCGACTACCGCATGGAGGATGAGCGCGAGGATTTCATCACCCTGGTCGAAGCCGATCATGACGGTCCGGGCTGGACGGCGCTGGCGCGCCGGGCCGAACAGGATCTGGTGCTGGTGCTGAAGAACCCGGCGGAGCTTCCGGTCACCATGCTGTGGTTCAGCAATGGCGGCCGCGACTACGCGCCGTGGAGCAGCCGCCATCGCGGCGTGCTCGGCATCGAGGACGGCCGCGCCGCCATCGGCCATGCCGCATCGATCGACGACAATTGGCTGAAGCGCGAAGGGGTCGCGACCGCTTTTACCCTCGGCGGCGAAGTCTCCTTCCGCCATGTCATCGGCACGCTGCCGCTGACGAGCGGCGAGCCGCCGCGCGATATCGGGACAGCCTCAGGTCACATGCGTCTCACCGGAGCCGCTGGTTCGACCCGCGATGTCAGGTTCGACAGCGATTTCCTGCGGATCGGCCAGCCCGGCTGATTTTCGAACGCTGGCCCTGCCCCTCACCTGCCTGCCGGCATCCTCGACACACGGCACATGGAGCTTGTCCGCCGCACCGCCGCGCCAACCAATCTGCTTGGCGCTGCGGCGGACGCATAGGGGGAGAAGTGTTACCCATCTATCGGCTGGACACCGGCAGGGCGACGAGGGGCGGCGCTGACGTGGCGGATGTCGTGAGATTGCCCAAATCGCGGTTTGAAATTTCCTCAAACTGCCGACAAGATGCAAAGCATAGCTGGAAGCGCCCAATGTCCGAAATCGCCCATCTCGCCGCCACCATCTTCAAGCGCGCCGGCAAGGCGAAACGCTTCATCGTCGCCATTGCCGGCCCGCCCGGCGCCGGCAAGTCGACGCTCTCGGCCGGGCTGCATGATCTGTTGCCGGAGGGCGCGGCTGAAGTCGTGCCGATGGACGGCTTCCACTATGACGACATCGTGCTCGACCAGCGCGGCCTGCGGCCAAGAAAGGGCGCGCCGGAGACTTTCGACTTCGCCGGCTTCGAGACGCTGTTGAAGCGCATCCGTTCGGGCGAGCCAGACATCGCCATTCCGGTGTTCGACCGCAGCATGGAATTGTCGCGCGCCGCCGCCTCCATCGTTGCCGCCGAGACCAAGTTCATCCTGGTCGAAGGCAATTACCTCCTGCTCGACGAGGAGCCGTGGTCGCGGCTGGCGCCGCTGTTCGACTTCACCATCTTTGTCGATGTGCCGCGGGCCGAACTCGAGCGCCGCCTTCTGGTGCGCTGGCACGAGCATGGCCGCTCCGACGAAGACGCCCGCGCCTGGATCGCTTCCAACGACATGCCCAACATCGATCGCGTGCTCGGCCGTCGCAGGTCCGCCGACCTGGTTGTTGGCGATCCCGCATAGTTCGCTCGACTTCGGAACGGGAACCTTAAGACTTTCAGGTCGTTATCTCTCATCGGCAATCGTGCCGCCGTGAGGGAACCGTCAGATGGCAACCAAGGCAAAAACACCCGCCAAGAGCAAGACCGCTCAACCCAAAGCCAGGCAGGCAAAGGCCACGCAGGCCAAGGCAGGCGCCGGCCCGGCGATCGCCGAGCGGTCCAAGGACGCAAAGCCGGCTTTCGGCAAAGCGGCGCCAAAGAAGGTAGAACCGGTCGCGACGGCGAAGGTGGCGGCGAAAACCTCCAAACCCAAGAAGCCGGCAAGCCGCGGCTCGATGGCCGGCGGGGCCATGCGCACGGTCAAGGCGACCGCCAATGTCGCCGCTGGTGCGGTGGCGGCGACAGCCAGGGGCGCCGCGTCGCTCGCTGCGTCCGTTATCGGCAAGGGCGGCTCGAAAAGCAAGGCCAAGGCGAAATAGACCTGGTTGCTTCGGCCGGCCGAGGTCAATTCCTGGCGGGAATGGTCAGGCCGCGCTGCACCGCGGGCCGCGCCAGCCCGCGCTCCAGCCATGCCGCGACGGTGGGGAAGTCGTCGAAGCCGACGAGTTCTCGCGCCTCGTAGAAGCCGATCAGATTGCGCACCCAGCCCAGCATCGAAATGTCGGCGATCGTATAGTCATCGTCCATGATCCAGGTTCGACCCTTCAGCCGCGTCTCCAGCACCCCGATCAGCCGCCGCGATTCATTGCGGTAGCGATCCAGCGGCCGCTTGTCGGCGATCTCGCGCCCGGCGAATTTATTGAAAAACCCGACCTGTCCGAAAATCGGTCCGATCGCCGCCATCTGGAAGAACACCCATTGGATGGTCTCGTAGCGCCGCGCCGGATCGGCCGGGATCAGCTTGCCGGTCTTGTCGGTGAGGTAGAGCAGGATGGCGCCGGATTCGAACAGGCCGAGCGGCTTGCCGCCCGGCCCGTCGGGGTCGATGATCGCAGGTATCTTGCCGTTCGGGTTCAGTGACAGGAATTCCGGTGTCCAGCTCTGGTCCTTGCCGATATCCACCAGATGCGCCTCGTAGGGCAGGCCGAGTTCTTCCAGCGCGATCGAGACTTTCACCCCATTCGGCGTCGTCGCGGAATAGAGCTGCAGACGGTCGGGGTGGCTGGCCGGCCAGCGCTTGGTGATCGGAAAGACGGACAGGTCGGTCATCGAAAGCTCCGGTCGGGAATTTGGCGCGGTCTCGCGCCGTTTGGCGGGTTGCGAAGGATTATCCTCGGCGTCTTTGCCGATCAACCGGCCGACGGTGCGCACACCGTCTTCGCAGTCATTCAGGGCCAGTCGCTCAGGGCTAGTCGCTTGCCGTCAGACCGCCTTGAACGCCACCACGGCATTGGTGCCGCCGAAGGCAAAACCGTTGCTGATCGCCGCGCGCACCTTGCGCTCGCGCGCCACATTCGGCGTGATGTCGAGATCGCAGTCGGGGTCGGCCTGCCGGAAATTGGCCGTCGGCGGCACGATGCCTTCGCGGATCGCCATCACGCAGGCGATCATTTCCAGGCCGCCCGAGGCGCCGAGGCAATGGGCATGCATCGACTTGGTCGACGACACCGACAGCTTGTAGGCATGGTCGCCGAAGACGCGCTTGATTGCCGCCGTCTCGATCTGGTCGTTGGCCTTGGTGCCGGTGCCGTGGGCGTTGAGATAATCGACGTCCTCGGGATTGAGCCCGGCGTCCGCCAGGCAGGCGCGCATCGCCGCCGTCGGTCCCTCGACTGTCGGCGCGACGATATCGGAAGCGTCGGCGGAAAGGCCGGCTCCGGCAAATTCGGCCAGAATGGTCGCGCCGCGCGCCATGGCGTGTTCATAGGTTTCCAGCACCGCCATTCCAGCACCTTCGCCGAGCGACAGGCCCTGGCGATCGGCTGAGAACGGCCGGCAGGTATCGGGCGCCAGCACCCGCAGGGCTTCCCAGCCTTTCAGGATGCCCCAGAGCAGCGGCGCGTCGGTGCCGCCGGCGACCATGACATCGGCGCGGCCGAGCCGGATCTGGTCGACCGCCGAGGCAAAGGCGTGATTGGACGAGGAGCAGGCCGAAGTGACGCCGAACACCGGCCCGCGCAGGCCGAGATTCATGCTGACATGGCCGGACGCCGCACTCGGCATCACTTTCGGCACGGTGAAGATGCCGGCCCGGTTCTTGCCGTCGACCAGGATGGCGCGGTAGTTCTCCTCGATCGCCTCCCAGCCGCAGACGCCGACGCCGACGACCGCGCCCATCCGGTAGGTGGTTGCTTCATTCGATGTCAGGCCGGCATGCTGCATGGCTTCGCGCGCGGCAATCGTCGCCAAAAGGCTGAAGCGGTCCATCGACACGGTCTGCTTGTGGCTGATGCCATGGTCGGGCAGCGTCTTGATTTCGCAGCCGACCTTGACCTTCAAATCATGCAAACCGGGATTGCTGATTTGACCGATGGCCGATCGGCCGGCCCGCATTTCGTTCCAGATTGCAGGCGCATTGGCGCCGAGCCCGCATATGCCGCCGATGCCGGTAATGACGACGCGCTTTTGCATTCAGCTCAGGCTTTTTTCGCAATCAGCGCGCGAACAGCCTCAACCATATCGCCGACATTCTTGAGATTGCTCCAGGCATCGACCGTGTTCATCTCGATCTCGATGCCGTACTGCTCCTCGAGATCGAAGATGATCTCGGTCAGTTCCAGGGAATGGATGCCAAGCGCGGTCAATTCCGTATTGGTGGTGATCTCTTCGCCACCGGGCTCCGCATGTGCCCTGATCTTGGCGATGATTTCCGTTGCCAGCTCGTCAGCCATTCGATTCCTTCCCCAATTTTATAACGTCGCGGTGCCGATTGGTTGGCGCCCCTGTTGCCTGGACTGAAATCGCCGTCGCCTTCAAAAACCCGCCAGGCGCAGCATGACCGTTCCAAAGAGGCTCCCTCTATAGAAACGGAAACGTTGTCAAGCAACAAGCTATATCAACAAGCACCATATCGACAAAGCGCCGGGAGTGCTTAACGTTAGCGCCGTGGATACGTTGCAGCATGTCTTGATCTCAGCTCTTCCGGCCCAGCGCGCGGCCGGGGCGGCCCGGCTTGCGTGCGGCGTCAGGGATGGACGCACCCGGCTTTTGCGCCTCTATCAGGACGGCTCGGCCAAAATCCGCATGCCGGCCGTTGCGGCCGATCCGCTCGAAGCCGTGCTCATCAACACCGCCGGCGGTCTGACCGGCGGCGATCGGCTCGGCTGGGAAATCGATGTCGGGCCAGGTGCCTCCGCCTCGATAACCACCCAGGCCTGCGAAAAGATCTATCGTGCCGCTAGCGACTGCGCCGAAGTTCGGGTGAAGCTCAGCGTCGGCGCGGGCGGGCGTATCGCCTGGCTGCCCCAGGAAACCATCGTCTTCGACCGCTCGGCCTTTGCCCGCACGCTCGAGGTCGAGCTTGCCGCAGGCGCCGAGGCATTGCTGCTTGAAGCCACCATATTCGGCCGCCTCGCGATGGGCGAAGAGGCCGCGCACGGCCATTTCCACGACCGTTGGCGTGTCCGCCAGGATGGTGCGCTCGTTCATGCCGAGGATTCCCGCATCGGGCCGGCTATCGCGGCGGCACTTGGCCGCCCGGCGGTCGCCGGCGGCGCCATTGCCGCTGCGACGCTGCTGATGGTTTCGCCGCAGGCCGAAGGCTTGCTCGATGCGGCCCGCGACATCATCGGCGCCGACGGCGATGCCAGCGCCTGGAGCGTCAAAAAATCTGGCAAGCTTCTTGCGAGGCTGTTTGCCGAGGACGGCTACCAGCTGCGCAAGCGGCTGGTTCCGCTCGTCGAACTGCTCAACGGGCGGGCGGGTCTGCCCAAATTATGGTCACTCTGAGCCAAATCCAGGCCAAATCCAGGAAAGCGCATGAACCTGACGCCGCGTGAAAAGGACAAGCTGCTCATCGCCATGGCGGCGATCGTGGCGCGCAAGCGGCTGGAACGCGGCGTCAAGCTCAATCACCCCGAAGCGATCGCGCTGATCACCGATTTCGTCGTCGAGGGCGCCCGCGACGGCCGCCCGGTCGCCGAACTGATGGAGGCCGGCGCCCATGTCATCACCCGCGCGCAGGTGATGGAAGGCATCGCCGAGATGATCCACGACGTGCAGGTCGAGGCGACCTTTCCCGACGGCACCAAGCTGGTGACCGTTCACGAACCGATCAGGTGAGGAGAAAAACGATGCTGGAGCTGCGACCGAATTGCGAATGCTGCGACAAGGACCTGCCGCCGGAAGCGACGGACGCGCTGATCTGCACCTTTGAATGCACCTTCTGCGCTGACTGCGCTGAACATGTGCTGGGCGGCGTCTGCCCGAACTGCGGCGGCAATTTTTCCGCACGCCCGATCCGCCCAGTGGAGAAACTGGTGAAATATCCGGCCTCGACCCAACGCGTGCTCAAGGCCGAGGGCTGCGGCCCGCGCAAGGCTGCGTGATTGTTTTCGTGACTTCGAAGGGAAGACCGATGATCTCTGCTTCAACCAAACGCACCACGCTTGCAGCGATCCTGCTGCTGGCGGCGGCGATGCCCGCCTATGCCCATGTCGGCATCGCCACCACCTCGTCCTTCGCGGCGGGCTTCGCGCATCCGCTGTCCGGCCTCGACCATATGACCGTCATGGTCGCCGTCGGCCTTTGGGCGGCGCTCAAGGGCGGCAAGGCGATATGGGCCTGGCCGCTGGCCTTTGTCGGCGTAATGCTGGTCGGCGGCGCGCTCGGCATGCTCCACGTGCCGGTGCCTTTCGTCGAACCGGGCATCCTTGCCTCCGTCGTCGCGCTTGGCTTTCTGGTGGCGTTGGCGGTCGATCTGCCGGTCTCGGCCGGAGTCGCCATCATTGGCCTGTTCGCGCTGTTCCATGGCCATGCCCACGGCACCGAAGTGCCGGAAAATGCGGGTGGGCTTGACTATATGGCCGGCTTTGCCGTTGCCACCGCACTTCTCCATGCCATGGGCATCGCTGCCGGCCTTGGCCTCGGCATGCGCTTTCGCGGGCTTGCCCGCGCCGCAGGTGCTGCCTGTGCTGCCGTCGGCCTGGTCTTCGGCGTTTTGTGAGGCTAACGATGATTCCCGGCGAAATCATCACGGCAAGCGGCGACATCGAGCTCAACAAGGGGCTGCCGACGGTGACGCTGAAGGTGGCCAACAGCGGCGACCGGCCGATCCAGGTCGGCAGCCACTACCATTTCTTCGAGACCAATGAGGGGTTGAAATTCGATCGCGACAAAGCGCGCGGCATGCGTCTGGACATTGCCGCCGGCACCGCGATGCGCTTCGAACCGGGACAAGAGCGGGACGTCACGCTGGTGCCGTTCGGAGGAAAACGCGAGGTCTACGGTTTTCAGCAGAAGATCATGGGCAGGCTGTGAGATCGACGGGGTCGGGCGCCCTGAGGTCAGTTCGACGGCCTGGCCGCCGCGTAGATGACGATTCTTGCCGAGCCGTCGAATTCCACCGCAAGGACGTCTTCCGTAAGCACGCGCCGCGAATCGATGGCGTTGAACAGCAAGGCGTTGGCGTCGATCTCCTTGCGCAGTTCCGCAATGTCGTCCTGATGCTGTTCGACCTTGCTCTCGACGGCCGGCGGCGGGCCGCCTTCGCTGCGCGCCGCGTCGGTGAGGAAGACGATATCTACCGTATCGAGCTTGGACGTCTTGCGCACGGCGCCGATGTTCTCACGCGTCCGCTCGATCGCGGTGATGATCTTGTTGGTCTGTGGTTCCGTCCGCGCCTCCTCCTGCCGGACATCGGAGCCGACGATCCGGTTGACGGTGTCGGCCCGGTTGACGGCGTCAGCGCTTTCAAGACCTTGCGCGGCTTGCGGGCCGAAAGCTGCGAGAAATGCGCAGGCAGCAAGGCTCTGGAGCCATCTGGTGTCGGCAAAGACAGGCATCGCTCGCTCCTGGTGGACTGTTCTGTGCAACGCCGTTCGGCGCCAAAGGGACGAAACGCCTCCTGTCGAGCGAAGGTTCCCTGTGGGCTGGCGGGCCGGGTGCCGGCCCGCCAAGCGCTTCTTTCAGCTTGCCTTCTTGGTGACAAGGGTCAGCGCGCCATCGGTGGTCATGCTGGCGGCGACCACCTGTGCCGAGGTGAGCCCCTTGGCTTCGAGCGCCGACTTGATCTGCGGCGTCGCGTCGATCGAAGAGCGCAGTTTCTGCAGCCCGGCATCGCCACGCTGGGCGATCACCTGATTGACCTGCGTCTGGGTGGCCTTGGGCAATTCGCTGATATCGACGATGTTGACCTTCTGGATCGCCGGCGCCGCCGGCTGAGCGCTGGGCGCCGCCGGCTTCGGTTGCGGCGTGGGCTGCTGCTGGGCGCCGGCTACGGTCGCGGAGGCCAACGTGGCGGCGGCTGCAAGAACGATGATTTTGCGCATGTATTTTCCTTTCATCGATTTGGCCAAGGGTTTGGCAAACGGGCGGTTTGGGGTGGCACGGCCACCTCAACGGCCAAATGGGATCAGAAGGTGTCGCCGAGCGGGTCATTGCATGACCATTGGATGGCGACGATGTGGAGTTCGGCTGCGGCCGGACTCTCGTTTGGGGAGCATTGACTGATGGCTAGAATTACCCGCGCCGCCTACGCGCAGATGTATGGCCCGACGGTCGGCGACAGAGTGCGCCTGGCCGATACCGAGCTGTTTATCGAGGTCGAAAAGGACCTCACCGTCCATGGCGAGGAGGTGAAATTCGGCGGCGGCAAGGTCATCCGCGACGGCATGGGCCAGAGCCAGGTGTCGCGCGCCGGCGGCTCGGTCGACACCGTCATCACCAACGCGCTGGTGGTCGATGCCACTGCCGGCATCTTCAAGGCCGATATAGGTCTCAGGGACGGCCGCATCGCGGCGATCGGCAAGGCCGGCAATCCCGACACGCAGGACGGTGTCACCATCATCATCGGCCCCGGTACCGAGATCATCGCCGGCGAGGGCAAGATCCTGACCGCCGGCGGCTTCGACGCGCACATCCACTTCATCTGCCCGCAGCAGATCGACGAAGCGCTGATGTCGGGCATCACCACCATGCTCGGCGGCGGCACCGGCCCGGCGCATGGCACGCTGGCCACCACCTGCACGCCGGGACCCTGGCACATGGCGCGCATGATCCAGTCCTTCGACGCTTTCCCGATGAACATCGGCCTGTCCGGCAAGGGCAATGCCTCGCTGCCGGCGGCGCTCGAGGAAATGGTGCTGGGCGGCGCCTGCTCGCTGAAGCTGCACGAGGACTGGGGCACGACGCCGGCGGCCATCGACTGCTGCCTGTCGGTTGCCGACGATTACGACGTGCAGGTGATGATCCACACCGACACGCTGAACGAATCCGGCTTTGTGGAGAACACCGTCGCCGCCATCAAGGGCCGCACCATCCACGCCTTCCACACCGAAGGCGCCGGCGGCGGCCATGCGCCCGATATCATCAAGGTCTGCGGCCTGCCCAACGTCATTCCGTCTTCGACCAACCCGACCCGGCCCTACACCGTCAACACGCTGGCCGAGCATCTCGACATGCTGATGGTCTGCCACCATCTGTCGCCGTCGATCCCTGAAGACATCGCCTTTGCCGAAAGCCGTATCCGCAAGGAGACCATCGCGGCGGAAGACATTCTGCACGATATCGGCGCCTTCTCGATCATCTCGTCGGACTCGCAGGCCATGGGCCGTGTCGGCGAGGTGGCGATCCGCACCTGGCAGACCGCCGACAAGATGAAGCGCCAGCGCGGGTCATTGCCGCAGGAGACCGGCAACAATGACAATTTCCGCGTCCGCCGCTACATCGCCAAATACACCATCAACCCGGCCATCGCGCATGGGCTGTCCAGGGACATCGGGTCGATCGCGGTCGGCAAGCGCGCCGATCTGGTGCTGTGGAACCCAGCCTTCTTCGGCGTCAAACCGGACATGGTGCTGATCGGCGGCATGATAGCCGCAGCCCCGATGGGCGACCCCAACGCCTCTATCCCGACCCCCCAGCCCATGCACTACCGCCCGATGTTCGGCGCCTATGGCAAGGCCAGGACCAACTCGTCGGTGACCTTCGTTTCGAAGGCGGCGCTGGAGTCCGGCCTGCATGGCAGGCTCGGCGTCGACAAGCAGTTCGTCGCGGTCGAAAATACCCGCGGCGGCATCGGCAAGCACTCGATGATCCTCAACGACGCCACGCCGCATATCGAGGTCGATCCCGAAACCTATGAGGTTCGCGCCGATGGCGAACTCTTGACTTGCGAGCCGGCAACCGTGCTGCCGATGGCGCAGCGGTATTTCCTGTTTTGAGGCGAGGGGCGATTTGATCGACCCGGCAAATTCCATTGCGAGCCGGTCGGTGCCGCCGCAATATGCGGCTCAAAGAAACCGCGTAGCAGGTCATGGCCACCGAAATAGCCTCCGCCCACGACATCTTCCCGCATATCCGCATCGTCATGGGCATGGTGATCGGACTTGGCGTCGCTCGCCTGCTGTCGGGGGTGGCGCGAATCGTCCAGCATCCCGGCCAGTACAGGCTCTATCCCGTGCACCTCGGCTGGGTCGCCTCCATGCTGTTGCTGCTGGTGCATTTCTGGTGGTGGGAGTTCGGCCTCTACACCATTGAGGTCTGGACTTTCGGCAAGTACCTGTTCCTGATCTTCTACGCCATCACGCTGTTCCTGCTGTGCGCGCTGCTGTTTCCGGATTCGATGCTCGACTACACCAGCTACGAGGATTTCTTCTATTCACGCCGTGGCTGGTTCTTCGGCCTGCTGGCGACGACCTATCTGCTCGACGTCGTCGACACGCTGCTGAAGGGTCCCGAGCATTTCGCCCGCTACGGCAATGAATATCTGTTCCGAACGCCGGTTTTCGTGGTGTTGTGCATCGCCGCCATACTGGTGCCTGACCGCCGCTTCCACATCGCCTTCGTCGCCGGCACGCTGATCTATCAGATATCGTTCATCCTGCGGCTCTTCGACACCATCGTCTGAACAGTGGCTATGGTTTAGGGTCGCAGGAAAGAGGGTTCAACCATGTACAAGGCCATCGGATCGCGTGGCTCCCGCGTCAGCTGCGTTCTGTGGATGCTTGAGGAACTCGGGCAGCCCTATGAATTCGTCGAGGTCAAATTGCGCTCGCCGGAAGCCTATGCGCTCAACCCGTCGGGCAAGGTGCCGATCCTGATCGATGGCGAACTGACGGTGACGGATTCGGCGGCGATCTGCGTCTATCTCGCCGACAAGCACGCCGACAAAGGCATGGGCGCCAATCCAGGTGTGGCCGGACGCGCCGAAATGGATTCCTGGATGCATTTTGCCCAGTCCGAGTTCGAAGCGCCGCTGTGGAACAAGCTGCGCCACCGCTTCCTGTTGCCGAAGGACGTGCGGGTCGATGTCGGCCCCGCCGCCGCCTACGATTTCGCCTCGGAGGCCAAGGCGCTCGACGGTCGGCTGGGGGATCGGGAGTTTGCGCTGGGCGACCGGTTTTCCGCCGTCGACGTGCTGTTGGGCGACATGGGCGGCTGGGCCCGCGCCGGAAAATTCCCGATCGAATCCGAGCGCGTCAACGCGTATTTTGACCGCGTCCTGGCGCGGCCTGCCCGTGCGAGAGCCCAGGCTAACGGTGGAGCCATGCGATGAAACTCAACCTGAACACCGACTTCACCAAGTTCCCCCGGGCCGTCTCGGTGGTGCCTGCCGGCACTGCCGGAACTACGCCGCCATCCGGCCGTGCCGTCCTGCCCCATGACGAGCGTCATTTGCGCCGCCGCGCCATTGAGCTTGCCGACGGCAGCAAGGTGCTGGTCGATCTGCCCGAGCCCGTGACCTTGAACGATGGCGACCGGCTGGTGCTGGAGGATGGCGGCCAGGTCGAGATCACCGCGGCACCCGAAGAGGTCTACGACATCCGTGCCCGCCACGCCGTGCATCTGACCGAACTCGCCTGGCATATCGGCAACCGCCATCTGGCGGCAGCGATCGAGCCCGGCCGCATCCTGGTCCTGCGCGACCATGTCATCAAGGCTATGCTGGAAGGGCTGGGCGCCACGGTGCGCGAAGTCTCCGAACCGTTCAAGCCGGTGCGCGGCGCCTATTCCGCCCAAGGTGCGCATGGTCACGATCACAGCCATGCGCATGCGCACGCCGAAGCGCATTCCCATGATGGACGTTCCCACGCACACAGCGAGTCGCATTCGCACAGCCATTCCCATGACGGGCATCATCACGATCATGACTGACCAGCCATCCGGCATCGCTTTGCTGCGGCTCATGGCGTGGCTGTCGCCGGCCTTTCCGGTCGGCGGCTTTGCCTACAGCCATGGTCTCGAACGCGCCGGGCAAGACGGGCTGGTTGCCGATACCGCCAGCCTCGCCTTCTGGCTGGAGACGCTGGTCGAGATGGGCTCGGGCTGGAACGACGCCGTGCTCTTCACGGAAGCCTGGCGTCGCGCCCGCGACGGCGGCGATCTCCATGAAATTGCCGATCTCGCCGAAGCGCTGGCCGGCTCGCGTGAGCGTCACACCGAAACCATGCTGCAAGGCGCCGCCTTCCTGAAAGCGGCAGCGGCGTGGGCGAATCCGGTGTTGGGCCGCCTGCCGGCCGAATGCGCCTACTGTGTCGCCGTCGGCGCCGCTGCCGGCGGCAACGGTTTCGCGCTTCAGGACGCGATGTCGGCCTTCCTGCAGGCCTTCTTCTCCAACCTCGTCCAGGCGGCGATCCGACTCGGCATCGTCGGCCAGACGGACGCCATGGCCTTGCTCGCCGGCTTCGAGCCGTTGGCGCTGTCGACGGCCGCGCGCGCCGCCGGCTCGACATTGGACGATCTCGGCGGCTGCGCCTTCATCTCCGACATCATGGCGATGAAGCACGAGACGCAGTATTCCAGGCTGTTCCGCTCATGATCGTCCTCGCCTTCGCCCTCTCGGCCGTCCTGCTGCTGATCACCGCGCTGCATGTCTATTGGGGCCTTGGCGGCATCTGGCCGGGCAGGGACGGCGTCTCCTGCGCCCACGCCGTCGTCGGCTTTCGCGGCGTCGACGAGATGCCGACGCCGTTTCCCTGTTTCGCCGTTGCCGCGTGCCTGTGCCTCGCAACCCTGTGGCCGCTGGCGCTGACCGGGGTCTTCGCCTCCCCCTTTCCAAGGGAGGGCCTTGCCGCCACAGCGCTGCTCATCGGGCTCGTCTTCCTCGGCCGCGGCATTGCCGGCTTCACGCCGTGGTGGCGCCGTCTGGCGCCGGAACAGCCTTTTGCGCGGCTCGATATCAGCTTCTATTCGCCGCTCTGCCTGTTGATCGGGCTCAGCTTCGCCATCCTCGCCATCACGGAGTTTTCGGCATGACGGAGTTTTCGGTATGACTCAGGCAAACGGTCCCCTGCGTATCGGCATCGGCGGTCCCGTCGGCTCCGGCAAGACGACGCTCACCGAAAAGCTCTGCAAGGCGCTGCGCGACGATTTCTCCATCGCCGTCGTCACCAACGACATCTACACCAAGGAAGACGCCATGATGCTGGCCCGCCTGCAGGCGCTGCCTGAGGACCGCATCGTCGGCGTGGAGACCGGCGGCTGCCCGCACACCGCCATCCGTGAGGACGCCTCGATCAATTTGCAGGCGATCGCCGGACTGAACAGGAAATTCCCCGATCTCGACATCGTCTTCATCGAATCCGGCGGCGACAATCTTGCCGCCACCTTCTCGCCCGACCTTGCCGACCTGACCCTCTATGTCATCTCGGTTTGCCAGGGCGAGGAAATCCCCAGGAAGGGCGGGCCGGCGATCACCCGTTCCGATTTCCTGGTCATCAACAAGAGCGATCTGGCGCCCTATGTGAACGTCAACCTCGATGTCATGGAGAGCGACGCCGCCCGAATGCGGGGCAAGCGCCCGTTCGGCTTCACCGACCTGTCGCGCGGCAAGGGACTGCAGGAAGTCATCGACTTCATCGTCGAACATGGCGGGCTGCAGTCGGCTCGCTCGGCGGCGTAATGCATGTCGCCCAAAAGTGCGTGGCGGTTTTGGGACAACGGACAATGCGAAGACAGCCTGACCCACCAGTTTGCGGTTGCTGGCCACGGCTGAGCGCGGCATTCTCTTAAAAACGGAGGTTTTTCGGATGAGCATCGCCCGCCTGCAAAAGGAAACGCTGACCAACCTGCCCTACTATGAGGAGCGCGTCGATCTGGCCGCCGCCTTCCGCTGGACGGCGCGGCTCAACATGCATGAAGCCGTGGCCAATCACTTTTCGCTGTCGGTCAACGAGGACGGCAGCAAATTCCTGATGAACCCCAACCAGGTGCATTTCTCGCGCATCAAGGCGAGCGACCTTTTGCTGATCGACGCCAATGATCCCGAGACATTGTCCGGCCCGAATGCGCCCGACCCGACCGCCTGGGGTCTGCACGGCGCCATTCACCGCAACGTGCCGCATGCGCGCTGCGCCATGCATGTGCATTCCATCCACGCCACCGTGCTGGCATCGCTGGCCGACTCGACCCTGCCGCCGATCGATCAGAACTCGGCCATGTTCTTCAACCGCCACGTCGTCGATGCCCATTATGGCGGGCTGGCCTTCGAGGAAGAAGGCGAGCGCTGCTCGCAACTGCTCACCGACCCGAAGGTCAAAGTGATGGTGATGGGCAATCACGGCGTCATGGTCATCGGCGACACCGTCGCCGACGCCTTCAACCGCATGTTCTATTTCGAGCGCGCCGCCGAAACCTACATCAAGGCGCTGTGGACCGGCCGTCCGCTGCGCACGCTGTCCGATGCCATTGCCGAAAAGGCCGCCAGCGAGATGGACGACTATCCCGGCCAGGCAGAGCGTCACCTTGCCGAGCTGAAGGCGATCCTCGACGAGGAAGAGCCGGTGTACCGGAGCTGAATGAGTTCACCCTTCTCCCTGTTCACGGGGAGAAGGTCCCGGCAGGGGGATGAGGGGCAGCGCCGACGTTCATAGGCTCACTCAGAGTCCCAACTGAGCCCGCAACTCTTCCGCACTGTTGATCACGACAGCGCCCTTCGGTCCTGCCATCGGCGCTTCCGGCCAGAAGATCGTCCGCATCCCCGCGGCCAGGCCTGATGTGGCGCCGGTAACGCTGTCGTCGACGGCCACCGCGTCTGAAGGATCGACGCCGGCCAGCCATGCGGCGCGCAGGAACGGTTCGGGATGCGGCTTGCCTTCGCGCACGTCGTTTCGGCTGATCGTGCGCATGCCGGGATAGATCAGGCCGACGGCGCTCAGATTTGCATCGACGATCACCCGGTCGGAATTGGACACCACCGCCTGCTGCACGCCGAGCGCGCGCAATTCGTTGAACACTTCGATCGCGCCGGGGCGCGGCTTCAGCGTCTCGGCCATCGGCATGTAGTGATCGTATTTGCGCACGATCCAGTCGTCGAAGGGCAGGTCGAGGCCGAACTCGCTGCGCAGCATCTCGTAGACCGGTGCGGCGGCGACGCCCAGCACCCGCTCATGCAGGTCGGCCGGCGGCGTAATACCGACGCTGCGCAGCGCCGCCACCAAGGCCGCCTCATGCAGCGGCTCGCTGTCGACCAGCGTGCCGTCCATATCCCAGAAAACCGCTTTCGGCGTCATGCGAGGCTCCTTTGCCGATCCCCTTAAAGCGTTTGTATCAGGAGATAAACCGCCGAGCCCGTCCGCTGGCGATTTTCGCTTGGTTGGTTGCCGCGCGGCGGCCGGATCGAAGCAGCAAGCAATTGCCCTGCCGATAGACAATTGCGCGCCGACACATTCCCTGCAAGACTATGACGCTTCGCCCAAGGGCGGGCAAAGGGGCAGGGCTGGAGGCACATTTTGAATTCGCGGCAAGACGGCGGCAGCAGCAGGCTGGACGAGGCAGCGCGCGCCGGCTGGCTTTATTATGTTGCCGGCAACACCCAGGACCAGATCGCCGCCACGCTCGGCATTTCCCGGCAGACGGCGCAGCGGCTGGTGTCGCTGGCGGTGTCGGAGGGGCTGATCAAGGTTCGCGTCGATCACCCGATCGCCAATTGCCTTGATCTCGCAGCTAGACTGAAGTCACGCTTCGCGCTCGACCTCGTCGAAGTGGTGCCGAGCGATCCAACCTCATCCTCGACCACGATCGGCATTGCCGAGGCGGCTGCGGCCGAGATCGAGCGGCGGCTGCGGTCACCGACGCCCATCGTCTTGGCCATCGGCACCGGCCGCACGCTGAAGGCGGCGATCGAGCAATTGCCGCCGATGGAATGCTCGCAGCACAAGGTTGTGTCCTTGACCGGCAACATCTCGCCCGACGGTTCGGCCGCCTTCTACAACGTCATCTTCACCATGGCCGACCGGGTCAAGGCGCGCTCGTTCCCGATGCCGCTGCCGGTCATCGCCTCGTCGCCGGAAGAGCGCGAGATGCTGCTTGCCCAGCCGATGATCCAACCGACGCTGGCGCTGGCCGCGGAAGCCGACGTGACCTTTGTCGGCATCGGCGATCTCGGCCCGAAGGCGCCGCTCTACGAGGACGGTTTTATCTCGGAAAGCGAGTTGAAGGCGTTGCAAAAGGCTGGCGGCGTCGCCGAGATCGTCGGCTGGGTGTTCGATCGGGAAGGCCGCATGATCGAGGGCATCACCAACGACCGGGTATCGTCGGCAGCCTTGCCGTCACGCGAAAAGTCGCTGGTCATTGCGCTCGCCATGGGCGAGCGTAAGTTGCCGGGCATCCTGGCCGCGGTGAACCGCCGGCTGGTCAATGGCCTCATCACCGACGAGCGGACCGCCACGGCCTTGCTCGACGGTTCCTGATAGATTAAGCGGCCCATCGATAAAATCCAACACGTTTATTTGCAGCGCCCGGACGGGTCGTTGCCGTCGAGAAAACCCATGTCGCGCTGCAGATGCGGCGACAACTCCCGGACGTCGACGTAGCCGCGCCGGCGGTGCACAAGCAGGGAAAATTCATGCACCAGCAGGGAAAACCAGCTCTGCGCCGGGGTCGGATGGAGCTTTTGCTGTACCGTGGTCATGATCTTCAGCCTCCGCTATGCTTGAACTTGATTGATCGTTGACATTAGATATCGGCCTGATTGCCTCTTGCCGCCAATCAAACGTCGATCACGACCCATAAGGAGGGCTTATGCCCGATCTCAAGGCACCACAGCTCGCCCAGTTGCCGCCGCTACAGGCCATCAGGGTGTTCGAAGCCGTCGCGCGGCATCTCTCCTTCACCAAGGCCGCGCAGGAACTCGGCATGACGCAGGCCGCCGCCAGCTACCAGATCAAGCTTCTGGAAGAGCGCATCGGTTCGCCGCTGTTCCTGCGCCAGCCGCGCCAGATTGTGCTGACGGAACCCGGCCAGCGCCTGGCGCCCGCCGTCAGCGAGGCGTTCAGCTTGCTCTCAAGCGCCTATTCCGCCGCGCGTGGGGGCGCCGATGGTGTGCTGTGCGTCTCGACGCTGCTGACCTTTGCCTCGAACTGGCTGGCGCAGCACCTCGGCTCCTTCCAGGTCGCGCATCCGTCGCTGGCGGTGCGCGTCGATACCTCGAACAGGGTGATCGATTTTGCCCGCGAGGACATGGACATCGCTATCCGCTCCGGCAGCGGCAAGTGGCCTGGAGTGGAGACCCATCTTTTGTTCAAGGCCGATTTCACCCCGGTGCTGAGCCCGGCACTCGCTGCCACCATAGGTGGCGTCCACGAACCCGCCGACCTGTTCAAGCTGCCCATTCTCGATCCCGGCGACATCTGGTGGCGGGAATGGTTCGCCCTTGCCGGCGTCCCGGCGGACGAACTTGCCAGGCGCACCGGCACCAGCATGGGCGCGCAGGCCTATGAGGCGAACGCGGCCATCGCCGGCCATGGTGTGGCGATCCTGACCACCGCATTGTTCAAGACCGAGCTCGCCGCCGGCCGCCTGATCCAGCCCTTCGACCTGGTCGGCGACGACGGCCACGCCTATTGGCTGGTCTACCCGACGGCGCGTCGCAACGTGCCGAAGATAAAAGCCTTCCGGGACTGGATCCTGGCCGAGATCGCCTGCGCCTGAGGGCGAGCGATTCGCGGATTGAGTTCCGAGATGCAAAGCGAGCCATGGATCCGCGACGAATGCTCGCTTTCGCGGACAAACAGCTGCGATCGGGCCACCCGGTTAACCAAGCTTGACAAAAACGCTGTCGATATCACTCGCCCGGCATAGGCTTGTGCTTGTGACGACCCAATTGAGCAGGATCAATCGTCTGCAGATTGAAACAGGGTCGATCAGCCGGCTGATGAAAGTCTATCGCGTCGAAGAAATCGAAAACAACACCGTGCGCACGACGCAGGTGATCGAAGCATTTACGCCGTTTCAAGCTGCCGTGAAGGCAATCGGCCGGGAAGTTAGGCTGCGCAAGGACGAGCCCAGCTGGATCCAGGTGACGGAAGTGCTGACCAGAGCCAAGCAAACACGCGACGGCAGGGTTTTCGAATATTCCGTCGGAAGCTACCCGTCCCACGGCTGACGGGCTGGGCCCTATCGCTCCCTTGGCGCCATGATTGGGTTGCGATGGGTCGGCATCAACCCGCTCTCACATCCCCGTGCAAACAGCTTCCCAAATCCATTCAATATCCCTCTACGCGCGCAACGTCGCGCACCTGCCCCGTGTGCTGCGCTGCAGCATCGAATCCGGCTTGACATAATTAACGCCAAGTGAGTAATTGCCCATTACCAAGGCAAATGCTCATCTTGGTTCATGGGAGGAATTTGATGAAACTGCGCACGCTCACTTTGGGCCTGTTGTCGGCCAGCGCCTTCGCTTTCGCCGCGCATGCCGAATCCATCACCATCGCCACCGTCAACAATGGCGACATGGTCCGCATGCAGAAGCTGACCGACGACTTCACCAAGGCTAACCCCGACGTCACGCTCAACTGGGTCACGCTCGAAGAGAACGTGCTGCGCGAGCGCGTCACCACCGACATTGCCACCAAGGGCGGCCAGTATGACGTTATGACCATCGGCACCTACGAGGTTCCGATCTGGGCCAAGCAGAACTGGCTGTTGCCGCTCGACAAGCTCGGCGACGACTATGACGCCAAGGACATCATCCCGGCCATCGCCGGCGGCCTGTCGGTCGACGGCAAGCTCTATGCCGCGCCCTTCTACGGCGAAAGCTCCTTCGTCATGTACCGCAAGGACTTGATCGAGAAGGCCGGGCTGAAGATGCCCGACGCCCCGACCTGGGACTTCATCAAGCAGGCCGCCGACAAGATGACCGACCGCGCCAATGGCGTGAACGGCGTTTGCCTGCGCGGCAAGGCCGGCTGGGGCGAGAACATGGCCTTCCTCACCGCCATGTCGAACTCCTTCGGCGCCCGCTGGTTTGACGAGAACTGGAAGCCGCAATTCGACCAGCCGGAATGGAAGAACACGCTGCAGTTCTATGTCGACCTGATGAAGGCCGACGGTCCCGAGGGCGCCTCGTCCAACGGCTTCAACGAAAACCTGGCGCTGTTCCAGCAGGGCAAGTGCGGCATGTGGATCGATGCCACCGTCGCCGCCTCCTTCGTCTCCGACCCGAAGAACTCGACCGTCGCGGACAAGGTCGGCTACGCACTGGCCCCCGACAATGGTCTGGGCAAGCGCGGCAACTGGCTGTGGGCCTGGTCGCTGGCCATCCCGGCCGGCACGCAGAAGGGAGACGCCGCACAGAAGTTCGTCTCCTGGGCGACCAGCAAGCACTACGCAGAACTGGTTGCTTCGAAGGAAGGCTGGGCCAACGTTCCTCCGGGCACGCGCTCCTCGCTCTACGCCAATGCCGAGTATCAGAAGGCGGCTCCGTTCGCCAAGATGACGCTGGACTCGATCAATGCCGCCGACCCGACGCATCCGACCGTCAAGCCGGTGCCCTATGTCGGTGTGCAGTTCGTCGCCATTCCTGAGTTCCAGGGCCTCGGCACAACCGTTGGCCAGCTGTTCTCGGCGGCGCTCGCCGGCCAGACCAGCGTAGACGACGCGCTCAAGCAGGCGCAGGACGCCGCCACCGCGACCATGACCGAAGGCGGTTATATCAAGTAAGGCTCCTCCCGGTGCCGAATGCCGGCCGCCTCCTTGGCCGGCAACGGCCGCCCGAATCCCAGTTCGGGCGGCCCCTTTCACACACCTGAAAATTTGGCTGACCTTGAAGGGTGACCGTCATGGCTACTCAGCAGACCCGTTCGCTTGCCCGCTTTATGTTGGCGCCATCCGTGGTGCTGCTGTTCGTCTGGATGATCGTGCCGCTGGCACTCACGATCTGGTTCTCCTTCCAGCAGTACAATCCGCTCAATCCGATCCGCGACGGGTTTGTCTGGTTCTCGAATTACTCGCTGTTCTATTCCAACCCGGCATTCCTGCAGTCGATCCTCAACACGCTGGTCCTGGTGGGCAGCGTGCTGCTGATCACCGTCATCGGCGGCATCATGCTGGCGCTGTTGATCGATCAGCCGATGTGGGGACAGGGGATCGTCCGCATCCTCGTCATCTCTCCGTTCTTCGTCATGCCGCCGGTGGCTGCACTTGTCTGGAAGAACATGATCATGCACCCGCAATACGGCGTCTTTGCCGACATTGCGCGCTTCTTCGGGGCTCAACCGATCGACTGGTTCGGGCAGCATCCGATGCTTGCCATCATCATCATCGTCGCCTGGCAATGGCTGCCCTTCGCAACGCTGATCCTGCTGACCGCATTGCAGTCGCTCGACGGCGAGCAGAAGGAAGCCGCCGAGATGGACGGCGCCGGCTTGGTCAGCCGCTTCATCTATCTGACGCTGCCGCACATGTCGCGCGCCATCACCGTCGTCATCCTGATCCAGACCATCTTCCTGCTGTCGGTCTATGCCGAAATCCTGGTCACCACCAATGGCGGACCCGGCTATGCCTCCACCAACCTGCCCTTCCTCGTCTACCAGAAGGCATTGCTGGAGTTCAAAATCGGCCAGGCATCGGCCGGCGGTGTCATCGCCGTCATTCTCGCCAACATCGTCGCCTTCTTCGCCATGCGCGCGGTCGGCAAGAACCTGGACAAGTAAGGGAGGATACGATGGCACGTGCAGTCACCACCCAACACAAGGTCATTGCGACAGGCGCCGCCTGGATCGTCGCGCTGCTGATCTTCTTCCCGATCCTCTACACGATCATCACCTCGTTCAAGTCGGAGCAGGAGGCCATCCAGGGCTTCGCGCTGATCCCGTCGGGGACGTTCGAGAGCTATACCGAGGTCCAGGCGCAGAGCGGCTACTTCAAGTTCTTCTTCAACTCGGTGCTGCTCTCGGTCGGCTCGACCATCCTGGCCCTGATAGTCGCGGTTCCGGCCGCCTGGTCGATGGCCTTCTCGCCGGGCAAGTGGACCAAGGACATCCTGATGTGGATGCTCTCGACCAAGATGATGCCGGCGGTTGCCGTGCTGTTCCCGATCTACCTCATCTTCCGCGATGCCGGACTGCTCGACAGCCGCATCGGCCTGATGATCATGCTGATGCTGATCAACCTGCCCATCGTGATCTGGATGCTCTACACCTACTTCCGCGAAATCCCCGGCGAGATCCTGGAAGCGGCACGCATGGACGGCGCCACCTTGTGGGGCGAGATCGTCTATGTGCTGACCCCCATGGCCGTGCCGGGCATCGCATCGACCATGCTGCTCAACATCATCCTGGCGTGGAACGAAGCGTTCTGGACCATCCGCCTGACCACCACCGAGGCAGCGCCGCTGACGGCCTTCATCAGTTCATTCTCGAGCCCGCAAGGCCTGTTCTGGGCCAAGCTTTCGGCGGCCTCGACGCTGGCCATCGCCCCCATCCTGATCATGGGCTGGTTCAGCCAGAAGCAGCTGGTGCGCGGCCTGACATTCGGCGCGGTAAAATAACGGACGTTGCCTGAAGCAATCCGGCCAAATAACCCCTCGGGGAGGAAACCATGGGAAACATCACGCTCAAGAACGTCTCCAAGCATTTCGGATCGACGGTCATCATTCCAGGCCTCGACCTGGTCATCGAGAATGGCGAGTTCGTCGTCTTCGTCGGGCCGTCGGGTTGCGGCAAGTCCACGTTGCTGCGCCTCATTGCCGGGCTCGAGGACACCAGCGGGGGCACCATCAACATCGATGGCCGTGACGTCACCGGCGAGGCGCCGGCCAAGCGCAAGCTGGCCATGGTATTCCAGTCCTATGCGCTCTATCCGCATATGACGGTGGCCAAGAACATCGGCTTCCCGCTGAAGATGGCGGGCGAGGATGTGGCGACGATCGACAAGAAGGTGAAGGACGCGGCCCGGGTCCTCAACCTCACCAACTATCTCGAACGCCGGCCCGGCCAGCTCTCCGGCGGCCAGCGGCAACGCGTCGCCATCGGCCGCGCCATCGTGCGCCAGCCCTCGGCATTCCTGTTCGACGAGCCGCTGTCCAACCTCGATGCCGCACTGCGCGGCACCATGCGGCTCGAAATCAGCGAGCTGCACCATCAGCTCAAGACGACGATGGTCTACGTCACCCACGACCAGATCGAAGCCATGACCATGGCCGACAAGATCGTCGTGCTCAACGCCGGCAACATCGAACAGGTCGGCTCGCCGATGGAACTCTACAAGTCGCCGAAGAACCTGTTCGTGGCGGGCTTCATCGGTTCGCCGAAAATGAACCTGATCGAAGGTGCGCCGGCGGCCAAATACAACGCCAAGACCATCGGCATCCGTCCCGAGCATATGGGGATATCGACCACGGCGGGTGACTGGAAAGCCCTTGTCGGCGTCGCCGAGCATCTGGGCTCCGACACCTTCCTGCATGTCCAGGCCGACGGCGTCGGTCCGCTGACGGTACGCGCCGATGGCGAACTGGCCGTACGCCATGGCGACACCATCTATTTGACGCCGGACAAGGTCCGCATGCATCGCTTCGGCCCCGACGGAAAGGCGCTGACGCAGTGAGACTGAAAGGCAAATCGGCGCTGATCACCGGATCCGCGCGCGGCATCGGCAGGGCTTTTGCCGAAGCCTATACGCGCGAGGGTGCCACGGTGGCCATTGCCGACATCAATCTGGCGGCTGCCGAAAAGACGGCCGCCGAGATTGGCGCCAACGCCTATCCGGTCAGGCTCGACGTCAGCGACCTTGCTTCGATCCAGGCGGCGGTCAAGGCGGTCGAAACAAAGACCGGCGGCCTCGACATACTGATCAACAATGCTGCCTTGTTCGACCTGGCGCCGATCGTCGAGATCACCGAAGCGAGCTATGACAAATTGTTCTCCGTCAACGTCGCCGGCACTTTGTTCATGCTGCAGGCAGCGGCGCGTTCGATGATCGCAAGGGGCAAGGGCGGCAAGATCATCAACATCGCCAGCCAGGCAGGACGGCGCGGCGAGCCGCTGGTCGCCGTCTATTGCGCCACCAAGGCCGCGGTGATTTCGCTGACCCAGTCCGCCGGGCTCGACCTGATCAAGCACCGCATTAACGTCAATGGCATCGCGCCCGGCGTCGTCGACAGCGATATGTGGGATGAGGTCGATGCGCTGTTTGCCAAATATGAGAACCGGCCGAAGGGCGAGAAGAAGCGGCTGGTCGGCGAGGGCGTGCCCTATGGCCGCATGGGCAAGCCGGAGGACCTGACCGGCATGGCGGTCTTCCTGGCCAGCGACGACGCCGAATACATCGTCGCCCAGACCTACAATGTCGATGGCGGCCAATGGATGAGTTGATGGGCCGGGATCACGAAGGCCGCAGCCCGGCCAAAAGGGTAGAAAAATGACCGTGAAACTCTCCTCCTCGATCCTCTCGGAACTCCCCGCCAAGGTCGCCGGTCCCAGATATGATCGCTCCAGGCTCAAACCCGGTATCGTCCATTTCGGCGTCGGCAATTTCCATCGCTCGCATCAGGCGGTCTACCTCGACGATCTCTTCAATGCAGGCATCGGCCATGACTGGGCGCTGGTCGGCGCCGGGGTCTTCGAGGGCGAAAAAATCGGCCGTTCCAAGCTGCAGGAGCAGGACTGGCTGACCACCGTGGTCGAGCAGGATTCCGACCATATGAGCGCCCGCGTCACCGGCGTTATGATCGACTTCCTGACGCCCGGCGATGCCGATGCCATCATCGACCAGCTCGCCGATCCGGCGATCAAGATCGTCTCGCTGACCATCACGGAAGGCGGTTATTTCATCGATCCGGCCTCCGGCAAGTTCAACCCGACCCACCCCGACATCGTCGCCGACGCACAGGCAGGCACGACGCCGAAGACGGTGTTCGGCCTCATCCTTGCGGGCCTGATGCGCCGCCGGGCCGACGGCATCGTGCCGTTCACCGTCATGTCCTGCGACAACATCCCTCATAATGGCCATGTCACCTCGGATGGCGTCATTGGGCTGGCCCGGCTGATCGACGAGGATCTGGCGAACTGGGTCAGCGACAATGTCGCCTTTCCCAACGGCATGGTCGACCGCATCACGCCCGCCACCTCCGACCGCGAGCGCGGTATTCTCGCCTCGGAGTTCGGCCTCGAGGACAACTGGCCGGTGTTCTGCGAGCCGTTCAAGCAATGGGTGCTGGAAGACCGTTTCACCGACGGCCGCCCGCCGCTGGAAAAGGTCGGTGTGCAATTCGTGAGGGATGTCGCGCCCTATGAGCTGATGAAGATCCGCATCCTCAATGGCGGTCATGCCACGATCGCTTATCCCGCAGGGTTGATGGACATCCATTTCGTCCATGAGGCGATGCAGGAGCCGCTGGTGCGCGGCTTCCTCGCCAAGCTCGAGCATGACGAGATCATCCCGACCGTGCCGCCGGTGCCGGACACCGTGCTGGAGGATTATTACCAGCTCATCGAGCACCGCTTTTCCAACCCCAAGATCGGCGACACCATCCGCCGGCTTTGCCTCGACGGTTCCAACCGGCAGCCGAAATTCATCATCCCGACCATCGCCGACCGGCTGAAAGCCGGGAAGAGCGTTGCGGGTCTCGCGCTGGAATCGGCGCTGTGGTGCCGCTATTGCTTCGGCACCACCGACAGCGGCGCCGACATCGAAGCCAACGATCCCAGCTGGGACCGGCTGCAGGCAACCGCCAAGGCGGCGAAGGATGCGCCCGGCGCCTGGCTTGCGATGGAGGACATCTATGGCGATGTCGGCCGCTCGGCGGCGTTCGCCGAGGCCTTTGCCCATGCGCTCAACGTCTTGTGGGCGAATGGCACGCGCGCGACGCTGACGCGCTACATCTCCGGCAAGCTCTGACGCCAGCCGCAATGACGCCCGAACTGGTCATCTTCGACTGTGACGGCGTGCTGGTCGACAGCGAGGCGCTGTCGGTTTCGGCTCTGCTCGGCATGATCTCTGCCGCCGGGGGCTCGGTCAGCGAAGATACCGCCTACGAGCATTTCTTAGGCAAGAGCATGAAGAGCGTGCGCGAGATACTTCTTCGCGATTTCACCATCGACATCACCGACGTGCATCTGACCGACATGCGCGTCGAACTGATGCGCAAATTCCGCGAGGAGCTGAAGCCGATTCCCGGCATCAGCGACATCCTGCCGAGGCTGGGCGTGCCCTGCTGCGTCGCGTCCTCCGGCACGCTCGACCGGATACGCTACGCGCTCGACGTCACCGGTCTGCTCGGCCTGCTCGAGCCGCATCTGTTCAGTGCCGCCATGGTCGCGCGCGGCAAGCCGGCGCCGGATCTTTTTCTCCATGCCGCCGCCGCCATGGGCGCGCATCCCGGTAATTGCATCGTAATCGAGGACAGCCCTGCCGGCATCGCGGCGGCGCGTGCGGCCGGCATGCGCGTCTTTGCTTTCACCGGCGGTTCGCACGCCGGCAACCCGGCCTTGAAAGCGCGGCTTGCGTCGAGTGAACCGGACTTTATATTCGCGGACATGCTGCAATTGCCCGATCTGATTGCAGGCTAGAGCATGATGCCGAAAAGTGTGAAGCGGTTTTCGGACGACATCATGCTCTACTTCTTTGATTTAGAGACGGATTCAGATTTCAGGTCGAACAGACCTGAAATCATACGGCTCTAGGGAGCGAGAGTAAAAGCATCTTGACGAAGAGCTTCGTTTGCGCGGTCGATGTCGGCACCGGGAGCGCCCGCGCGGGCATTCTCGATACGTCAGGCACCTTGCTCGGCCGCGCCGAGCATCCGATCGTCATGAACCAGCCGAAGGTCGATCACGCCGAGCACAATTCGCAGGATATCTGGTCGGCGGTCTGCATCGCGGTGCGTGCCGCGCGCGAAAAGGCCGGTGTGTCAGCCGACGATATTGTCGGCATGTCGTTCGACGCCACCTGCTCGCTGGTGGTGCTGGACAGGAATGCCGGCCAGCTCAGCGTCTCGGTGACGGGCGAACGGCGCTGGGACACCATCGTCTGGCTCGACCATCGCGCCATCGCCGAGGCAGATGAATGCACCGATAGCGGCCACGCCGTACTCGACTATATCGGTGGCGTCATGTCGCCGGAAATGGCGACGCCGAAGCTGATGTGGCTGAAGCGCAATCTGCCGGGAACTTGGCATGAAGCCGGCTACCTATTCGACCTCACCGATTTCCTGACCTGGAAGGCGACCGGGTCGCTGGCGCGCTCGCAATGCACGCTGACCGCCAAATGGACCTATCTGGCGCATGAGGAAACCGGCTGGCGCCGTGACTTCTTCGACAGGGTCGGGCTTGGCGATCTGTTCGAACACGGCAGCCTGCCGGAGAAGGCAAGTGCTGTCGGCGCAGACATCGGCACGCTCACCCCTGAAGCGGCGGCGGAGTTGGGCTTGAGCGAAAACTGTCGGGTCGGCGCCGGCGTCATCGATGCCTATGCCGGCGCGCTTGGCGTGCTCGGCGGCTTTGCTGGCGACGAGCAGAATATCGGCCGCCATCTGGCATTGATCGCCGGCACCTCGTCCTGCGTCATGGCCATGTCGCCCGATCCGCAGCCTTTCGCCGGCGTCTGGGGTCCATACTATGGCGCCGCACTGCCAAAGCTCTGGCTGTCGGAAGGCGGCCAGTCGGCTACCGGGGCTTTGCTCGACCACATCATCCGCTGGCATGGCGCCGGCGGCGAGCCGGATGCGGCCATGCATGCCAAGATCGCCAGGCGCGTCGCTGAACTGCGCAGCACTGAAGGCGACAAGCTGGCGGCGAGGTTGCATGTGCTGCCGGATTTCCACGGCAACCGCTCGCCGCTTGCCGACCCGCATGCCGTCGGCGTGGTCAGCGGGCTGACGCTGGATTCCTCCTTCGACAGCCTGTGCAAGCTCTATTGGCGCACCGCCGTCGGCATCGCACTCGGCGTGCGCCATGTGCTGGAGGCGCTGAACGAGAACGGCTATCTCATCGACACGCTGCATGTCACCGGCGGCCACACCAAGAACCCGTTGCTGATGGAGCTTTATGCCGACGCCACCGGCTGCGCGGTGATCGAGCCGCTGGCCGACGAAGCCGTTCTGCTCGGCACCGGCATGGTCGCCGCCACCGCGGCCGGTCTGTTCCCGGACCTGAATGCCGCTTGCGTCGCCATGCAGCAAGGCGGCAGGGCGCGCACCTCGAACCCGGCCGCGTCAGGCCGCTTCGACCGCGACTACAGGATCTTCCTCGAAATGCACCGCCAGCGGCAGGAGCTCGACGCCATCAGCTAGAGCAATTCCAGGAAAAGTCTGAAACGGTTTTCCGTCCGGAATTGCGTACCAAATCTAGGCCTCCTCTCGCCTGCGCAAGGATGCGCCCGTTGCCGCGTCGAACAGATGCACGCTCTCCTCCTCGAATGTGTAGCGCACAGGCGCGCGCAACGCCGGGCATTCGCGGGTTGATACCAACGCACCGACCTCCTTGCCGCCGCAGGCGAACGTCACCAGCGCGTCATTGCCATGGAACTCGATGAGGTCGGCGGTGCCTTGCAGAAGATTGATGCTCTGAGCGCCGGCGGTCTTCAGGTCCGGCGGTCGGATTCCAAGCACGGCGCGCTGGACGCCGCGCAGATCGAAGCCCGAGCCTTCTATGGAGAAGGTCGAGCCGCCGCCTGTCAGCGTCCAGCGTTCGTCCTTCCGCCCGACGGCCACGTCGATGAAATTCATGTTCGGCGTACCGATGAAGCCGGCGACGAACAGATTGCCCGGCTGGCGATAGATCTCCGCAGGCGAGCCGATCTGTTCGATAACGCCATCCCTGAGCAGCACGATCCGGTCGGCCAGCGTCATCGCTTCCAACTGATCGTGGGTGACATAGACGGTGGTGGTCTTCAGCGACTGATGCAGCCGGGCGATCTCGACCCGCATGTGGTTGCGCAGCTTGGCATCGAGATTGGACAGCGGCTCGTCGAACAGGAACACTTTCGGCGTCTTGATCATGGCGCGCGCAATCGCCACGCGCTGCTGCTGGCCGCCGGAAAGTTCGGTCGGCTTGCGGGCGAGGTAAGGTTCGAGGCCGAGCGTCGTTGCCACCGCCTCGACCCGCTTCCGGATCTCGGCCGGGGGCACTTTCTGTCGCTTGAGCCCAAAGGCGATATTGTCGAAGATCGTCATATGCGGGTAGAGCGCATAGTTCTGGAAAACCATGGCAATGCCGCGCTCGCCGGGCTCGAGATCGTTGACCACTTTGCCGCCGATCGACACTTCCCCGCCGCTGATATCCTCCAGTCCGGCCAGCATCCTGAGCAAGGTCGACTTGCCGCAGCCGGACGGGCCGAGGAATACGACGAATTCGTGCTCCTCGATCGAGAGATTGAGGTCGCGGATGACGGTGGTGGCGCCGTAAGCCTTGTCGACATGGGAGCAAACGATCGCGGACATGGTCAGCCCTTCTCGCCGGTAAGAAGGATTTGCAGCTTGACGTCTTGCGGCTTGCCTTGCGCCGCCCGCTCGAAGGCCTCGATGCTGTCCGAGAAATCATAAGTGCCGGTGATCAGCGGCTTGAGGTCGACCTTCCCCGAGGCGATCAGCTGCAGCGCGCGGTCGAAGATGTTGGCGTAACGGAACACCGTCTCGATGCGCACTTCCTTGGAGATCGCCGCCGGAACGTTGAGGCTGACCGGTTCGACCGGCAGTCCGACCAGCACCACCGCGCCGCCCGGCCGCGCGACATCGAACAGGTCGGCGAATGCCTTCGGGCTGCCGCTCGCCTCGAACACGATATCCGCGCCCCAATTGTCGGTCGCGGCGGAGACTGCGTCGACCAGCGATTGCTCACCTATATTGACCGGCACGATGCCGGGATATTGCGCGGCAATCTTGAGCTTGGGTGCGGAAAAATCGGAGATCAGCACCTTCGAGCAGCCGCCGGCCAGCGCCGCCAGCGCGATCATGATGCCGATCGGGCCGCAGCCGACGACGACGGCGACGTCGCCAGGCACGATGCGGGCGCGGCTCGCCGCCTGCATGCCGATGGCAAAGGGTTCGACCATCGCGCCTTCGGCGAAGGTGACATTGTCCGGCAGTCTGTAGGTGAAGGCGGCCGGGTGTACGGCATAGGGCGCCAGCACGCCATGAACAGGCGGCGTCGCCCAGAAGGAGACGTCAGGGTCGACATTGTAGATGCCGAGCCTGGTCGCGCGCGACGACAGGTTCGGCACGCCCGGCTCCATGCAGACGCGGTCGCCGACCTTCAGCGTGCCGACATTGGCGCCGATCTCGACGATCGTTCCCGCGGCTTCGTGGCCGAGCACCATCGGGGCCCGCACGACATAGCTGCCGATGGCGCCATGGGTGTAATAGTGCACGTCGCTGCCGCAGACGCCGACCGTGTGGATGGCGATCTTGACATCGCCCGGTCCGACGTCGAGCGGCAGCGCGATCTCGCGCAGCGACAGTTCGCCTTTTTTCTCAAGCACCAGTGCCCGCATAGGTAAGTCCTCGCATCAAGTCTTTTTTTGCCGGAAAACGGAATTCAGGAAGCCGCTGAGCACGCCGAGGAACAGCAGCGGCGGTAGCGACAACAGCACGACCGAGGCGTTGAGGATTCCCCACGGCACGTTCATGCCTTGCTGTGAAAGTTCGGAAGCGACGATCGGCAATGTCTTGGCGTTGGAACTGGACAGCATCAGCGCGATCAGGAATTCGTTCCACACCAGCACGAAGCTGAAGGCGACGGCGCCGATCAGCGAGCGCGCCGCTACCGGCAGCGCAATGCGCCAGAACACCGAGTAAGCGCCGTAGCCGTCGACGAAAGCGGCTTCCTCGATTTCCTTCGGCACGGCCTGGAAGGCGGGAATGGCGAGCCACATGATCACCGAGATGGTGAGCAGCGAATAGGTGACGATCAGCGCCGGCAAGGTGTCGTAGAGCCCGATCTGCAGCCAGATCACCATCAGCGGAATGGCGACTGCCACCGGGGGCAGGAAGCGCAGCGACAACACGAAGAACTGGATGTCGCCAGCGAAGCGATTGGGATAGCGCGCCACCGCATAGGCTGCCGGAAGGCCGAGCATGACGCCGATCAGCACGGCGACGCCGCAGGAAATGACCGAGTTAAAGAGACCGGTCATTACGCTGTCGCGGCCGATGATGTAGCTGATATTGTCGAAGGTCGGGGTAAACACCAGGCGCGGCACGCGGGTGATGATGTCGACATTGCTCTTCAGCGAATTGACCGCCGTCCAGGCGAGCGGAAACACCGCCATGAAGCCGGCGAAGGCCAGGATGATCTTGCCGATGAGGCGGCCCGGTCTCATGCGATACGGCCTCATGCCTGCACCCGCTTCCACAGCATGGTGAAGGTGATGACAGTCGCGATCATCATCAGCACCGCCATGGCCGAGGCATAGGACACCTTGCCGGATTCGATGAAGCCTTGCGAGAAGGCGTACATGTCGAGCGTCTCGGTCGCCACGCCCGGCCCGCCGCGCGTCATCACATAAATCAGGTCGAAGGAGCGCAGCGATTCGATCATCTTGACGAACATCAGGCTGATCAGCGGCGCCTTCAGCATAGGCAAGGTCACATAGGCATGGATCTGCCAGCGTTTGGCGTGGTCGAGCCGCGCCGCTTCGATCGGCTGCGGCGGCAAGGTCTCCAGAAGCTTCAGCACGATGACCGCGAAGAACAGTCCCCACTGCCAGACATCGACCGAGGCGACGGCAAACAGGGCCGTCGACGGCTTCGACAGCGGGTCGAAGATCAACCCGCCGGTGATCAGCCTGTAGGGATAGGTGGCGATGCCGTAGAGCGGATGATAGGCAAACTTCCACACGAAGGCCGCCGAGACACGCGGCAACAGCACCGGGATGATGAACAGCAGGCAGTAGATGTTGCGCAGCCGCGGCGACGCTACTTCGAACATCAGCACGCCGAGCCCGATCGCCACCATCATCGTCGCCACCACGGTGACGATTTCCCACTTCACCGAAACCCAGACCGCGTTGAGGAAACGCCGGTCGGCGAACAGGTCGATGAAGTTCGACAGCCAGACCCAGGAATAGTTCGACGAGCTCAGCTCGCGGTTCTGCAGCGCAATGACGATGGCGTACAGCGTCGGCACCATCGACAGCACCAGAAGAATGGCGAGCGTCGGAACCAGAAACGTCACGGGCAGGGAAGAGCGTCGGCGCATTGCCTATCCTCGGGCTGTGCCTTTTTGGGGAGAACCCGCGGCGCACAGGTCCCGGCATCCGGTCGAATGCCGTGGACCGCGCGCCGCGGGCGGGAGGATTACTTCTTCTTCACCAGCTCGTTGGCGTAGGCCTCGAGTTCGTCGAGGCCGCCCTTGACGTCGGTGCGCGTGCCGGTGACCAGCTCTTCCAGGATGATGCCCCAGCGGTCGCCGAGATCCGGCCAGCGCGGATCCTGCCAGAAGTTCACCGCCGTCACCTTGCCGGTATCGGCAAGCGCCTGGCCGAGATCGGCGCCATAGATGTCGGCGAACTCCTTGCTGGACAGCACGCTGGTGCGGTTGAGCTCGCCGAATTGGTGCGCGTCGAGCCGGCGCTTCTCGTTCTCCTTCGACGTCGCCCAGGCGATGAACAGGCCGGCGCATTGCTTCGCGGCGTCATCGGCATTGGCCTTGGCGGCGATGGCGAGGCCGTGGCCGTAGCCGCCGCCGGTCAGTGGCGAGGGCGGCGGCAGGAAGCCGATCTTGCCGACCACTTGCGAGGTCTTCGGGTCGACCGCCATGCCCGACAGCGGCGTCGATTCGACCAAGATGGCAACCTGGCCCGACAGGAAGGCGCCGGTCGATTCATCCCAGCTGCCGGTCTGCGTGCCGGGCGCTGAATCCTTGAACAGTTTAAGATAGGTCTCGGTCGCTTTGACCGCGGCCTCGGAGTTGAAAGCCGGCTTGTCACCGTCGAACCATTTTCCGCCATAGGCCTTGAAGAACGGCATCCAGCGCCAGACATTGGCGCCCGAGCCACGCGCGCCGCGCAGCGCGATGCCGTACATGCCCTTGTCGGGATCGGTCAGCTTCGGCACGTCGGCGATCAACTCGTCCAGCGTCTTCGGCGGCTGGATGCCGGCGGCTTCCAGAATGTCCTTGCGGTAGACCATCAGGTCGCCGCCGCCGGTCAGCGGCGCGAACCACACCTTGCCGTCATAGGTGGCGACCTTCTGCCGGCCCGGGTCGAAATCGGCGTAGTCGTAGTCAGCCGGGTAATAGTCGGTGAGCGGCACGATCCATTTCGACGAGGCGAACAGCGCGACATTGGCTTCGTCGACATAGTAGACGTTGTAGTTGCCGACCGTGGACGCATCGGCGCGCGACTTTGCCCGGCGGTCGTTCTCGTTGAGATAGTCGATCTGGAAGCTGGCGCCGGCCAGTTTCTGGAACTCGTCCTTGGACGCTTCCAGCAGCGTCAGCCCGTCACGCGGTTGCGCCAGCACCTTGACCGGCGCCGAGCAGACCGGCGCCGCCAGCGCCATGGTCGAGAGGGTCGTGGTAAGCATGAAAGCTGCGCTTATGCTCGCAGCGAGCCGAATTGGTTTCATTGGTTTTCTCCTCCAGGAACAGTCGCAGGAAGCGGAAGTCTTCGGTTGCGCGATCCTCGCCATCGCCCGAGCGACAAGCCACCCATCGCCAAAATGAGGAGTTGCTAAAGGCCGCGCTAGAAGCCCCGCTGCAGCAGACCTGTACTTTTATGCATTGTGCGCTGCAAAATTCGGCCCGCCTGCACGGCCTCTGTCACATGAGTACCGATGGAGTGAGGAAGGCCGGTTTTCAGGCGCGCATCGTCATCCGCTGCTTCGACAGCTTGCGGTAGGATGACGGCGTCATCCGGTGCTTGCGCAGGAAGGCGCGGTTGAAGTTGGAGATGTTCATGTAGCCGACCTGGAAGCAGATGTCGGTGATCGGAATATCGGTGTCCGCCAGCAGCTTGCAGGCTTGCCAGAGCCGGAGCTTGGCGATGTGGTCGCTGAAACTGTTGCCGGTGTTTTTCTGGAAGAAGCGCGAAAACGTGCTTTCGCTCATCCCCGCCAGCTCCGCCGCCTCCGGCAGCTTCAGGTCCTCGGCGAAGTGCTGGAAGAGATAGGTCAGCGTGCGCTGGATGATGTCCAGCGAGGTTGCGTCGAGCGCGGGTGAGAAATCCGGCGAGGACAAAAGCTCGTATTCGTCTGTCCTGGCCAGCAGATCGACCAGTTCGAGGAAGAGGCAAAACCGGGCGAGCCCGTGCACGGTGCCCATCCTTTCCATCAGCGCAGCGCCGTCGAGCGCGGCGCGGCCATGGAAGACGATGCCGCGCAGCGATCGCTCCAGGAACGGTTCTAGTTCGCGCAGCTCCGGCAGCAGTCCCGCCGAGCCGCGCAGCCGCTGCGGATCGAATTGCAGCACGATGTCGCGTCCTTCGATCAGCTCGCCGGGTTGCACCGATGTCACCCAGTCATGCGGCAGCCCGCCGCCGACGATGCTCAGGTAGCCCGGCCCGAATTCGCCGATGTGATCGCCGACCAGCGCGACCCCGGAAGACTTCCTCAGGAGATGGATCTCGTATTCCGGATGAAAATTCCAGACATTGCGCTCCCAGGGATAGTCGTCGAGCCGCCACAGGAAACTGTCGCTCGCCTCGGTGACGATGTGCTCGAAAGCCGGCACCGTGCGAGGGATCGCGGCCGTGTTCTTTCTGCGCCTGAATGCCATCGTCTGCTCTCCGGGGCGTATGAGGAAGCGACTGGTTTCGGGTAATCCGTAGCAGTCTGTTGCCCGCAAGTGAACGATGTCTGCCTCAGCGATTTCAACGCCGGCTCTCGATGATCTCGATGAAGCGGGCGAACAGCCCGGCTTGGGATTTGACGCCGAGTTTGCGATGGATGTTGCGGCGATGAACCTTCACCGTTCCCGGCACGATGCGCATGGCTCTCGCGATCGACTCGGTGGAATGCCCCTGCAGCACCAGATCGACGACATGCTTTTCGCGCGGGGTCAGCGACAGGCTTTCCCAAATGTGGGCGCGGTCGAACTCGTTGACGGCGGCGATCGTCTCGCCCTGCTCCGCTTCGTCCTGCTCCTCGGCCGCAAGTGCGGGCCAGCGCAACCGGGCGAAGTTGATGACCGCCGGCGCCATGTCGCGCAGCAGCCTGGCATCGGCGGTGCCGAAGGGGCCGGAGGCCTGCAATCGCATCAGCGACAGCACCAGCGCATCCTTGCCGGGCAATGGCACGAAGAAGCCGACCTCCTCGGCGAGCCTTGTCTGACTGTAGTAGGTGCGAAAATACTCGCTGGCATAGAAGCGGTCGGGCGCCAGTTCGCGCATGCGCCAGAACCCCTCCTTGCGCTCCACCGCCGCGTGATGAAACGGGTCGAGCAGGTAAGGCCCTTCCTGATAAAGCGTGACGAAGACATGGCTCTCGTCAGGCGAGAAGGTTTCGAACAGCAACGGCGGCCGCGAAGCGCCGCGATAGCCGAAGATCACGCAGTGGTCGAAGCTGACATGCTGCCTCAACCAATCGACCATAGCCTGGCCGAACAGGTCGCCGCTGGTCTCTCGCGTTGCCGCGACAAGGGCAGCGAGCCGGCTGTATTCGTCGCTGCGAGATGCGCTCAAAATATACCCCCTTAAACGAGAAAATAGATCAGATATACCACCAGCGAGGTATATACTAGCCGCCATTGGCTCTGGTAGCGTCCTGAAATAGCCCTGTTGCTGGAGCCAGCACTTTGACCGCAGTGCCCGACATCGAGTTTCGCGGCGTCACCAAGCGCTATGGCGCCGTGACCGCTGTCAGCGGCATCGATCTGGCTGTGCCGCCCTCCGCCTTTGTCGCCCTTCTCGGACCGTCCGGCTGCGGCAAGACCACATGCCTGCGCATGATCGGCGGCTTCGAGCAGCCGAGCGAAGGCCAGGTGTTCATCCGTGGCCGGGACATGGCCGGAACGCCACCCTATCGTCGGCCGGTCAACATGGTGTTCCAGCAATACGCGCTGTTTCCGCACCTCGATGTGGAAGCCAATGTGTCCTACGGGCTGCGCCAGGCACAGCCACGCCTGTCGTCGCAGGAAATCGGCCGGCGCGCCGGCGAGGCGCTCGAAATGGTGCGGCTCGCCGGCTATGGCCGCCGCAAGATCCACGAACTCTCCGGCGGCCAGCAGCAGCGCGTCGCGCTGGCGCGCGCACTGGTCAACAAGCCGGCGGTGCTGTTGCTCGACGAGCCGCTGGCGGCGCTCGACAAGAAACTGCGCACCGATATGCAGATCGAGTTGCAGAACCTGCAGCGCGAGATCGGCATCACCTTCGTGCTGGTCACCCACGACCAGGAGGAAGCGCTGTCGATGAGCGACTTCGTCTGCGTCATGAATGGCGGCCGCATCGTACAGCTCGGCCAGCCGAGCGAGATCTATGACGAGCCGGCCGACCTGTTCGTCGCCGACTTCGTCGGAAAGACCAATCTGTTGAGCGGCAAGGTTGCCGGGCATACAGGCGATCTTGTCAATGTGGCGCTGGCGGACGGAACCGTCATTGCCGCGCGCAAACGAACCGCCTTGCAGCAGGGCGAGACCGTTTCTGTCAGCCTGCGTCCTGAATCGCTAAGCCTCGGCGCCACCAAAGGCAGCCCTTTCAAGGGCATCGTGCGCAACCGGATCTTCTTGGGCTCGACGGCGGAATACGCCATCGAGGTGCAGGGCATCGGAACGCTGCTGGCCAAGGCCGACCATGTGATCGGCCATGGCAACCTCTTCAAGCCGGGTGAACCCGTCGCCATCGGCTTTGCCTCCGGGACGCCGCTGGCGTTTCCGGAGACCAAGAACAACGGGACCAACCAGAGGGTAGCAAAAAATGTCGAAATCATATCGTGACGGACTGCCGATTAGCCCTGAGAACTTCGTCGACCAGCTGATGCGCCTGAAGCGCGGCTCGATCGGCCGCCGCGACTTCCTCCGCCTCACCGGCCTTGGCATCGCAACCGCGGTGATGGCGCGCGAGCTCGGCATCATGCCGACGCCGGCCTTCGCCGCCGAAAACCTCGGCGACCGCATGTCGATCGCCACCTGGCCGAACTATCACGACCCGCAGACCTTCGAGAATTTCAAGAAGGACACCGGCGTCGCCGTCGAGGTCAACGTGTTCGGCTCCAATGAGGAGATGCTGGCCAAGCTGCAGGCCGGCGCCTCGGGCTGGAGCCTGTTCGTGCCGACCAACTACACGATCTCGACCTACAAGAAACTCGGCATCATCGATCCGCTCGACATGGCCAAGCTGCCGAATTTCGACAGCTCCCAGGAGGACCCGCGCTTCACCTCGGAAGGCACGATCGACGGCACGACCTACGCGGTGCCGAAGAACTGGGGCACCACGGGCTTTGCCGTCAACACCAAGAAGCTGGCCAAGCCGATGACCAGCTGGAAGGAATTCTGGGACGTCGCCATGGCCGAGGGCGATGGCCGCACCATGGTCCACGACTACCAGCTGACCACAATCGGCAACGCGCTGAAATATCACGGCTATTCCTTCAACTCGCTGAAGCAGGACGAACTCGCCAAGGCCGAGGAGCTGCTGCTCAAGGTCAAGCCGCATCTGTTCGCGGTCTCGTCCGACTACCAGCCGGGCATGCGGGCGGGCGACGCCTGGATGACCATGTGCTGGACGAATGACGGCGCACAGCTGCATCGCGATATCCCGGAGATCGCCTATGTGCTGGGCAAGGAGGGCGGCGAAATCTGGACCGATTTCTACGCCATCCCGAAGGACGCGCCGAACAAGCCGGCCGGCTATGCCTTGCTCAACTATCTGATGACCCCTGAGGTCGCGGTGAAGGAGCATCTGGCCAACGGCGCGCCGTCGACCGACGCACGCGTCAACAAGCTGCTGCCCAAGGAAGTGCTGGACAATCCGATCCTCTATCCGGCGGCCGACCTGTTGACACCGCTGGAATTCGGTGCGGCGGCGACGCTGACCGATCCCGGCCGCGCCGAGCTGATGGCGCGCTTCAAGTCGGCTTGAGGCCGGCCTGACGCAAACGGAAACCGGTGGGCCTATGTCCGCCGGCATCGGGGCGGTTTCCATGCACGGCAACAGATTTCGGTATAACATCCTGACAGCGCTGCTGCTCGCTCCGGCTACAGCGTGGCTGGTGGTGTTTCTGGTGTTGCCGTTCGTCGCCATTGCCGTGTTCAGCGTCGGCGAGCGGGCGCCGGAGGGCGGCTACCAGGCCGCCTTCACGCTGGCGCAATATGCCAACCTCCCGGCGCGGGCGACTGCCTTCTGGAACACCATGATGCTGGCGCCGGTGGGCGCGCTTGCCTGCCTGCTCGTCGCCTACCCCGTCGCCTACTACCTTGCCCTGAAGGCGCCGCAACGCTGGCGGCTGATCCTGCTTGCGCTCGTCGTCATTCCGTTCTGGACCAGCCTTTTGATGCGTACCTATGCCTGGATGTACATTCTGGGCGGACGCGGCATTCCCGCGCTGCTGGCCTTTGTCGGTATCGAGGATGTCAGGCTGATCAACACGCCGGGCGCCGTGCTGCTCGGCATCGTCTATGGCTATCTGCCGCTGATGATCCTGCCGATCTATGTCAGTCTCGAGCGGCTCGACCGAAGGCTGCTGGAAGCCTCCGCCGATCTCGGCGCGACCCCGCTCTCAACCTTTCTGGGGGTGACGCTGAAGCTGTCGCTGCCGGGCGTCATGACCGGCTTCTCGCTGGTCATGATCCTGCTGCTCGGAGAATACCTGATCCCGACGCTGCTTGGCGGCGGCAAGGTGTTCTTCATCGGCAATGCGCTGGTCGACCTGTTCCTGCAGTCGCGCAACTGGCCGTTCGGATCGGCCATCGCCATCACGCTGGTGGCGGTTTCGGTGGTGGTGCTGATCGCGGCAAACCGCATTTCGACACGGGTGTCGGGCGCCCGCAGGGTGGATCTGATCTGATGCGCGCCTTCGTCACAGCCGTCTTCGCCTTCCTCTATCTGCCGATCGCGTTGGTCGTGCTGTTTTCCTTCAACGCCGGCCGCCATGCCAGCGAGTTCACCGGCTTTTCGGTGCAGTGGTACGGCACGGCGCTGTCGAACCCGTTCCTGGTCGAGGCGTTGAAGAACAGCCTGTTCATCGCCACCACCAGCGCCCTTCTGGCGGCGGTGTGCGGCACGGCGGCGGCACTCGGCCTGGCGCGGGTCGGGCTCAGAACCCGCGCCGTCTTCGACGCGCTGATGGGTGCCGCGATCGTCGTTCCCGGCGTCGTCATCGGCATCTCGACGCTTGTCGCGCTGGTCCAGCTGTTTGGCGTGCTCAACCCGTTCCTCGCCTCGATCTGGCCAAACGACCAGCCGCCGCGCCTGTCGCTCGGCTATGGATCGATCATCGCCGCCCACGGCCTGTTTTCGATGGCGTTGGTGACGATGATCGTCGGCACGCGTCTCGCCAGCCTCGACCGCAACCTGGTCGAGGCCTCGAGCGATCTCTACGCCACGCCGCTGACGACGTTTCGCTCGATCGTGCTGCCGCAGATCATGCCGGCGGTGATCGCCGGCTTCCTGCTCGCCTTCACCTTCTCCTTCGACGATTTCATCGTCGCCTTCTTCGTCGCCGGCGCGCAGACGACGCTGCCGATCTATGTCTTCGCCTCGATCCGGCGCGGCGTGACGCCGGAAATCAACGCCATCGCCACCATCGTGCTCGTCGCCTCGGTTCTTCTGGTGGTGCTTGCCCAATGGCAGCTGCGCCAGCGCCAGCCGTCAAACTGAACAAGCCATCCAGCTGAAAGACAAATTCATGATCCTTAGAGACCGCATCGCCGTGGTGACGGGCGCCGGTTCCGGCATCGGCCGAGCCGGCGCCATGATCATGGCCAGGGAAGGCGCTGTGGTGGTCATCGCCGACCGGGATAAGACCAGCGGCGAGACGACAGCGGCGGACATCCGGGCAGTGGGCGGGCAGGCCGAGGCGATTGTCACCGACGTCTCTGACGACGCGGCGGTCGGGCAGCTCATCACAGGCACGCTCGGCAAGTATGGCCGCATCGACATCCTGCACAACCACGCCGGCATTCAGGTCGGCGGCACGCTGACCGAGGTCGAGGTCGATGGCATGGATGCGTCCTGGCGCATCAATGTACGGGCGCAGTTCCTGGCCGCGCGGCTGGCCATGCCGGCGATGGTCGCGCAAGGCGGCGGCGTCATCCTCAACACGGCTTCGAATTCGGGCGTCTTCTACGACCGCGAGATGATCGCCTATGCCACGTCCAAACATGCGGTGGTGGCGATGACCAGACAGATGTCGCTCGACTATGCCCGCCACAATGTGCGCGTCAACGCGCTCTGCCCGGGCTGGGTCGACACGCCTTTCAACGAGCCGTTCATCGCCCAGATGGGCGGACGCGAGGCGATCGAAACCTATGTCCGCACCAAGATTCCGATGGGCCGCTGGGCGAGCGCCGAAGAGATCGCAGAAGCGATCCTGTTCCTCGTCTCCGACCGCTCATCCTTCATGACCGGCCAGGCACTGGTGATCGACGGCGGCGAAAGCATCGGCTGACCCAAGGGCAGCCGGATAGGAGGGTTCCCGCTTCTGGCTCAATCGCCGGCTGCCCGTCCTCCCTTGCCTTCATGCCGCATTTCGTCCAATAGAACGACGCAAACGCTGCGAAACCGAAGGTTTTGCCGTTTGGAAGTGCGGCTTCCGGCCTCGTTGCCGACGCGCCGCAATCGGAAAGAGCAGGACAATGTCTGCGATCGAAGCCGGCGCTCGTGCGCCGGAAAATCTTTGGCGTCAGGAAATCAGGGCGACGCTGGCGCTGGCCTGGCCGATGGTGCTCACCAATCTCGGCCAGACCGCGATGACCGCCACCGACGTCATGATGATGGGGCGTCTGGGCGCGGACACGCTGGCCAGCGGCGCGCTCGGCGCCAACCTCTATTTCATGCCGCTGATCTTCGGCCTCGGCCTGATGCTGGCGACCTCGCCGATGATCGCCACCGAGCTTGGCCGCCGCCGCTATTCGGTGCGCGATTTGCGCCGCACCGTGCGGCAAGGGCTGTGGCTGGCGATCCTGATCTCGATCCCGATCTGGATGGTGCTGTGGCATGGCGAGGCCATTCTGCTGGCCATGGGCCAGGAGCCGGCATTGGCACATCAGGCCGGCATCTATCTGCGCTGGCTGGAATGGGCGGTGCTGCCCTTCTACGGCTATATCGTGCTGCGTTCCTTCATCTCGGCGCTGGAGCGGCCGGGCTGGGCGCTGATCATCGTCTTCGTCGCCGTCGCCTGCAACGCCTTCTTCAACTGGGTGTTCATGTTTGGCAATCTCGGCGTCACCTCGATGGGCATTGCCGGTTCGGGGCTGGCGACCACCCTGTCGAGCACGCTGATGTTCTGCGGCCTGGCAGCCGTGGTGATGCTGGAGAAGAAGTTCCGCCGCTACCGCCTGTTTGGCCGCTTCTGGCGCTCCGACTGGCCGCGCTTCAAGGGTCTGCTGCGGCTCGGCATGCCGATCGCCGGCATCCTCGCCTTCGAGGTGACGATCTTCAACGCCGCAGCCCTGCTGATGGGCCTGATCGATGCGGATTCGCTCGCCGCGCACGCCATCGCCATCCAGATCGCCTCGATCTCCTTCATGGTGCCGCTCGGTCTCAACCAGGCCGTCACCGTGCGCGTCGGGCTGGCCCACGGCGCCGGCAATCCGGCAGGCGTTTCGCGCGCCGGCTGGACCGCCTTCGTCATCGGCGTCTCGTCCATGGCGCTGATGGCGCTGGTGATGGTGCTGTGGCCGCATCTGTTGATCAGCGCCTTCATCGACATGACCGATCCGGCGAACGCCAGGGTGATCGCGCTGGCCGTGTCGTTCCTGGCCTTTGCCGCGCTGTTTCAGATCTTCGACGGTGCGCAAGCCGTTGCCGCCGGCATGCTGCGCGGCCTGCACGACACCAAGGTGCCGATGATCTATGCCGCGATCGGCTATTGGGGCATCGGCCTGCCGCTCGGCGTGCTGCTCGCCTTCCATTTTGGCCTGCACGGCGTGGGCATCTGGATCGGCCTTGCGTCGGGGCTCGCCGTGGTGGCGGTGCTGCTGTTAGCGCGCTGGCTGCGGCGCGACCGCATCGCACCGCCACTTGTCTTCAGGCACTGAACACAAAAAGCGGACCGTCCAGTTTTGGATGGAGGACTATCGCTGGAGCTGCCGTTAGCTACTGACCTAACCTACGCGCTTGCGACCTATCGGCCCAAGCCTCTCCCATAGTCAGAGCCGATAATGTAGATTGTCGCATCGGGAAAGGTGATGCGACACTCATTTGGACAATTCGAACTTGATGAAGCTGCCCGCAAGCTGTCACTAGGCGGCGTTAGGCAGAAGATTCAGCCGCTTGTCTTTGATCTGCTGGTGTACCTGGTGCGCAATGCCGGCCGGGTGGTCCCCAAAGACGAACTGATGGACACCCTCTGGCCGAATGTCATCGTGACGGAAGCATCGCTTCAGCGGGTCGTCAGCCTCACCCGAAAGGTGCTTGCAGCAGGCGGGTTGCAGGATGCAATCCACAGCTACGTTCGCCACGGCTATCGCTTCGCCATCGATGAACCGGGACTGGGTTACGTGCGGCCCGCGTCGTTGCAAGGCGATGACCAGCTTGCCGACGCCCGCAGGCTGGCCGCGGCACGCGATTGGAGCGCGGCTGCAAAACTTTTCGCCCATTTGGCGGCCACTGAAGATCTGTCTCCTGCCGATGTCGATCTTTGGGCGCTGGTCGTCGAATGTGGTGGGCGACCGACCGAGGCTATCCCTGTGCTGGCCCGCGCGGTGGCGGCTCATGTCGACTCCGGGGACTTGGCCCGCGCCGCCAGATCCGCCGTCACACTTGCAAAAATACAGGCCGAGCGCGGATCCGGCTCCGTCGCAGAGGGATGGCTGGAGCGTGCTGCGTCGCTTCTGTGTCAGTCGCCAGACGATAGTACGCAAGCCTATCTGCTTTGGATGAGGTCGCGCCTGGCATCTTCTGGCGGCCACCCCGAGGAAGCGCTGCAACTGGCGTCAGCTGCTTACGCGATAGCTGAACATTGCGACGATCCCGGCCTGCGAGCTCTGACACTGACATACAAGGGATTTTTCAATCTCGCCCTCGGCAAGATCGACGAGGGCAGCGAGCAGCAGAACCATGCGGCGGCCATCGCTTTGTCGAGCCAGGTCGACCCGATCACCGGCGGTCTGGTTTACTGCAATATCCTGTGGAGCTGCAGGACATACGCCGATTGGCCCCGTGCTCGCCAGTGGAGCGAAGGCTTCGAAAGCTGGTGCACCGCAAGTTTTGCGCAGACCTCGGGCGCCTGCGACCTTCATCGAGCCGAAGTGGTGGCGGCACAGCAGATATTGCCTGAAGCCCTGACCTGCATAAACGAAGCGCTTCCCAAACTCTCCGCGGAGGAATCCTGGTCGCTCGGCGAAGGCTTCCGTGTCCGCGGCGATATCTTCGCGATGATCGGCGACCTCGCATCGGCGCGCGCCGACTACGACCAGGCTTATGCGCTGGGCTGGGACGCGGAGCCGGGCAATGCCGTGCTTTTGTTCGAAACAGGCGATCTGGACGGGGCGCTTGCGGCACTCGACAGGGCTCTGCAAGGGATGTCGTGGTTCCATCTGCAGCGGCGCGGAAACCTGCTGGTGAATGCGGCCTGCATTGCAGCGCGCGGCGGGCGCTCAGCCCAGGCGTCGATCTATCTCGACGAAATCGATGCGCAGCCCGAACGCTGGCGGCAACCGGCAACGCAAGCATTGATAGCCGAAACCAAGGCCGCACTTTGCGAGCCAGGCGACCCGAACGGACATCGGCTTCTGCTATTGGCCCGGCAGCTCTGGACCAGTGCAGGCGTCGAGTATCACGCGGCAAGGGTCCGGCTGCAGCTCGCCAGTGCCTTGTTGAGTTCCGGCGACATCAGCGGAGCGAAAGTGGAGATCACCGCAGCTGAGAGATCGGCCCGCCAGCTGGGATCACGGCGCCTGGAAGAGAAAGCCGCAACGCTCCGCCATAGCTTTTCCCGCGATAGCCAGCCGCTTGTCGATGGCTCTACGCAGGAACTCACCCTCTGACGAGCTTATCAGCGGTGACAGCGAAAGATCAGCCAGAGATCAGGTCCCGGTAAGGACGATCGGTCCCCCTAGAGGTAATTTTCCCCAGCCAGGCAGACACGCCTGCGATCAATGGCGCCGCGAAGAAGCTGGCGCGAAATCGAAAGGGAAAGATCATGAACCTGTTTGTCATCCGCCGCCCCAGCGCTTGGGCATCTCTGCAGGAACTCGAAGCCGCCGGCGCCAAATCGGCAAAGGTCGCCAAGGAACAGATGTCGGGCACGGTCAGCTGGATCCGCAGCTATGTCGTGCACGAACCCGACGGGCGCATCGGCACCTTCTGCATCTACGAGGCGAAAGACGGCGAGGCCATCCGGGATCACGCCAAGCGCGTCGGCATGCCCGGTGAGGAATTCTACCCGATCCTCGACACGGTCATCCTTCGCAACGATCCGATGACGGCCGCGGCCTGACGACCTCCAGTCGCTGCCTCGCGTGATCAAAGCGGGGCAGCGTCATCCAACCAGCAAGCAATGAACAGACGGCGCTCGGGGCGGCATGCCGCTTCCCGGCGCTGCAATTCCCCACGTATGGAGAAACCAATGTTTAACTACCTGAAACGCGTTTCGATCGGTCTGAGAGCACGCAGGGCCGAGAGGGCCTTGCAGGAACTGCCTGACCACATCCTGAAGGACATAGGCATTCGCCGCGGTGCGATCTCCTATGCCGTTCGTGAGCACTTCAAGGACCGTCTTGTCTGAGTGCCAGCGAATTGGAAACCAGGGACATGGAACTTCTGATAAACATGGCGAACATCATGTATGTGATCGCCTACTTCACGCTGGACATTTTGCGGCTGAGGATTCTCACCACAGCCGCTGCGATCTGTCTTGCCGTGTATTTCTACAGCCAGCCGGCGCCACTCATGAACGTCGTCGGCTGGAACGTTTTCTTTGTCGTTCTGAATCTGGTCCAGATCGGCCGTATTCTGAAGTCTCGCCATGCAAAGTTGCCTGGGTCCGCTCAGCTCCCGTCCGACGACATCGCGCCGAGCAGCCTGCGTATATCGCCAAATCGCGCGATCGAGCCGAACACCAGTGCCGCCACCGCGACGAAGAACACCGACACCGAAGCCATGGTCGGCGTGTAGCCATAGCGCAGCGCGTTGAAGATCTTGATGGGCAGCGTCTCGGTGGTGAAGCCGATCGTCATGTAGGCGACGATGTATTCGTTGAGCGACAAGACGAAGGCGAAGGCGTAGCCCGAGACGAGGTAGGGCAGGATCAGCGGCAGCACCACGGTCTTCAGCACCGTCCGGTCGTCGGCGCCCATCGTGGCGGCGGCCTCTACCAGCGAGCGGTCGATCGAGGCAAAGCCCAGCGACAGCGTCACCAGCGGCAGCGTCACGAAGAAGATAGCGTGGCTGATGATGGCGGTGAAGAACTGGCCGAACAGCCCGACCGTCGCCCAGAAGGAGAGGAAGCCGAGCGCGGTGATGACCGGCGGCAGGATGAAGGGGGCAAGCCCCAGCACCTGAAAGATGTTTGCCCAGGGCGCGATGCGCCGCCACAGGAACCAGGCCAGCGGCAGCGCCACCGCCACGGCAATCGCCGCCGAGCAGACGGCCAGCGTCACCGAATGGATCAGCGCCAGGCGCCATTCCGGATCGGTGAAGATCTGGGCGTACCAGGCGAGCGAGAAGCCGACCGGCGGGAAGGAGAGCTCCTGCCGCGAATTCACCGACACGCCGGCGACGACGATCAGCGGCGCCGCCAGGAACAGCGCGACGATGGTGAAATAGACACGGCGCAGCAAGGTCGCGGTCATAGGGCGTTCTCCCGGCGTCCGACGAGCAGCGTCAGTCCGACCAGCGCCAGCGAGATCAGCACCAGGAACACCGCCATTGCGGCCGCGAACGGCATGTTGGACTGGTAGATCGCCTGGTCGGTGATCAACACCGACAGCGTCCAGTGCTGCGGCCGTCCCAGAATCTGCGGTAGCAGATAGGAGCCGAGCGCAAAGACGAAGACCATGATCAGCGTCGCCACGATGGTGTTGCGCAGCGCCGGCGCGACGACGTTGAAGAAGGCCCGGATAGGCGAGGCGCCGAGCGTGCGCGCGGCCTCTAACAGAGTCGGATCGAGGCGGACCAAAGCGGGGTAAAGCACCAGGATCGTATAGGGCAGCGCCTGGTAGACCATGCCGGTCAGCACCGCGCCAAAGGTCGGCAGCAGCGCCACCGGCTTGTCCATCAGCCCGATCGCCACGAACAAATTGGTGATGCCGGCGGTGCGCGAAAACAGCGTCGACCAGGCAAAGCCGATAATGACTTCCGACAGCGACAGCACCGACAGGAGGCCGACCAGCCACAGCGTCTGCACGCGGCGCGGCCGACGGGTCAAAAGGTAGGTGAAGGGGAAGGCGATGGCGACGCAGCAGACGGCGACCAGCACCGCCAGCATCAGCGAAAAGCCGAGCACGCCGCCGAAGAACACCGACAGGAAGCGGGCGTAATTGTCGAACACGAAATCCGGCGTGTAGAAACCGGACGGATTGCGCTTGAAGAAGCTCACCGCGATCATCGTCGAGAACGGCACGACGAAGAAGACGATCAGCATCAGCGCCGGAAAGAACAGCGGCGTGTAGTCGGCTAGCGACTTCGGAGCCTCGCGTCTCATGCGCCGAGCACCACGCAGCTCGCCGGCGGCAATGTTACGCCGACCTTGGCGCCGACCGGCACGTCATGCCGTTCGCGCGGCGTGGTCACGGCAATGATGCTGGTGCCGCCGACGTCTACGAAGGTCTCGATGGTGCCGCCGAGATCGCGAACGAAACTCACCTCGCCGGTAATGGCCGAGCCGCCGGGGCTGCCGAGATGCACGTCCTCCGGGCGAACCGAAACAGACGCTTTGGTCTGACCCGCCGGCATGGCAAGACCTGGAATGGCTGTGCCCAGAATGGTGGTGCGCCCGGTGCTGTCGATCTCGGCCGGCAGCAGATTGGTGATGCCGATGAAGTCGGCGACGAAGGCGTCGGCCGGCTTGCGGTAGATCTCGATCGGCGGCGCTGCCTGCAGGATCCTGCCGTGGCCCATGACGACGACGAGGTCGGCCATGGTCATGGCTTCGCGCTGGTCGTGGGTGACGACGATGGTGGTGATGCCCAACCGCTGCTGCAACTGGCGCAGTTCCACCTGCATGGCCTCGCGCAATTTGGCGTCGAGCGCCGACAGCGGCTCGTCGAGCAGGAACAGTTTCGGCGACAGCGCCAAGGCCCGCGCAATTGCCACGCGCTGGCGCTGACCGCCCGATAGTTTGGCCACCGGACGGTCGGCAAAGCCGGTCAGATGGATGAGGCCCAGCAACTCGTCGACGCGTTTCTTCTGCTCCTCCTTCGAGGCGCCGCGAATGCGCAGCGCATAGGCGATGTTGTCGCCAACGGAGAGATGCGGAAACAGCGCCAGCGACTGGAACACCATGCCGAGATTGCGCTTGTGCGTCGGCAGCGGGGTGATGTCCTCGCCGTCGAGCACGATGGCGCCGCTGGTCGGCTCCTCCAGCCCGGCGATCATGCGCAGCAGCGTGGTTTTGCCGCAGCCCGACGGGCCGAGCAGGCACACGAACGTGCCGTGCGGCACGTTGAGCTGCACATTGTCGACGGCGGCGAAGTTGCCGAATTTTTTGGTGACGGCGTTGATATCTAGTCCGGACATGCTCATCCCTCTCAGGCTGTGCGCTGGAGCAATTCCAGGAAATGGCCGCCGGAGGAAATCCGGCGGCCGATCAGTTTTCAAGCGGAACGGGCGGCTCAGCCGACGATCAGCTCGGTCCACTTCTGGTTGATCCAGTCGGCCTTCGACGTATAGAGGTCATAGCGCGGGATGATCGGATCGATATCCGACGACACCGCGGCGAACTCTTCCGGCTTGAGGTCGAGCACCTCTTTCTTCAGCGTAGGCGTGGTGCCGACCTTGCGCGACATCAGACCCTGCATCGACGGCTGGCTCATATAGTCGATGAATGCATGCGCCTCGTCGACCTTGGTCGAGGCGCGCGACAGCACCCAATTGCCGGAGTCCTGGATGCCGCCTTCCTTCGGGAAGGTCGAGCGGACATGGAAGCCGTCGGCGACCGCGAGGCCGGTGACGTCGTGATAATACTGGCCCATCGGGATCTCGCCCGACTTCAGCGCCTGCTCGAACTGCGCCTCGTCGCGATACCACAGCCGGACATTCGGCTTGAGCTCGGCGAGCTTTTCGAACGCCTTGTTCAGTCCGTCCTCGGTGTCGAGCGCATTGGTGCCGCCCATGAAGGTCTTGGCTGTCACTTCGAGCAGGAACGAGTTCGAGGCAAGTGCCAGAAGGCCAAGCTTGTCCTCATTGGCCTTGTCCCACAGCGTCTCCCATGAGGTCGGCGCATCTTTGTAGACATCGGTGTTGGAGACCAGCGTGATCCACCAGGCGACGGCGCCGATGCCGGCGACGCGACCATCCGGATATTTGTTGACGAAGCGCGGCAACAAATCGTTGTAGTGCTTGAACTTCGACGTATCGAGCGGCGTCCACAATTCGGTCGACTGGCCCTTCAGCGTCGAGGTCTGCGACATCATCGAAAGGTCCGCCGGGGCTTGGCCGGCCTTGGACGCCTGTTCGAGCTGCACCAGCCAGGCTTCGCCGGTCGGCTCGGCGACCGACTCGACCGCAATGCCGGTCGCCTTGGTAAAGTCGGGGAAGACGTGCTCGTCGAAGGATTTCTTGAAGTAGCCGCCATAGACGCCGACCTTCAGCGACTTGTCCTGCGCGCGCAGGATCGACGGCATGGCGAGCACGCCGGCTGTAGCGAGGCCCGCACCAAGCACGCCGCGCCGTGTCAGGGATTTTCCAATCAGTCTGTTCATCTGGTTTCTCCTCAGTTGATGCCGTTCTATTCCGGCAGGTTCCCTTCACGCACTGTCGCCGCCTGGCGTCAGTGGGCCGCCGCTCGTTGTTCGAGCGTACGGGCGTATTGCGTCAGTGGAAAGCACAGGACGAAGAAGATCAGCGCCACCAGCCCGTAGACCTTGAACGGTTCGAAGGTGGCGTTGTTGATGGCGTTGGAGGTTCTGACCAGCTCCTCGAAGCCGATGATCGAGGTCAGCGCCGTCGACTTGATCAACTGCACCAGGAAGCCGACGATCGGCGCCCTTGTGATCGAGAACGCCTGCGGCAGGATGATCAGCCTGAGCTCCTGCAGGCGGTGCAGGCCAAGGCTGGCGCCGGCATCCCACTGTCCCAGCGGCAGCGCATCGACGCCGCTGCGCCAGATCTCGGCCAGATAGGCGCTGGCGAAGAAGGTCAGGCCGAGCACCGCTGCCGTCCATGGCTCGATGCGCAGGCCGAGCATCGGCAGGCCGAAGAACATCAGGAACAGCTGCATCAACAGCGGCGTTCCCTGGAACAGGGCGATGTAGCCGGAAGCGACCCGCTGGCTCCATTTATTCTCTGCGATCCTGAAGAACAGCACGATCAGCCCGACCAGCGCGCCGCCGACAAAGGCCGCCAGTGACAACAGCACCGTCCAGCGGGCGGCGAGCAGCAGATTGCGAACGATGTCCCAGAAGGTGAATTCGATCATGTGACACCTGCCCCCAATACGCGGCGCCCGCCTGTGACCAGCAGCCGGCGCAAGGCCATGGACAGGACGAGGTAGACCAGGGTCACGACGAAATAGGTTTCGAAGGACCGGAAGGTGCGGGCTTGCAGCATGTCGGCCTCATAGGTCAGCTCGCGCACGGCGATCTGCGACACCACGGCCGATTCCAGCATCATGATGACGATCTGGCTGGTCAGCGCCGGGTAGATCACCTTGAGCGCCTGCGGCAGCACGATCTTGATGAACACCTGGCGCGGTCTCAAGCCCAGTGCAAGCGCTGCTTCCGTTTGTCCGCCGGGCACGGCATCGAGACCGGCGCCGACGATTTCAATGGTGTAGGCTGCCATGTTGAGCGTCATTGCCAGCATGGCGGCCAGGATCGGATCGAGCCTTATGCCGAGGCTGGGCAGGCCGAAGAAGATGAAGAACAGCTGCACCAGGAACGGCGTGTTGCGCATCACCTCGACATAGACCGCGATGGCGCGCTTCACGAATACCGGGCCGTTGCGCCGGCCGGCAGCGCCCAGGATGCTGAGCAGCGTGCCCACGAGCGTGGTCACGACGATCAACAGGATCGTCGTGGCCGCGCCGCGCGCGATGTCGCCCACAGCGCCTGGGAGCCAGGCAAAGGCCACGAGAACTCAATCCTTGAGGTTGTCGGGATTGAGCGGCGTCTTCAGCCAGGCCTTCGAGCTCTCGTCGAGCTTGCCGTCGGCCAGCATCTTGGCAACCGCATCATTGACCGCCGTCTTCAGCCGGTCCTCTTTCTTGTTGAGGCCGATATGCGAAGGCGAGGTCAAAAGCTGGAACTTCTGCTCCGGCTTCAGCGCGTCCTGCTTGGCCAGCACCTGGGCGCCGACATCATTGCCGACCACCATCAGCTGCGTCTGGCCGGAGATGAAGGCCTGGATGACGGAGTTGTAGTTGTCGAAGCGCTTGATGTCGGCCGATGCCGGCGCCGCTTCGGTCAGCGACGTATCCTCCAGCGTGCCGCGATTGACGGCGATCGACTTGTCGGCAAGGTCTTCCTTGCCTTTGACGGAGAGCGCTGCCGGACCGATGACGGCGATGTAGTAGGGCGCATAGGCGGCGGCGAAATCGATCACCTCCTCGCGCTCCTTGGAATAGCCGACGCTCATCAGGATATCGACGCGCTTGTCGGTGAGATACGGGATGCGGTTCTGGCCGGTGACGCTGACCAGATTGAGCTTCACCTTAAGTGAATCGGCGATCGCCTGCGCGACGTCGACGTCGTAACCCTTGATGCTCATATCGGCGCTGGCCGAGGAGAAGGGCGGAAAGTCGGAGAAGATGCCGACATTGATGGCGCCGGCCTTGGTGATGTCGTCGACGGCGTCGGCATTGGCCTGGGAGGCGAAGCCGAGGCCGGCGAGCATCAGCGCGGCGGCGATGGTTGATTTCATTTGGATTGTCATTGGTATTCCCCTTCTGGAAGCTTGTTTGTTTTGGAAACGGCCGCCGGCTCCAGCGCGGCGGCCGCCTTTGCATGTGAAATCCGTCAGGCCCCCTTGCCGGTGATCGCCGGGCTGAACACCATCAGGCTCAGGATCTCGAACAGGACCTGGGCGCCGACATGGGCGGTGTTGGTGGTCGCGTCATATTGCGGCGCCACCTCGACGACGTCGCCGCCGACAATGTTGAGGCCTTTCAAGCCGCGCAGCAGTTCGAGCACCTCGCGCGTCGTCAGGCCGCCTATTTCCGGCGTGCCGGTACCCGGCGCGAAGGCCGGATCGACACTGTCGACATCGAAGGAAATGTAGGTCGGGCCGTCGCCGACGATTCTGCGCGCCTTCTCGATGATGGCCGGAATGCCGAGACCCGTCACCTCTTCGGCATGCACGACCGTCATGCCGGATTCATAGGTGAACTCCCACAGATACTCCGCCGAGCCGCGGATGCCGATCTGGATGGTGCGGGTGGGGTCGAGCACGCCGTCCAGCACCGCGTTGCGGAACGGTCCGCCATGATGGAACTTGGTCATGTCGAACAGCCCGCTTGTGTCGCAATGAGCGTCGATATGGATCATGCCGACCGGCGCCTTTTTGCCGACCGCCTTCAGGATCGGATGGCTGATCGAGTGGTCGCCTCCGACCGAGAGCGGCAGCACGCCGGCATCGACGATCTGGTTGGTGCGGCGTTCGATATCCTCGTGGCTGATCTCCAGCCGGTAACGGCTGCGGAACGGCGTATCGCCGATGTCGGCGACGCGAAGCTCATGCGTCGGCGCGCATTCCAGCACATGATTGTAGGGGCCTATGCGCTCGATGGCGCGCAGCGCCCTGGGTCCAAAGCGCGAGCCGGGCCGGTTGGTGACGCCGAGATCCATCGGCACGCCGATGATCGCCACCTGCAAATCGCCGAAATCCGGATTGTCGGCAGCGATTTCACGGTAGGGCGCGGCGAGGAAGGTGGGGATGCCGGCATAGGGCGCCAGCCTTGTGCCGCTCTTGGAGAAGATCTTGTCGGCGACCTTGCGGAACTTCGGGTCGAACATCTCGCCGCCATGGCTCTCGCCATACTTGCGGCGCAAGGCTTCCAGCTTGCCTCTGTCATAACCCATGTCGGTCTCCTCCTGCGGGCTGATGCATGCGACCGTGGCGACATCTGCGAACTGACCATCATCCGGCCGGGTCGCTGTCCCGCTGGCTGCCTGTAGATTTCACGTCATTGATGCTGTTGACCTGCCAAAGTGTCCGGCAGCCGCATTGAAAAATCAATTGATATTGTTACGGTGCCGATTGTGAGAAAATCTCACAGAGTATCCGGTTGCTCATGGCCAAGCGTCTGCCCCCCTTGAATCCCCTGCGCGCCTTCGAGGCGACGGCGCGTCACGCCTCCCTGACCAAGGCGGCGAGTGAGCTCAATGTCACCCATGGCGCGATCAGCCACCAGATCAAGGCGCTCGAGCAATCGCTCGGCGTAAAACTGTTCGAGCGCACCGGACAGCGGGTCAAGCTCACCCCGCACGGTGCCGAACTTCTGCCGGCGGTCTCGACCGCCTTCGACGGCATCGCCGCCGCCACCCAGCGCATGACCAGGCCGGCCAGCGCCGGTACACTGTCGGTGTCCTGCGTGCCTGCGCTGCTGCTTTTGTGGATGACGCCGCGGCTCGGCAGCTTCATGGCGCAATACCCCGACATCAGGCTGACGCTGATCCCGTCCAACGACCCCAAGGACATCCGCGCCCCACAGGTCGATGTGTGCGTGCTCTATGGCGACGGCAGCTGGACCGATTGCTGGATGCGCAAATGGTCGGGCCTCGAACTGTTCCCGGTGGTCAGCCCGACGTTGATCAACAACCGGCCGCTCCGCATCTGCCGGGATCTTGCTGGCCATGTCATCCTGCATGGCGATGATGGCCGCGAATGGCACACCTGGCTGGCCGCCGCCGACGGGCTCGACCTCGAACGTGGCCGCCGTCACCATCTCGGCGACGCCCGTACGGCGATCGAAGCCGCGGTGCATGGCCATGGCGTGGCGCTCGGCGATTCCGTGACCGCCAGCATGCTGCTCGCCAGGGGCCTGCTGGTGGCGCCGTTCAGCCTGTCGGTGCCGGCGGTCGACGATTTCTATGTCGTCTGCCGCAACGAGATGCGTTCGGCGCCTATCGTGCAATTGTTCGTCGACTGGCTGTTTGCCGAAAAGGAACAGGCCGACAGCCGGGCCGACGCCCCGGTGGCCGGCCGCATCGGCAGCCGCCGGAAGCGTCCGGCACTGCGGGTGGTGGGCGCCAAGAGTTGAGGCTGGACCGGGAGCGACTGCTTTTTGTCGGGCCAGCCCGGAAAGCGGGAGGCGCTTTCAAAAATTCAATGCTAATAAGCTCTTGCCAGGCAATTCCAGGAAAACTGTGCGGCGGTTTCCCGTCCCGGAATTGCGTAAGAAGGACGTGAGCAGCGAAGGCGACGGCAGGACATGGCAAGAACCGATATAGCGCGGCGCGTCTATAATCACACCTGGAAGCTGGACCCGATCGTCCGCAGCCTGCTCGACACCGATTTCTACAAGCTTCTGATGCTGCAGATGATCTGGGGCATGTACCCCAAGGTCGACGCCACCTTTTCGCTGATCAACCGCACTACCTCGGTGCGGCTTGCCGACGACATCGACGAAGGCGAATTGCGCGACCAGCTCGACCATGCCCGCACGCTGCGCTTCTCCAAGAAGGAGATGATCTGGCTTGGCGGTAACAATTTCTATGGCCGCAAACAGATCTTCGAGCCGGAATTCCTCGCCTGGCTAGAAGGTTTTCGGCTGCCCGACTACGAGCTGTCCAAGCGCGACGGTCAGTACGAGCTCTCCTTCAGCGGTCCCTGGATGTACACCACCCTGTGGGAAATCCCGGCGCTGGCGATCATCAATGAGCTTCGTTCCCGCGCCGCCATGCGCGCCTTCGGTCCCTTCGCGCTTGACGTGCTGTATGCACGCGCCAAGGGGAAGATGTGGGCCAAGACCGAACGCTTGAAGGCGCTGCCCGGCATCCGCATCTCTGATTTCGGCACCCGCCGCCGCCATTCGTTCCTGTGGCAGCGCTGGTGCGTCGAGGCGCTCAAGGAAGGCATTGGCGAAGCCTTCACCGGCACCTCCAACGTGCTGCTGGCGATGGACAACGACCTCGAAGCGCTCGGCACCAACGCGCATGAATTGCCGATGGTTTTTGCCGCCCTTGCCAAGTCGGAAAAGGAATTGAAGGAATCGCCCTACAAGGTGCTGCAGGACTGGCAGCGCTATTATGGCGGCAACCTGCTGATCGTGCTGCCCGACGCTTTCGGCACCGCATCCTTCCTGCGCGACGCGCCGGACTGGGTCGCCGACTGGACCGGCTTCCGCCCCGACAGTGCGCCGCCGATCGAAGGCGGTGAAAAAATCATCGACTGGTGGCGCGAGAAGGGCAAGGACCCCAGGCAGAAGCTGCTGATCTTCTCCGACGGGCTCGAGGTCGAGACCATCGAGGAGACCTACAAGCACTTCAAGGGCAAGGTGCGCATGTCCTTCGGCTGGGGCACCAACCTCACCAACGATTTCGAAGGCTGCGCGCCGACCGAAACCAACAGCCTGGATGCGATATCGCTGGTCTGCAAGGTGACGGAGGCCAATGGCCGGCCGGCGGTGAAGCTGTCGGACAATCCGGCGAAAGCGACGGGCGACAAGAAGGAGATCGAGCGCTATCTCCGGATTTTTGGGGCGAAGGACCGCGTGGAGCAGCTGGTCAAGGTTTGAGGGTCGGCGGGTGCCTTGCTGGACGAAATGGAAATCGCGATAGCGTGAGTTCCCGCCCAACCCCCTCTGTCCTGCCGGACATCTCCCCCGCAAGGGGGGAGATTGGCAGCGTCGAGTACCGCGCCTCTTTCTTTACCCTTGAAAGTTGGCGAAAGCCCCGGCGACATCCAATCTCCCCCCTTGCGGGGGAGATGGCCGGCAGGCCAGAGGGGGGTGTGAAGGATCGCGTCAGGCTGACATATGTCGCCTGCTCCCCCACCCTCACACTCCTCCCCACCCCTGCCTTCGCCCACGCCTCCGACCGCGGCCACGTCCTCCTGCTTCCCACCGGCTACTACATCGCCGGCGGCGCGCTTGCCGTCGCGGTCAGCTTCCTCGTCCTCGCCCTGCTGCCACCCGCAACCCTCGACCGCTTCTGGCGCCGCCGCTTACAACTTTTCACCTTCAGCGACACCGCCCGCACAATCATCAGCCTCATCTCCTTTGCCGGCTTCGCAACCCTCATCGCCGCCGGCCTGTTCGGCAGCCGCGACCCGCTCTCCAATCCGCTGCCGCTAACCATCTGGACGCTGCTCTGGGTCGGCCTTGCCATCGCCCAAGGCCTGTTCGGCGATCTCTGGTCGTGGCTGAACCCATGGTATGGCCCGTGGCGGATCGTAAGCCGCCTGTTCGAGCTTCGTGGCGGTGAGGGACAGGAATCGCGTTTGCCTTCATGGCTCGGCTGCTGGCCGGCCGTTATCCTGTTCTTCGCCTTCGCCTGGTTCGAGCTGATCGACCCGGCGCCCGACGATCCGGCGCGGCTGGCCTATGCCGCCGGCCTCTACTGGTTGCTTACCTTCATCGCCATGCTCGCCTTCGGCTACCGCGATTGGAGCCGGCGCGGCGAATTCCTGACGATCTTTTTCGCCATGGTGGCTCGTTTCGCCATCGTCGAGCGCGATGAACACGGCCGCCTCGCTCTCTGCTGGCCCGGCGCAAAACTGCTCGGCGCAGCGCCCCTGCCGGCAAGCGGTATCGCCTTCCTGCTGCTCAGCCTGTCATCGGTGTCCTTCGACGGCCTGTCGAAAACCTTCTTCTGGCTCGGCCTGTTCGGCATCAACCCGCTGGAATATCCCGGCCGCACCGCGCTCATCGGCATAAGCAGCTTTGGCCTCGTGCTGACCTTCGTCTTGCTCGCGGCGGCATTCCTGCTGGCCGTCATACTCGGCCAGCGCCTTGCCGGCAGCCGACATTCCCACGGCGAGGCCGCCGGGCTGCTAGTCTGGTCGATCGTACCGATCGCGCTCGCCTATCATGTCGCGCACTATCTGACGGCGCTGCTGGTCGACGGCCAGTATGCGATCGCCGCTTTGTCCGACCCGTTCGCGCTGGGATGGAACCTGTTCGGCGCCGCCGACATGCAGATCGAGGCCGGCATCGTCGCCGGGGCCCACTCCGCCTGGTGGCTGTGGAACCTGCAGGCCGGCATCATCATCGCCGGGCACATGCTGGCGGTGCTCGTTGCCCATGGACTGGCCTGGCGACTGCACCAGGTGCCATCGCGCGCCGCCCTCAGCCAGTTGCCGCTCACCATGCTGATGATTGCCTACACGATCTTCGGCCTGTGGTTGCTTGCCACGCCGACGGCCGGATGAGACAAGCTGATCCACATGCCTTTGCGGAAAGCCCGCTTGCAAGCTCTGTGCTTTGGTGATTTAGTTTGTACACATGCAATTTCTGCCCCTCCTGCAAGGGAGTGGCCTTGCCTCGTTACAGACAGTCAAAACTCAAAAACAGGGGAACTGCCGTGACTGACAAGAATGGGTTTTTCGATCTCTCCAAATCCACCCTTAGCCGCCGCACCGCGCTGAAAGGTCTCGCCGCCGGCGCCGGGCTGACGCTCGCGCCCGGCTTCGTCCGCTACAGCCAGGCGCAGAGTTCGGCGCCAATCAAGATCGGCTTCCAGTCGCACCGCACCGGCATCGGCGCCGCCTATGGCCGCTGGTATGAAAAGACCAGTGCCGCCGCGGTCAAGGCGATCAACGACGCCGGCGGCATCAATGGCCGACCTGTCGAACTGGTGATCGAGGATGACGGCACCGATCCCGGCCGTGGCGCCGAGGTGGTCGGCAAGTTCGCCACCCAGCACAAGACCGACATCGTCTTCGGCACGCTGTTCTCGCATGTGGTGATCGGCTCGGCGCCGGCCGCCGGCGAAAACAAGATCCCTTATTTCGTCGTCAGCGAAGGCCACCACGTCGCTTCGACCAAGCTCAACCGCTATGTCTTCCAGCCTGGCATCACCGATGTGAAGAGCCAGATCCAGTCGATGGCGCCATGGATCGCGGCCAATGCCGGCAAGAAGGTGACGCAGATCTTCCCCGATTTCGCCTTCGGCTACGACCATCGCGACTACCTGCCGCCGGCGCTGAAGGCGCAAGGCGCCGAGGTCATCGCCCAGATCGCCATCCCGCCGACAGAGTCATCTTTCACGAAATACTTCCCGCAGATCCCGGCCGAGACCGAAGTCATCTACCACGTGATGGTCGGCCCGGCCGTGCTCACCTTCGTCAAGGAACTCGGCGAGTTCTACGGCTCCAACCGGCCGCAACTGTTCGGCTTCATCGATTCGCTCGAAGCCACCGACATCAACAGCCCCGGCCTCGAATTTTTGGACGGCAGCCATTTCTGGGAAGGTTCGCCGCGCTATGCGCAGGCCAATGACTCGGCCGCCCAGAAAGCCTACCGCGCCGCTGTCGGCATCGACGACAATGGGGCTGCCGTCGGCGACCCCAAGGACGTCTCCACCGCCGCCCACATGTTCGGCTGCTGGGAGACGCTCTATGTCGTTAAGAAGGCGATGGAAGATGCCGGCTACAAGGGCCCGGAAGACCGCGCCAAGCTGGTCGAGGCGACCGAGGCTCTGACCGAATTCGCCGAAGGCCCGGAGCATCCGCAAGGCCCCAAGACCTTCAACGGCAAGATCCACCAGTGTTTTGGCATCCAGAACATCTCCAAGGTCGAAGGCGGCAAGATGAAGGTCGTCCACAAGACCAAGATCGAGGACGGGCTTTACGAGGCCGAAGGGGATTATACGACGCAGGCGCTGTGAGGCGCCTTACCCTCCCCCTTGTGGGGAGGGTCGGCGCGCCAGCATCGCACGTTTTCGGAGGTTGGGAGAAGGGGTGGGGGGAGCGCCGGCCCCGGGCCAACCCCCCCCCCCCCGCGGGGGGGGGCCCCCCCACCCCCCCCCCCCCCCCACCCCCCCCCCCCCCCGCCCGGCGGGCCGCCCCCCCGACGGCCCGTGCCCAACCCCCACCCGACCGCTGCGCGGTCACCCTCCCCACAAGGGGAGGGTAAGGGCGCCCTGAATGCATTTCGGACCCCACCTCCTCCTCGCCGCCCTCGAAGGCCTTGTCACCTCCGCCGTGTTGGCGCTGACGGCGCTTGGGCTGTCGCTGGTGTTCGGCGTCATGCGCGTCGTCAACGTCGCCCATGGCGAGTTCTTCATGCTGGGCGCGGTGCTGGCCTGGGCGATCTCGACGGCGATACCCGGCCATCCCACGCTCGGCTTCCTGGCGGCGCTGGTGATTGCGCCGCTGATCGTCGGCGCCATTGCGCTGGTAGCCGAGCGGCTTGTGCTGCGCCGGCTCAATTACAATCCGGAAGCCACCATCGTCGCCACGATCGGCATGCTTTACATCATCCAGCAGCTGGCGTTGAGCTTCTATGGCCCGGAAGCGCGCCCGGTGGAGCCGCCCTTCAGCTACCGCATCCTTTTGCCCTGGTTCGGCTATTCCGGCTACAAGCTGTCGATCATTGCCGCTTCGGCCCTTCTGCTCATCGCCACCTGGCTGGTGCTGACGCGCACCAAGATCGGCCTCATCATGCGCGCCACCCAATATGACAGCGAGACGGCGCAGGCCTTCGGCATTCCGGTCGACCGCGTCTATGCCGGCGTCTTCGGGCTCGGCGCCATGCTGGCGGCCATCGCCGCCGTGCTGATCGTGCCGATCAGTCAGGCGCATTATCTGATGGGACAGGACCCGCTGCTGTTGTCCTTCATCGTCGTCATCATCGGCGGCCTCGGCTCGCTGCGCGGCACCGTCGTCGCCGCCGTGCTGATCGGCCTGTCCGACGGCATCATCTCGGTGTTCTTTTCGCCGACTTTGGCCAAGATCATCGCCACGCTGCTGGTGGCCATGGTGCTGGTATTCCGGCCGCAGGGCCTGTTCGGGCAGGCGTCGCGATGAGCGAAGCTTCGCCGGCAAAAGCCTATGCATTGCATCTCGGCGTCATCGCGCTACTGTTTGCGCTGAGCTTCGTCCTGCCCGACTACCATCATGGCCTGCTGGCCCGCATCATGGTGCTGGCGGTGTTCGCCATGGGCTACAACATGCTGTTCGGCTATGTCGGCCTGCTCAGCCTCGGCCACGCCATGTTCTTCGCCGCCGGGCTCTATGGCGCTGGTCTCGCGGTCATCCATCTCGGCTGGAGCGTGCCTTTGGCTTTCCTCGCCGGCATCGCCTGCGGCGCGCTGCTGGCACTGGTGATCGGCCTGCTGGCGCTGCGCACCACCGGCGTCGCCTTCATGATCGTCACCATGATGTTCGCGCAGGTGTTTTACCTCGTCATCCTCTATTTCGCCGCCTGGACCGGCGGCGACCAGGGTCTGGTCGTGCCGCAGCCGGCGCGGGTTCTGGCCTTCGGCGCGACATCGCTCGACCTAACCAACCCGACCGTGCGCTACATGAGCGCGCTGGCGCTGTTCTCGGTCGTGCTGCTGATCACCCTCGCCATCGTCCGCTCCCGCTATGGCCGCGTGCTGGTCGCGGTGCGCGAGAACGAGGAGCGCACGAAAATGCTGGGCTACGACACCTTCTCCAACAAGCTGATCGCCGTCGTCGTCTCCGGCACCATCTGCGCCGCCTCGGGTGCGGCCTATGCGCTGCTGTTCGGCTATGTCGGCTCGAGCTTTGCCTCGGTGCAGTATTCCATCCTGCCGCTGCTCTGGGTGCTGCTCGGCGGCGCCGCCACGACGCTGGGCGCGCTGCTCGGCACGGTGTTCATGTACTATGTCATCGACACCGCCAGCGGCTACACCTCCGCCTATCTCCTGATCGTCGGTATTGCGCTCATCCTGCTGGTGCTGTTTTTCCCCAAAGGCATTCTGGGCACCATCCGCCAGCGCTGGCTCGGGTGGCTCCCATGATGCCGTTGCTGACCACCAAAGGCCTGGCGCGCAGTTTCGGCGGCCTGCGCGCCGTCGACGGTGTCGATTTTCAGCTGATGCCGGGCGAGATCCGCGCCGTCATCGGCCCCAATGGCGCCGGCAAAACCACCTTCGTCAGCCTGGTCAGCGGCCGCATTCAGCCATCGTCCGGCATGATCGTCTTCGACGGCGCCGACATCACCAGCCAGCCGGCCTATCTCAGGGTGCGCCGGGGCATCGCCTACACCTTCCAGATCACCAGCGTCTTCGCCAACCTCTCTGCCTACGATAATGTCGCGCTGCCGGTGCAGCGCACGCTGACCGATGCCCGCTCGAAAGGTGCGGTGCGCACCGGCGTCATGGCCGCGCTGGAACGCACCGGACTGGCCGGCCGCGCCCATATGCCGGCCGGCCAGCTTTCCTACGGCCATCAGCGCATGCTGGAAGTGGCAATGGGCCTGGCGCTGAAGCCGCGGCTTTTGATCCTCGACGAGCCGACGCAAGGGCTGGCCGACAGCGAGATCGACAATTTCATCGACCTGGTGCGCGAGATCGCCAAGAGCGCCACCGTGCTTTTGATCGAGCACAACATGCCTGTCGTCATGCAACTGGCCGACCGCATCACCGTCTTCAACGCCGGCAGGATCCTGGCCGAAGGCACGCCCGAACAGGTCCGCGCCAACACACAGGTGCAGGAAGCCTATCTGGGAACGGCGGCATGAGCGAAGCCCCCAAAACTGATACCCACACGACTGAAGCGCTGACCATCTCCGGGCTCGACTGCTTCTACGGCGAGGTTCAGGTGCTCTACGGTCTTGATCTCGTGCTCAACAAGGGCGAGGTGCTGTGCCTGTTCGGTCGCAACGGCGCCGGCAAGACGACGACGCTGAAAGCGACCATGGGGCTGGTTCGGTCGAGCGCCGGTTCGATCCGGCTCGCCGGCAAGGAGTTGACCGGCCTGCCGGCGCATGAGGTGCCCAAGGCCGGCGTCGCCTATGTGCCGCAAGGCAGGCGGCTGTTCGCCGAGATGACGGTGGCGGAAAACATCGAGATCGGCCTGATGGCGCGCGGCAAGGGAAGAGCGACGCGCGAGAGCGTGCTCGACCTCTTCCCGTTGCTGCGCCAGCGGCTGCGGCAGCGCTCCGGCACTTTGTCCGGTGGCGAACAGCAGATGTTGGCCATGGCCCGCGCGCTTTGTCTGGAGCCGCAGGTGCTGTTGCTAGACGAGCCGACGGAGGGGCTGATGCCGTCGATGATCGCCAAAATCCGCGAGACGGTGGTGAAGCTGCGTGAGCTAGGTGTCTCCACCATTCTGGTCGAACAGCGCGTCGACGCCGTGCTGTCCGTCGCCGACCGCGTCTGCTTCATCGAGAACGGCCGCAACCGCGAGACCGTCGATGTCGAGCAATTGCGCGCCGACCCATCGGCAGTCAGGCGCTATGTCGGCGTCGGCTGATCAGCCGAAAAACAGGAACCCGGCGATCAAAAAGATCGGGATCAGCACCAGCCCTGACCATGCCATGTAGCCGAAGAAGCCCGGCATCTTCACACCGCGGTGTCGGGCGATGGCGTAGACCATGAAGTTGGGTGCATTGCCGATATAGGTGTTGGCGCCCATGAACACCGCGCCGGCCGAGATCGCGGCCAGCGTCGAGGCCGCCTCCGTCATCAGGTGCCGCGCGTCGCCGCCTGCGAGTTCGAAAAACACCAGATAGGTCGGCGCATTGTCGAGGAAGGACGACAGCCCGCCGGTCAGCCAGAAATAGGCGAGATCATTGGGCTGGCCGGTGGGTGACGTCACCAGCGCCACCAGCGGCGCCAGCGCGCCGTCATGGCCGGCGCGAAGGATGGCAATGACCGGCACGATGCAGATGAAGATGCCGGCAAACAGTTTTGCCACCTCCGCGATCGGGCCCCAGGTGAAGCCGTTGGCCTCGCGATGGCTCTTGAGGGAAACGACAAGCGACAGCCCGGCGAGCGCCAGGATGATGGCATCGCGCACCAGGTTCTGCAGTTCGAGGCCGACGCCGAGGATGGAGAAAGTCACGCCCGGCTTCCAGGCAGCTGAAAGCAGGATCGCGGCAATGACGCCGGCCAGCAACGGCAGATTGGCCAGGCCGCGAAGGCGCACCTTCGTATCCGGCGTCGGATCCTTGATCTTCGGCGCGCCGCCTTCACGGCGATGCAGCATGATGTCGATGGCCAGGAAGACAAGCAGCACCAGGCCGCCGGTAAACAGCGTCTCGCGCCAGAGGTTCGCCGACGTCCAGAAGAAGTCGACGCCGCGCAGGAAGCCGACGAACAATGGCGGGTCGCCCAAGGGCGTCAACGAGCCGCCGATGTTAGACACCAGGAAGATGAAGAAGATGACGACATGGGCGTTGAACTGCCGGTTGTCGTTGGCGCGCAGCATCGGCCGGATCAGGATCATCGAGGCGCCGGTGGTGCCGATCACCGAGGCCAGCATCGCCCCGACGAGCAGCAGCCCGGCATTGACCAGCGGCGTGCCATGGATGTTGCCGGCGACAAGGATGCCGCCCGAAATGGTGTAGAGCGCGAACAGCAGGATAATGAACGACATGTATTCGGTGAGCAGCGTGTGCAGCACGGCTTCACCGGCTACCGGAACGCCGAATGCAACCATCAGCGGGATGACCGCCAGCGCTCCCCAGCCGGCGGCGATCTTGCCGTAATGATGCTCCCAGACATGGTGGAACAGCAGCGGTCCGGTGGCGATCGAGAGCAGCAGGCCGGCGAAAGGCAGCGCCCACCACAGCGACATGGCAGCATCGGGCAGGCCGCGGGCCTCGGCCGCGAAGGCCATTTGCGGAGACACAGCGGAAGCGAGTACACCTGCCGCGAAAGCCTTCCCCAACTGTGTGCAGCCCCCTCGCTGCGTCACGATCCAGTCACTCCGAGATCGGGTCTTCGAGCTTCACCCCGGCATCGCGCATCCTCTTCAGCATCGCCTCGACCGAACCGTTTAGATCGATGCCGCGGCACGCGTCGAGCCGCACCGTCGTCTTGAAGCCTTGCTTGACCGCGTCGAGGGCCGAAAAGGCAACGCAGAAGTCGGTCGCCAGGCCAACCAGGGTCACACTGTCGATGCTGCGCTCCTTGAGGTAGCCGGCGAGCCCCGTCGGCGTCTTGTGGTCGTTCTCGAAGAAGGCGGAGTAGCTGTCGATATCAGGGCGAAATCCCTTGCGGATTACCAGCTCGGCCTTGGTCCAGGCGAGCCCCGAGTGAAAATCCGAGCCGAGGCTGCCCTGGATGCAATGGTCCGGCCACAGCGTCTGCGGCCCATAGGGCATCTCGATCGCGCTAAAGGGCTGCGCCCCCGGATGGTTGGAGGCAAAGCTCGAATGTCCGGCCGGGTGCCAGTCCTGCGTCAGCACGACATGCTCGGCATGCCGAATCAGATCGTTGACCAGCGGCACGATTTCGTCGCCGCCGGCAACCGCCAGTGCGCCGCCGGGGCAGAAGTCGTTTTGCAGGTCGATGACAACAAGCGCTTCGTCGGCCATGGCGCCTCTCCTCTTCTACGTCTCGAACGGGGGATCGAGTGAAATACGCCGCTGATGCGACCGGATGCTGAAACTTGACCGGATGGCCGCCTGCGTCAACCTCTGCAAGCGTAAGAAATGCTTGGCGGCCGGGTTCCCTTAAACTCCGGCTTTGACAATTTCCGCCAGCTTGATATCATTTGCATACGAATGAATTTGGCCTGATCAGACATTGGCGGGGTTCGGGAAGACCCCACCTTCTGAAGGCCCCAATGGGAAGGCCGATTTTTTTGGAAGGCAAAGCGTGATCCGTTACGCGAAACCCACCACGCTCGACGAGGCGCTCGCTCTGCTGGGCGAGGGCGCCTGGCGCGTGCTTGCCGGCGGCACCGATTTCTATCCGGCGCAGGGCGCCAAACCGTTCCGCGACAATGTTCTCGATATTAACGGCCTGGCCTCGCTGCGCGGCATTGCCGAGACCGAAACCCATTGGGTTTTGGGCGCCCGCACCACCTGGACCGACCTTGTCCGCCATCCATTGCCGGCGGCTTTCGATGCGCTGAAGCAGGCCGCGCGCGAAGTGGGCTCCCTGCAGATCCAGAATGTCGCCTCGATCGCCGGCAATCTCTGCAATGCTTCGCCTGCCGCCGATGGCGTTCCGGGACTGCTGGTGCTGGACGCCGAGGTCGAGCTGCGCTCTGCAGCCGGGACGCGTCATCTGCCGCTGCAGGAGTTCATTCTCGGCAACCGCCGCACCGCGCTGCTACCGGGCGATCTGGTCACCGCCATCCGGGTGCCGAAGCCCAGGGCCGCCGGCACGTCGGCCTTCGTCAAGCTCGGTGCGCGGCGCTACCTCGTCATCTCCATCGCCATGGTGGCGGCGCGCCTCGTTGCCGAGGCTGGCATCGTCATGGAAGCCGCTGTCGCGGTCGGGTCCTGCTCGGCCGTGGCCAGGCGGCTCGCCGCTGTCGAAGCCGTGCTGGTGGGCAAGCCTGTCGGCCCGGCACTCGCCGATGCGCTCCTGTCCGCGCCGATGGCCGAGCTCTCGCCGATTGCCGACGTGCGCGGCAGCGCCGAATACCGGCTCGACGCAGCGCGCGAGCTTGTCGCCCGCGCCGTGCTGGGGACTTGCGGGCTGACGAACGACAACAGCATGGTGGCGGCATGAGCCACTCCGAGATGATTGAAGCCCTGCCTGATCTCATGCCGGGTTTCGGCCCCGAGCGCGTAGACATCGTCTTCGCGGTCAATGGCGGCGCCGTCTCGGTCAACGTGCCGCCGTTGCGCCGGCTGTCGCAGGTTTTGCGCGACGAATTGCAGCTGACCGGCACCAAGGTTGGCTGCGATGCCGGCGATTGCGGCGCCTGCACGGTGCTGGTGGACGGCGACGCCGTCTGCGCCTGCCTGATGCCAGCGGCCTCCGCAGCCGGGACGTCCGTAACGACCGTCGAAGGCCTTGCCGATGGCCGGTTGTCGGCGCTACAGGCGTCTTTCCTGGCGCATGGCGCCGCGCAGTGCGGAATCTGCACGCCGGCGCTGCTGGTCGCGGCAACGGCGCTGCTGGATGGCACGCCGAATCCGACCGAGACCGAGGTGCAGGATGCGCTGGGTGGCATCCTGTGCCGTTGCACCGGCTACAGAAAGATCATCGCGGCAGTGATGGATGCGGGACGGTTCGAGACGTCGACCGGCGGCGCTGCCCCTCATCCGCCTGCCGGCACCTTCACCCCGTATAGTGACGGGGAGAAGGGAAGTGCTCCAGCGCCGACGCTCCCCGCTCCCCGTTCTTCACGGGGAGAGGGTAAGGGTGAGGGGCAGCGCCAACGTCATTCGTTGGAATTCAACTTTGAACGTAGAATGCCAACCACAGGGAATGCTGTAGGCGCCTCCCCGGTCCGGCTCGACGGCGTGCCAAAAGTCACCGGCGCTGAAAAATTCGGCGGCGATGCCTTTCCCGCCGATGCGCTGGCCGTGCTGGTGGTCCGCTCGCCGCATTATCATGCCGGCTTCGCCTTCGGCGACCTGGAGGGCTGGGTGAAGTCGCATCCCGGCATCGCCGGCGTCTTCACCGCCGCCGACATCCCGGGAAAAAACTGTTTCGGCGTCATCGGTCCGTTTGCCGACCAGCCGGCGCTGGCCGAAGGCTTTGCGCGGCTGCGCGGCGAGGCAGTGGCGCTGGTCGCCGGCGAGCGCGAGGCCATGCTCGATCTCGACCTCCAGGATTTCCCGGTCCGCTGGACCGAGCTGCCGCATTTTCTGCAGCCCGGCGACGCGCAGGCAGAAGGGGCTGCGCTCATCCACGCGAACCGCCCGGCCAATTTGTTGACCAAGGGCTTTGTCGAGCGCGGCGACCCCGAGACGGCGCTTGGCGAGGCTGCTTACACGGTGTCCGGTGCCATCGACACCTCCTATGTCGAGCACGCCTATATCGAGCCGGAAGCCGGCCATGCCTACATGGACGGCGACACGCTGGTCGTCGTCGCCTGCACCCAGGCCCCCTATATGGACCGTGACGAAACGGCAAAGGTGCTCGGTCTTGCCGTCGACAAGGTGCGCATCGTGCCGACCGCGACCGGCGGCGGCTTCGGCTCGAAGCTCGACGTGTCGCTGCAGCCGCTCATCGGCCTTGTGGCACTGAAAACCGGCCGGCCGGCGGCGCTTGCCTACACCCGCACCGAATCGATGATGTCGACCACCAAGCGCCACCCCGCCGAGATGAAGGCGACCATCGGCACTGACGCCGAAGGCCATGTCACCGGCATGATCTTTTCCGGCGATTTCAACACCGGCGCCTATGCCAGTTGGGGGCCGACTGTCGCCAACCGCGTGCCGGTGCATGCCTCCGGTCCCTATGCGACGCCGAATTACCGCGCCGAAGGCCGCGCCATCCACACCTACGGGCCGATTTCCGGCGCCTTCCGTGGCTTCGGCGTGCCGCAGGCGACGATCATGCAGGAGACGCTCTATGATGAGCTTGCCGGCAAGCTCGGCATGGACCGGCTCGATTTTCGCCTGAGAAACTGCCTTCGGAACGGATCCGAAACGGTTACCGGACAGCGACTGGAGTCGGGAGTCGGTATTTTCGAGTGCCTCGACTCCTTGCGGCCGCATTGGGCTCGCGCGAAGGTCGACGCAGATACATTCAACAATGCCAATACGAGCAAAAAGCGCGGCGTCGGCATCGCGTCCTGCTGGTATGGCTGCGGCAACACCTCGCTGCCCAATCCGTCGACCATAAGGGTCGGTATCTCGCCAGACGGCGACGTCATCCTGCACCAGGGCGCCGTCGATATCGGCCAGGGCTCCAACACCGTCATCGCCCAGATCTGCGCCGACGCACTCGGCCTGCCGCTGGAAAAATTCAAGCTGAGAAGCGCCGACACCGCGATCAGCCCCGATGCCGGCAAAACATCGGCCTCGCGCCAGACTTTTGTCACCGGCAAGGCGGCCGAAAAAGCCGGCCGCGCCTTGCGCGAAAAGATCCTGCGTTTTGCCAATGTCTCGGAGAAAGCTGCCCTGCAATTGGACGGTCCGGCGATCGTCATTCGTGAGGGCGAAGCCACTCGGCGTATCGATCTCGCCGCGCTCGATGTCGATGCGGACAGTTTCGTCTTTCGCGCCGAGGAGACCTACGATCCGCCGACGCTGCCGCTCGATGCCAAGGGCCAGGGCAAGCCTTACGCCGTCTACGGCTATGGCGCGCAGATCGCCGAACTGGAGGTCGACCTCAAGCTCGGCACGGTGAAGCTCTTGAAAATCACCGCCGCGCACGATGTCGGCAAGGCTATCAACCCGCTGCTGGTCGAAGGCCAGATCGAAGGCGGCATCGCGCAAGGCATCGGCATGGCGCTGATGGAGGAATACATCCCCGGTCGCACCGAGAATTTGCACGACTATCTCATCCCGACCATCGGCGATGTGCCTGAGATCGAGCACATATTGATCGAGGTTCCCGATCCGGAGGGACCGTTCGGCGCCAAGGGCCTGGGCGAGCATGTGCTGATCCCGACCGCACCCGCCATCCTCAACGCCATACGCCACGCCACCGGCGTTCTCATCACCAAGGTTCCGGCGACGCCGGCGCGCATCCGCGCCGCCATCCGCGAAAAAGATGGCATCCGCGACAAGGAGGCACGCCGATGAGCGAGCTTGCCGAACGCTTCGAAACCCACGATCCGGGCGAAAAGCTGGTGGCGGAAAAGATCCGCTGCGATGCCTGTCCGGTGATGTGCTACATCGCCGATGGCCGCACCGGCGCCTGCGACCGCTACGGCAATGTCGGTGGCCGCATCGTGCGTATGGACCCGCTGACCATCCTCGACCATGCGGCAGAGAGTGGCGCCGCGGTCGTGCCCTTCACCGCCGAGGGCGAGCAATGGGACGGCGAACTGGTCAACACCGGCCGCCGCTTCGTCACTGCGATCGGCGCCGGCACCACCTATCCCGACTACAAGCCGGCCCCCTTCATCGTCAGCCAGGAGGTCGAGGGCGTCGATCTGGTGACCGTGGTCACCGAAGGCATTTTTTCGTACTGCGGCGTCAAGGTGAAGATCGACACCGACCGCCATCTCGGTCCCGAAACGGCAATCGTGCGCGCGCAAGGCGAGCCGATCGGCCACGTCACGACAGGCGAATATGGCTCGCAGATGCTGTCGCTGGGCGGCGTGCATCATCTGACCGGCGGCTCCAAGGCCGAAGGCCGGGCAACCTGTGACGCGATGCTCAGTCTGTGCAATCGCAAGCCGGTCGAACTGACCATCGATGGCGGCGCCACCATCATCGTCGAAGCCGGCAAACCACCTGTCATCGACGGCAAGCAGGAACACCGTATGCGGGTCGGCTGCGGCTCGGCCACGATCGGCATGTTCGCCACGCAATGGCGCGGCCTAGTCGACGAGGTGGTGGTGGTCGACGACCATATCACCGGCGTTGTCTCCGAGCATCAGGCCGGCAAGGTGCTGGGCTGGCAGGACACCGGCATCAAGATCATCGGCCGCCGCTCGACGCCGGGCCGCTATTTCAAGGTCTCCGAGCCCGGCCTTGGCTGGGGCGGCACCTCGATTTCCGACCCGCTGTCGATCCTCGGCGGATGGAACGCCAAGAAGGGCGCCCGCCCCGGCCTGTCGCTGCTGATGGTGTCGACCACCGGCGAGCAGTTCGCCTATTACGAACTCGACGACGAGTTGAAGCCGGTTGAAAAACCGTTCCCCGAGCGGCTGCAGAAATCGGTCGGCCTGATCGAGGACAATTGCGAGCCGGCGCTCTGCACCGTGCTGTTCATCGGCGGCGCCGGCGGTTCGCTGCGCGCCGGCGTCACCGAAAACCCGGTCAATCTCACCCGCTCGGTGCAGGGCTTGAAGACCTATGTTACCGTTGGCGGCGCGCCGGTCTATGTCTGGCCGGGCGGCGGCATCACGCTGATGGTCGACGTCATGCGCGTGCCGGAAGGCGCGTTCGGTTATGTCCCGACCCCGGCACTGGTGGCGCCGATCGAATTCACGCTGCGTCGCGACGACTATGTCCGGCTGGGCGGCTACGAGGCCGAGATACGAAGCGTCGAGGATATCGTTGCCAAAGGCGGCGAGTATCTCAACCCGCGTCGCGGTTCAGCCGCCGAGGCTCAAAACCCATGGCCGCCGCTGGCGCAATTGCGCCGCGCCGGCTCGAATGGGGCCGGGTGATGCAACGCCCGCAGGTCAACTGGCTGCAGGACGGCAAGCGGCTGCATCTCAACCACGGGCCGATCGACCTGATCGTCCAGGCCTTTGGCGAGGCGGATGAGTGTCGTGCCGCCTACGAGCAGGCGATCGAGCGCTTCCAGACGATCCTGATCGAGTTGGTCGAGGAGCTTCCCGAATTGCGGCTGCCGGCATTTTTCCTGGCGCCGCGCACCTTCGCCGGCCCGACGGCGCGGCGCATGGAAGCAGCCGTCATGCCCTTGGCGGAATGCTTCATCACGCCGATGGCCGCCGTCGCCGGATCGGTAGCCGACGAAATGCTCTCGGCATTGCTTGCCGGTCGCAAGCTCGACCGGGCCTATGTCAACAATGGCGGCGACAGCGCCCTCCATATCGGCAAGGGCCAGTCGATGAACCTGGCGATCGCCGGCACCGGCAACGGCATGGCCGACCGCCTCACCATTCGCTCGGCGGACGGCGTGCGCGGCGTCGCCACCAGCGGCTGGCGCGGCCGTTCGTTCTCGCTTGGCATTGCCGACGCCGTCACCGTGCTGGCCCGCACCGGCGCCGAGGCCGATGCGGCGGCGACACTCATCGCCAACGCCGTCGACCTGCCCGGCAATCCCGCCATCAAGCGCATTGCCGCGCAAGAACTGGCGCCCGACAGCGATCTCGGTGCACGGCTGGTGACACAAGCCGTCGGCATGCTCGTGCGTGGCGATGTGGAGCGGGCGCTGGACAATGGCCTTGCCGTCGCCGAAGATTTTCGCCGGCGCGGCCTGATTGCCGCATCGGCGCTGTTTCTAGGTGGGGAAGCGCGCATCAGTGGTTCCATGGCGCTTGCCGCGCCCAACAAAAATCCAGGGAAGGAAGTTGCCCATGCTTGAGTTTCCGATCCGCAAAATCGCGGTTCTGACCGAAGAGATCTTTCACGATGGCGGGCCGGTCGCTGCTCTGCCGCGCCGCCGCGCTGCAGCCGTGGCCTTGGTGAAGAACCCGTTCGCCGGCCGCTACGTCGAAGAACTGCAGAGCGCCATGGACGATCTGAAGCCGCTCGGCCTGCTGCTCACCGGCAAGCTCATTGCCGCATTGGGCGGCGACATCAAGCAGATCGACGCCTACGGCAAGGGCACCATTGTCGGCTCGTCGGGGGAGCTGGAGCACGGCGCGCTGTGGCACGTTCCTGGCGGCTACGCCATGCGCGAGCGGCTCGGCGACGCCAAGGCGATCGTGCCGTCGGCAACCAAGGTCGGCGCCTTCGGCTCGCGGCTTGACGTGCCGCTCGGCCACACCAACGCTGCCTATGTCCGCAGCCATTTCGACGCCATGGAAGTCGGCATCAGCGACGGGCCGCGTGCCGACGAAATCCTGTTCTGCCTCGCGATGAGCTGCGGCCCGCGCGTGCACGACCGTATGGGCGGCCTCGCGGTTGGCGATATCAAGGCTTGGGACGGCTTGCGATGAGCGGCGGTGACAATCTTCTGAAACTGGTCGAGGCCGAAGAGCCTGACGATCATGACTACCGCCTGCAGGAGCAGGTCGGCTTCATCCTGCGCAAGGCGCATCAGCGCCATGTCTCGATCTTTGCCGCCCAGATCAGCGACCTGACGCCGCCGCAATTCGCAGCGCTCGCCAAATTGCACGATGTCGGCGAGACCTCGCAGAACCAGTTGGGAACGCTGATCGCCATGGATGCGGCGACCGTCAAGGGCGTGATCGATCGGCTGAAGGCGCGTGGCCTGGTCGACCTGACCAAGCATGAGGTCGACAAAAGGCGCCTGCTGGTCAGTCTCACGCCAGAGGGACGCGAGGCGATCGAACGGCTGATCCCGTTGGCCCGCGCCATCACCCAGGAGACACTGGCGCCGCTGACGGCCAAGGAAGCGGCCACGTTTATGCGGCTGCTAGCGAAGTTAGCCTGATTTAGGCCCGCAGCCGAGCGCCTTCAGGATCGAAGAATGGCATCGGCGCCACCACCGCGCGGGTCGGCTTGCCGTCAATGTCGATGCTGAGTTCGGTCCCGATGGCGGTGAACGGCAGCCGCAAATGCGCCGTCGCCAGAACTTTGCCTAAGGAATAGCCGTGATCGCTGTAGGTGACGACGCCGGCATCCTCGCCGTCGGCGAAAACCCTGGCATCCGTCGCGGCCGGCTTGTCACCGTCGAGAATCAGCCCGGTCCAGCGTTCGTCGAGCCCCTTGTCGCGAATTGTGCGCAATGCCTCGCGGCCGATGAACTCGCCCTTGTCGAACTTGATCCAGCGATCGAGCCCGACATGGAAGGGCGTACGGCTCTCGTCCATGTCGATGCCATGCGCCGGATAGGCCTTTTCCAGCCCGAGCGTGAACATGGCCAGCACGCCGTATGGCTTCAGGCCGAAATCGCTACCGGTCCGCATCAGCGCGTCCCAGACGGAAGTGGCCTCGTCCGCCGGCACGAACAGTTCGAAGCCGAGCTCGCCGGTCACCCCGGTGCGTGAGATCAGGACTTTGGTCTCGCCGACGCGCCCTGAAGTGAACGCCCAGCGTTTCAACTCATCGAGATCGGCATCCGAAACCAGTGCTTTCAGCAGCTCGCGTGAACGCGGCCCCTGTATCGTCGGAAAGGCGACGGCCGCCGTGATGTCGGTGACATAGGCCTTTCGCGCTTCAGCATGATGCTGCAGCCAGGGCAGCATCTTCAGCCGGTTGACCGAACCGGTCACCAGCATGAAATGCTCCGATCCCAGCCGGAACACGGTGAGGTCGTCCATGATGCCGCCATCGTCGCGGCAGACGGTGGAATAGCGCACCTGGCCGGGGCTCATCGCGGCCGCATCGTTGACGATGATGTGGTTGACCAGCGCCTCGGCTTCCGCCCCCTTGATGTCCATCTTGCCCATGGTGCTGAGATCCTGCACGCCGACATTCTTGCGCGTGTTCAGGTGCTCGTCGGCAATGCCGGAGTAAGTTTTGGCCGAGACGAAATCGCCGCCGACCCGGCCCATCGTGGCGCCGAGGCCAACGATGCTGGTGTAGAAAGGGGAGCGCCGCTCAACCAAGAAACTTCTCCGTCATCTCATGAAAACGGCAGCGCCTGATGGCGCTGCCGAGGTAGGAGCGGTGAAGGGGTTAACTTCCGTAGACGTCGAACAAGAAGTATTTGTCGTTGATTTCCTTGTACTTGCCGTTGGCACGCAGGGCGTCGATGGCGGCATTGAACTTGTCGGCCAGTTCCTTGTTGCCCTTTTGCAGGGCGATGCCGACGCCGGGTCCATGAATGGCCGGATCGGCGGCCAGCGTGCCGAGCAATTTGCAGCAGGCGCCATCGGGCTTCTTCAGCCATTCGGTCAGGATGATCGAGCCGTCCATCATCGCGTCCAGCCGGCCATTGGCCATGTCGGTGCGGGCGTCGTCGCCGGTCGGATAGGCCTTGACGGTCGAGCCGGAGTATTTCTTCTCGGCGAAATTCTGGTGGATGGTGGCGCTCTGCACGCCCAGCACCTTGCCCTTCAGATCGTCAGGCGACGTGCCTGCAATGGTCGAATCCTTCGGCACGGCGATGGCCGGTGGCGTCTGGTAATATTTGTGGGTGAACTCGACCTTCTCGGCCCGTTCCGGCGTGATGGTGATGTTGATGATGGCGTCGAACTTGCCGGCCTGCAGCGCCGGAATGGAACCATCGAAATCCTGTACGGAGAATTCGCACTCGGCCTTCATCTCGGCACACAGCGCCTTGCCGAGGTCGATGTCGAAGCCGCCCAGCGTGCCGTCCGAATTGGCATAGTTGAAGGGCGGATAGGCGCCCTCGGTCCCGATCCTGAGTTTCTCGGCGGAGGCAGCACCGGTCCCAAGCAGCAGGGCGGCGGAAGCGGCAAGCACGAAACGACCGAAAAGACGCATGTTCCTGATCTCCGTTGACTAAGCAATTCCAGGGAAGGTGTTGGCGGTTTCCCGTCCGGAATTGCGCGAAAACAAGGATAGAAGTCTATGGTCTTTTGCAGGCCCCACGGAGACGGAAACGACATGCTCTGCGGCGATCACGGCGTGGCAAGCCGTCCTTCCCCAGGAATCTTACTGTGATCTAAATTACAGACCGATCATGGACATGGGCGCATGCTCAGCTGGAAGTAGACGGTCGTGGGAGGGACCTGGGGATGGACCAGCAGGAATTCGTGCAGGAAGCCGCGCAGCGGCGCATAGACGACGACATCGCCAAGCGCATCAGGGTTCACCAGGCCAACATCGAGCGGCTCGAAACCGCAAGGGAAAGTGCCGGCAATCTCGAGGCGGCCGTCGCCAACCGGCCGCTGGTGATGCTGGCGCAGGGCGATTCCTGGTTCGACTATCCGCTCACCGGGAACGGATTTCCGTTCGTCGACACCGATGTGATCGCGCAGCTGCGCCGCATCGGCTCGATGCCGCCGACCATCCTCAACCTTGCCCATCATGGCGATGCGGCGACCGACGAGATGTCGCTGCCCAAGCAGCAGCGCATGATCGCCGCCCTGCGCAACAAGGCCAACTGGCTGGACGGCAAGCCCGATGCCATCCTGTTCTCTGCCGGTGGCAACGACATTGCCGGCGACCAGTTCTGCATCTTCCTCGACTTCAATGACGGCCACGCCCCCGGGCTGAACAAGAACCGCTTCACCAAGGCGCTCGGCATGGTCGAGGCCTGCTATCTCGATTTGTTCGCGCTGCGCGACCGCGTCGCGCCAGGCGTGCCGATCTTTGGCCATTGCTATGATTTTCCGATCCCGAACGGAGCGCATCCGTCCTGTGTCGGCCCGTGGCTGAAACCGTCGCTCGATTTCTGCAACTGGACGGTCGCCAAGGGCACGGTCATCGTTCACGACGCGCTGGCGGCGTTCCGCGATGTGGTGAAGCGCCTGGCCGACGATCCCAACAACAATTTCCATCTGGTCGACACGCAGGGAACGTTGAAGGTGGCCGACTGGGCCAACGAACTGCATCCCGATCCCGCCGGCTTCAAGAAGATCGCGCAAAAATTCGCCGATGCGCTGAAGGCCAAGCTGCAGACCTGACGCGGCTCGGGCCTGTCGGCTGTCAGGTTCCGAACAGCTCTTTGGCTTGTTCAACGGTGTAGTAACCAAGCCTGATGTCTTCGGCGACCAGTTTCGGGTCGCGCTCACGCGGATCGCCATAGCCGCCGCCCCCGGGCGTGCCGACCCTCACGCGGTCGCCGGCCTTGAGCGCGATGTCCTGTTCCTTGGACAGATGCGGCGGCACATGTGCCTCGCCGTCGCGGAACACGGTCACCGTGTTCACCGCGCCGTCCTTGCCGCCGAGCGCGCCTTGCGGGCCGAAACGGCCATGGTCCATGACGAAGGACGCGCGCGCCTCTCCTCGCAATATCTCGACCTCATAGGCGAGGCCGAAGCCGCCGCGCTGCTTGCCGGCGCCGCCCGAGCCTTCGCGCAAGGCATAGTGGCGGTAGAGAACCGGAAAGGCCTGCTCCATGATCTCGACCGGCGGCGATTTCGAAATGCCGATGGTCGAGCAGCCATTGGTCAGGCCGTCATGGCCGGAATTGCCGCCATAGCCGCCGCCGGAGATCTGATACATCACATAGTCGCGGCCGCGCGCCGGATCGTTGCCGCCCAGCGCGAAATTGCCGCTGGAGCCGGCGGGCGCGGCCGTCACCTTTTCCGGCAGCGCCTGCACCATCGCCGCGAACACCGCCTCGGCGATGCGCTGCGAGACTTCAGCCGCACAGCCGGAGACGGGACGCGGGTATTTGGCGTCGAGGAACGTGCCTTCCGGCCGCTTGACGATCAGCGGCTCGAAAGCGCCGGCGCTGATCGGCACATCAGGGAAAATATGGCGCATGGCGAGATAGACCGACGACAATGTCGTCGCCAGCACGCTGTTCATCGGCCCGGCACAGGGTTTTGACGAACCTGTGAAATCGAAGGTCAGCGTATCGCCCTTCTTCTCCACCGCGAGCGCGATGGTCAGCGGCTCGTTGACCACGCCGTCCGAGTCGACAAAGGCCTTCGAGCTGTAGGTGCCGTCGGGAATGGCGGAGATGTTGGCGCGCATCTGCTCGGCGGCGCGGCGACGCAGTTCGGCGATCGCCCCGACGACGGTTTCGTCCCCGTAACGATCGAGGATTCCATTGAGCCGGTCCTGACCGATCAACAGTGCCGCGGCTTGCGCCCTTATATCGCCGATGCGCTGGTCGGCGACGCGGATGTTGGAGCAGATGATGGCGTAGATTTCGGTGTCGAGCACGCCCTTCTTGAACAGCTTGACCGGCGGCAGCCGCAGGCCTTCCTGCTCGACGGCTGTGGCGGAGGCGGAGAAGCCGCCCGGCACCGAGCCACCGATATCGGGCCAGTGGCCGGTATTCGATAGCCAGCAAAATATCTTGCCGTCGCGGTAGACTGGCATGGCGAAGCGCACGTCCATGAGATGCGTGCCGCCGAGATAGGGATCGTTGACGATGTAGATGTCGCCCGGCTCAGGCGGCAGGCAACGGCCGTCGGCGATCATCTCGATCACCGTTTTGGTCGAATACTGCATGACGCCGACGAACACCGGCAGGCCCTGGCTGCCTTGTGCGATCAACGAACCATCGACGGCCGAGTAGATGCCGTCGGAGCGGTCATTGGCCTCGGCGATGACAGGCGAGAAGGCAGCGCGGGAGAAAGTGAGATCCATCTCGTCGCAGACCTGCTGCAAGGCTGCCTGCAGGACCGAAAGCGTGATGGCGTCGAGCTTTTGCATCTCAGGCCTCGCCAATGTCGATGATGATGTTGCCGTCGGCGTCCGATCTTGCGCGGTCGCCGGGTTCGAGCACGGTGGTGGCGTCCATCTGTTCGAGGATCGCCGGCCCTTGGATAACGGCATCGAGCGGCAATTTTTCGCGTGCGTATATCGGCGTATCGTGCCAGCGTCCGGCATACCAGACCGGCCTTGTCTCGCGCAGCGCCTCGTCTAGCGTCTTTGTACGTCCGGCCGGGTCGATCAGCCGTGACAGGTCGATTGCCGGCCGCACGCCCGTCACCGACGTGTTGAGGTTGACCAGATTGGCGCGGATCTCCGGCAACTCGACCTTGAAGCGGGCGAAATAGGCTTTTTCGAACAGCGCCTGCAACTCCTGCCTTGTCACCGATGAAGACGGCAGCGCCACGTTGATGATGTGGGTCTGGCCGACGAACTGCATGTCGGCAGAGTGCGTAACGCGGATCGTTTCCGGCTTCACCGCTTCCTTGCCGATCAGTTCCTCGCCTTCCCCGCGGTGACGTTCCAGCACCTCGCGAAGCCGGGCTTCATCAAGCACGGCGACCGGCTGGTTGATGGTGTTGACGAAGTCATGGCGCAGATCGGCCACGACGCAGCCGAGCGCGTTGGTGATGCCCGGACGGGCCGGCACCAGCACGCGGGGCAGGCCGAGTTCGCGCGCCAGCGCGGTTGCATGCAGCGGCCCGGCGCCGCCGAAGGCGAACAGCGCGAAATCACGCGGATCATGGCCGCGCGACACCGAGACCATGCGGATGGCGCCGGCCATTTTCATGTTGCCGAGCCGCAGGATTGCACCCGCCGCCTCGACGCCGGAGAGGCCGGTGGCCTTGCCTATTCTGTCTTCGAAGATGCCGGTGACGCGCTCGACGGTGACCGGATTTTCGACCGCCAGCAGTTTTTTCGGCGCCAGCCGTCCCAGCACCAGATTGGCATCGGTGATGGTCGGCTCCAAGCCGCCGCGGCCGTAGCAGATCGGACCGGGATTGGCGCCGGCACTTTCCGGGCCGATCTGGATCAGGCCGGCCGCATCAACGCGCGCGATCGAGCCGCCGCCGGCGCCGACCGTATGCACCGCCACCATCGGCACATGGATCGGCATCGCATATTCGATCTCGATCTCGTTGGAGACCGCCGGCTCGGCGTTGCGGATCAGCGCCACATCGGTCGAGGTGCCGCCCATGTCGTAGGTGACGAGGTTTTCAAAGCCGGCGCGCTTGCCCGTATAGGCGGCCGCGATGACACCCGAAGCCGGGCCTGACATCACGGTCTTGGCCGACTCGCGCGTGACGAAGCGGGCCGAGATCATGCCGCCATTGCCGTTCATGATCAGGAAGTCGCGGGCATAGCCCTTGGCAGCCAATTCCTTGCGCAGCCGCTCGACATAACGCTCGAGGATCGGCTGCACCGAGGCGTTCACCGCGGCGGTCACGCCGCGCTCGAATTCGCGGGCTTCCGACAGCAGCGCATGGCCAGTCGTGATGTAGCCGTTCGGCCAAAGCTCGGCGGCGATTTCGGCCGCGCGCCGCTCATGCGAAGGGTTGGCGTAGGAATGCAGGAAATGGATGACCAGGGACTCGCAGCCGGCCCCGATCAGCGTCTTCACGGCGTCGCGCATCTCGGCCTCGTCGAGCGGCGTGCGCACCGCGCCCGACGCCTCGACGCGCTCCGACACTTCGAGCCGGAGATCGCGCGGGATGATCGGAACGAAGCTTCCGGTCATGCCGTAGGGCTGCGGCCGTGTGCGGCGGCCAAGCTCGATCACGTCGCGAAAACCGCGCGTGGTGATCATGCCGGTTTTCGCCAGCCTGCGTTCCAGCACCGCATTGGTGGTGGTGGTCGTGCCATGCACGATGAGGTCGATGCCGTCTATGGCAAAGCCTGTGGCGCCCAGCGCTGAAACCACGCCGAACGCCTGGTTGTCGACCGTCGTCGGCGTCTTGGCGATATGCACCTTTCCGCCGTCATTTCCGTCGATCAAAATGAGGTCGGTGAAGGTTCCGCCAACATCGATGCCGGCAACGACGTCGCCTGCGGAATCCGGCTGCTTCACCGAAAAATTCTCTTTCATTGTCGAAATCCGAAATGGCGGAACTACGAATATGCCGCAGTTTGGAAAGCTGTTTTAGCGTGGTATCTTGACACAAATATCGTTTGTATACTAATAAATTTGGGACACAAGAGCTCACTGCTTTGGAGTGTGTGAACGGCTCGCCGGGACCTGAATGGTCTGGGCGCGCAGGAAACGGTTTGGCGCCCGCACAGGCGTGGGCAAGACAGAGTTGGATTGATGAACACCACATCCGCACTCAACACAGCCGGCGCCCGTCCGCTGCAGTTTCCGATTCCGGCCAATGTCTATGCCGAAACCGTCGTCTCGGTGAAGCATTACACCGACCGCCTGTTCTCGTTCCGCATCACCCGTCCGCAGTCGCTGCGCTTCCGCTCCGGCGAGTTCGTCATGATCGGGCTGCCCAATGCCGAAAAGCCGGTGTACCGCGCCTATTCGGTCGCCAGCCCGGCCTGGGACGAAGAGCTGGAATTCTTCTCGATCAAGGTGCCGGATGGTCCGCTGACCTCCGAACTGCAGAAGATCCAGGTCGGCGACACCGTCATCATGCGCCAGAAGTCGACCGGCACGCTGGTTGTCGACGCGCTGACCCCGGCAAAGCGCCTGTTCATGATCTCGACCGGCACCGGCATCGCGCCCTTCGCCAGCCTTCTGCGCGACCCCGATACCTACGAAAAATTCGATCAGGTCATCCTGACCCACACCTGCCGCGACAATGCCGAACTGACCTATGGCCAGGAACTGGTGGCCGCGCTCGAGAACGATCCCCTGATCGGCGAACTGACCGGCGGCCGCGTCACCCTCTACAATTCGACGACCCGCGAAGAATCGGCGCGCATGGGCCGCATCACGGCGCTGATCGGCTCGGGCAAGTTCTACGCCGACCTCGGCATCGAGAAGCTCAATCCGGAGACGGACCGCATCATGATCTGCGGCTCGATGCATATGCTGAAGGACGTCAAGGAAATGGCCGAAGGCCTCGGCTTCCATGAGGGCTCGCTCAGCCATCCCTCGACCTTCGTCGTCGAGCGCGCTTTCGTCGGCTGACATCAGCAGGCGCCTCGGCGCCTGCTTCTCGATTGGAATTTTGACCATGCGGTCAAAATTCAGCTGCTTTCGCCGCCTTTTTCCGCTATGACCGCTTGAAGGACTCGTGAAGCGATGCTTCACGGGCTATCTTCGGTGTGCGTCGCCTAAAGCCGCCGTGCGGTCCGGGAGCAACGACACGCACCACGACGTAAAATCGTCGAGCGAAAGGGCAGGAGATGAGCAGCACAATCCGCGAAGCCGATCTCGGCGCGTCCAAGGTCACGCCGCTGCCGGCGCGTGCCGCAGCCAACACGCCCGTTCCGCAATCGCATGGCATCGCCCGCAACACCGGCATGCGGCTCGATCTCGGCTTCATGGAATCGGTGCGCTCGGTCAATCGCTCGGCGCTGGAGCGCCGCGTCGCCAGCCTGACCAAGCGTCGTTCGATCAAGGCCGACAACCAGGCGGCATGGCTGCTGCGCGCCGTCTCCTGCATGGATTTGACGACGCTGAATTCCAACGACACCGAAGAGCGCGTGCGCCGCCTGTGCGCCAAGGCGATCAACCCGTTCCGCCGCGACATCGTCGAGGGGCTTGGCATCGAGGGCGAAAAAATCCGCCCGGCGGCGGTCTGCGTCTATCATCCATTCGTCGCGACGGCTGTTGATGCCGTGCGCGGCACCGGCATCCATGTCGCCGCCGTCTCCACCGCTTTCCCGCACGGCCTTGCGCCGCTGTCGACCCGCCTGCAGGAGATCGAGGCATCGGTGCGCGACGGCGCGGACGAGATCGACGTCGTCATCCCGCGCGGCCTGGTCTTCGGCGCCAAGTGGCAGGAGCTCTACAACGAGATCGTCTCGATGCGCGAAGCCTGCGGCGATGCGCATCTCAAGGTCATTCTCGGCACCGGCGACCTCGCCACGCTGCGAAATGTCATGCTAGCCTCGATGGTGGCGATGATGGCCGGCGCCGATTTCATCAAGACCTCGACCGGCAAGGAAAGCGTCAACGCCACGCTGCCCGTCGGCCTTGCCATGGTGCGCGCCATCCGAGCCTATTTCGAGGAGACCGGCTTTCTCATCGGCTTCAAGCCGGCCGGCGGCATCTCTACCGCCAAGGCCTCGCTCGACTGGCTGGTGCTGATGAAGGAGGAGCTCGGCCGGCCCTGGCTGGAGCCAGACCTGTTCCGCTTCGGCGCCTCGAGCCTCCTCACCGATATCGAGCGCCAGCTCGAGCATCATCTGACCGGGCATTATTCGGCCAATCACCGCCACGCAATGGCGTGAGGCGGATGAAGGCCTTGAACGTCGTGTTCCTTCGCGCCTCCCTCTGTCCTGCCGGACATCTCCCCCACTTGGGGGGAGATTGGCTAACGTCGGCGATTTCGCCAATTGTCGACGTTTCAGAGCCGACAGGCGCGAAGGCTAATCTCCCTCCTTGTGGGGGAGATGTCCGGCAGGACAGAGGGGGGCGCCACAGAGCGCCTGCCAAGACGATTATCTGGAGCGCGTCATGAACATTCTCGAACGCTATCACGCCATGGAATACGGCCCGGCGCCGGAAGCCCGCACCGAGGCCGATGCCTGGCTTGCCGGACGCGATTTCGGCAAGGCGCTGTTCATCGACGGCGGCTGGAAGGCAGCAGGCGGCGGCAAGACCTTCGAGACCAGCGAACCCTCATCCGGCAAGCTGCTGGCCAAGATCTCCGATGCCGGCGCCGCCGATATCGACGCAGCCGTCGCCGCAGCCACCAGGGCGTTGCCGAAATGGTCGGCATCCTCGGGCTACCAGCGCGCAAAAGTGCTTTACGCCATTGGCCGCGCGATGCAGCGTCATCAGCGCCTGTTCGCAGTGCTTGAGTCAATCGACAACGGCAAGCCGATCCGCGAAAGCCGCGACATCGACGTGCCGCTGGCCATCCGCCATTTCATCCATCATGCCGGCTGGGCGCAGGCGCTGGACAAGGATTTCCCAGGCCACAAGGGTGTCGGCGTGGTCGGCCAGATCATCCCATGGAATTTCCCGCTGCTGATGCTGGCCTGGAAGATTGCGCCGGCGCTCGCCGCCGGCTGCACGGTGGTGCTGAAGCCGGCCGAGTTCACGCCGCTCACCGCCATCCTGTTTGCCGAGATCTGCGAGCGTGCCGGCGTGCCCAAGGGCGTCGTCAACATCGTCCAGGGCGGGCCGGAAGCGGGCGTCGCCATCGTCAACCATCCCGGCATCCAGAAGATCGCCTTCACCGGCTCTTCGGAGGTCGGCAAGATCATCAGGAAAGCCACGGCTGGATCGGGCAAGAAGCTGTCATTGGAGCTTGGCGGCAAATCGGCCTTCATCGTCTTCGAGGACGCCGATCTCGACAGCGCCGTCGAAGGACTGGTCGACGGCATCTGGTTCAACCAGGGCCAGGTCTGCTGCGCAGGCTCGCGGCTTCTGGTGCAGGAAGGCATTGCCGACGCGTTGATCGCAAAGGTCAAGGTCAGGATGAGCCGGCTTCGCGTCGGCAGCCCGCTCGACAAGAACACCGATATCGGACCGCTGGTCGACGCCACACAGCTCGACCGCGTCAAGGGCCTGGTCGCAGAAGGCGCCAGACAGGGCGCCGTCTGCTGGCAGCCCGACGCGGTGCTGCCGTCTTCCGGCTACTACCACCTGCCGACGCTCGCCACCGGTGTTTCGCCGGCAAATATATTGGCGCAGGAAGAGGTGTTCGGCCCGGTTCTGGCCACCATGACCTTCCGCAACACCGAGGAAGCGGTCGAACTCGCCAACAACACGCGCTATGGGCTGGCCGCCTCGGTGTGGAGCGAAAACATCAACCTCACGCTGCATGTCGCGCCGCAGCTGAAGGCCGGCGTCGTCTGGGTCAACGGCACCAACATGTTCGACGCCGCCTGCGGCTTCGGCGGCTATCGCGAAAGCGGCTTTGGCCGCGAGGGCGGGCGCGAGGGCATGTTCGAGTATCTCTCGGCAAAGCTGCCGCTCGGCCCGGTGATCAAGCCGACGGCGGCTTCGGCGCAGCCGGTCGAGCAATCGGATGGCGGCGCCATCGATCGTACCGCAAAGCTGTTCATCGGCGGCAAGCAGGTGCGGCCCGACGGCAATTATTCGCTGGCGATAGCCACTGCCAAGGGCAAGCTCGCCGGCGAAGTCGGTCTCGGCAGCCGCAAGGACATCCGCGACGCCGTTGCCGCCGCCCGCGCCTGCAAGGCCTGGCCGGAGGCGACCGCCTACAATCGCTCCCAGGTGCTATATTATCTCGCCGAAAATCTGTCCGGCCGTGCCGGCGAGTTTACCGCACGCTTGACCGAACTGACCGGCGCCAACGCCAAGGCCGCGCGGGAGGAAGTGGAACAATCGATCGAGCGCCTGTTCCTCTATGCCGGCCTTGCCGACAAGTATGAGGGCAGGGTGCATCAGCCACCGGCCCGCGCCGTCACGCTCGCTTTGCACGAGCCGGTCGGCGTCGTCGGCATCGTCGCCCCGGACAGCGCGCCGCTGCTCGGCTTGATCTCCCTGATCGCACCTGCGCTTGCCATGGGCAACACGGTGGTGGCCGTGCCGTCGGAAAAATACCCGCTGCTCGCCACCGATCTCTACCAGGTGATCGAATATTCCGACGTTCCGGCAGGCGCCATCAACATCGTCACCGGCCGCACGGCGGAGCTTGCCGGCGTGCTGGCCAAGCATGACGATGTCGACGGGTTGTGGCTGTTCGCCGATGCCGACACCTGCGCCAGGGCGGAGGCCGATTCCATCGGCAATCTCAAGCGCGTCTGGACCGGAAACGGCCGCAGCCTCGACTGGGCCTCCGACGAGGCCGCCGGCGATGCCCTGTTGCGGCGGGCCATCGAAGTGAAGAACGTCTGGGTGCCATACGGCGACTAATGCCGCCTGAAACGCGCTGTGCTTGAGCGAACCATGGCAGCGTCACTCGTTGCCCGGTTGTCATACATGTTGTTGCATCAGAGCAAGCGATGTGCATTACATCGGCCGTCGTGAAGGTGATCGCGTTCGGGCTTGACGCCCGGACGTGTGTTCTTTAACCAGAAAAAACATTTGTTATTTTGGACTGATGGATTGTGCAGGCCGCATAGTCTCGCCTGTCTGGCACAGGACGCCCCGGTCAGCCGGCATTAAATCGGGCCGAGAAGTGGCCAAAGAGGGCGAGGAGAAACGCATGGCGGATCTGGCAGGCAAGGTCGTTGTCGTCACGGCGGCGGCGCAAGGCATCGGCAGGGCGAGCGCATTGGCCTTCGCCAAGGCAGGCGCCGTCGTGCACGCCACCGACATCAACGAGGCGCTGCTGGCCGAACTCGCCAAGACCTCCGGCATCAAGACCCGCAAGCTCGACGTCCTCAACGATGATGCCGTCACATCGGGCTTCGCTGAAATCGGCCGCGTCGACGTGCTGTTCAACTGCGCTGGCTTCGTTCATTCCGGCTCGATCCTCGAGATGAAGGATGCCGATCTCGACTTCGCCTTCAACCTCAATGTCCGCGCCATGATCCGAACCATTCGGGCCGTACTGCCCGGCATGCTGGAACGCGGCGATGGTTCGATCATCAACATGTCGTCCGTCGCCGGCGCCGGCAAGGGCGTGCCCAACCGCTTCGCCTATGGCGTCTCCAAGGCGGCCGTGATCGGTCTCACCAAGGCGGTTGCCGCGGACTATGTCGCCAAGGGCATTCGCTGCAACGCCATCTGCCCCGGCACCGTCGAGAGCCCGTCGCTGCAGGACCGCATGCATGCGCAGGGCGATTACGAGGCGGCCCGCGCGGCCTTCATTGCCCGCCAGCCGATGGGCCGTCTCGGCACGCCCGAGGAAATCGCCGACCTTGCCGTCTACCTCGCCGGCGCCACGTACACCTCAGGCCAGGCCTATAATATCGACGGCGGCTGGTCGATCTGAGCAATAGCCTCGATCCGCAGGTCCAGGCTCGAACAGTTCTAAAGTCCGGCTTGCCCCAGGTCGGGTCCGATAGCCAGAGTCCGCCCAGTCATCGCTTGGCGGAGCGAGTTTTGAAAACGGCCTTGGGCCGCAATTTGGAGAGCAAGATGAAACTGCTGCGCTATGGCGAGATAGGGAGCGAACGCCCCGGCCTGCTCGATGCGGATGGAACGATCCGCGATCTTTCGGGTCATGTCACCGACATTGCTGGCAAGGCGCTCGATCCGGCGTCGCTCGAGACATTGTCGAAGCTCGATCCGAACTCGCTGCCGGCGGTTTCCGGCAAGCCGCGCCTCGGCGCCTGCGTCGCCGGCACGGGCAAGTTCATCTGCATCGGCCTGAATTATTCCGACCATGCCGCCGAAACCGGCGCCACCGTGCCGCCGGAGCCGATCATCTTCATGAAGGCGAGCTCGGCCATTGTCGGCCCCGACGATGATGTGCTGATCCCGCGCGGCTCGGAAAAGACCGACTGGGAGGTTGAACTCGCCGTGGTCATCGGCAGAAAAGCCAAATATGTCAGCGAGGCCGATGCGCTGGATTATGTCGCCGGCTATGCCGTTGCCCATGACGTGTCCGAGCGCGCCTTCCAGGCCGAGCGCCAGGGCCAGTGGACCAAGGGCAAGAGCTGCGACACGTTTGGTCCGACCGGGCCGTGGCTTGTCACCAAGGACGAGGTTGCCGATCCGCAGAACCTCAAAATGTGGCTGACGGTCAACGGCAAGACGATGCAGAACGGCTCGACCAGGACCATGGTCTACGGCGTCGCCTATCTCGTTTCCTATCTCAGCCAGTTCATGTCGCTCCACCCCGGCGACATCATCTCCACCGGCACGCCACCCGGCGTTGGGCTGGGCATGAAGCCGCCGGTGTTCTTGAAGGCTGGCGATGTGGTGGAACTGGGCATCGAGGGGCTCGGCCAGCAGAAGCAGACCTTCAAGGCGGATGCCTAGCCGCCTCTTCCCTTAGAGCGTTTCACCGTTTGCCGGCGAAACGGTCTATCTCTTTGTTTGCCCGGCGGCTGGCGCCTCTTGTCAGCGCCAGCCGAGAGCTGGCGCGACGTGCTTCAGGATCGCCTCGATGACGTGGGCGTTGTACTCGACGCCGAGCTGGTTGGGGACGGTCAGAAGCAGCGTGTCGGCCTCGGCGATCGCTTCATCCTCTTTCAGCTGCTTGACCAGCACATCGGGCTCGGCGGCATAGGAGCGGCCGAAGACGGCAAGCTTCTCAGGCTCGATATAGCCGAAATGATCTTCGCTGCTGCCGCCGCCGAAATAAGCGCGGTCGCGGTCGTTCACCAGCGCAAAGATGCTGCGGCTGACCGACACGCGCGGCTCGCGTGTATGGCCGGCTTCCTTCCACGCCGCACGATAAGCGCGGATCTGTTCGGCCTGCTGGATGTGGAGCGGCTGGCCGCCCTCATCGAACTTCAGCGTCGAACTTTGCAGGTTCATGCCGAGCTTGCCCGCCCATTCGGCGGTGGCGTTGGTAGCGGCGCCCCACCAGATCCGGTCGCGTAGGCCGGCCGAGAACGGCTCGAGCCGCAGCATTCCCGGAGGATTGGGGAACATCGGCCGCGGATTGGGTTGCGCGAAACCTTCGCCGCGCAGCACGTCCAGAAACACCTCGGCATGGTTGCGCGCCATGTCGGCATCGCTTTTGCCGTCCTGCGGCACGTAGCCGAAGTAGCGCCAGCCGTCGATCACCTGCTCCGGCGAACCGCGGCTGATGCCAAGCTGCAGCCGGCCACCGGCGATCAGGTCGGCAGCACCCGCATCCTCGGCCATATACAGCGGATTCTCATAGCGCATGTCGATGACGGCGGTGCCGATCTCGATGCGGCTGGTGCGGGCGCCGACCGCGGCCAGAAGCGGAAACGGCGAAGCGAGCTGGCGGGCAAAATGATGGACGCGGAAATAGGCGCCGTCCGCGCCCAGCTCCTCGGCGGCGACGGCAAGGTCGATCGACTGCAGCAGCGCGTCGGACGCCGAGCGCGTCTGCGATTGCGACGAGGGCGACCAATGGCCGAAGGAAAGAAAGCCGATCTTTTTCATGCGCGCATCCTGTTCTTTGATTGCAGTTGCCTACTTCATCGCCCACGCGATCGGGTTCAATCGACACTCACACAACGCAGTGTCAATGCCGCCGGCCCTTGACGGTTTCGCGACGATACCCATCAGTGCGCAAAGGACCAAGGCCATGGTCCCCGGCGATGCCTTTCGCGACCGCGTCAGCATCTGCCGCGGCGCTTTTGGGGCCAAATGAACCAACCAAAGGCGATGTACCGCAAACTCCATTCGCTTCAGAGCCCGGTTTTGAAATCTTCTCGCTCATTTAATTCTACAAAATCGGTAGGCTTAATGCGGATAGTGCGTTTGCGAGAAGGAGCCTCGGATGTCAAAAAAGCTGGTGGTGGGGTGGTCCGGCAACCTGACCCGTCCGTCCAAGACGAAGGCATTCGTCAGCCACATCGCCGGTGAGGTGTCGAGCCGGGCCGGCTCGGCTTTGAGCGTTTTCGACATCGAGGATCTCGGCCCGTCCTTTGCGCCTGCAAGACAGCTTGGCGATCTCGATCCGGCGGCGCGCGGTATTATCGAGCAGCTGCTCGGCGCCGACGTGCTGGTGGTCGGCTCCCCGACCTTCAAGGGCAGCTACACCGGGCTGTTCAAGCACTTCTTCGACCTGCTCGACCCGTCGTCGCTGCGCGGCAAGCCGATCATCCTGGCGGCAACAGGCGGCGGCGAGCGTCATTCGCTTGTCGTCGAACACCAGTTGCGGCCGTTGTTCGGCTTCTTCGAGGCGCAGACCCTGCCGACCGCGATCTACGCCTCGGACAAGGACTTTGCAGATGGCGTGCTGGTGTCAGAGGCAGTCAAGGCGCGAGCCCGGCAGGCGGTCGCTGAGGCATGCCGGGTGGCCGGCGTGCCCTACAGCGTCGTCCTTGCCGCCTGAAAACCAACGATCCGCGACGCAATATTCCATCCCGCATAGACCAGAAGGACGCCTGCAAATGACTCGAGCCAGCAAGTCCGATAGCAAACCGCGGCAGATCAAGCTCGGCGCCTTCCTGCCCGGCGGCGGACAGCATATTGCCGCCTGGCGTCATCCCGATGCGCCGGCCGACGGCGCCACCAATTTCGAGTTCCACAAGCAACTGGCGCTGACCGCCGAGCGCGGCCTGTTCGACGCCTATTTCCTGGCCGACAACCTGACCGTCGGCCTCGGCGCCCGCGAGGGCGGCAACGCCAAGATCGCCGGCTTCGAGCCGGTGACGCTGTTTGCGGCGCTGGCGCCGCTGACGACGCATATCGGTTTCATCGCCACGGCCTCCACCACCTATGAGGAGCCCTACACGCTGGCGCGCAAATTTGCTTCGCTCGACCTGTTGTCGAACGGCCGCGCCGGCTGGAACGTGGTGACCTCGGCCGGCGACGAAACGGCGCGCAATTTCAACCGCGACGTCCAGCCCAGCCATGCCGAGCGCTATGCCAGGGCGCATGAGCATGTCGAGACGGTCAAGGCGCTGTGGGACAGCTGGGAGGATGACGCCTTCATCCGCGACAAGCAGTCGGGCCGTTTCTACGACAAGGACAGATTGCACGACATCGACCACAAGGGCGAGCATTTCAGCGTCAAGGGTCCGCTCAACGTGCCGCGCCCGGTGCAAGGACATCCGGTTGTCGTACAAGCGGGGCAGTCGGAAGACGGCCGTGGGCTTGCCGCGCACTCGGCCGAGGTCATCTTCACCGCCCATCAGAAGCTCGAGACGGCGCAGGAATTCTACCGCGACATCAAGGCGCGCGTGGCTGAAGTCGGCCGCGATCCCGATCAGGTGCTGATCATGCCGGGCGTCGCGCCCTTCGTCGGCCGCACCGAGGACGAGGCCCGTGCCAAATACCAACAGCTTAACGACCTTATCCTGCCCGAGGACGGTGTCGCCCTGCTCAACGGGCTCGCCGGCCAGACGCTCGACATCAGGGGCTATCCGCTCGACGGCCCGTTGCCGCCGAGCAAGGAAACCGAGGGCATGAAGAGCCGCCAGGCGCTGATCCGGCAGATCGCCGACGAGCACAACTTCACCATACGCCAGCTTTACCAATGGGTAGCGACGGCGCGCGGCCACTACACCATCGTCGGCAGCGTCACGCAGGTCGCCGATCAGCTGGAGGAATGGTTCACCAGCGAGGCGGCCGACGGCTTCAACATCCTGCCGCCCTGGCTGCCCGGCGCGCTCGACGATTTCGTCGACCTGGTCATTCCCGAGCTGCAGCGGCGCGGCCTGTTCCGCACGGCCTACGAAGGCCGCACGCTGCGCGAGAATCTCGGCCTCAGGCGCCCGGAAAATCCATGGACCGTCGCCCGCTCGACCGTCCTTGCCGCCGAATGACCTTGGCAATCGAAGGGGTGAAGCAATGACGCTGCAGCACATCGATCGGCAGATCACGGTTCGCCGCAGTGGTGGCGAAACTGGGCTCGGCACCGACTTCCTGAACCTCGGTAGCAAGGCGGCTGTTCGCTTCCTGAAGCGCTACGGCGTGCTTGCCGGCTTCCTGGCGCTCTGGCAGGTGGCGAGCAGCGTCGGCTGGGTCAACGCGGCGGTGCTGCCGCCGATCGACATGATCGTCGTCGCACTCTGGAAGGGGCTTGCCGGCGGCAGCCTGCTCGGCGACATCGCCATCAGCCTGCAACGCGCCGGCATCGCCTTTGCGGCGGCTGTCGCCGTTGCCATTCCGCTTGGCCTGTTCATGGGCCAGGTGCGCCCGGTCGAAACCGCGCTCGATCCGATCCTGCAGGTGTTCCGGCAGACGTCGGCGCTGGCGCTCTATCCGGTGTTCATCCTGCTCTTGGGACTTGGCGAGACCTCGAAGATCTTCGTCATCTTCTGGGCGACGCTGTTTCCGCTGCTGCTCAACACCATCAGCGGCGTCAAGGAAGTCGATCCCAAGCTGCTTGAAATGGCGCGCGTCTATGGTGCGAGCCGGCTCACCGTGTTTCGCCGCGTCGTACTGCCGGGCGCCGTGCCGTCGATCTTCGTCGGCTTGCGGCTGAGCGCCACCACGGCGCTGCTGCTGCTGATCGCGTCCGAGATGATCGGTGCCAACAAGGGCATCGGCTTCCAGGTGATGAACGCGCAGTACAATTTCCAGATCCCGCTGATGTTTGCGGCAATCGTCATCCTCGCCGGGCTTGGCCTGATCGCCAACCAGGCATTGGTCACCCTGCAGCGGCGGCTCTGTCGCTGGAGCAATCTGTCAACTGAGCAGTCCGCCCCTCACCGTTTACCTCCAGGAAGGACCCGATCATGAAAATCACCCGCCGTTCGCTGCTTGCCGGCGCGCCGCTTGCCGCCGGCCTCATCGCCGCCGGCCTGCCGCGCATGGCCTTTGCGCAAGCCGCAGCCGTCAAGTTCCGCTACCTCGCCAGCCGTGGCAGCATCTCCCCGCACGAGCTGGCCGACGAGCTTGGCTACTTCAAAGGGCTCGGCGTCGAGCTGGAGAATGTCGGCTATTCCTCGGGCGGACCGGAATCGCTGTTTGCGCTGTCTTCCGGCAGCGTCGACATCGGCTCGGCCGCCACCGCGGCGGTGATCAACTCGATCTCCGGCGGCAACGACTTCGTCGCGGCGTATCCGAGCAACGGCATCAACAAGGATGTGAAGAGCGTCTTCTACGTGCTGGAAGACAGCCCGATCAAATCGATCGCCGACATTGCCGGCAAGACCATCTCGGTCAACACGCTCGGCGCTCATCTCGACTATACGGTGCGTGAGGCCCTGCACAGCGTCGGCCTGCCGCCGACCGCCGCCAACCTCATTGTCGTGCCCGGCCCGCAGCTTGAGCAGACGCTGCGCTCGCGCCAGGTCGACATTGCCGGCCTCGGCTACTGGCAGGCGACCTTTGCCGGCGCGCTGGTCGCCAACGGCGGCGTGCGCGGCGTGTTCGACGACACCCAGGTGCTCGGCGAACTCGCCGGCGGCTTCGTCGTACTCAGGCGCGACTTCATTGCCGCCAACCCGGATGCGGCGCGCAACTTCGTCGAACAGTCGGCGCGCGCCTCGGACTGGTCGCGCCAGAACCCGGACGAAGCCCGCAAGGTGCTGGCCACTATCCTCGACAAGCGCGGCGAAAACGGCGATCTCGCCCGCTACTGGACCGGCTTTGGTCTGCGCGAAGGTGCACAGGCGACCGACCGCGACATCGACTTCTGGGTCGCCGTGCTGGAGCGCGACGGCCGTCTGGCCCAGGGCAAGCTGAAAGCCGCCGACATCCTGTACCGGCCCGGCGAAACCAAGATCAACTGAGCTTTGAAATAGCTGAGAGACAAGATGGCCGGTTCCAACCGTGGCGGAGAGGTCTCGATCCGCGACCTCTCCAAATCCTTCAGCCTCGGCGGGCGCCAGCTTGCCGTGCTGCGGACGCTCAACCTCGACATTCGTTCGGGGGAATGCCTGGTCATTGTCGGCGCCAGCGGCTCCGGCAAGACCACGCTGCTGCGTATTCTGGCCGGGCTGGAGGCGGCCGACAGCGGCGGTGTCGCGATCGACGGCCAGCCGGTGCATGGCGTCGGCGCCGAGCGTGCCGTGATCTTCCAGGAGCCGCGGCTGCTGCCGTGGCTGAGCGTGCTCGGCAATGTCGCGTTCGGCCTCGAAGTGCGCGGTGTTCCCAAGAGGCAGGCCGAGGAACGCGCCCGCTTCTACGTCGCCCTGGTCGGCCTTGCCGAATTCGCCGATGCTTTTCCGAGCCAGCTTTCCGGCGGCATGGCGCAGCGCGTCGGCATCGCCCGAGCGCTCACCGTGCAGCCCGAAATCCTTCTGCTCGACGAGCCGCTGGGGGCGCTGGACGCCATGACCAAGATCGGCATGCAGGAGGAACTGGCGCGCATCTGGAGCGAGGAGAACGTCACCATGGTGATGGTCACCCACGATCTGGAGGAGGCGATCTATCTGGCTGACCGGGTGCTGATCCTGCCCAAGGAGAAAGGCGGCGCGGCGCGGTTGATCGACATCGACCTGCCACGCCCGCGCGAGCGCAGCGAGAGCCGCTTCGTGCGCTATCGCGAAGAACTGCTGCGCGAATTCGGCCTGCATTGATTAAGGGAAGGAGCCAGCCGTGGCTTCCCCGGAAGATTAGCTCTCGCGATTACTGCTTGGTGAACGTGCCCGTATAGGTGCGGTCGGCAAGCCCATAGGTGACGGCCAGCGTTCCGTCCGCCTGAATGACCGCGCTGACGTCCGCGCCATTGGGAAGGCGCCGCAGTTTCAACGTGTTGCCGAAAATCTTGCCTTCGCCGTCGGCCACGCCCGGTTTGTTGTCGCCGACATCGCCCCAGGCATAGGTGGCGGTGACATTGCCGCCGCGCGTAATCGTCAGCACAGCGAGCTTGCCGTCATACATCCCGTCCAACTGTCCGCCCCATATGCCGGAAAACGCGACATACTTGGCCGGGACTCCTTCGCCGGGCGGCATGACCCGCACGGATGGATCGAGGACCGCCGCACCATCCGGAGCAGAGATCGCGGCAGGCGCCATGGGCTGAGGTGCGGGCGCTGGCGGCGGCGATGATGGTTCAGGCGCCGACTGGCAGGCGACAAGCATGAATGCCGCGAAACCGAGCGTCGGAAAGAGACTGTTTGGTGGAGCCAATCGGGATCGAACCGACGACCTCTTGAATGCCATTCAAGCGCTCTCCCAACTGAGCTATGGCCCCACTCCGGCAGTCAGCCGTCGCCGTTGCCGGCGAGAGGTCCGGCGCGGGTTTCAGGACCGCGCCGTTTAGTGCAGGCGGCTTCTAACCCCGCCTTCCCTGAAGATCAAGCCTTCGAGGCCCGCTTTTTCATCATAGCCCGTGAACGCCGCTAAATGCATGGGTTCGAAGCGTTCCTAGACTTCGTCGTCGTCGTCGCCGACGCCGATCATGTCGGCGACGTCGTCGTCTTCTTCCTCTTCGTCGGCAAGGAAAGTATCGTCCTCATCGTCGCCTAGATCGACATCGTCCTCGTCGTCGCCCAGGTCGGGAAGCTCGTCGCCGGCCTTGACGTCTTCGTCGGCCTCTTCAAGCGAGACGACTTCAACGCCTTCTTCTTCCTCGGCGTCCACTTCCTTCTCGGCCACTTCCTCTTCCTCTTCGAGGGCGGCGATCTTGCCGTCCTCGAAATAGGAACGCGGATACGTCTTGCCCGTATAGGGCGAGACGATAGGGTCCTTGTTCAGGTCGTAGAATTTTCGGCCCGTTTCAGGGTCGACACGCTTTGTGCCAAGTTCGTTTTTTGCCACGTCAAGCCTCGTCAGTAAAAGAGTGGTCCCCTTAACCACAGTTTACCGCGCTGTCAAAGCGAAAAGCCGGCGTCACAAAACCAAGCACTGAAAGGCCTCGCGCCAAGCGACGACCATGGGGATGACCATTCGTGCCCGCCGTGATACGAGACCGCCGCAACAAATGAAAAGCGCCGGCGCGCCGGCATTCCGTCCAGGGAAATTCCATGTCTCACGCCGCCGCTGCCAAGCCGGCCACCGCCCGCAAATCATCCGCCCTTTCCGGCACCGCTCGCGTGCCGGGCGACAAGTCGATTTCGCACCGTTCCATGATGTTCGGCGGCCTTGCCTCCGGCGAAACCCGCGTCACCGGCCTGCTCGAAGGCGAGGATGTGATGCGCACGGCGGCCGCCATGAAGGCGATGGGCGCGCATATCGAGAAGCGCGGCGCCGAGTGGGTGATCCGCGGCACCGGCAATGGCGCGCTGCTGCAGCCGGAAGGCCCGCTCGATTTCGGCAATGCCGGTACCGGCTCCCGCCTCACAATGGGCCTCGTCGGCACTTACGACATGGAAACGACCTTCATCGGCGACGCATCGCTGTCGGGACGGCCGATGGGCCGCGTGCTCGAACCCTTGCGCCAGATGGGCGTGCAGGTGCTGAAGGCGACGCCGGGCGACCGCATGCCGATCACGCTGCATGGGCCGAAACACGCCGCACCCATTACCTACCGCGTGCCGATGGCCTCGGCGCAGGTGAAGTCGGCCGTGCTGCTGGCAGGCCTCAACACGCCCGGCATCACCACCGTGATCGAACCGGTGATGACGCGCGATCATACCGAAAAGATGCTTAGGGGATTTGGCGCCAATCTCTCGGTCGAGACCGACGAGCGCGGCGTGCGCCACATCTTCATCGAGGGCCAGGGCAAATTGACGGGGCAGACCATCGCCGTGCCCGGCGACCCCTCCTCGGCCGGCTTCCCGCTGGTCGCGGCACTGATCGTGCCGGGTTCGGACATCGTCATCGAGAACGTGCTGATGAACCCCACCCGCACCGGCCTGCTTCTAACGTTGCAGGAAATGGGCGGCCAGATCGACATCTTGAACCCGCGCAATGCCGGCGGCGAGGATGTTGCCGATCTGCGCGTGCGCTACTCCGAGCTCAAGGGCGTCACCGTGCCGCCCGAGCGGGCCCCGTCGATGATCGACGAATATCCGGTGCTGGCGGTTGCCGCGAGCTTCGCCGAGGGCGAGACGTTGATGCAGGGGCTGGAAGAGCTGCGGGTGAAGGAATCCGACCGACTGGCAGCGGTTGCCAATGGGCTGAAGCTCAACGGCGTCGACTGCACCGAAGGCGAAGCTTCGCTCGCGGTGCGCGGAAAGCCCGGCGGCAAGGGGCTGGGCGGCCATCCCAATGGCCAGGACACGACGGTGCAGACGCATCTCGACCATCGTATCGCCATGAGCTTCCTGGTGATGGGGCTGGCAACGGAAAAGCCGGTAACCATCGACGACGCCGCAATGATCGCGACGAGCTTCCCGGAGTTCATGGGGCTGATGACGGGGCTCGGTGCGGAGATCGGGTGATTTCCCCTGTCTCAATGTGCAGTATTCGTGCATGAGAGTGCAATGTCGGAATCGCGGCAATGATGGGCAGGCAGGTCAATTTCTGGTTGTCAGACAAAGATCAAACTGAGCTTCAGTCCATCGTGCTTTCAAAGGGGGTATTCGCGGTGATCAACAGCCAGTCGAAGACCCCCGCACCCTCGCTGAAAGAAAAATTTGAACGAGTGCACCCGGGCCGTAAGGTCGAGGGCTTTCATCTCGTTCCCAAGGCACTGAGGGAGGAAATTGTTTGGAAGCACAATCCATACAACGATACGTATGATCCCGATCTCAGCCGCTCATCTGTGATACAGTACAACCCATCCCGGACCGAAGGCAGTTCAATTTTTCAGGGCCGATTTTATTTCCAAGCGCGCGACTTCGACGATCTTGGGCAGTTGATAGAGAAGCATGCGGCATTCACCAAGATTGGCGACGCGCTGCTACGCCTGGTGCGGAAAAATCTAAATCATCTGCACAGTGGCTTTTACGCTGGAAATGAAGCTCTGAAGCTGAAAGATGCGGGTTTCCAGTTTCGATCCTGATAGCAGCAAATCTTCGAGGTCGCGAATTGCCGTTCACCATCGCCATCGACGGCCCGGCCGGCGCCGGCAAGGGCACGCTGGCCCGCCGGCTGGCCGACCACTACCGTCTCAACCTGCTCGACACCGGCCTCACTTATCGCGCGGTCGCCCATGCGTTGATCCGGCACGCGCTGCCGCTCGACAATGTCTCGGCCGCCGAAACCGCTGCCCGCCAGGTCAATCTAGCCAAGCTCGACCGGGCGGTCTTGTCGGCGCATGCTGTCGGCGAAGCGGCTTCGAAGGTAGCGGTTTACCCTACCGTTCGGCGCATCCTGGTCGAAAAGCAGCGCGATTTCGCCAAGACACCGCCGGGCGCGGTGCTCGACGGGCGCGACATCGGCACGGTCGTGTGCCCTGACGCCGACATAAAGCTCTATGTGACGGCGAGTGCGCAGGTGCGGGCGCAGCGCCGGCTGGCGGAAATCGAGAGCATCGGCGGCACTGCCAATTTCGCCGAAATCCTTGCCGATATCATGCGCCGCGACGAGCGCGACATGGGCAGGGCCGACTCGCCGCTGAAGCCCGCCGCCGACGCGCACTTGCTTGATACCTCCGAAATGGCTATAGAGGCCGCGTTTCTGGCGGCCAAAGCGATCATCGACGACGCCTTGGCCAAGAGAGATAAAGCCTGATCCAGGGTTTTCCCGCTGCCACCGATTGCCGGAAGCGAAGAAAATACCCATATCGGGCACGAACCAGCCTGCCAGCATTCTTCATGCGCCGGAATTGCCGCTTAGGCGGCCCAGGGCTTTTGTAGCCCGGAACGCCGGCAGGCCAACGCAACGCTAACCCACGGCGCCCGTCCCGCAAGAGATGCGGGGCACTCCAGGAGAAAATATGTCAGCTGCAAATCCCACTCGCGACGATTTCGCGAGCCTGCTCGAAGAATCATTTACCGCCGGCCACTCCGGCGAAGGTCAGGTCGTCAAGGGCACGATCCTGGCGATCGAAAAAGACATGGCCATCATCGATGTCGGCCTCAAGGTCGAAGGCCGCGTGCCGCTGAAGGAATTCGGCGTCAAGGGCAAGGACTCGACGCTCAAGGTCGGCGACACGGTCGAGGTCATGGTCGAGCGCATCGAAAACGCGCTGGGCGAAGCCGTCCTGTCGCGCGACAAGGCCCGCCGCGAAGAGAGCTGGGTCAAGCTCGAAGAGAAGTTCACCAAGGGTGAGCGCGTCGAAGGCGTCATCTTCAACCAGGTCAAGGGCGGCTTCACCGTCGACCTCGACTGCGCCGTGGCCTTCCTGCCGCGCAGCCAGGTCGATATCCGCCCGATCCGCGATGTCTCTCCGCTGATGCACAACCCGCAGCCCTTCGAGATCCTCAAGATGGATCGCCGCCGCGGCAACATCGTGGTGTCGCGCCGCACCGTGCTCGAGGAAAGCCGCGCCGAACAGCGTTCGGAAATCGTGCAGAACCTCGAAGAAGGCCAGGTTGTCGAAGGCGTCGTCAAGAACATCACCGATTACGGTGCGTTCGTCGACCTCGGCGGCATCGATGGCCTGCTGCATGTCACCGACATGGCATGGCGCCGCGTCAACCACCCGACCGAGATCCTCAACATCGGTCAGACGGTCAAGGTGCAGATCATCCGCATCAACCAGGAAACCCACCGCATCTCGCTCGGCATGAAGCAGCTCGAGAGCGATCCGTGGTCCGAGATCGGCACCAAGTTCCCGATCGGCAAGAAGATCAAGGGTACCGTCACCAACATCACCGACTACGGCGCGTTCGTCGAGCTGGAGCCGGGCATCGAAGGCCTCATCCACGTTTCGGAAATGTCGTGGACCAAGAAGAACGTGCACCCCGGCAAGATCCTGTCGACGACGCAGGAAGTCGACGTTGTGGTGCTCGAGGTCGATCCGGCCAAGCGCCGCATCTCGCTCGGCCTCAAGCAGACGCTGGAAAACCCGTGGCAGGCTTTTGCCGCGAGCCATCCGGTCGGCAGCCAGGTCGAGGGCGAGGTCAAGAACAAGACCGAGTTCGGCCTGTTCATCGGCCTCGAAGGCGACGTGGACGGCATGGTGCACCTCTCCGACCTCGACTGGACCCGTCCGGGCGAGCAGGTCATCGAAGAGTACAATCGCGGCGACATGGTCAAGGCGCAGGTACTCGACGTCGACATCGACAAGGAGCGCATCTCGCTCGGCATCAAGCAGCTGGCCAAGGATACGGTCGGCGAAGCCGCGACTTCAGGCGAACTGCGCAAGAATGCGGTCGTCACCTGCGAAGTCACCGGCATCAAGGATGGCGGTCTGGAAGTGCGGCTGGTCGACAGCGGCATCGAGACCTTCATCAAGCGCAACGACCTCAGCCGTGACCGTGACGAGCAGCGCCCCGAGCGCTTCTCGGTCGGCCAGAAGCTGGACGCCCGCGTCATCGCCTTCGACAAGAAGACCCGCAAGCTGCAGGTCTCGATCAAGGCGCTGGAAATCGCCGAAGAGAAGGAAGCCGTCGCACAGTACGGCTCGACCGACTCCGGCGCTTCGCTGGGCGACATCCTTGGCGCCGCGCTGAAGAAGCAGGGCAGCTAAGCCGCTTCGCGCGCAGCGCGTAAGCCGCTTCGCGCAAGCGTAAGCCTCGGCTGCGCCTCGCGCGCGGCCTGAACAAGAAAACCCGCGGGCCGCAAGGCTCGCGGGTTTTTCATGCTCGGCTGCGCGATTGGCACAAGACTAAGACCGTGCAACCCCTTCAATTCCGCACGACGGTTGTAGGCTCGGCCGTCGTTGCAGACGTAAACACGGAAGTCCGGCCCTTCGGGCAACGGAGAAGCATGCGGGATGAAGGTCGTCGAACTCTATCGCTATCCGGTCAAGAGCCTGCGCGGCCATGCCGTGCCGAGCGCCGACATCGAGACAATGGGCATGGAAGGCGACCGCCGCTGGATGGTCGTCGACAAGGATGGGCAGTTCCTCACCATTCGCCAGATACCCGATATGACGACGATCGACGTCGAGCATCGCGGAACGGGCGTCCTGTTGAAACATGACAGGCATGGCTCGCACTTCGTCGAGGCACCGGCTCCCGGCACCGCGCTCCGGCAAGTCAAGATCTGGAAGGATATGGTTGCCGCGCGGCCGGGCGATCCGGCCGCCGGCGCCTATCTCTCGGCTATTGTTGGCCGGCCCGTCGATCTCGTCTATTTCGACGATCCGCGAAACCGGCCGGTCGATGCGGAATTCGGCCAGCCTGGCGATTACGTCGGCTTTGCCGACGGTTTTCCGCTGCTGATCGCCACGACGGGCTCGCTGAACCATCTGAACAGCCATCTTGCCAGGCCTATCGAGATGGCGCGGTTCCGGCCAAACATCGTCGTCGACGCAGAAGGCGCATGGCTTGAAGACAGCTGGAAGACGATCCGCATCGGCACGGTGGAGTTGCGGATCGCAAAGCCCTGCTCGCGCTGCGTCATCACCACCCGAGATCCGTTGAGCGGCGAGCAGCCGGACCCGAGCGAGCCGTTGCAGACGCTTGGCAAACTCCACCGCTCCGCCAAGGGCGGCATCATCTTCGGCCAGAATGCCATTCCCAACAACGCCGGCGCGATCGCCATCGGCGACGCAGTCGAGGTCGTGCAAGTGGGGGTCTCGAACCTGACGTAATCGCAGGCCTTCTAATGCCGTGGAGGCGTCGGCGGTCGCCATGATTGGATGGCCAACCTCCGCTGTAGATCAGGCGAGGTCGGCAAAGGCCGCCATCGGAAGCCAAACCAAATGAGCCGCTCTGGGCGGCGGAACTTCAGGCGCGGCCGTAGAGCGGCACCAGCGTGCCGTTCATCGCCAGATTGGCCGGTGATGCCAGATAGGCGATTGCCTCGGCGGCGGCTTCGAGGCTGACCCATTTGCCGAAATCGGCGTCTGGCATGTCGGCGCGGTTGGCCGGCGTATCGAGCGTCGAGGGCGCCACCGCGTTGACCAGTATGCCTTTGTGCTTCAGCTCTTCCGCCATCGCCACGGTCATCGCTGCCACTGCCGCTTTGCTGGCGGCATAGGCGACCATGCCGGCGCCTCGGCGCGGATCGAGCCCAGCACGCGCCGTGACATTGACGATGCGGCCTGCAGTGGCCGAGCCCAGCATGGAGCGCACCGCAGCGCGGCAGCACAGAAAGGCGGTGCGGGCGTTGGTGTCCATCAATTCGGCAAAGGATGCGGATTCGATCTTCTCGACCGGGGCTGCGGCAAAGCCGCCGGCCAGATGGATGGAGGCCCACAATTCGGGAACGCTGTCATAGAAGGCATCGACCTTGGCAGGATCGGCGAGATCGACATTGTGCGCCAGCCGGACGCGATCATGGGCCGCGAAGGGGAAATGCGAGGGGGCCGACGCGTGGGCATTGGGCACATGGCAGATCGCGCCGTCCGCCAGCAATTTGCCGACGACCGCGGCACCCAGCGCCCCAGTGCCACCGGTCACCACGATATGCTTGCCCTGAACTGTTTCCGTCATCCTGGACGCTCCTGTCGTTTCTTGTGATTATGTCGCTTGTCGTGCCGCGCCGACGCAGAGCGTCGCGCCTTTTGCACGATCACTCAACCGACATCTCGACATGGCAGTTGTTGCGTCTTTGCATCGCTCGAAGTCGCCGACCGCCCCTTCCGACCCCCGCGCATGGACATCCGGCGCGCGGCCAGCTGTCAGTCGATGGTGATTTCGACGACGTGAGGCATGCCCGTTGCGCGTGCGCGTTTGAGCGCATCGGCGAGACCGGCAGTACCGGCAACCCGTTCGGCTGATATGCCATAGGCCTCGGCCAGCTTGCAGAAATCCGGCGGCGCCGGGGACACGCCGACCGGCTCGACGCCGACATCGAGCATCGACGTTTCGATCTCGCGATAGCCTCTGTTGTTCCAGACGACGAAGATGACCGGTGCGGGTGCATCGAGCGCCGCGCCTAGCTCCGACAAGGTGAACTGGAAGCCGCCGTCGCCGGTCAGGCAAACCACCGGCACGCCGGGCATGGCGAGCGCTGCGCCGATCGCCGCCGGCGGCCCGTAGCCGAGCGCGCCGAAACCGGTGGCGGCGTTGAACCAGCCGCCTGGCCGGTCATGGTCGTAATAGAGATTGGCGGCGTAGATCGGCTGGGTGGAATCGCCGACGATGATGGCGCCCGGCAGTGCGTCGCGGATGGTTTCCACCGCACGCACCTGCGCGGCATAGGCCGGGCTGAGCTCGGCAAAGGCCGCCTTTCTCGACGCGGCTGCGCGGCTCTCGCCGTCCTTCGCTGCGGCATGATCAGGGTGGAGCGCGCCTAGCAGTGCGCCAAGCGCCTCCGCGCAATCGGCCTGGATGCCGACGCTCACCGGGCGGCGGGCGAGCTGGTCGGCGCCGATATCGATGCGGATCAGATTGGCGGGCAGCACGAAGCCGCCGTCGCTGTAACCGTCATAGTCGGTCGGGCCGAATTCGGTGCCGGCGGCGATGACCAGATCGGCGTCTGCCATCAGCGCACGCACCGCCTTCAGGCTGGGGCTGGCCGGCACGCAAAGCGGATGTGCATGCAGCAGACCGCGCGCATTGGCGGTCTGGGCGACAGGCGCGCCGAGCCGCTCGGCCAAAAGCTGCAATGGCTGTTCGGCGCGCTTGGCGCCGCCACCGGCAAGGATCAGCGGCCGGCGCGCGGCTGCGATCAGCCTGGCTGCCTCGGCAATGGCCGCGCCATCCGGCGCCCGCGGCGCTGCATTGGTGAGCGAAGCAGCGATGCCGTCGGCCGGTTTGACCATGACGTCGGTCGGGATCTCGATATGGACGGGGCCCGGCCGCGACGACGAAAACAGCGCGAAGGCCCGCGCCAAAGCGCCAGGCAATTCGCTGGCCTCGGTGACACGCTGCGAAAACAGCGCCACCTTCTCCATCATGCCGCGCTGGTCCGGCAGTTCGTGCAGGAAGCCCAGCCCCTTTCCCAGCGTCGGCATCGCGTTGACGCCCGAAATCACCAGCATCGGCACCGAATCGGCGCGCGCCTGGCCCATTGCGGTGATGGTGTTGGTCAGCCCCGGTCCGGTGATGACAAAGGCAACGCCCGGCCGGCCGCTGGCACGGGCATAGCCGTCGGCCATGAAGCCGGCGCCCTGTTCGTGACGCGGCGTGACATGGCGTATCTTTGAACGCGCCAGCCCGCGGTAAAGCTCGACAGTGTGGACGCCAGGAATGCCGAAAACGGTGTCGACGCCATGCGCTTCGAGCAGCGTGATCAGCGCTTCGCCGATGGTGGTCATAGCTTCTCTCCCTTTTGCGGCGCCAGGCCGAGCTCGGCCTCTATGGCTTTGACGCCGATCGCCGCCAATTCGCCAGGCGAGAACATCTCTGCGGCCAGACAGCCTTCGATCCAGAGCCCGTCGATGATCGCGTTGATGGCAATGGCATGGCGGCGCAGTTCATTTGCGTTTGGCCTGCGCTGCTCGGCGCCGAGCACTTCGGCAACGACTGCTTCCACCTCGTTGCGAAAGCCAAGATAGCCTTCGCGGTGGGCGCGAGCCAGGCTCGGATCCGCGCCGGCGCGGCCGATGAAGGTTGCCCAGAGCGAAAACACGCGTGCATCGATGATCGGGGCGTTGAGGTTGGCGGTAACGAAGGCCGCAAGGCGCTGGCGCGGCGCGGCGTCTTCCATGAGCAATGCTGCCTTCGCCTGCTCGGTCATACGGCCCATCAGCGCCGCGTACGCTTCCTGCAGCAAGTCTTCCTTGCCGGGGAAATAGTGCCGGATCAGCCCCGCGGTGACGCCGGCGCGCAGTGCGATGGTGCGCAGGCTGGCGCCCTCCAGCCCATGTTCGGCCACGCAGGCAAGCGTCGCGTCGATCAAATCCTGCCGCCGCCGCTCCTCGCCCTCGCGGCGGAACTTGCGGCGCTCATTCATTGCCGCAGGATGGGCCGCGTCAGGCATGTCGGCCCACCTTCGCAGGCGATGCAGAGGGCATCCGCCTCGAAGATTTGAACCGTGCAGCCGGCGGCTTCCATCGCGGCCTTGGTCTTGGGAAAGCCGGCGACGGCAATGACCTTATGCGGGCTGGTCGGCAGCACGTTCAGGCTGAGGCCGTTGGACGCGGCAAACTCTTCGGCGTCGCCTTCCACCAGCCGGATGCCGCGCGCCTTCAGCAACTGGTAGAACGGCGCCGGCAAAAGCGGTGAATAGACCAGGGCCAGGTCGTCGGCCAGCGGGCTGATCACCGACATCAGATGCAGGCACGCCTCCTCGCCCTGCCACAGCGGCAGATCGAAGCCGTAGACGGAAATGCCGAGCGGCGTCAGCAGGTTGGAAACCTGCTGTATGCCTTCCTGGTTGGAGCGCACCCCGCGCCCGATTACCAGCGTGTTTTTATCCAGCCATACGCAATCGCCGCCTTCGACCTGGCCGGGAGCCTCGACGCGGCCGAGGATAGGAATACCCAGGCGTGTGTAGGTTTCCTCATGCAGCGATGGCTCCCTGGCGCGCAGTGGCTTGCCCATGGACAGGATCAGCGCGCCGCGGTCGGTCATCAGCGACGGGTCGTGGGTGAATACGGAATCCGACAGCCCATCGGCCTTGTCATCGATCCATTCGATTTCGGCGCCGGACGCCGTCACCAGCTCAGCGAGAGCCGCGTGCTGCGCCGCCGCTTTCGCCGGGTCGAAACCCGGGCCATAGTGCCAGATAACCCGGTCGGCACCGCGCATGGCATTGGCCGCCGACCGCATCAGCACGCGCCGCAACGGCGCCGCCATGGATTGTGATCCGAAAGCGCTCATCAGTGCCCTTTTCAATGCCGTGTTCAAGGTGAAAAAAATGGAAAAAATTTCATCGGAGGCTATTTATACACTTGCACAATAAGGCCGCAAGTGCCGTAATGAGCGGGATTGACGGGCTCGCGCTGTTGGGTCCATGCTGAAGTCTGGAGTGGGCATTACAGCGTATGTTGATTAGCCGGATAGACGTTCGACGATCTGCCGTGGACCCTGTGGCAGAGGTTCCCCGGTGAGCGCGGCGGGAACCGCCGCAGTCCAATCCGGCAAGGCGCAGGACGGCGCCGCCGAAGCCATCCATGTCGAGAACCTGCACAAAAAATTCGGCCATCTGCATGTGCTGAAAGGCGTTTCGCTGTCGGCGCGCGACGGCGAGGTGATCGCCATTATCGGCGGCTCGGGTTCCGGCAAGTCGACGCTGCTGCGCTGCATCAACTGCCTGGAAAACCCGACCAGCGGCATCATCCGCGTCAATGGCGAGGAGATCAAACTCAAGGCCGACAGCCACGGCCACACCGTGCCCGCCGACCGCCGGCAGATCGAACGCATCCGCGCCAAGCTCGGCATGGTGTTCCAGAACTTCAACCTGTGGAGCCACATGACGCTGATCGAGAACGTCATCGAGGTTCCGGTGCATGTTCTGGGCGTCAGGCGCGACGTGGCGATCAGGGAAGCCGAAAAGCTTTTGGCGCGCGTCGGCCTGGCCGAAAAGCGCGACGTCTATCCGGCCTATCTCTCGGGCGGCCAGCAGCAGCGCGCGGCGATCGCCCGCGCCCTGGCCATCAACCCGCGCGTCATGCTGTTCGACGAGCCGACCTCGGCGCTCGACCCGGAGCTGGTCGGCGAGGTGCTGAAGGTGATCGGCGACCTGGCGCGCGAGGGCCGCACCATGGTGCTGGTCACGCATGAAATGAAATTCGCCCGCGAGGTCGCGACCCATGTCGTCTACCTCTGCAACGGGCTGGTCGAGGAAGAGGGGCCGCCGGAGCAGATATTCGGCGCACCGAAATCCGAAAGGCTGAAGCAGTTCATCCGCAACATCGGCTAGGACAAGCCGGGACGGAAGAAAACCGGGAACCAACAACAAACTGGGAGTCGTGACATGAAGACTGTTCTGAAAACATTCGCCGCAGCGCTGCTGCTCGGCGTCGCCGCCATGGGCGTGGCCAAGGCCGATCCGGTCAAGATCGGCGTCGCCGCCGAGCCCTATCCGCCCTTCACCTCGCCGGACGCTTCCGGCAAATGGGTTGGCTGGGAAATCGAGTTCATCGACGCCGTCTGCGCCGAGGAGAAGCTCGACTGCGTCATCACGCCTGTCGCCTGGGACGGCATCATCCCGGCGCTGACGACCAAGAAGATCGACGTCATCGCCAGTTCGATGTCGATCACTGCCGAACGCGAGAAGACCATCGACTTCTCGGATAAGTACTACAACACGCCGACCGCCATCATCGGGCCGAAGGACCAGAAATTCGGCGCCACGCCGGACGATCTCAAGGGCAAAGTGCTCGGCGTGCAGGTGTCGACCACCCATTCGGCCTATGCCAAGAAGCATTTCGGGCCCACGGCCGCCGAGATCAAGGAATACCAGACGCAGGACGAAGCCAACAACGATCTGGCCGCAGGCCGCCTCGACGCCGTCCAGGCGGATTCGATCGCGCTCGACGCATTCCTGAAGTCGGACCAGGGCAAGGCCTGCTGCGATCTGAAGGGCATGGTGGCTCCGGACGATGAAGTGCTCGGACCGGGCGTGGGCGCCGGCGTGCGCAAGGAAGACACCGACCTTAAGGCCAAGATCAACGCCGGCATCAAGGCGATCCGCTCGAACGGCAAATATGACGAGATATCGAAGAAATACTTCGATTTCGACATTTACGGTGGTGGCGGCGCGCAGTCGAACTGACGATCCTCGCATGAGCTAGGGGGCACGGCGTTAGCGCCATGCCTCCCTGCCCCCGCCGGCGCTGCCGTCGGCGGTGGTTGAAGCCAGCAATCCGGGGGCGACGCTGATCGACGCACTTCTTTCGGCCTCGGCGGCCGGCATAATCGAGCTTCTTTCGCCCAATCCGCCGGGCTGGGGCGGCACGCTCTTGCTTGGGCTGCTCCATTCGATCGAGATCGCGCTCGGCGCCACGGTCCTTGGTCTCCTGATCGGCACCGGGGGCGCCTTTGGCAAGCTTTACGGCGGGCCGGTCGTACGCGACTTGCTGGCGGTTTACACCACCATCGTGCGCGCCGTGCCCGAACTGGTGCTGATCCTGCTGCTCTATTATGCCGGAACAGACCTGATCAACCAGGCGCTGACGGCAATGGGCTACCAGCGCGTCGACATCAGCGGCCTTGCGGCAGGCATCGCCGTGCTCGGCTTTGTCCAGGGCGCCTATTCGACCGAAGTGATTCGTGGCGCCATCCTGGCCATACCGCAGGGCCAGATCGAAGCCGCCCGCGCCTATGGCATGTCACCCGGGCTCATGCTGCGGCGCATCACCTTGCCGGCGATGCTGCCCTTCGCCATACCCGGGCTCGCCAATCTGTGGCTGATCGCCACCAAGGATACGGCCCTTCTGGCGGTCGTCGGCTTTTACGAGCTGGCGCTGGCGACGCGGCAGGCGGCGGGCGTCACCAAAGCCTATTTCACCTTCTTTTTCGCCGCGGGCGTGCTCTATCTCATCTTGTCGCTGGTCTCCAACCTCCTCATCGGCCGTCTCGAGGCCTGGTCGCGGCGCGGTATGCCGTCGCTCAAGGATGCGCGCTGATGGCCGGAGAAGCGATCATCATCAATGTTGCCGCGCGGACGTCGCTGTGGCTGCAGCCGCATCGCATCGTGCTGATCCTGATCGCGATCGGGCTGGTGCTGAGCGCCGCCTTCTTCATGCGCTGGGACTGGCTGCCGCAATATTATGAAATGGGGCTTCTCGGCATCTGGCGGTCGCTGTGGATCCTGGCCGTCACCTGCTTTCTCGGCTTCCTGCTCGCCGTGCCGCTCGGGCTCGCGCAGGCCGCCGGCTCTTTCTGGTTTTCCGCGCCCGCCAGGACATTCTGCACCGTCATCAGGGGCACGCCGCTGCTGATCCAGCTATGGCTGCTCTATTACGGGCTGGGCTCGCTGTTTCCGCAATTTCCCTGGATCCGCGAATCCTGGATGTGGCCGTATCTGAGGCAAGCCTGGCCTTATGGAGTGCTGGCGCTGACCTTGTCCTTCGCCGGCTATGAGGGCGAAGTGATGCGCGGGGCCTTTGCCGGCGTGCCGAAGGGGCAGTTAGAGGCGGCCCGCGCTTTCGGCATGAGCCGCTGGAAGATTTTCCGCCGCATCTGGCTGCCGCAGGCCATCTACCGGGCGCTGCCGACGCTGACCGGCGAAACCGTGCTGCAGCTGAAGTCGACGCCGCTGGTGGCGACGATCAGCGTCATCGACATCTTCGCAGTCTCGTCCAAGGTCCGGCAGGACACCTACCTCACCTACGAACCCTTGCTGCTTTTGGCGCTGATCTACATGATCATCACCGGCATACTGGTGTTTGCATTCAGCAAGATCGAGGCGCGCATACCGAACAAGGTGGGCTAGGGAATAGTGAGTAGGCAGTAGTGAGTAGTCAGCATATGACCGGGAAACCGCTTGCTTTCGCTACTCCCTACTGACTACTCCCTAATCACTCACCACCAATCGGGTCCGCACCATGCAACTCTCTCTCGACCAGGCAACAGGGCTGTGCCGGATGGCGGCGCTCGGCGCCGGCGCCAATGAGGAGGCGGCGAAGTCGCTCACCGCCTCGATCATTGCCGCCGAGGCGGAAGGGCTTTCGACCGTCGGGCTGACCCATTTCATCGATTACCTCGAAGCGCTGGAAGCCGGCCGCATCGACGGCAATGCCGATCCCGTGATCACCAGGCCGGCGCTCGCCGTCTATCAATCCGATGCGCGTGGCGGCCTCGCCCATACCGGCTTCGACCGCACCATCGACGACCTCGCCAAGGCGGCAAAGCTGTTCGGCGTCGCCATCTTCTCGCAGAAGAACGCTTATACCTGCGGCGCACTAGGCTATTTCACTGGGCGTCTGGCGCAGCTGGGATTGGTCTCCTTCGCCGCCACCAACGGGCCGGCGGTGCTGGCAGGCTCGGGCTCGGTCAAGCCGGTCTATTGCACCAACCCGATGTCGTTTGCGGCACCCGCCGCCGATGGCGCGCCGCTGGTCATCGACCAGTCGTCGAGCGCCACCGCCTTCGTCAACATCCGCAAGGCGGCCGAGGACGGCAAGAAGATCCCCGAAGGCTGGGCGCTGGACGCCAGCGGCAATCCGACCACCGATCCGGCCGCGGCCATGAAGGGCGCCATGCTGGCCTTCGGCGGCCAGCGTGGCGCCAACATCGCGCTGATGGTCGAAGTCCTGGCTGCCGGCCTGTCGGGCGCCAACTGGTCGCTCGACGCGCCGTGGTTCTCCGGCGGACCGGACAGCCCCGGAACCGGCCTGTTCGTGCTCGCTGTCGAGCCCAAGCTGCTCGACCCGGATTTCGAGCAGCGCATGAAGGACCAGCTCGACCGGCTGCGCCGGCGCTTTGGCGTGCACGTGCCGGGCCGGGCGCGGGCCGAAGCGGCCGAGAAGGCGCAGGCGCGCGGCATCAATGCCTCCAAAGCCGTAGTGCAGCGCATTTCCGAATTCGCCGAGCGCTATTCGGGCTGAAGCAGTCCTGCGACAACGAATTTTTACGCGACCTGGCTGAACCTTTCTACCGATCGCAACGACCAATAGCTGCCGGGTCGGGTTTGCCCGGTCGGTGTCTTCTGTCGGATGCGTTTAGGGCCCGGGCGGGCGTATGCCGTCTCAGGTTATCCGCCGCGTTGCGCTCTGTCCCGACAGTTGCGTCACCCGGAAAACCCCGCTTCGGCGGGGTTTTCTGCGTTCGTGCTCTGTGTGCTAAAACATGATGGCGGAAGTTAACTTTTGTTAACTTGACTTGCCGGAACCATCGGGCGTTTGCAAGGGATCGTCACAACAACAGGAGCTACGATGTCCGCAACCACCGACGCTTCCCGGGGCAAACTTATCGTTCCGGTGTTTGGCCGCCTGTATTCGTCGCTGTATGATGGCGCCGAAACCCTTCTGCGCGTCGTCGCCGGCGGGTTTCTCACCATTCACGGCTCGCAGAAGATCACCAACCCTTTCGGCACCGCCGAGATGGTCGAAGGCCTCGGCTTCTATCCCGGCGCGTTCTGGTCGCTGCTTTTGTCCTGCACCGAATTCTTCGGCGGCATTCTGATCGCCATCGGCCTGTTGACTCGGCCCGCCGCCTTTGCCGGTATGATCGTGCTGCTGGTCACCGTCTGGTTCCACTGGATCACTGTCGGCCAGGGCTTTTCCGGCGCTGAAAAGTCGCTTCTATGGGCGGCCATCCTGCTGTTCTTCGTTATCCGCGGCGGCAACCGCCAGTCGGTCGACGCGCGCCTCGGCAAGGCGTTCTGAAGGGTCCATAAGAGGGTGGCAGCGACGACGCGTCACCCTTTGCCTTTGGCCCAAAACGGACTATGAAACGGCTTCAGCCAAGCTTTCGAGCGCCGGAGCCAGCCATGACCGAAATCCTGCAGATCCCCAAGCTCGTGGTCGTCTTCGGCGGCTCCGGCTTCGTCGGCCGCCACATCGTGCGGGCGCTGGCCAAGCGCGGCTACCGCATCAGGGTGGCGGTGCGCCGGCCCGATCTGGCGGGACATTTGCAGCCGCTCGGCAATGTCGGCCAGATCCAGCCGGTGCAGGCCAATGTGCGCGTGCGCTGGTCTGTCGACCGCGCCGTGCAGGGCGCCGACCATGTCATCAATCTGGTCGCCATCCCGCATGAAAGCGGCCGGCAGAAATTCAACACCGTGCACGAATTCGGCGCCCGCGCCGTCGCCGAAGCCGCACGCTCGGTCGGCGCAGGGCTCACCCACATCTCGGCGCTGGGCGCCGACCTCAACGCCGAATCCGACTATGCCCGCACCAAGGCGCTCGGCGAAAAGGCCGTCCTGGAGACGATCCCGGACGCCGTCATCTTCCGTCCGTCGATCAATTTCGGACCCGAGGACAGTTTCTTCAACCGCTTCGCCGACATGGCGCGCTATTCGCCGGTGCTGCCGCTGATCGGCGGCGGCCAGACCAAGTTCCAGCCGGTCTATGTCGGCGATGTCGCCGAAGCCGTGGCGCGTTCGGTCGAGGGCAAGATCAAGGGCGGCCAGATCTATGAACTCGGCGGGCCGCAAGTGCTCACCTTCAAGCAGTGCATGGAAGAGCTGCTCACTGTCATCGAGCGCAAGCGGCTCCTGGTGCCGGTGCCGTGGTGGATGGCCAATCTGCAGGCCTCGATCCTCGGCCTGCTGCCCAACCCGTTGCTGACCAAGGACCAGGTGCTGCTGCTGCGCCAGCCCAACATCGTGTCGGAGGAGGCCAACAAGGCCAACCGGAACCTTGCCGGCCTCGACATCCAGCCGCAGTCTATCGGCACCATCCTGCCCAGCTATCTCTGGCGCTTCCGCGCCGCAGGCCAGTTCCAGCGCAAGCCCGCCGGTATCGCGTAACAAGGCGTTGCGCCGTTAAACGCGCCGCGTGACCTGCATCGGCAGGCCGCCTTGCGGCTGTGTCGTCAGTTTCTGCACCGGCCACGGCTTGGTCTCGGCCGTCACGTCGAAGCGGAAGCGCGACAGCATGATGGCCAGCGCAATGATCGCCTCCTGCATGGCGAAGCTGGCGCCGATGCAGATGCGCGGACCGGCGCCGAATGGCAGATACTGGAAGCGGTCGATCTTCTCGCGGTTTCCCGGATGGAAGCGCTCGGGCATGAAGGCGTCGGGCCTGTCCCACAGTTTTCTGTGGCGGTGGACGACCCAGGGCATGACCAGTACGGCCGCGCGCTTGGGGAGCACCAGATCGTTCCAGGTCTCCGTCTCGATCGGCTCGCGGTTGATCGACGGCGCCGGCGGATAAAGCCGCAGCGCCTCCTCGAAGGCGGCGCGGGTGAACGGCATTGCGTCGAGCCATTTCGTCGGGTCGGGTTCGCGCGCCAGCACGGCCTCGATCTCGCGCTCGACCTTTTCACGCTCCCACGGCGCTTCGGCGAGGCAGTAGATCGTCCAGCCCAGTGCCCGCGCGGTGGTCTCGTGGCCGGCGCCGATGAAGGTGATGATGTTGTCCTCGACTTCCGCCCGCGTCAGCCCGTCGGGGCCTTCGGCGCGCAGCAGAAGCGTCAGGAAATCCTGCGGCGCGGTGTCGGGGTCGCGCTTCAGCCGCTCCTCGCGCATCTTGACCGTATCGGTGACGATCTTGCGGAAATAGGCCATGGTCTTGCGGCCGCGGATGCGGGTCAGCCGCGGCAGCCATTCGGGCGCGCGCAACAGGTCGAGCGGATCGACACGGCCCATGGTTTCGAACAGGCGGTCGATCTCCTGCGCGAAACTGCCGGGCTCGCCCGCAATCTCGCCCGAAAACAGCGTCTCGGCCAGGATATCGTAGGTGAGCAGCGTCATGTCATGGGCGACATCGGTCATGCCGCCTTCGTCATAGCGGGCGACGAACTGCATCGTGCGGCGCAGCATCGGCTCGGCGAAGCCGAAGATATGCCGCGGCGTGAACACCGGCGCCATCGCCTTGCGCGAGCGCTTCCACACCTCGCCTTCGGCGGTCAACAGCCCGTCGCGCAAGATCGGTCGCAGGATCATCTGGCGCACCGTCGCCATCTTGTAGTTCTTGGCGTTGTCGATCAGCACGTGGCGGATAAGGCCGGGATCGTTGGCGACGATCAGATGCCCGCCGACGCCATTCGCCGAAATCCAGGGCTCGTTGTAGGTGTGCTCGCCCCACAGTTCGAGCGGATTGCGGTAGACGATCCGCATCATCTCCAGCGTCGAAGGCGGCGTCGTGCGCGGCCTGGGCGCCGGCGGCACGAAGGGGACGGGCTGCGTGTCCATGAGGTGCTCCGCTGATAGCTTAGATGTAGTGGCTGGCAATCCGGGCGTCCATGTGACCGAAGGGCAAACCAAAACGCTGCGGCGCGGGCAAGCTCGACAGACGGTGTGTTCATCGGATCGTGACCGCCGGTGAAACGGTTGCGGCTTGTCCGGTTGGACACTCTGCCATAGGTGACAGTTACCAACAGCTACTGCTAATCGCCCAGGAGAGTCCGCTTGAAGCACAAGCTGAACATCATCATCGGCAGCACGCGGCCGCGCCGCGCCGGGCCGGTCTTCGCCCACTGGCTGGAGGATTTTGCCCGCGAGCACGGCAAATTCGAACCGGTGCTGACCGACATTGCCACGTTCCATCTGCCGGTTCTGGACGAGCCGCATCACCCCAGGCTCGGCAATTACCAGAACGACCACACCAAAGCCTGGTCGAAGGTCATTGATGCCGCCGACGCCTTCGTGTTCGTGGCGCCGGAGTACAATTATTTCGTGGCGCCTGCGATCGTCAACGCGATCGATTATCTATCGCGCGAGTGGAAATACAAACCCGCCGCCATCTTCAGCTATGGCGGGGTTTCCGGAGGCCTGCGCGCCGCGCAGGCGCTGAAGCCGCTGCTGACCGCGGTGGGCGTCATGCCCATCTCGGAAGGCGTCGCGCTGCCGATGTATCAGAAACTGCTGGAGAGCGACGGCTCCTTCCAGGCTAGTGAGCAGGTAGAGGGTGGGACCAAGACCATGCTGGACGAGCTCTCGCGCTGGAGCGAGGCGCTGAAGCCGATGCGGCCGACGTAAACAGCCGGCCCCGGCTTGCTCGCGCCATAAAGAGGTGGAATGGTCGGCAAGTCACTGAGCCGGGGGCGGTTCGACTTGCGCCTGCTGTTTGCCATTTTGCTGATGCTTGCGACCACCGCCACAGCGGTGGCGGAGCGGCGCGTGGCGTTGGTCATTGCCGAGGACGACTACCGGCTGGTGCGGCCGCTGGCCAATCCGGTCAATGACGGCGAGGCGATGGAAGCGGCGCTGAAGAAGCTCGGCTTCGAAGTCGTGCTTGAGACCAATCGTGATCTCAGGCGCATGCGCCGGGCTCTCGACGATTTTCGCGAGGACGCCAAGGGCGCCGACGTGGCGCTGGTGTATTTCTCCGGCCATGGCTTCGAAATCTCCGGCGACAACCGGCTGCTGCCGGTCGATGCCGATGCCTCCTCGCTCGACCAGCTGGAGAAGACCAGCCTGCCGCTGGAGGAAGTGCGCGATGCGGTTGCCGCCACGGCGAAAGTCGGGCTGATCGTGCTCGACGCCTGCCGCAGCGATCCGTTCACGGGCGGCAGCGGCGACGGGCGTGGCGCCACATCGCTGATCAAGGATCTGGTGGACAAGATCAAGCCGGGCCTCGGACGCGTCGGCAAGGCGGAAAACATCCTGTTCGCCTTTTCGGCGGCGCCCGGCGAGACGGCTGCCGACGGTACCGGTGCGAATTCGCCCTTTACAGTGGCGCTGACCAAATATCTCGGCACCGACGGGCTCGAAATCCGCTCGGTGCTGACGCTGGTGCAGCAGGAGGTCTACGACCTTTCGCGCGGGAAACAGCTGCCCTACGTCGAGAGCGGGCTGCCGAAGCTGTTCTTCGCCTCGGCGGCCAAGGAACAATTGCCGGAGCGCGAGCGGCTGCTGCTTGCCATGGCCGATGTGACGCCGGAAATGCGCGGCGCGGTCGAACGGGTCGCCAGCGATGCCGACATGCCGCTGGCGCCGCTCTATGGCGCGCTGATCAGTTCCGACACCAGCCATCTCTCCGGCGAAAGCCTGGACGCCAAGCTGCGCGAGGCCGCCGACGCCTTCGTCAAGGTGCGCGGCGAGATGAAGACGCTGGCCGCCGACGACCCGCAGGTGACCGAACTGCGCCGCCAGGCCGAGGAACAGTTGGCGCTCGGCGCTTTCGATGGTGCACGCGTGATCCTCGCCAAGGCCGCCGACGTCGACAATGTCTCGCGCCAGGCGTTGAAGGCCAATTTCGTCAGCCGCACCCTATCCGAAGCCGCGACGCGGTTTCTCTCGGGCGGCGCGGCGCGCGCCACCCTGGACTATGCCACCGCCATCAAGGACTATGAAACGGTGCTGGCGCTCTATGGCGAAGCCGGACAGACCTCGCTCAGCCTGGAACAGGCCGACCGCCAAAGCCGCACGCTGGAAGAGCTCGGCATCCTCTACACAACGATTGGCAAAACCGACGCCGCCGGCCGCGCCTTTGCGGCGCTGGTCGCCAATCTTGAGCAGCGAGCGCGTCAAGAAACCGATCCGAGCGTCAAGCGGGACCTCGCCATCGGCCATATCAAGTTCGCCAACATCAAGATGGCGCAAGGCGATCTGCCGGCCTCCCTGCAAAACTATGAGGCGGCCAGGGACATGTTGCAGGGCCTGACCACAAACGTGCCGGACAAGAAGGACTGGCTCGGCGATCTCGCCATGGCCCATGATAAGATCGGCAATGTGCTGGCCACGCAAGGCGATGTGGGTGCGGCAGCCCAAGCCTATCGGCAAAGCCTGTCCATCAAGCAGCAATTGGCCGATGCCGAGCCGAACAGCGTCTATCTGCTGCGCGACCTGACCATTACCTACGACGAAATCGGCGGTCTTGCCCGCACCGCCGGCCAGCTGGATGGCGCCCAGACTGCATTCGAAGAGAGCCTGAGAATTCGGCTGGCGCTGGCGCAGAACAACCCCGACGACCCCAGGCATCAGCGCGCCGTCTCCGTCAGCTACACCAGGATCGGCGACGTCCTGCGCGAGCGTGGCGACGCTGGGGGCGCGCTCGACGCCTACAACAAGAGCCAAATAATCGCCGAAGCGCTGGTGCGCCGCGACTCAAACGACACCGATTTGAAGCGCGACCTGTCGGTCGGTTACGCCAAGATCGGCAATGCTTACGGCGACCAGAAGGACTGGCCACTCGCGTTGGAGGCCTACCAGCAGGCGCTGGCCACGGCGCGAGACCTTGCCGCCAGCGACCCAGGCAACACCGATTGGCAGCGCGACCTGTCGGTCTGTCTGGAAAAAATTGCCGGCGTGTTTGATGCCCAGGGCGATATCGCCGGTGCTTTGCAGAACTACCAGGACAGTCTCGTCATTGCCGACCGGTTGGCAAATCTCGACCCGGGCAATTCCGACTGGCAGCGCGACCTGTCGATCACGTTCGAGGAAATAGGCCTGCTGGAGACCAAGCAGCGCCACTATGAGGGCTCGAAGAAGGCCTTCGAAGCCAGCCTGGCCATCCGCCAGCGGTTGGCCCTGTCCGATCCGGACAATGCGATCTGGCAATTCGATCTGGTACAGGCCTACATCAACTATGCCTATGTGGCGAAGAATCCGAAGGCTGTGTTGTCCCAGGCGTTAGACCTGACGCTGGAGCTTGACCGCACAGGCAAACTGGCGCCGAGGGACAAACCCACGATCAAATATCTGCGAGGTCTTCTGGCCAAATTGAAAGCCGCGAAAAAATAGCCGGCTGCCAGCTCGGGATTCAGCCCTGAAATGCCCGCAAACCTTGGAAAAACCGCCTTTTGTGCCTATATCTAGGACATCAAAGCGGCGTGATTCGAAGCCATTTTTTCGCGCTGAGCATGCGGCATCAATCAGACAGGTTTTCATGAGCGATCAAAGCGACAACGCCAACGGCGCTGAGGCCGAATACGGCGCGGATTCCATCAAAGTTTTGAAGGGGTTGGACGCTGTCCGCAAGCGGCCGGGCATGTATATCGGCGATACCGACGACGGCTCGGGCCTGCATCACATGGTCTATGAGGTGGTCGACAACGCCATCGACGAGGCGCTGGCCGGCCATGCCGATCTCGTCACGGTGACGCTCAATCCCGACGGTTCGGTCACCGTTATCGACAATGGCCGCGGGATTCCGACCGATATTCACACTGGCGAAGGCATTTCGGCGGCCGAAGTGATCATGACGCAGCTGCATGCCGGCGGCAAATTCGACCAGAATTCCTACAAGGTGTCCGGCGGCCTGCACGGCGTCGGCGTCTCGGTGGTCAACGCGTTGTCGGCCTGGCTGAAGCTGAAAATCCGCCGCAACGGCCAGATTTTCGAGATGAGCTTCACGCATGGCAATGCCGATGCGCCGCTCAAGGCCACCGGCAGCTATGAGCAGAACAAGCAGCCCGGCACCTATGAGGGCCGCAGCGGTTCCGAGATCACCTTCTTTCCGTCGTCCGAAACCTTCACCATGGTCGAGTTCGACTTCGGCACGCTGGAGCACCGGCTGCGCGAACTCGCCTTCCTGAATTCCGGCGTACGCATCATCTTGACCGATGCCCGCCATGCCGATCTCGTGCGCCACGAACTGCACTATGATGGCGGCCTGGAAGAGTTCGTCAAATATCTCGACCGGGTCAAGAAACCGCTGATCGACAAGCCGATCGCCATCAAGGCCGAGCGCGACGGCATTACCGTCGAAGTGGCGATGTGGTGGAACGACAGCTACCACGAGAACGTGCTGGCCTTCACCAACAACATCCCGCAGCGCGATGGCGGCACCCATCTGGCCGGCTTCCGCGGCGCGCTGACGCGCCAGATCACCGGCTATGGCGAATCGTCGGGCCTGACCAAGAAGGAAAAGGTGGCGCTGATCGGCGACGACTGCCGCGAAGGCCTGACGGCGGTGCTGTCGGTCAAGGTTCCCGATCCGAAATTCTCCTCGCAGACCAAGGACAAGCTGGTCTCGTCAGAGGTGCGGCCCGTGGTCGAAGGCCTGGTCAACGAGGCGCTCGGCACCTGGCTGGAAGAACACCCCAGCGAGGGCAAGGTGGTTATCGACAAGGTGATCCAGGCGGCTGCGGCGCGCGAAGCCGCGCGCAAGGCCCGCGACATCACCCGCAAAAGCTCGCTCGGCGTCACCTCTCTGCCCGGCAAGCTTGCCGACTGCCAGGAACGCGACCCGGCGAAATCCGAAATCTTCATCGTCGAGGGTGACTCGGCCGGCGGCTCCGCCAAGGGCGGCCGTTCGCGCCAGAACCAGGCGATCCTGCCGCTGCGCGGCAAGATCCTCAATGTCGAGCGCGCCCGCTTCGACCGCATGCTCGGCTCCGAGATGATCGGCACGCTGATCACCGCGCTCGGCACCTCGATCGGCAAGGACGAGTTCAACGCCGACAAATTGCGCTACCACAAGATCATCCTGATGACCGACGCCGACGTCGACGGCGCCCATATCAGGACCTTGCTGCTCACCTTCTTCTTCCGCCAGATGCCGGAGCTGATCGAGCGCGGCCATCTCTACATCGCCCAGCCGCCGCTCTACAAAGTGACGCGCGGAAAAAGCTCGCAATACATCAAGGACGAGAGCGCCTTCGAGGAATTCCTGATCGGCTCCGGGCTGGAAGAGGCGTCGCTGACGCTTGCCTCCGGCGAGGCGCGGGCCGGACAGGATCTGCGCGGCTCGATCGACGATGCACTGGCAGTACGCCAGCTCATCAACGGGCTGCATACGCGCTACAACAGGGGTGTGGTCGAACAGGCGGCGATCGCCGGCGCGCTCAATGCCGACGTGTTGAACGATCTCGGCCGCGCCAACGCCATGGCCGAGCGCGTCGCCCAGCGCCTCGACATCATTGCCGAAGACACCGAGCGCGGCTGGACCGGCCGGCTGTCGACCTCCAATGAGGGCGTCGGCGGCTACGTGTTCGAACGCACGGTGCGCAGCGTCAAGGAATTCGCGCAGCTCGATGCCGGGCTGATAAATTCGGCCGACGCACGCCAGCTCGACCGCTATGCCCCGCGCCTCATGGAAGTCTATGGCGAGCCGCCGGTGCTGCGCCGCAAGGATGTCTCCGAAGTCATTTCGGGGCCGCTGGCGCTGCTCAACGCGGTGTTTGCGACCGGCCGCAAGGGCCTGACCATGCAGCGCTACAAGGGCCTCGGCGAGATGAATGCCGAACAGCTCTGGGAAACCACGCTCGACCCGAATGTGCGCTCGCTGCTGCAGGTCAAGGTGAATGACGCCACCGATGCTGACAGCTTGTTCTCGCGGCTGATGGGCGACGAGGTCGAGCCGCGGCGCGAATTCATCCAGGACAACGCGCTGTCAGTTGCCAATCTGGACATTTGATGGCTGGGCGCCTTGCCGCCGGAGCTCCACTCCGGGTCAGGCCTTTGGCTCCAGCTTCCGACCAAGGTCCACCGCGTCGCGCAGCACTTGCAGATGCGAGCGCGGCGCGGTGCCCGCCGGCAGGGCGATTTCGACGCCGTTTGCCGTCGATGACCAATAAAGCGTGTGGGTGAAGATACGGCCAAGTGAGCTGCGAAGCTCGATCTGGATGTTCTCCACACCGGGGCCGAAGTTTTCCGTCATCGGACCGGAAATCGGATCGCCTGTCGCCCAGCCATTGCCGCGGTCGTAGACGTTCGTCCAGCGCGTTGCCGCAAACACCGCGCCATGATGCACCGCGCGCTGCGCCTTGCCTGCTTGGCTGTGTCCTTCCTGGTAAAGCACGGTGCCGCCGGCGCGCCCGTCATCGGCAATCGGCGGGCAGGCCGAGAACAGGCGCTCGGCAAGGCCACGCCTGAATTCCGCGAGATTGTAGGTCACCAGGAACTCGCTGTGGGAGAGCGGACTGCCAAGCGTGACGAAATCGCTGATCTTCCAGGGCAGCGGGTGGTCGGCGTCCTTGGTCCGAAGCTGCTGGTAGAGCGCCCATTGACCGCGCCGGAATCCGGCGAGCTCTTCAAGGTTCTTTGGCCACGCTGACCCATCAGAGCCGAGCGTTGCCTTGTCGACGGCCTCGACCGCCGCCAGTTTGGCCTTGTCGCGGACCGCTTCCAGCCTTCGCGGCCGGAACTCGGCCCACAGGATCTGCAGCAAATCATAGGCGATGATCGACCCAAGGCTGTGCGAGACTAGCACGATGCGGTCGTAAGCATCGTCCTTCATCAGCGTCTTGAGCATCGTCAGGCCGCGGTCGCGGATCAGCGCACGCTTCTCGATCGTCGCCGCCTCGGCGCGCACATAAGCGGCGACGTCACCGAAATAGGGCAGGGCGAACTGATCCACCGCCCAGATGACAAAAGAAGCGAGGGTGGTGATCATCAGGCCGGTCGTCAAGGTAACGGCCTGTTGCCAGACCGATGTTGCCAGCACGAGTGCTGCGCCCAGAATGACGATAACGATCAGAAGTGTGGCGACGTAAAGCTTGCGGGCGTCGAGCGGAATGTCGGCGGGCTTGCGCCACAACAGGTTCGTAACCCAGGCGGCCAGCCGGCCGCGCGTCGTGCCTTGCGTGATGTCGGCCCAATAAAGCTCGTAGAAATCGGTACGGCGGCCATCGACGTCGTAGGGCGTGGTGATGCGGCGCAGCTCGTGTGACTTGGTCCGGCTGTCGGGCGTGATCCAGCTCTGGTTGATCGTGGCGCCGGAAACGGCCGGATCGGGAATCTGGGCGTAGGGTGGAGCACGGGTGGGATCGCTGCTCCAGACCGCCTGGACGAATCCCCTCAGCGTACCCATCGGCCGCTGCTCGCCCATGCCGTGCACGATCACCACCGCCTGGCCGGGCTGCGCCTTTTTGTAAGCCAGCGATGCGACAGTCTTGGGCATCAGCGTCTCCGTTGACGACATCCGACGGCGGGATCGCTCATGCTACCCCCGGCTCACCGAGCCAACAATACACGGCAGCCCATGTGGAACTCCGTGAACCAATCCACAGTTTCGCAGTCGTGCCTCGGGCCGCGCGGAAAATGGTTCCGTTCCCGGCAAGCAAATCATTTCATTGCCCTTCGGAACGGAAATCGCTCAGGAACATTGTGACGACATCGATCAATTTCTCGCAGGGAGGCTCTTTATGGGACGCGGTATTTTGCTCTGGTTGCTCGGTATTCCGATCCCGATCATCATTCTCATCATGCTGTTCGTACGGTAGGAGGCGTCGATGCAGTCCACCGTATCGGCTGTCGACGTATCCGCCTCAACAGAATCCTCCGCCCCGGCCGTCAGCTGGGGTCCGATCATCGCCGGCGCCTTCGCGGCCTCGACGCTGACCTTCATCCTCATGCTGCTCGGTTCGGGGCTGGGGCTGACCATGGTCTCGCCGTGGTCCGGCGCCAGTGCCTCGCTGACCACCTTCGCGGTGTCCGGCGCCATCTGGCTCATCATCGTGCAATGGCTGTCCTCCGGGGTCGGTGGCTATCTTGCCGGACGCCTGCGCACCAAATGGGTCGGCATCCACACCGACGAGGTCTATTTCCGTGACACCGCGCACGGCCTCCTCGCCTGGGCGCTGGCGACATTGCTGGTCGTCGGCATTCTCGGGTCGGCGCTGTCGGCAGTGCTTGGTTCAGGCGTGCAGGCGGCTTCTACTGTTGCCTCGGGCGCCGCCATGGGTGCTTCGGCCGGCGCGTCCGCCAATGCCGGCAGCGCACCGACCGACAATGCGACATCCTATCTCGTGGATACGCTGTTCCGTCCGGCTGATGCCGCCAGGCTCGCGGCGGCCAATCCGGACAGCGATGCGGCTGCGGCCGGGCAGGCTTCGCGCATCCTCATCGCCAGTGCGGCGGCAGGCGAAATTTCGGCTGACGACAAGACCTATCTGTCGCAGCTCGTCGCCGCCCACACCGGGCTTTCCGAGGCTGACGCCAAGGCGCGTGTCGACGCCCTGGTGGCCAGGGTCGAGGACGCCAAGGTCAAGGCCAAGCAGGCCGCCGACGCCGCCCGGAAAGGCAGCGCCACCTTCGCCCTGCTTGGCGCCCTGTCGCTGGTTATCGGCGCCTTCATCGCCAGCGCTGCGGCAGCACTGGGCGGCAGGCAGCGCGACGACGAGGAAGCGGTTTTCCTGACCAGCCGCTGAACCGGTCTTCAACATAAAAAGCCCGGTCGAACCGGGCTTTTTTTGTTTCCGATGATGGACCGACAACCTTCCAGTGGAAAGTTGCGGCGGGATCAGTGATCCATGGCCTTGACGATTTCCTCGGTCATCTTCTTGGCGTCGCCGAGCAGCATCATGGTGCCGTCCTTGTAGAACAGCGTGTTGTCGATGCCGGCATAGCCCGAGCCGAGCGAGCGCTTGACGAACAGGCAGGTGCGGGCCTTGTCGACGTCGAGGATCGGCATACCGTAGATCGGCGACGACTTGTCGTCGCGCGCGGACGGATTGGTGACGTCATTGGCGCCGATGACATAGGCGACATCGGCCTGCGCGAACTCGGAGTTGATGTCTTCCAGTTCGAACACTTCGTCATAGGGAACATTGGCTTCGGCGAGCAGCACGTTCATGTGGCCGGGCATGCGGCCGGCCACGGGGTGGATGGCGTATTTGACATCCACGCCATTGGCCTTGAGCTTGTCGGCCATTTCGCGCAGCGCGTGCTGGGCCTGGGCGACCGCCATGCCGTAGCCCGGCACGATGATGACCTTCTGTGCGTTCATCATCAGATAGGCAGCGTCGTCGGCCGAGCCCTGCTTGACCGTGCGTTCGATGCCGTCATCGGCAACCGCCGCGGTCTCGCCGCCGAAGCCGCCGAGGATGACCGAGATGAACGACCGGTTCATGCCCTTGCACATGATGTAGGACAGGATGGCGCCGGACGAGCCGACCAGAGCGCCGGTGATGATCAGCGCCAGATTGCCAAGCGTGAAGCCGAGTGCGGCCGCCGCCCAGCCGGAATAGGAATTCAGCATCGAGACGACGACCGGCATGTCGGCGCCGCCGATCGGGATGATCAAGAGGACGCCGAGCGCCAGCGACGCCGCGACGATGAGCCAGAACACCAGCTTGGCCTCGGTGGTGACCAGAAGCACGATCAGCACGATCAGCGCGATGCCGAGGACCGCGTTGATGATGTGACGGCCGCCGATCATGATCGGCTTGCCCGACATGCGGCCATCGAGCTTGAGGAAGGCGATGACGGAGCCGGTGAAAGTGATGGCGCCGATGGCAACGCCAAGGCTCATCTCGATCAGCGCCTGGGCGTGGATGTCGCCATTGGTGCCGATGCCGAAACTTTCCGGCGCGTAGATGGCGGCTGCCGCGACCATGACGGCGGCAAGGCCGACCAGCGAGTGGAAGGCGGCGACCAGCTGCGGCATCGACGTCATGGCGATGCGACGCGCTGTAACGGCGCCGACGCCGCCGCCGATGGCTAGACCAAGCACGATCAGGCCGAAGCGCCCGGCGGACGGAGTCGCCAGCGCCAGCGTGGTGGCAATGGCAATGCCCATGCCGATCATGCCGTAGAGATTGCCTTGGCGGCTGGTGGTCGGATGAGATAGGCCGCGAAGCGCCATGATGAACAGGACGCCAGAGACCAGGTAGAGGAAGGACGCGAAGTTGGCGTTCATGGCGCTCTACCGGTCCTTCTTCTTGTACATGGCCAGCATGCGCTGGGTGACCAGGAAGCCGCCAAAGATGTTGACTGAGACCAGCATCAGCGCGACGAAGCCGAAGCCGGTGGCAATGCCGGAGGCCGAGATGCCGACGGCCAGCAGCGCGCCGACGACGATGACCGAGGAGATGGCGTTGGTGACCGCCATCAGCGGCGTGTGCAGCGCCGGCGTCACCGACCAGACGACGTAGTATCCGACGAAGATCGCAAGTACGAAGATGGCGAAGCGGAAGACGAAGGGATCGATGGCGCCGCCGGACAGTGCGTGCGCGGCATCGCCCGCCGCATCGGCGCCACCGGGCGCGTTGGCCAGGTTCTGCACAGCCAGCCGGACGGCGGCACTTGCCTGGTCGAGCTGATCGAGGGCTTTCTGCAAGGTCTGATCCATCACGCGATCCTCTTCGGCTTGGCGGCGGACTTGCCGGCAGTGGCTTTGTCGGACGCCTTTTTCGGTGCAGCCTTCTTCGGCGTGGCATCAGCCACCATGGTCTCGGCCGGAATGGCCGCCGGTTCGATATGGGGCTGTTCCGCCGCCTTGGCGAAGGCCGGATGCACCACGCGGCCAGCGTCGGTCAGCATCGTCGCCTTGACCAGATCGTCTTCGCGGTTGATGGCGAGCGTCTTGCTGGTCTTGTCGACCAGCGTCTCGAGGAAGGCGAACAGGTTCCTGGCGTAGAGCAGCGAGGCCGATGCGGCGACGCGGCCGGGCACGTTGAGGTGGCCGACGATTTTCACGCCATTGGCCGTGGTCACCACCTGGCCTGCAACTGCGCCTTCGACATTGCCCCCGCGCTCGACGGCGAGGTCGACGATCACCGAGCCCGGCTTCATCGAGGCGACCATCGCCGCCGACACCAGCTTCGGCGCCGGACGGCCGGGGATCAGCGCCGTGGTGATGACGATGTCCTGCTTGGCGATGTGCTCAGCGGTGAGCGCTGCCTGCTTGGCCTGGTACTCCTTCGACATTTCCTTGGCGTAGCCGCCGGCGGTCTCGGCCGCCTTGAACTCCTCGTCCTCGACGGCGAGGAACTTTGCGCCGAGCGACGCCACCTGTTCCTTGGCGGCGGGACGAACGTCGGTGGCGGTGACGACGGCGCCGAGACGGCGCGCCGTGGCGATCGCCTGCAGGCCGGCAACGCCGACGCCCATGATGAAGATCTTCGCCGCCGGCACGGTGCCGGCCGCCGTCATCATCATCGGCAGCGCGCGGTCATACTCCGATGCGCCGTCGATCACGGCCTGGTAGCCGGCGAGATTGGCCTGCGACGACAGCACGTCCATCGACTGGGCGCGGGTGATGCGCGGCATGAATTCCATCGAGAAGGCGGTGACCCCAGCCTCGGCAAGCGCCGCGACCGCGGGATCATTGCCGTAGGGATCCATGATGGCGATGACCGCCGCACCCGATTTGTAGCCCTTCAGCTCGGCGTCGGTCGGCCGGCGCACCTTCAGCACCACATCCGCCCGGCTCGCATCCGAAGCCTTGCCGATCGCGGCGCCCGCCTTGGCGAACTCCTCATCGGGAATGCGCGACCTGGTGCCGGCGCCCGTCTCGACGGTGACGTCGAAGCCCAGCGCCGCCAGCCGCTTCACGGTATCGGGCGAGGCCGCGACACGAGGCTCGCTGGCATCGAGCTCGCGAGGGATGAAAACCGTCTGTCCCACCGCATGATCCTTTCGGCTGGAACCTGTTTGCGCAAGAGTGCGGCTTTGCGAAAGAGTGCGGCCGGATGTCCGGCTACGCCCCTGGCAAGGGTCTGAAGAGACTATCGGAGAATGAAGGCGCCGAGGGCGAGGATCAGCACGAACAGGATGGTCGCGGAGAAGAAGCCGCCTGCGAAGAAGCCGAAAGCCATGGCCAGGAGCAGGGCGCCGCAGAACAGCGAGCCGTATTTGGCCAGCGCCAGAAAGCCATGATAGGTGCGGTCATGTTCGGCATAGTCCATCTTCGCGCCCAGTTCGACAGGACCGGTCGGCGTGTGATCAGCCATAGGAATACCCCTTCGAAGACATCTTTGAGGCACATAGCGAAAAGCCGGGCCAAGAGCAATGGCGCTATTGCCGCACGACCAGCGACAACAGCCTCAAAGGAATGTTGAAAGCCGGCGGTAGGGCTTGTCGCCGGCCTAACGTCGAACGTTGAGGGTTTTGCGTTTCAACCGGCTAGATGCGGAAACAGCCCGAGCAGCCCAATGACGATCAGATAGAGCGCGACGATGTAGTTGAGCAGCCGCGGCATCACCAGGATCAGCACGCCGGCAATCAGCGAGATCAGCGGGGTCAGTGCTAGCTCGGGAATATGCATGTCGGTTCCTTTCTATGGCCGCGTCGGCGTCGTCCAGAACGCGGAAGCGGCGGGAAAGCTCCAGAGTTCGCGTGCCAAATTACGCAGGCTTCAGTGGTGTCAGGCGGCTTCGCGGAAAAACTTGGCGGTGGGCAGGATGGTTAGCGGTGCGAGTTCGCCGCTCTTGGGGCGTTGGAAGAGCATGCGCTGCTCGAACGCCGTGGAGTTGAAGAACGGGAAGCGATCCAGCGTCGCCTGCATGTTTTCGGAGCACTTCGACTGGAACAGATGCACGGGAACGGTGAGACCGGGATAGATGCGCGGGGGCACCGCCTGCTCGGAACGGAAGATGCGATGATAGAAGCCGGCATGCTCTTCCTTGACCGCCGTCAGGCAATATGTCGGTTTGAAGTGGCTGCAAGCTACGACCGCAAGCCTGAGCGTCACGTAGGGCAGCACGCGCAGGCTGGTCGACCACTCGATATCGGCAGCGAAACGGCTTGGATCGACGAACGTCTCGCCAACTGCCAGCCGCCGCGCCAGCGTGTCGCCGAACACGGCGGTGCTGGGGGAAACAGGGTATTTCGCGCAGGCGTAGTGGATTCTGATGGTGCTGACCAGAACACCATCGAAGAACACGCCAAATCGGTAGGAATTGCGCAGATCGTCGAAGTCGTCCTTTACCATACGCGAGGCATCGGGCTTCACCATGCCAGCATGAAGGTAGGATTTGTAGCGAAGTCGATAGATGGCTTCCAAATCCTCGGCACCGTCGCAAAGTCGATACTCGACGTGCTCCAGGACGTCCATGATATGACGAGAAAACACCGAAGGAGACTGAGCGGTGGCCCTAGAAGCCACCAGAGGCATACCTGCTAGCTGAGTTTCCATTGTTACCCTCGTGCCGTCGCAACTAAACCATACCGGACGACCGAATGAACAAGAAGATGAAACTCTAATCGTCTGTGTTTACCGAATATTAACGTTAACAATAGGTTAACGCTTTGGCAATACACAGCTTTTTTGACGGCTTTCAAGCGCGATTTAAAGGTTGGGCTTCATGTGGTCGCGAGTTTGGCGACGGGCCGCAATTCCGCGGCGAAGGGCCAGGTCACATTGGACATCGTTTCGATGCCGGACGCGCTGAGAGCTGCGCCGAAGAGGAAGCCCTGGACGAGGTCGGGTTTCACCGAATGCACCAGGATCTTCAGCTGTTCGAACGTTTCCACACCTTCGATGGTGACGGTCAGCCCGAGCACGCGGGTCAGGTCGACGATGCCCTTCAACAAGTCGAGCGAACGCTTGTTCTGGGTCACGTCCATCAGGAACGAACGGTCGATCTTGATCTTGTCTAGCGGCAGCTTGTGGAGGTAGCTCAGGCTTGAATAGCCGGTGCCGAAATCGTCGAGCGCGATGCGCACGCCAACCTGCTTCAGTTCCTCGATATACTGGCGCGTCAGCGATTTGTCGTCGAGCAGCGCGGTTTCGGTGACTTCGATCTCGAGGCGGCCAGCGGCGAGCCCCGAAGTGGCAAGCGCGTCGCGAACCTTCTGGACGACGTCGCGGCTGCGGAAATCCTTGGCCGAAAGGTTGACCGAGACGCTGGTCTGTGCGGGCCATTTGGCGCATTCGGCGCAGGCCGCCGCGAGCACGAAGGTGCTGATCTCGGAAATGATGCCCATTTCTTCGGCCAGCGGAATGAAGACGCTGGGCGAAACCGGCCCGAGGTCGGGATGATCCCAGCGGCACAGCGCCTCGCAGCTGGCGATGCGCATGGTGTTCATCGCCACGATGGGCTGATAGACCACCCGCAAGGCCTTGCCTTCCACAGCCGTGCGCAGGTCGGCCTTCATCATCTGGCGGTTGCGGAACGCCGCATCCATCGCCGCCTCGAAGAGTCGCCAGTTGTTCTTGCCGAGTTCCTTGGCCTTGTAGAGCGCCAGATCGGCCTTGACGATCATGGCGTCGACATCGGTGTCCTCGACCCTGGACAGCACGGCGCCCGCGCTTGCCTGGATGCGCAGGCTGTGACCAGCGACATCGACTTCGCCCTGCAGATCGGCAAAGATCTGGTCGAGCAGGCCCGTCAGATGGCTTTCATCCTCGACGCGGTCGAAGAAGATCATGAACTCGTCGCCGCCGAAACGGCTGACATTGACGCCTTGCCCGGCGACGGCCGCCAGTCGCTCGGCAACGGCATAGATCAGCCCATCGCCGACCGGATGGCCAAGTGTGTCGTTGACGCTCTTGAAATCGTCTAGATCGAGCACCGCCAGCGCGCACAGCCGGTCGCGGCTGCCCGACGCCATGGCCTCGCCGACGAGCTCATGGAAATAGGCGCGGTTCGGCAGGCCGGTGAGGCTGTCATAGCGCGCCATGAAGCGGATCTTTTCTTCGGACTCGACGCGGGCGGTGACGTCCTCGAAGGTGATGACGCCGAGGTCCTGATTGCCCTCGCGGGCCGAGAACTCGTAGTGCTGGCCATTGGAGAAGGAGACCAGCACCTTGCGGTCACGGCCTTCGCGCAACGCGCGCGTCAGCTGCGCTTCGACATAGCGGCAGTCTTTCGGCGCCAGCATGCCGCCCGCAACGCCGCGCAGGAGCAGCGAATGGATCGACCGCCCGAGCAGCTGGTCGGGCGAGCGCAGCGACATCAGATGCGCTGCTTCGGCATTGCCGACCACGACCTTGCCGTCGGGTCCGAGCATGACCAGGCCATGCGACATGGTGTTGAGTGCGCGGTTGAAGCGCTGCGCGATTTGCCTCGCCTGCTTATGCCCGACCACGGCCGAGAACAGCACGTTGCGCACATGGTCGGCACTGCCCTTGATGATGAACATGAACGGGATGATGAGCAGCCCAAGCACGACACTGGGGATGTCAAACCTGAGGATAAGGGCTGCTGCGATCGGCCCGACGAAGGTTACCGCGAAGATCGTGACCATGCGGGGCGAGCCGTAGTTTCGGCCTACGACCGTGACCAGAGAGCCAAGCGTTATGGCGAGCGCTGCGATCTCGGCATACGCATCCGAGTAGACATAGATCGAAATGAAGCAGAACAGGCCCAGCATCAGCCCCTGGATGCTGCCGTTCAGGATATATTCGCGCTCCCATCGTGTCGCATCCAAGGCATCGTGGATGGAACCACCTAGGCGATGGAACCGCCGCAAGCTGAAATACCGCCAAACGCCGATGCCAAGCAGTGCTCCGGCAAGAACCAGGAAGACAGGCTGGCCGTTGCGCCAATAGACCATAAGGCTGGCGGTTGCGTGGCAAAGCGCGCCAATGACCAGCATATGCGCGTTGTCGAACAACGAGCGCACAAACTGGATATAAACATCCACAGGGATGTTATCGGTCTTTGTTCTGCCCATTACTGGCGCCCAACTGAACCACAGCCTTGGCATAGTCCCATTAAAAAACCTTTAGCTCGCGCTGAAGGGCCTGTTTTTCCGGCCCTTTTGGCTACTCAGCGGCTTGTAATGCGCTTGGCTGCACCGGCAACTTGAATCGTTCAAGAAGGCGATTTCGTTCATCCGCCGCCTTTTCGGCGCTGGCCTGCCTGACATGGCCGTAGCCGCGAATGAGCGCCGGCACCGAGGCAAGGGCGATGGCGGCCTCGATCCTGCCTGGCGCAAGGGCCTTGGCGACAAGCTCCAGATCGGCCTCATAGCGGGCCAGAAGCTGCCGCTCGATGCGCCGCTCAGTGCTGTAGCCGAACACGTCGAAGGCCGTGCCGCGCAGGCCTTTCAGCGCCGCCAGCAGGCGAAATCCCTTCATCATCCACGGGCCGAAGCTCGATTTCCTCGGCTTGCCGTCATTGCCGCGCCTGCCCATGATCGGTGGCGCCAGATGAAATTCGAGTTTGTCGTAGCTCTGGAACTGCTTTGACAGTTCAGTAGTGAAGGACCCGTCGGTGTAGAGCCGCGCCACCTCATACTCGTCCTTGATCGCCATCAGCTTGAACAGGTTTTTGGCCGCGGCCTCGGTCACCGCGGTCGAGCCAGGCACGGCCTTAGCCTCGGCGGCACGCAAAACCGCCAGCTTTTCGGCGTAGCGCTTGCCATAGGCAGCGTTCTGATAGGCAGAGAGGAAAGCGACGCGGCGGGCGATGATTTCGTCCAGCGTCTCGGCGATCTCAGTGGCCTTGCCCGGCTGCGCGATGAGGCCGCGCACAAAGTCCGGCTGATGCGCGGCGCGCCGGCCCCAGCGGAACGCGGCGATGTTCATCGCCACCGCCTCGCCGTTCAATTCGATTGCTCTTTCAACGGCTTGCGCCGACAGCGGCAGCCCGCCATGCTGGAAAGCGAAGCCGAGCATGAACATGTTGGCGCCGAGCGAATTGCCGAACAATTGGGTGGCGGTGCGCGTGGCGTCGAAGAAATGCGTCTTGTCTTCGCCGGCGGCAGCACGGATCGCCTTTTTCAGGCGCTCGATCGGCAGCGAGAAATCGGCCGAACGGGCGAACTCGCCGGGCATGATCTCGGCGGTGTTGGCGAGGAAGATGGTATGGCCTTCGCGTACCGCGCCAAGCACCTTCTTGGCGCCCGAGACGACGAGGTCGCAGCCGAGTACCAGGTCGGCCTTGCCGGCCGAAACGCGGATCGCGTGGATGTCGTCCGGCGTGCGGGCGATACGGACATGGGTGAACACCGAACCGCCCTTCTGGGCGAGGCCGGCCATGTCGATCATGCCGCAGCCCTTGTCCTCGAGATGGGCGGCCATACCGAGCACAGCACCTATGGTGACGACGCCGGTGCCGCCGACGCCGTCGATGATCGCCGCCCAACCCTCGCTACCGAGCGGGAATTCGGCTGGCACCGGCACGCCGTCAAGCGGGTCGGAGCGCCCGGCAATGCCTTCGGCCTTCCTGATCTTGGCGCCGTGCACGGTGACGAAGGACGGGCAGAAGCCGTTGACGCAGGAGAAGTCCTTGTTGCAGCTCGACTGGTCTATTCTGCGCTTGCGGCCGAACTCGGTTTCGACCGGCTGGATCGAGACGCAGTTCGATTGCACCCCGCAATCGCCGCAGCCCTCGCAGACCAGTTCGTTGATGAAGACCCGCTTGTCGGGATCCGGGAAGGTGCCGCGCTTGCGGCGGCGGCGCTTTTCGGCGGCGCAGGTCTGGTCGTAGAGCAGCACCGAGACGCCCTTGACGTCGCGCAGCTCGCGCTGAACGAGGTCGAGGTCGTCGCGGTGGTGGATGGTGGCGCCGAAGGGGAATTCGGCCTTCCCCGCATATTTGTCCGGCTCGTCGGTGACGATGGCGATGCGCTCGACGCCTTCGGCGCGCACCTGCCTGGCGATCATGTCGACAGTCAGGCCGCCCTCATGCGGCTGGCCGCCGGTCATGGCGACGGCGTCGTTGTAGAGGATCTTGTAGGTGATGTTGGCATCGGTCGACAGCGCGAAGCGGATCGCCAGCGTGCCGGAGTGATTGTAGGTCCCGTCGCCGAGATTCTGGAAAATGTGGCCGCGCTTGGAGAATGGCGCCTGGCCGACCCATTGTGCGCCCTCGCCGCCCATGGCGGTGAAGCCGACCGTGTTGCGGTCCATCCACAGCGCCATGAAATGGCAGCCGATACCGGCGGCGGCGATCGAGCCGTCCGGCACCTTGGTCGAGGAATTGTGCGGGCAGCCGGAGCAGAAGAACGGCGTGCGCGAACCGATATCGCTGGTGTCGGCAAGCATCGCCTGGAACTGGCGCAGCTTTGCCACCTTTGCAGTGATCTCTTCCGAAGGGCCGATTGTGCGCAGGATGCGCTCGCCCAGCGCAATGGCGATCTCGTTGGGGTCGAGCGCGCCCTTGGCCGGGAACAGCCAGTCGCCGCGCTCGTCCTTCTTGCCGACGATCATCGGCTGGGTGGCGGTGCCGTAGAGGTTTTCGCGCAGTTGCACCTCGATCAGCGAGCGCTTCTCCTCGACGACGACGATGGTGTCGAGGCCGCGGGCGAATTCGGCGATATGCTGCAGGTCGAGCGGCCAGGGGCAGCCGACCTTGAACAGGCGGATGCCGATGCGGTTGGCGGCGGCCTCGTCGATGCCGATGTCTTCCAGCGCCTGGCGGACATCGAGATAGCTCTTGCCCAGCGTGATGATACCGAGCTTCGGCGCGCGGCCGCCCGAATAGACGATGCGGTTCAGGCCGTTGGCATGGATGAAGGCGGATGCAGCGGCGCGCTTGTATTCATGCAGCCGCTCCTCCTGGCCGAGCATGTCGATCTCATCGCGGATGTTGAGGCCGCCGGGCGGCATATCGAACTCCGGCACGACGATGTTCAGGCGCTCGAGCGCGGCATCGACGGAGGCCGTGGATTCGATGTTGTCCTTGACGCATTTGATAGCCGCCCAGGTGCCGGCGAAGCGCGACATGGCAAAGCCGTAGAGGCCGTAGTCGATGATCTCCTGAACGCCGGCCGGGTTGAGGATCGGCACCATGGTGTCGACGAACAGGAATTCGGTGGCGTGCGCATTGGTCGATGATTCGGCCATATGGTCGTCGCCCATCAGCGCAAGCACGCCGCCATACTTCGACGTTCCCGCGAGGTTGGCGTGGCGGAAAACGTCGCCGGAGCGGTCGACGCCCGGTCCCTTGCCGTACCAGACCGAAAACACCCCGTCATGCTTGCCTTCGCCCATTAATTCCGTCTGCTGAGAGCCCCAGCAGGCGGTGGCGGCAAGCTCCTCGTTGAGGCCGGGCTGGAAGACGATGTCGGCCTGCGCCAGCTGCTTTTTCGCCCGCCACAGCTGCATATCGAGGCCGCCGAGCGGCGAGCCGCGATAACCGGACACGAAGCCGGCCGTGTTGAGGCCGGCCCGGCGGTCGCGCTCGCGTTGCATCAAAAGCATGCGGATGACCGCCTGTGCGCCGGACAGGAAGATGCGCTCCTTACCAAGATCGAACTTGTCGTCGAGCGCGACGTCGTGCAGCGTCATCAGGCATTTCCTCTGCGGAGACAGCACCGGGGGCGCGCAGCCAACGTAGGAGTGAGATGGCGCAGTCTTTCTCCGCTTGCAAGGCAGGTCAAACGAAATCGAAAGTGCCAGGCAAAGCGCAACGAACGATCCGCTGCCGTCGCGTATTCGGCACGAAATCGGTCCGCGGCGGTTGTCCGGCGACCAGAAATTTCCACGCAGTCGCGCCGGGCAAAGACGCGTCAGCCTTTCGAGCAATCCGGCTTCGGCTCACCCGGCAGCTTGCCGTCGGGATGGCCGGCAAGATCGGGATTGGCCGTATAGAGCTGGTCGACCACCAGCGGCCGGTCGGGAAGGATCGACTGGTCCTCGCTCGACATCAGCGTCGTGTCGATCTTCTGCAGGAACGTGCCGTCAGGACCCCTGATGCTGATCGAAATCGCATAGGGCTTGTCCTTGATGATACAGGTCAGCGCCGGGCTTTCCAGGCTGACCTTGTCGAGCTTCGGCCAGACCTTCTGCTCGATCACCAGGGGAGGACCGCCAGCCGGATTCTGGAAGCTGGCGACCGCAACCTGGCCTTCGCCCATCGGCTGCAGGGGCCGCAGCGTCACGACATAGGTCGCCCGGGCGAGGCGGTAATTGAAGACGACGACCTTGCCGGAAACCTCGAACAGCTTGCCGTCGCCGCCGGTGTCGCGGCAGGCGCCAAGCGCAACGGCTGCAATGAGCGCAGCACCGACAAGGATCGAACGAAAAACAACCCTAAGCATTGTTGACCTCATGTGCCGCCGTGCGGCGGCGATAGTGACGGCTTGCTTTCTGGCGGTTGCCGCACACAGCCATATCGCACCAAAGGCGGCTGGAATTGCGGCTCCTGTCGACGAACAGCCAGCTGCAATTGGGACAGATCCTGAGCCTGGCGACCGTGTCGTCGCGCAGCAGCGACAAGGCCGAAACCGCCAGCGCCGCCTCGAACGCGATCGGCGTCAATGGATCGCCGAACGGTCTACCCGGTGCGCCGATTTCGGCAGGGCTCCGATCGAGGCCGTTGGCGCAGGCCTTGAGAAAAGCGGCGAGGTCGCCGGCGGCAAGCGCACCTTTCGACACCGCGCCGCGAAACAGGCGGTCGGTCGTCTCGCGGATCGCCAGCACCACCGGGGCGATCCTGTCCGGCGAGGTCGCCTCCAGCGGTCTGCCGCCAAGCTCGGCACCGCGAAAGCCGGTTGCGGCGTTGGCGAAGCGCGCGATCTCGGCCGGATCGGCAAAACGGTCGAAAGTCTTTTCCGGATCGTTGCGCAACACCACGGTGTTGGCCGTATCGAGCGCAAGAATGCCGCCGGTGAAGCGATGTGGGGTCCAAGATACTGTCATATCAGAAATCTAACCGATAAATCGCGTTTGACAAGTTAGATTTTACGATGCAAACCTTGGCGCGGGCTCCGGCGCAGGATTTTGTTGAGGCAAGTCGTTGCCCCAAAACCGCTTTGCACTTTTGGGCGACATGCCCTGAAAGCTGTCCATGCTCTATTTCTTCCAGCAGGTGCTGAACGGGCTGCATTCCGGCGCGCTCTATGCGCTGCTTGCCTTCGGCTACGTGCTGACCAACGGCATCCTGCACCGGACCAATCTCGCCTATGGCGCGCTGTTCGCCTTTTGCGGCCAGACGATGATCCTGACCGTGGCCTTCGGCTATCAGGTATTGTGGCTGACCTTGCTGGCGGCAGTGGTGCTCGGCGTCGTCACGGCTTTCTTTTATGCCGCGCTGATCGGCCACGTGCTGTCGCGCAGCGTCTTCGAACCGCTGGCCGACCGCACGCCCAATGCCATTGTGGTGACGACGCTCGGCATCCTGCTGGTGCTGTCGGAAGCAAGCCGTATCGCCGCCGACACGCATGATTGGTGGCTGCCGCCGATGCTGGCGCAGCCCATCGTTTTTGCTCAGGATGCCGGCTTCCAGGCGACGCTGACGCTGATCCAGCTCATCGATTGCGCGGTGGTTCTGGCGGCAATCATGCTCGCTGCATGGGCGTTTGCCCGCTCGGGCTTCGGCCGCCGCTGGCGCGCCGTCTCCGACGATCCCAAAGCGGCTGCCATGTGCGGCGTGGACGTGCGTGCAGTGTTCCGGCATGCGGTGCTGTTCGGCGGTTTCTGCGCCGCGCTGGCCGGAATCATGGCCGCCCTTTACTACGGCAATGTCAGCTTCGGCTCCGGCCTTGTCTACGGGCTGAAAATCCTGTTCGTGACGGCGGTGGGCGGCTATCTCTCTCCGCCTCGGGCCGCGCTCGGTGCGGCCGCCTTCGGCATGGCGGAGTCGCTATGGGCCGGCTATTTCCCGGTCGAATGGCGCGATGGCTGGATGTATCTGTTCCTGGTCGCGGCACTTGTGCTGATCGGTCCTGGCCGCGACCAGCAGAAGATCGCCTGATCGCCGCATCCGCTGTCAGACTTTGGTTGCATGACGCAGCAGCCGGTCGGCACTTTATCCCCTGCCTCCCGTCACGACGGCGTTGATCGCGCCATGCCATGTTGACCCGCCGAACCACGCACGGCATACCGTTGGGCCACAGCGGCGCGACGGAAAATAGGGGAGCCGGCGCGCCTTCGACCTGAGGGAGGAAATGCATGGCAGGGCTGCTCGCTCTATCGAGAACGATTGACCGTATGAACGAGTTCATCGGCAGGTGGATATCGTGGCTGATCCTGCTGGCAATCCTGGTCAGCGCCGCCAATGCCATCATCCGCAAGGTCTTCGACGTCTCGTCGAATGCCTGGCTGGAACTGCAGTGGTACCTGTTCGGCGCCGCCTTCATGCTGGCCGCCGCCTATACGCTGAAGCAGAATGACCATATCCGCATCGACATCGTCTACGGCATGTGGTCGCGCCGCGTGCAGCACTGGATCGACCTGCTCGGCCATGTCTTCTTCCTGATGCCGTTCGTGACGCTGATGGTGATCTATTTTGTCCCCTACGTGTCGCTGTCGTTCCGCAGCGGCGAAATGTCGAACAATTCCGGCGGCCTGATCATCTGGCCGGCCAAGGCGATCCTGCTCGTCGGCTTCTTCCTGCTGGCGCTGCAAGGCATCTCCGAGATCATCAAGAAGATAGCCATCATGCGCGGCGACATGGACGATCCCAATCCGTTCATCTCGGTGCACGAACAGGCCGAGCTCGAGGCTAAAGCCCTTGCTGAAGAGGCCAAGGCGCTCGCCCAGGAGGCGCGCCCATGATCGAGTTCATCGCCCAGAACATGGCGCCGATCATGTTCGCTTCGCTGATCATCTTCCTGCTGATCGGCTATCCCGTCGCTTTTTCACTCGCCGCAAACGGCCTGATGTTCTTCTTCATCGGTGTCGTGCTGTCGCCCTATTCGGGCGGCTCGATCAACCTGGCGTGGCCGCTGCTGCATGCGCTGCCCGACAATTTCTACGGCAGCCGGGTGATGTCGAACGACACGCTCTTGGCAATCCCGTTCTTCACCTTCATGGGCATCGTGCTGGAACGATCGGGCATGGCCGAGGACCTGCTCGACACGATCGGCCAGCTGTTCGGCCCGGTTCGCGGCGGCCTTGCCTATGCGGTGATTTTCGTCGGCGCGCTGCTTGCCGCTACCACGGGCGTGGTCGCGGCTTCGGTCATCGCCATGGGCCTGATCTCGCTGCCGATCATGCTGCGCTACGGCTATGACCGACGACTGGCGTCGGGCGTCATCGCGGCATCCGGCACACTCGCCCAGATCATCCCGCCGTCGCTGGTGCTGATCGTTCTGGCCGACCAGCTCGGCCGTTCGGTCGGCGACATGTATGCCGGCGCGCTGATCCCCGGCCTGGTGCTGACCGGCCTTTACACGCTCTACATCCTGACCATGTCGATCGTCCGGCCGAACTCGATGCCGGCGTTGCCGCTGGCGGCCCGCACGCTTGGCCACGGCGTGCTGTCGCTGCTCGCGGCACTGCTGGTGGCAGTCGCGGCTTCATATGCGGCCTATCGCTACCTTGCGCCGGCGCATGGCGACAATGCCGATATCCTTGGCGCCAGCATCGGGGTGATCCTGATCTATATCGTGGCGATCGCCGACAAGGGCCTGAACATCAACATGATGTCCAGGTTGGCGCAGCAGGTGATCATCGTTTTGATCCCGCCTCTGGCGCTGATCTTCCTGGTGCTGGGCACCATCTTCCTCGGCATCGCCACCCCGACGGAGGGCGGCGCCATGGGCGCGGTTGGCGCCCTGGCGATGGCGGCAATGAAGGGGCGGTTGTCGCTGGATGTCATCAAACAGGCGCTCGCGTCGACCACCAGGCTTTCCTCCTTCGTGCTGTTCATCCTGATCGGCGCGCGGGTGTTCTCGCTGACCTTCTACGGCGTCAACGGCCACGTCTGGGTCGAGCATTTGTTGACGTCGCTGCCGGGCGGCGAAGTCGGGTTCCTGATCGGCGTCAACATCCTGGTCTTCGTGCTCGCCTTCTTCCTCGATTTCTTCGAGCTCGCCTTCATCATCGTGCCGCTTTTGGCGCCGGCAGCCGATAAGCTCGGCATCGACCTGATCTGGTTCGGCGTGCTGCTCGGCGTCAACATGCAGACCTCCTTTATGCACCCGCCTTTCGGCTTTGCGCTGTTCTACCTGCGCTCTGTCGCCGCGCGCGTGCCCTATCTCGATCGCCTCACCGGCAAGCAGATCGCGCCGGTGACCACCGGCCAGATCTATTGGGGCGCCGTGCCCTTCGTCTGCATCCAGGTGATCATGATCGGGCTGACCATCGCCTTCCCGCAAATGGTCATGCGCTACAAGGGTGCGGCCGTCGATCCGGGAACGATCGAGATCAACTTGCCTGATATGCCAGGCCTTGCGCCTCTCGGCACACCACCACCAGCCAACGGTGGCCCATCACCCGCGGCGCCACCGTTGAACGATCTCTCGCAGCCGCCGAATTTCGGCGAGACGCCGCCCGCCAAGCCGGCGGCGCCGGCGACCGACCTGTCGCAGCCGCCGAACTTCAACTGATGTGTGAACACTGAGAACCTGAGTGAGGATGTTATGAGAGCCGTGCGCCTGGAAGCCGTGGGCAGCATTGCGCTACGGGAGGTCGACAAGCCTGTTGCGGGACCGCAGGACGTTCTGGTGCGCGTCGAAGCCTGCGGCGTTTGCGGCACCGACCGTCACCTCCTCCACGGCGAATTCCCTTCGAGCCCACCGGTGACGCTTGGTCACGAATTCTGCGGCATCGTCGAGGCTGTCGGTGATGCGGTTTCCGGCATCGCCATCGGTGACCGTGTTACCGGCGATCCCAACATCTTCTGCGGACGCTGCAGTCATTGTCGGGCTGGCCGGGTCAATTTGTGCAGCAATCTCAGGGCCATCGGCATCCATCGCGACGGCGGCTTCGCCGACTACGTCGTGATGCCGCAGAGCCAGGCCTTTCTTCTGCCTGCGAACCTCAAGCCAACGCATGGCGCCTTCTGCGAGCCGCTGGCCTGCTGCCTGCACGCTGTCGACCTCGCCGGAATCAGACCCGGCGCTGCCGTGGTGGTGCTTGGTGGCGGCGTCATCGGCCTGCTTACCGTGCAATTGGCGAGGCTCGCAGGAGCGGCGACCATCATCCTGTCGACGCGGCAGGCCTCCCGCCGTGCGCTCGCCGAAGAGCTCGGTGCAACGACGACGGTCGACCCAAGCGCGGTCGACCCGATCGAGGCGATCGCCGGCCCAGCCGGCCTTGTGCCCGGCGGGGCCGACGTGGTGCTCGAATGCGCCGGTGTCCCCGATACCGTCGAACAATCGATGCGGCTGGCGAAGTCCGGCGGCTCGGTGGTGATCGTCGGCGTGATGCCGCAAGGCGTGAAAGTGCCCTTCGAACCGTTCGACATCCTGTTTCGCGAGCTGAAGGTTCTCGGCTCGTTCATCAATCCCTTCACCCACAGGCGGGCGGCGGACCTTGTCGCGTCCGGCGCAATCGAGATCGACAAGCTCATCTCAAGGCAGGTCGGCCTGGAGGAAGCCGCCTCGGTGATCGCCAATCCGGCAGCGCCGGGCGAGGTCAAGGTGTTGGTGGTGCCGGGCAGGGAATGAAGGGCAGCCTCAATCCTGCGGTGTTGGCGATTGGCGAAACGGCGATGACCGCGCCCCTCTCCCCGTCACTATACGGGGAGAGGATGCCGGCAGGCAGGTGAGGTGCAGCGTCAACGCTTGGAAAGATAAGCTATAATTTCGGGGCGGCTACCAAGCCCAAGGCGATCAATCGCCGAAGTTTGCGCCGCCCCTCATCCACCTGCCGGGACCTTCTCCCAGTATAGTGACGGGGAGAAGGGACAGATCCCAGCCTACAGTTTGCCGTTGCGCTGCTGGACCATCATGAAGGTGTCGTAATTGTACTCGGCCACCTGCGCCCACAGATAGTGCTCCTTGCGGAAGCCCTTGATCGAGTCCCAGATCTTCTTGAACGGTGCGTTGGTGGCTTCCATTTCGGTGTAGACCTCATTGGCCTTCTCGAAACAGGCGGCCATGATGTCCTGGCTGAACGGGCGCAATTTCGCGCCGCCGGCCACCAGCCGCTTCACCGCCGCAGGATTGAGAAAATCGTATTTCTGCAGCATGTTGGCGTCCGCCGCCTGCGCGGCGGTGTGCACAAGCGACTTGTAGGCGGGCGACAGCTCCTCGTACTTGGCCTTGTTGAACAAGAGATGGACGGTCGGGCCGCCTTCCCACCAGCCGGGATAATAGTAGTAGGGCGCGACCTTGTAGAAGCCGAGCTTCTCGTCGTCATAGGGGCCGACCCATTCGGCGGCGTCGATCGTGCCTTTTTCCAGCGCCGGATAGATGTCGCCACCGGCGATCTGCTGCGGCACGACGCCGAGCTTCTGCACCACTTTGCCGGCAAAGCCGCCGATGCGCATCTTGAGGCCGGACAGGTCGGCGACGGTGTTGATCTCCTTGCGGAACCAGCCGCCCATCTGCACGCCGGTGTTGCCGCCGGGCAGGCCGAAAAGACCCTGCGTGGCAAGAAACTCGTTGAACAGGTCGATGCCGCCGCCATGATAGTGCCAGGCGTTCATGCCGCGCGCGTTGAGCGAGAACGGCACCGCCGCACCGAGTGCCCATGTCGGGTCCTTGCCCCAATAATAGTATGACACCGTGTGGCAGGCCTCGACAGTGCCGGCAGTGGTGGCGTCGGCGGCCTGCAGGCCGGGCACGAGTTCGCCGGAGGCGAAGACCTGGACCTGGAAATTGCCGTCCGTCGCCTCAGACAGCATCTTGGAGAAGACTTCGGCGCCGCCATAGATCGTATCGAGTGACTTGGGAAAGGATGACGCCAACCGCCACGTCACTTTCGGATTGGACTGGGCGATTGCCGGTGCGGCTAGCGTAGCGGCAGCCGCCGCTGCGCCCACGCCGGTGACCCCGGCCTTGCGGATGAATGAACGACGATCCATGCAGTTCCTCCCTATTGGACCAACAACCGATATCAGGGACATCTCCTCACGTCCGGTATCGATTTGCCCGAAACAATACACGGGCAAAAGGTCGAGTCCAGCATGGTGGCGGGATTTGACGGCGGCGCTGGCGACAAATCCGCGGGCCGGCCGGCCAGCCTGCAACTATAGTCTAACGTTCGCCGCGTGGCCCATGCGAGATGGCGAAACTTGCCATGGAAAAGCGCCTTCGGATCGCCTATTTTGCAGGCACAATAGCTATTCGCTTCGCGCCAAATGGAATCCAGACCCAAAATGCACCAGCCGCTCGTCGCCATATCAACCGACGTCCGTCAGTTCGACAACTACACCTGGCATGCCGTCCCGCAGCAATATATCGAGGCAGCACTTTCCGGCGCCGGCGTGTTCCCGCTTTTGGTGCCGTCATTCGGTGACCGGCTCGACTTCGACGAGCTGTTGTCTTCGGTCGACGGTGTCATGGTCACTGGCTCGAAGTCCAACGTGCATCCATCGCTCTATGGCGGCGACGCCAGCGAAGCCAACGGCCCCTACGACCCGGCGCGCGATTCCACCACGCTGCCGCTAATCCGCAAGGCGATCGAGCGCGGCGTGCCGCTGCTTGCCATCTGCCGCGGCATCCAGGAGTTGAACGTTGCGCTGGGCGGCACGCTTGGCACCGAGATCCAGGAGCGCGAAGGCTCGCTCGACCATCGCGCGCCGGTGAGCGACAACCAGGACGAACGCTTCGCCATTCACCAGACCATTTCGATCAAGCCGGGCAGCTGCCTGGCCGGCGTGTTTGGCGCCGGCGACATCAAGGTCAACTCGCTGCACCGCCAAGGCATCGACCGGCTCGGCTCGAAGCTGCAGGTCGAGGCGGTTGCCGGCGACGGCACGGTGGAGGCAGTTTCGGTGAAGGACGCCCGCGCCTTCGCCGTCGGCGTGCAATGGCACCCCGAATACTGGGTCAAGTCGGACAACAACTCGGCCAAGATCTTCCGCGCCTTCGGCGATGCGGTGCGGCTGCATGCGGCGGCGAAGGCCGGCGCGCGGGCGGCGGCGGAATAAATCCCGACGATCAATTGCCGGCGGATTGATCCCGTTCGCCGGTTGTCGCCAGCGAAAGCAGCGGCGTGGCCGGAGCGTAGGATTCGTAGCCGTCGCCATCCGCAACCGAGAAGGTGACGATCGGGTCGGTGCCGTCGGCGCTGAACGCGATCGTGCCGTCCTCGCCCTCTCGCCAGAATTTTGCCCGCTCGATCCCCGGCAGCAACCCGCGGCAGTTCGGCGCCACGGTCAACAGCGACAGGCCATCGTCAATCGCGGCGCCGCGGCTAACCGCGCAGTCGCCTTCGTCGCCATTGGCGACCAGCCTGAAGGTGGTTGCCGGCCTTGCTTCATTGGCCGAACTTTCACTGCTGCCGCCGTGAAACAGCTGAAAGCCGGCGAAAAGTGCCGCTGCCGCAATCAATGCCGGAAGTTTCGTCATCTTGCACTCCGCGCCCCCCGGCGCAGATGCAGAATGATTCCAAAGCGTTAAGCCGACGTTAACGAGTGTGGCAGACAGCCGCTCAGCTTCGTGGCTTGACTTGCGCCGTCTCCGGCACCGGGGTCAGTGGCCGGCGCTCGCTGAACCAGGATACCAGATTGTCGACGCACAGATCCGCCATGGCGCGGCGCGTGTGGTGCGAGGCCGAACCGACATGGGGCAAAAGCGAGGTGTTGGGCGCCTCCAGCAAAGCCTTGGGCACATTCGGTTCATCGGCGAAAACATCGAGCCCGGCCGCGGCGATGGTGCCGTTGGCAAGCGCTGCGGCGAGGTCTGCCTCGTCGACCGTGCTGCCACGGCCGATGTTGACGAAAACGCCGTTGGCGCCAAGCGCCGCCAGGATTTCGGCATTGACCGCCTTCTCCGTGGAAGCGCCGCCCGGCACTACGGAAATCAGCGTATCGACCGCTTCGGCAAGGCCCTTCAGCGTCGGGTGGTATTCATAAGCCAGACCTTCGACCTTGCGCCTGTTGTGGTAGGCCACCGGCAGCCCGAACGCTTCCAGCCGGCGCGCAATGGCAAGGCCGATGCGGCCCATGCCGAAAATGCCGACATGCCGACCGCGCAAGGTCAGCCGGCTCAGGGGATAGTTGCCCTTCTTCACCCAACTGCCGTCGCGCAGCCATTTCTCGGCGTTGTAAAGTTCACGCACGGTGTTGAGCAAAAGGCCGATCGTGGTGTCGGCGACCTCCTCGGTCAAAACATCGGGGGTGTTGGTGACCATGATGTTTTTCTTGGCCGCATGGCCGGCATCGACCGAATCATAGCCGACGCCGAAGGAGGCGATGAGTTCGAGGTTGGGCAATGCATCCATCAATGCCGCATTGACGCCGGCAAAGGACGCAATGGCGCGCACGTCATGGCGCATCTCCTCGGTGACCAGGGCGGGATCGGCGCGCTCTATCTTGACCCGCTTGAAGGTGCGGTCGATGCGCTCGACCGCATGGTCGTTGAAATGTCCCGGCACCAGAACGGCGACGGTCTGCAACGCATCAGTCTTGGTCATGCACGCTCCACCGGCTTGCCGGTCGACTGGCGCACATGCAGTTCCGGCTTGATCAGTTCCTGTGACGGCCGTACCGCCTGTCCGTTCAGCTTGTCGAGCAGCGCGCTGGCGGCACGGCGGCCGACCTCTCGCTGGCCATTCCAGACTGTGGTGAGCGCCGGTGTCGCGATTGCCGCCTCCTCGAGATCGTCATAGCCGGTCACCGAGATGTCGGCGCCCGGCACCAGGCCGGCGCGGGCAATGCCGTTCATCAGGCCGATGGCGACCAGATCATTCCAGCAGCAAGCGGCGGTTGGCTTGTCTTTAAGCGCCAGAAACTGTCCAGCCGCCTCGAATCCCCCCTGCTTGGTGCGCGGCCCGGCGATGCGCCAGGACGGCCTGACCTCAAGCCCGGCGGCCTCCATGGCGTTGAGATAGCCCTGGTAGCGGTCGCGCCCGGTCGAGGTCTGGTCGGTGCCGCCGATCATGGCGATGCGCTTGTGCCCGAGCGAGATCAGATGATTGGTGGCAAGTGCCGTGCCATAGGCATCGTCGCCGCGAAACACCGGCACGTCGGCGCCTTCCACGCTGCGTGCGATCAGCACCGCCGGCAGGCCGTTTTCCTCGGCCATGACGATGTCGGAGGCCGGCGTGCCGATGGCCGGGGACATGATGACGCCGTCGGCGCCGAGCTGCAGCAGCGTGTCGATGAAGGTGCGTTGCTTTTCCAGCTGGTCGTAGTGATTGGACAGGATGAAGGTCTGCCGGCTGCGATCGAGTTCGCTCTCGATCGAGCGCAGGATCTCGGCGAAGAACGGGTTCATGATGTCATGCACGACGACGCCGACAATGCCCGAGCGCGAGGTGCGCAGTGAGGCGGCGCGGCGGTTGTAGATATAACCGATGGCCCGCGCATGTTCCTTGATGCGGTCACGCGTGGCGCCGGCGACCAGCGGGCTGTCGCGCAAGGCGAGGGAGACCGTGGCCGTGGACACGCCAAGCGCATCCGCGATCGTCGAAAGCTTGATCTTTTGTGCCAGCCCTTCGCTCCCCGAGTTTTTTTAAAATTTTTTAAATGCGGCGTTATGCCATCGGATTCGGAGCAAATCAAAGTTTTTTCGCCAGCGCCTCCGCCTCGGCATCGACGGTCGTGCGATTGCGCAGCCGCAAACGGTGCTCGCGATGGATGATGTAAAGGCCGCTGGCGACGATGATGGCAGCACCCACCAGCGTCCAGCGGTCGGGGAACTGGTGGAAGATGATCCAGCCGGACAGGATCATCCAGACCATCTGCGAATAGGGGTACGGCGCCAGCGCCGTGGTAGTCGCCAGGCGGTAGGCCTGCACCAGCAGCCAGTGGCCGCCGGCGCCGAACACGCCCAGCATCACCAGTATGAACCAGTGCCAGCCATCCTGCGGCAGCCCATGCGAGAACGGCAGCATCGGCAGAAGCAGCACGGCCGGCGCCAGCGCCGAAAACAGGATCAGGCTTTCCGAGGTTTCGCTGGCTGACATCCGCCGCGTCATGATGACGTAAAAACTGTTCGACAGCATCGAGCCGAGCGCGAAAAGATGGCCGATGCCGAACACGCCGATGCCCGGCCTTGTAATGACGAGCACGCCGACAAAGCCCGACAGGATTGCCAGCCAGCGCCGCCAGCCGGCCCATTCACCAAGCAGCGGTCCGGCAAGGGCGGTGATCACCATCGGCCCGAAGAAGTAGATCGAGGTGGTCTCGGCCAGTTGAAGCGTTTTGAGCGCCATGACGTTGCACATGGTCGAGCCGAACAGCAGACCGCCGCGCAGGATGTGGGCCGGCAAATTGTTGGCGCGGAAGCGCGACGGCTCGCGCCAGCCGCGCAGGAAGACGCCGACAAGCAGGACATGGACGGTGAAGCGGGCCCAGGCGACGATCAGCGCCGAGACGCCGGCCAGCACCAGATATTTGCTCGAGGTGTCGAGAAAGGTGAAAAAGACATAGGTCGAAAGCATGAACAGCATCGCCGCGGGCGGCGTTGCGCTTTCGTCTGATTTTGCGGGAACGTTCAAATGTCAGGCCGGGCAGGGAGGATCAACGCTTAACCTTTGCGGCAATCGCCTGCGCCCGGCAAGCCAAAAGCGACTGGCACAACAGGCGTCTGAGACAGGTTCAGCGCAGGCCGATCCGATGCCAGCTAAGGCGCTTTGCGTTCCGCTGCGACGTTCTGACATCCGGTGCTTTGCCGTCGGATGCCACTTGCGCCTGGAGATGAAGCCACAACGCCTCGGCGACGGGTCCATGCGGTCGGTCGCGCCGGCGCACCGCCGCCAGGATCTCCGTCCGGCCGGGCAGATGTGCACCAGCGATCGAGATCAGCCTCCTATCCCGCAGTTCGTCCTCGATCAGCCATGCCGGCAGATGGCCCCAGGCCAGTCCGTGAAGGATCAGTTCCTTCTTCATCAGATGATCCGGCGCCGAGCACTGATGCGCACCGTCGATGAGGAAATAGCTCTCCGGCGCTGGCCGCCGCGCCGTGTCGCGGATCACGCACTGGGTGAAGGGCCGCATCTGCTCCGGCGCAATCTCGCGGCCAGGCGCGAACGGAAGGAACCCAGGCGCCACCACCGGCACGAGGGGCACCGCGCAGAGATCGATCCGCTCGAGATGCGGATCGGAAGGATCCGCGCGATGGAAGATGAGGTCAGCCGAGCCTTCCATCAACCGTTCGAGCGGACCGCCGACCGCCTCGTACTCCAGGTGCAGGCGTGTCCCGGTGCGTTCGGCAAAGAAGCCGCTGAGCATACGCAGGATTTGCGGTCGCGGGCAGAGATCACCCATGACGACACGCAGGACCGTCTCCTCGCCACTCGCCAACTGGCCCGCATAGGTTCGCAGATGGTCGAGCTCGCGCAATGTCAGCTGCGCTCGCGCGTGAAACTCGCGGCCCGCCTCCGTCAGCCCCACCCGATATCCGCTGCGGTCGAGAAGTGTGAGCCCGAGCAACTGCTCGAGGCGTGCGACAGCGGCGAAGACGGATGGATGCGATCGGTTCAAGGCAAGGGCGGCCGCCTGGAAGCTGCCCTCGCTTGCCACGGCGTCAAAGCACCGTAGGTCGTGGAGTTTCAGACCATTCATTATCGCCAAAACCTACTGAGATTGTCCAATCATAGTAATTTTCCTGGATAATTACGAGGCCTAGGGTGGCTCATTCAAAGGGCGGCGGGAGCATCGAACTCCTTTCGCCAGGGTGAGATGAGGACCAGATGACTGACACGCTTTATTTTACTACGGGCGACGGCTGCCGGATCGCCTATCAGCTGGCGGGGGCCGGCCCTGTGCTTGTGCTCTCGAATTCCATTGCGACGAACCTGCATATGTGGGACCGGCAGCTTGCGGAATTTGCCGGATCTTTCCGGGTGCTGCGCTATGATCTGCGCGGCCACGGCAGTTCCGATGCTCCGGCCGGAGCCTATTCGCTCGATCGGCTGGGCCGCGACGTCCTTGAGTTGCTGGATGCGCTTCAGATCGCCCGCGTGCATTTCTGCGGGCTGTCGCTGGGCGGCTTCGTAGGGCAGTGGCTGGGTATCCATGCCCCGGACCGCATCGAGCGTCTCATCCTTTCCAACACCTCGCCACATCTCGGGCCGGCTTCTTACTTTGACGAGCAGATCCGTACTGTCCTTGCTGCGAGCAACATGTCGGCCGCCGCTGACATGTTCATGCACAACTGGTTTCCCGCCTCGATGCTTGCCGGCCCAAACGAAACCGTCGACGCGTTCCGCGCGATGGTCCTGGCGACGCCGCCCCAAGGTCTCGCGGGATGCTTCGCCGCCGTACGCGATTGCGATCTGCGCCGGACTGTCTCCCTCATTACCGCCCCCACTCTGGTGATCGGTGGAGAAGACGACAAGGTAACGCTGGCAAGCCACAGCGAGGCGATCGCAGCCAGCATCCCCGGCGCCACGCTTACACTGCTTCCGGGCGTCCATATGCTGAACGTCGAGCGGCCGACTGAATTCATGAGCGCCGTTACACGCTTCCTGCTGAATTAGGCGTGCATGCGGGCGCCCTTGGTGATCTTGTCGACGAGTTTCTTGTCGGCACGCAGCGCGATGCCGACGATCTTGGCGTCCTCAGGGCCGAACTCGGCGAAGACGGCGCGGTTGGCCGCATCGAAGCCGGTGGCAAACATCTCCTCGACATAGGCTGACGCCGTCACGCCCCGCTCCAGCGCCTTCCGGTGGATGGAGTTGAGCGTCGGCCCATCGGCCGAAAGCACGATGACCGGCTGGATCGACAGAGGATTGTAAAGGTTGCCGGCGCGGTCGCGGTAGGGTTCGCCGATAATGTCGGGGAATTGCGCGACGACGCCGCTGCTCAGGAAGGCCGTGACGTTGAGCTTTTGCCAGACGGCGAGATCGTCCCGCAGCACGATTGCAAATTTCGTATCGAACACCAAAATGAGGACTCCGGAGCACGCCCATGAAGGGCAGGGATAGGTGATGACGCACGATCTAGACGGTGAGGCGACACAGGGTCTTGGACGTTCGTGCGCGGATGAAGACCGGATCGTCTCGGCGCCAGGCAGGACCGGCATCGAGCGCATCGAGGCGCATTTCCATGGCAAAGCCTTCGACCTGCACCGTCATGATACGCTTGCCGTCGGCGTGACGCTTTCCGGTGTGCAGCGCTTCCACTACAGGGGCACTGTCAACCACAGCCTGCCCGGCCAGGTTATCGTGCTGCATCCCGACGAAGTGCACGATGGCGGCGCCGGGACCGAGGATGGTCTGCGCTACCGGATCCTCTATCTAGAGCCGTCACTGCTGCTCGACTGCCTCGACGGCGCGCCGCTGCCTTTCGTCAGGGATGCTGTGGTCAGCGATCCTGCCTTGCGTGGCACGCTGCTTTCGGCCCTGTCGCCGCTCTATGAGGAACTGGACGAGCTGTTCGTCGCCGATTTCGTTGCGGAGCTGGCGCAGCATCTGGGGCGTCATGCGGGACAGAAAGCAAAGCCGATGGGGAAGTCGGCCTCGCGTGCGGCAGCGCTGGCGCGCGGCTATCTCGAGGAGAATGCCGAGCGGTCCGTTCGTTCCGATGAGCTGGAAGCCGTCACCGGGCTCGACCGCTATGCGCTGTCACGCCATTTTCGCGCGACCTATTCCACCAGCCCGCATCGGTTCCTGCTGATGCGCCGGCTGCAAAAGGCAAGACGGATGATCGAGGTGGGCGAGCCGCTGGCCGAGATTGCCGTTGGCGCCGGCTTCAGCGACCAGAGCCATTTCAACAGGCATTTCAAGAAAGCATTCGGCCTGACGCCCGGCCGCTGGTCGACCCTGGTGCGCGGCCCTTCGGTGGCGGCCTAGCTCAAGACACGCGGCCGCCGTGCCGGTCAGTCGTCGATGTCGGCGTCGTCGTCGACGAGCACCAGCTCCTCGTTCGACAAATTGGCCTCGATGCGGGCGAGCAGCTTGAACAGCGTCTTCTGTTCTTTCTTGTCGAGGCCCTTCAAGGCCTGCTTTTCGGTCTTCTTCACCGACTTCTCGATGGCGTGGATGATCTCGCGGCCGGTGTCGGTGAGAAAGATATGCGCCTGGCGTGCATCCGCGGAAGAGGCGCGCTTTTCCAAAAAGCCCTGGGCCTGCAGCCGGTTGATGGTCTTGGTGATGGTCGGCGGGCGCACGCCGAGGCGGCCGGCGAGATTGCCGGGCGTCTGGCCGTCCTCGCGGTCGAGCGTCAGCATGATCTGGTCCTGGCCGGCATAGAAGCCGTGCGCCAGAAGCCGCGCCGCCAGCGCGGTCCTTGCCAGCCTTGCCGCCGAATGCAGCCGGCTCATCGTTGCAGTCTTGTCCGCCTTGGCCATGGTGATCCCTCTTCGGCCGTACCGGTGCGTGCAGCATAGACGCAGCCGGCCGGTTGGCAATCGACGATCAAAAAGATTCCGGCTTTCGAAACAGCTTTGCCGGCAAGCATTTGTGGTGCTCGAAATGGTGATGCCAGATGTTTATTTCAGTTAGATGACAAACGAGTTTCCGCCAAGGCGATTGCAACGGTTTGACGCGGCGCGGCTCAGCACAGGTCAACGAAGAGGCGTTTCCGGCGACACGTTGATGGTCGGCATCCCTCGCACTCGGCCTCTCGGGTCTACCATCCGCTTCGTCAATCCTGGGTCAAACACCCAGGCGGTTTGCCTCGTGCAAAAGGCCGGCACACATCCTATATCAGGCCAACAATCCCTTCTTGCGGCCCGCAATTCCGTGGCCCAGCCATTTCGAGGCAAGATATGAGCGAAGCACAGACGCAAATCCCCGTGACCGTTCTCACCGGCTATCTCGGCGCCGGCAAGACGACGCTGCTCAACCGCATCCTGTCGGAAAACCATGGCAAGCGTTATGCCGTCATCGTCAATGAATTCGGCGAGATCGGCATCGACAATGATTTGATCGTGGAATCCGACGAGGAAATCTACGAAATGAACAATGGCTGCGTCTGCTGCACGGTGCGCGGCGACCTGATCCGCGTCGTCGAAGGCCTGATGCGCCGTCCCGGCCGTTTCGACGCCATCGTCGTCGAGACCACCGGCCTCGCCGATCCGGTGCCGGTGGCGCAAACCTTCTTCATGGATGACGACGTGCGCTCCAAGACCAGGCTCGACGCTGTCGTGGCCCTGGTCGACGCCAAGCACCTGCCGCTCAGGTTGAAGGATTCCAAGGAAGCCGAGGACCAGATCGCCTTCGCCGATGTTGTCGTGCTGAACAAGACCGATCTGGTGACGCCCGAAGAGCTGGCCAAGGTCGAAGCCACCATCCGCGCCATCAACCCGGCGGCCAGGATCCACCGCACCACGCGCGCCGGCGTGGCGCTGTCGGAAGTGCTCGACCGCGGCGCCTTCGACCTGTCGCGCGCATTGGAGAACGACCCACATTTCCTCGAGGCGCACGATCATGATCACGACCACCATGACCATGACGGGCACGATCACCACGACCATGATCACGACCATCATCATCACGATCACGCGCATCCCTCCGACATCCATGACGTGACCGTGCAGTCGGTGTCGCTGCGCGGCGGCGAGATGGACCCGAAGAAATTCTTCCCGTGGATCGAGAAGATCACTCAGATGGAAGGTCCCAACATCCTGCGGCTGAAAGGCATCATCGCGCTCAAGGGCGACGACGAGCGCTATGTCATCCAGGGCGTGCACATGATCATCGAAGGCGACCACCAGCGCGCCTGGAAAGACGGCGAAAAGCATGAGAGCCGGCTGGTGTTCATCGGCCGCGAGCTTGACGCCGAACGGCTGAAGAAGAGCTTTGACGCCTGCCAGGCGGCTTGATTTCCGGACTCTATGGCGCTAGCGCTGCCCGCTCTTCCTTCTCCCCTTGTGGGAGTAGGTGGCCTCGCGAAGCGAGGTCGGATGAGGGGTGCTCCAGCTCGGCACCGACGGCGATCCGTCCAACACCCCTCATCCGTCTCGGCGCTGCGCGCCGATCCACCTTCTCCCACAAAGGGGAAGGTTGACGCCAGGCCTGGCCGCCTCAATGGCTTCCCGGGAGTGGTGACAGCTTCATTGGAATGGTCCTGATGCCCACAGTTGCTCCCCTCGACCTGGAAGGTCACTGCCTTGCCGCCGTCTTCCTCGACAACGTGCCGCATTTTGCGCTGGCCGATGGGACAGTTCATAGGCTCGACAACGGCCACAAGGCAATTCAGGCCAATGACGGCCTGCTCTCCACGTTCCATGACGCCGCCAACGACCGCCTGATCACCGGCGGCGAGGACGGCAAGATTTTTGCTGTCACCGCAGGTGGCACCGTCGGCGAATTGGCGAGCGCCGGCAAGAAGTGGATCACCAGCGTCGCCGCCGGGCCGCAAGGCGCTATCGCCTATGCCACAGGCAAGACTGCGTTCGTGCGCTTTGCCGACGGCAAGACCAAAGAGTTTGCCCATCCGCGTTCGGTCGAGGGGCTGGCCTTCTCCCCCAAGGGCATACGCTTCGGCGTCGCCCGCTACAATGGCGCGACGCTGCATTTCCCGGCCGCCGAGGGCAAGCCGGTGGAGCTGGAATGGGCCGGTGCCCATACCGGCGTCACCTTCTCGCCGGATGGCGCCTTCCTCGTCACCACCATGCAGGAAAACGCGCTGCATGGCTGGAAGCTCGCCGACGGCAAGCACATGCGCATGACCGGCTATCCCGGCAAGGTCAAAAGCCTGTCGTGGAGCGTGAAGGGCAAATGGCTGGCGAGTTCCGGCGCGCCGGCGGCGATCGTCTGGCCGTTTTCGGGCAAGGACGGCCCGATGGGCAAGGCGCCGCTGGAGCTCGGCACGCGCGGCAACGCCATGGTGACATCGGTTGCCTGCCATCCGAGCCAGGATGTCGTCGCCGTCGGCTATGATGACGGCATGGTCATGGCGGTGCGCTTTACCGATGCCAAAGAGGTGCTGTTGCGCCGCCCGGGCAAGGGCGCCATCACCGCGATGATGTGGGATAAGGAAGAGCGCCGGGTCGCCTTCGGCAGTGCCGCCGGCGACTGCGGCGTCATCGATATCTCGGCGTGACCTATTCGGCTCCGCACGACACCTTGCCGGTCAATTCTTTCGGCTTGCCGTCCTGTTCCGTGTCGGCGGCGTTGTCGTAGACGGCAAGCGTGTACCGGCCGTCATAGACGCCCTCGTCACTGGTCTTGGTCAGGATCGTCAGTTCGACAGAGTTGAATTTATCTCCGAGCTGATGCTCGTGGTAGACGTTCAGCCGCAACTCCTTGTCGTCCAGCCAGTACTGGGTGAGGTCGGAATCCTCGAAGACGGTCTTGCGCAGACTGTCGCCTTCCGGCCGGCCAAGTATCTCGAGATCGCCGCGAAAATTGAAGGTCGGGCCGCCCATACCTCTGGTGACCCCGGCGCCGACCTCGAATTGCACCGCTTTGTCATCGACGGAACACCAGACGCCGCCCGATGCGGAAGCCGCAGCGGCCGACAAGAGTAGCGCAATAGCGCAGATGATCGTCCGCATTTTTCTCCCCAAACCACAGACCCGATCGCATTGGCGCCCGACTGCGCCGGAAGGTCAAGTCTGCCGAACTTGCTGCTGACCCAATGCAGGGCACCAACACGGCCAATTGCGGTTGCCGTCGCCAATTGGGTAGTGTGCCGGCCGAGAGGGATTTCATGCACAGCACGAACAGTTCAAAAGCATCCATCGACGGTATCAGCCGTGACCGCATCGCTGCATTGCGGACAAGCGAGGCGAACACCTTCCGCAAGGCGCGGCCGAAATCGCAGGCCAAGGTCGGTAACGGCCTGCCAGGCTTCTTCGGCGGTGTGCCGATGCACTGGATGAACGACTGGCCGACGCCATTCCCGATCCTGGTCGAAAGCGCCAAGGGCGCCGCCATCACGGACATCGACGGCAACAGGCTGGACGATTTCTGCCTCGGTGACACCGGCTCGATGTTCGGCCATTCGCCGCCGCCGGTGGCGCGCGCCATCCGCCGCCAGGCCGGGCGCGGCCTGACCTATATGCTGCCTTCGGAAGATGCGCTGGCCATCGGGCCGCTGCTCACACAGCGTTTCGGTCTGCCGTTCTGGCAGATCGCCACCACCGCCACCGACGCCAACCGCTTCGCGCTGCGCGTCGCCCGCGCCGTCACCGGCCGCGAAAAGATACTGGTCTTCAACGGCTGCTATCACGGCTCGGTCGACGAGACGATGGTCCGGATGGTCGACGGCAAGCCCGTGAATCGGCCGGGGCTGGCGGGTGAGTTTCGCGACCTGACCAAGACGGCGAAGGTCATTGAATTCAACGATGTCGCCGCGCTGCAAGCAGCGCTCAAGGACAAGGATGTCGCCTGCGTCATTGCTGAGCCGGTGCTGACCAATTCCTGCATGGTGCTGCCCGATCCGGGTTTTCACGACGCCTTGCGCAAACTGACGCGCGCGGCCGGAACGCTGCTTCTGATAGACGAGACGCACACGATTTCGACTGGACCCGGCGGCTACACCAGGAAATTCGGGCTGCAGCCCGACCTGTTCGTGCTGGGCAAGCCGATCGCCGGCGGCGTGCCGGCAAGCGTGTGGGGCATGAGCGACGAGGTCGCCTCGCGCTATGCCGACTACAATCGAACCAAGGAGCCGGGCTATTCCGGCATGGGCACGACGCTGTCGGCGAACCCGCTGCAGTTCGCAGCCATGCGCGCAACGCTCGAAGAGGTGATGACGCAGGAGAATTATGCCCGGATGGATCGCCTCGCCCTGCGGCTCGATGCCGGGCTGACCGGCGTCATCGATCGCTACAATCTGCCCTGGCATGTCGCCCGCGTCGGCGCCCGCGTCGAGTTCATCTGCGCCCCTGGCCCGCTCAGGAACGGCGCCGAAGCCGAGACTGCCCATGCGCCGGAGCTTGAGGCGGCTATCCATGTCGCGCTGGTCAACCAGGGCGTGCTGATCGCGCCCTTTCACAACATGATGCTGATCTCACCGGCCACCACCGGCGCCCAGGTCAACCGGCTGATCACCGCCTTCGCCACGGTTGCGGCAAGGCTGACGGCATGAGACAAGCTGCCAAGCCAAACTCGAGTACACTAATCATGACTTCACCTTCGGGCTCGACGCCCGCCGAGGCGCAAGCCTTTCTCGACGCCCATCCCGAAATCGAAGCCTTCGATATCGTCTTGACCGACGCCAACGGCGTCGGCCGCGGCAAGATCGTGCGCCGGCATGAGCTGAAAAGCATCTTCGAGGGCGGCCGCCACATGCCGATCTCGATCCTCGGCCTCGACATCACCGGCGAGGATGTGCACGAAACCGGGCTGATCTGGACGACTGGAGACGGCGATCTCAGGGCATGGCCCATTCCCGGCACGCTGGTGCCGCTTTACGGCACGAACCCGCCGCGCGGCCAGTTGCTGATGGCGATGTACCATCTCGAGGGACAGCCAATGTCGTCGGACCCGCGCTTGGCGCTGGCCAGGCAGGTCGACATCTTGGCGGCCAAGGGCCTCTATCCCGCCGGCGCCTTCGAACTCGAATTTTTCCTGCTGGCCAATGAGCGCGATGCCGATGGCAAGGTGAAACCGGCGGATGCCGTGCTCGACGGCCGCCGCTCGGCCAAGACGGAAGTCTATTCCGTCGACCATCTGCACGGCATGGAGCCGCTGTTTTCCGACATCTATGCCGCGGCTAAGGCGCAAGGCATTCCGGCCGAAACGGTGATTTCCGAATACGCGCCCGGCCAGTACGAGCTGACGCTGAACTACCGCAAGGATGTCATGCGGGCGGCCGACGACCTCGTCATGTTGAAGCGGCTGGTGCGGGCGCAGGCGCGCCGCCATGGTGTTACCGCCTGCTTCATGGCCAAGCCGATCGAAAAATATGCCGGCTCCGGCATGCATTTCCATGTTTCGCTGCAGGACAAGAACGGCCGCAACGTTTTTGCCGAAGCCGGCGGCGAAAGCTGGTCGCTGCCGCTGCTGCAGGGGCTCGGCGGGCTGATCCAGACCATGGCCGAATCGATGCTGGTGTTTGCGCCGCACGCCAATTCCTGGCGGCGCTTCGTCTCGCAGTCCTATGCGCCGGTGGCGCCGACCTGGGGCGTCAACAACCGTTCGGTGGCGCTGCGCGTGCCGGCCGGCGACGCCAAGAACCGGCGCATCGAGCACCGGCCGTCGGGCGTCGACGCCAATCCCTACCTGATCGCGGCAACGGTGCTGGCCGGCATCATCAAGGGTCTGGACGAAGGCCTCGACCCCGGCCCTGAAACCACTGGGAATGGCTATGAAGCCGCTGTCACGCGCACGACCATGCCGGTCGACTGGCGCGCCGCGATCGAGGCGGCGCGCGCCTCGAGCTTCCTGAAAGAGGCGCTTGGCGAGGATCTGCATCGCACCTTCGTGGCGATCAAGCAGTCGGAGTATCTGCGCGTCGCGCGTACGGTGAGCGAGCTGGACTACCACCTCTACCTGCACGAGGTCTGAGAGACCGTTTCGAAATTCTACTCCGGCGGCCATCGATGGTGGTTTCTGCGCTTCCGATGCTCACGGACCAAATGTCCGCTGCGCTTCGGTTCTCGAAACCACCACCATATGACTCGCCAGAGCGAATTTCGAAACGGTCTCTGATTGCCCTGACGGCGGGCGGCGATCACTTTTTCGCCGCCTGCATCAAATGAGGTGGCGCTGCAGCCTTCAAGAACATATCATGAACGGATGAGCGCGCCCACCGTCCGTGAAAAGCTGGCAATCCTGTCTGACGCCGCCAAATACGACGCCTCCTGTGCTTCGTCCGGCTCGGCGAAGAAGGATTCGCTCCAATCCGGCGGTATCGGCTCCACAGAAGGCATGGGCATCTGCCATTCCTACGCGCCGGATGGCCGCTGCATTTCGCTCCTGAAAATCCTGCTCACCAATTTCTGCATTTACGATTGCAGCTACTGCATGAACCGCTCGTCATCGAATGTGCGCCGCGCCCGCTTTAGCATCGACGAGGTGGTGAAGCTGACCATGGACTTTTATCGGCGCAACTACATCGAGGGCCTCTTCCTGTCCTCAGGAGTCATCCGCTCCCCGGACGAGACCATGGCCGAGATGGTGGAGGTGGCGCGGCGGCTGCGGCTGGACGAAAAATTCTCCGGCTATATTCATCTGAAGACCATTCCGGAAAGCTCGGCCGAACTGGTCGAGCAGGCCGGGCTCTACGCCGACCGGCTGTCTATCAATGTCGAACTGCCGACCGATGAGGGCGTGAAGAAACTGGCGCCGGAGAAGAAGCCGCAAACGATCCGGCTTTCCATGGCGAACCTGCGCCGGAAGATGGAGGAAAAGGCCGAGCCGACGTTGCGGACCAAGAAGCGCGAACGCTTTGCGCCCGGAGGTCAGTCGACGCAGATGATCGTCGGCGCCGACAAGACATCCGACGACGGTATCTTGCACTCCAGTGCGCGGCTCTATGGCAGCTACCATCTGCGGCGCGTCTATTACTCCGCCTTCAGCCCGATCCCGGATTCGTCATCGTCGCTGCCGCTCCAGAAACCGCCGCTGATGCGCGAGCACCGGCTCTATCAGGCCGACTGGCTGATGCGCTTCTACGGCTTTTCGCAGCCGGAAATCCTCGCCGGCAGCAGCGACGGCATGCTCGATCTCGCCATTGACCCCAAGCTCGCCTGGGCTTTGCGCAATCGGGCGAGGTTTCCCGTCGACATCAACCGCGCCGATCGGGAAGCGCTGCTGCGGGTTCCGGGTCTGGGCACCAAGGTGGTGGCGAAGATCCTTGAAACCCGCCGCCACCGACGTATGCGGCTGGAAGATGTCGGACGGATCTGCCATTCGATCGCCAAGCTGAGGCCCTTCATCATCGCCGAAGGCTGGTCGCCGGGCGGACTCACCGACAAGACAGGCCTGCGCGATACGATCGTAAAGTCCTGCGAACAACTGTCGCTGTTTTGACCATGCAGCCGGCCCAGCTCGACCTTGCCCGATACACTGTCCGGCTAGCGAGCCAGACCGATTTCGCCGGTTGGCGCGATGCGGCACGGCGTCTGGCGCTGAACGAGGTCCGACCTGAGGATATTAGTTGGGGTGTCGGGTCCGACGCCAATGATCCTCAAGATGCCTTGCCGGCGGTGCCAGAGGGCGCGCAGCTTACCGTCCCGCGCGAGTTCATCGCCCATGCCGAAACCGCCTTCTGCCACTCCGACCCCGGCCGGTTTGCCTTTCTCTACTGGATGCTTTGTCGCCTGCGCACCGAGCCGAAACTGCTGGCGATCGCATCCGATCCCGACACCAGGCGGCTCGAAGCCATGGAAAAGGCGGTGCGGCGCGACAGCCATAAGATGCATGCCTTCGTACGCTTCCGGAAGATCGGCTACGGCGAGGACGAGCGCTACGTCGCCTGGTTCGAGCCGGAGCATTTCATTGTCGAGCGCAACGCGGATTTCTTCGTCCGGCGGTTCACCGGCATGCGCTGGACCGTCCTGACGCCCTATGCCTCCGCCGACTGGAATGGCGAAAGGCTGGCGATCGGCCCGGGTGCGGCCAAGGGCGATGCACCCGATCAGGACGACACCGAGGCGTTGTGGCTGACCTATTTCCAGAACATCTTCAACCCGGCGCGGCTCAAGGTGAAGGCGATGCAGAAGGAGATGCCGAAGAAATATTGGCGGAACCTTCCCGAGGCCTCGCTCATTCCAGATCTGATCGCAGGAGCGGACGAGGCCGCTATAGCCATGATTGCCAGACAACCGACGACGCCGGCGCCGCACCACGCCAAGCTGCAGGCAAGACATTGGCCGAAGCCCGAGCCGGCCGAGGCGCCGGATGAAGACGATGCCAAGACGATTTCCGATTTGCGCGAGGCTGCAAAGGGTTGTCGTCGCTGCCCGCTCTGGCGCGACGCGACACAGACCGTGTTCGGCGAGGGGCCGGATGACGCCAAAGTGGTCTTCGTCGGCGAACAACCTGGCGATCAGGAAGATCTCGCCGGCAAACCTTTTGTCGGGCCAGCGGGCAAAGTGTTCGATGCAATTCTCGATGACGCAGGCGTCGACCGGCAAAAAGTCTACGTCACCAACGCCGTCAAGCACTTCAAGTTCGAGCCGCGCGGCAAGCGCCGCATCCACTCGAAGCCAAATACCGGCGAAGTCCAGGCCTGCCGCTGGTGGATCGGCCGGGAGCTTGAGCTGATCAAGCCGGACCTCGCCGTGGCGCTTGGGGCAACGGCGGCGTTGTCGCTGCTGGGCAAGGCCATTGCTGTGACGAAAATGCGCGGCCAGGTGATCGAACGCGAGGATGGCTTGCGCGTGTTCATCACCATCCACCCGTCCTTTATCCTGCGCATTCACGAGCCGACAGACAAGGAGGCTGAGCGCGAGCGGTTCCTAAAGGATATGAAAGAGGTGAAGCGGCTGATGGGGTCGTGAGATGAGCGAAAGCCTCAGCGACGAAGCTGAGTGGCTTCAGCCAATCACCTACGGTCGTGAATCCAACGTTGGAAACTTCGGCCGCCACGGCCGAATTAACTGATTAGAATTGCCCTCAGATCATTCACATTCGTACCCGTCGGCCCCGGCACGAACAGATCGCCGATCGCGTTGAACGCCGTCCAGGCATTGTTGCCGGCCAGCATCGCCTTGGCGTCGACGCCGGCGGCACGCATGCGCGAGACAGTCGAGCCATCGGCAAAGGCGCCGGCATTGTCTTCAGAGCCATCGATGCCGTCGGTATCGGCGGCCAGTGCATGAATACCTTCCGCGCGGCTGATACCGATGGCAAAGGCGAGCAGGAATTCGGAGTTGCGGCCGCCCTTGCCCCTTTTTCCGTCAACAGGGGCCCGCAACGTCACGGTCGTCTCGCCGCCGGACAGGATCAGCACCGGCTTTTGGAACGGCCGGTTGCGCGTCGCCACTTCGCGCGCAATGGCTGCATGCACGCCACCGACCTCGCGCGCCTCGCCCTCGATGGAATCGGAGAGGATGACGGCTTCGATGCCTTGCCGTTTTGCCTCAGCGGCTGCCGCTTCCAGCGACACGCCAGCCGAGGCGATCAGGTGCACTTCATTGCGTGAAAAGCGCTGGTCATCCGGATCTGGCGCATCGGCCTCTGGCGAGTTGATGTGCGCCATGACGGCGTCGGGCAGTTTTATGCCGTAGGCCGCTATCGAGGCCAGCGCATCCGCCCGGTTGCCGGAGTCGGGCACGGTCGGGCCGGAGGCCACCAGCGCCGGGTTGTCGCCGGGAATGTCAGAGACAACCAGTGATACCAGTTTGGCCGGCCAGGCGGCAGCTGCCAGCCGGCCGCCCTTGATGGTTGAGACATGCTTGCGGATGGTGTTCATGGCCGCGATCGGCGCGCCGGAGGCGAGCAGCGCCTCGTTGACGGCGATTTCGTCGGCGAGCGTCAGGCCAGCGGCAGGCGACGGCAGCAGCGCCGATCCTCCGCCCGATATCAGCGCCACTACCAGGTCGTCCGCAGTCAGCCTTTGCACCTTTTCGAGCAGGCGCCGCGACGCCTCAAGACCGGCAGCGTCCGGTACCGGATGTGCCGCCTCGATGATTTCGATGCGCTCGCATCTGGCGCCATAGCCGTAGCGAGTGACGACCAGCCCTTCGATTGGGCCATCCCACACCTTCTCGAACGCGGCCGCCATCTGCGCCGAGCCCTTGCCGGCGCCAATGACAATGGTACGGCCCTTGGGCCTGGCCGGCAGATGATCCCTGATGGTCCGTTCAGGATCGGCAGCGGCAACAGCGGCATTGAAGATCGAGATGAGAAAGGATTTGGGATCGAGCACGGTTATCCTTGGCCGTAACTGGCGGTTTTCAAAATGAGCAAACGTTGGCGCTGCCCCTCACCCTCACCCCGTGAAAGACGGGGAGAGGGGATCGCCAGCGCTCGAGCTTGTCCTTTCTCCCCGTCACTATACGGGGAGAAGGTGCCGGCAGGCGGATGAGGGGCAGCGCCAACGTCACGATTTACCTTCCGGCGGCAGCGCCAATTGTGTCCGATCGACGCCGAGATGATCGCACAGTGCATCGACGACGACGCCATGATCCTGGCGTTCCGGCAGGCCGGAGACGGCGATGACGCCGATGACGCCGGCACCCTTTACAGTCACCGGAAACCCGCCGCCGGCCAGTACGTAATCAGCAATATCCAGCCCCTCGCCGACCTTGAAGGTGCGGTCCGGTCGCTGCTGTTCCAGCACCAGACGATAGGTGCTCCTGAGGTAGCGCTTGACCACATTGATCTTGCGTCGTGCCCAGTCGGGGTTGGAGGCGTTTGAACCGGGCATCGCGGCATAAAACAGCGGCCGATCCCACAGCCTGATATCGATGATGATGGGCAGCTTTTCGGCCAGCGCCCGCTCGCGGATCGCCGCGCCGACCTTGAACGCGACGGCCTCGTCGAAGGCCGGGAAGACCAGCGTCTCTTCCTGTTTCTGGATCAGAGCGATGTCGTCTGCGGCGGCCATTTTTGTTCTCCGAAATCGTCACAAATCGTGTGTACGACAAGCTCCGCCCGGTCAAGGTCTCGTCGCGGTGGTGGTCTTGCCCCGCCAGGATCGCCCCCCACTCCGTCGAGCTTCTCTCGACACCTCTCCCCCGATCGACGGGGTAGAGGAAGGGCGCAAAGCTGTCCGAACCGGCGCCCGTCCTCCGAAGCAAAGGCTCCTTCCTCTCCCTCCGGAGGGGGAGAGTTGGCGCCGCGCAGGGGCGACGGAGTGGGGGAACCTCTTGGCAACCAGGCGCAATCATCATCTTGTCCCGCGCGGATGATGAGTCCTAACCCGCGATCATATCGATCTTGGCCGGCCGCCCCGCGACATAGACCTCGCGCACGGCACGGTCGTCGCCCAATGTCTGCAGCAGGAACAGCTCCTCCGCCAGCGTCTCCACAGTCTCCATCCTCAGCCGCATCGCCGGCGTGGCGCGGGCGTCGAGCACGGTGATGTCCGCGTCGGTGCCTTCATCCAGCGTGCCGACCTTGTCCGCCACAGACAGCGCCTCGGCATTGCCACGTGTTAATTGCCAGAAGGACTGGAACGGGTTCAGCTTTTCGCCATTCAGCGCAATCACCTTGTAGCCCTCGTCCATGGTGCGCAGCATCGAATAGTTGGTGCCGCCGCCGACATCGGTGGCGGCAGCGATCCTGAGCGGCTTGTCGCGGCGACGAATGCGCTGGTAGTTGAACAGGCCGGAGCCGAGGAACAGGTTCGAGGTCGGGCAGAACACCGCCACGGAGCCTGAGTCCGACAGCGCATCGGCCTCTCGTTCCGAGAGATGGATGCAGTGGCCGAACAGGCTCTTTGGCCCCAGCAGGCCATACTGCTCGTAGACATCGGTGTAGTCGCGCGCCTGCGGATAGAGTTTTTGCGTGAAGGCGATTTCGGCGTGGTTTTCCGACAGATGCGTCTGCATGTGCAGGTCGGGGTTTTCGCGGCAGAGCGTGCCGGCCATCTCCAGCTGCTCGGGCGAGGATGTGATGGCGAAGCGCGGCGTGATCGCATAAAGCTGGCGGCCCTTGCCGTGCCATTCCGCAATCAGCGCCTTCGTATCGTCATAGCCGGATTGCGGCGTGTCGAGCACGCCTGCCGGCGCATTGCGGTCCATCATCACCTTGCCGGCAATGTTGAGCATGCCGCGCGCATGCGATTCGGCAAAGAACGCTTCGGCAGACGCCTTGTGCACCGAGCAGTAGGCGGCGACCGTCGTCGTGCCGTGGCGCACCATCTCGTCCAGGAACAGCCGAGCGATGCGGCGGCCATGCTGAGCGTTGGCGAATTTGGTCTCTTCGGGAAAGGTGTAGGTGTTCAGCCAGTCGAGCAGTTCGGCGCCGTAGGAGGCAATGACCTGCATCTGCGGAAAATGCGCATGCGCATCGATGAAGCCGGGCAGCAGCAGATGCGGCCGATGATCGATCTTTTTCGCACCGTCGCCCGCTTGCTTTTCGACTTCCGTGTAGCTGCCTACGGCAACGATCCGGCCGTCGCGGATCAGCAGGCCGCCATCCTCCTCATAGCGCCAGGCGGCATGGTCGTCGATGGCTTCGGGCCAGCGCAAAAAACTTAGGGTGCGGCCGCGCAGAAGTGTGGAGGTCATCCCTATTTCCCTGCGCCTTCGAACCAGGCGACCAGCAGCGCCCGTTCCTTGTCGCTGATCTGGGTGACGTTGGCGGGCGGCATGGCGTGGCTGCGCCCGGCCTGCAAATAGATTTCACGCGCATGCTCGGCAATGCCGGCGTCGGTGTCGAGCATCACGCCCTTCGGCGCATGGTAGATGCCTTCATAGACCGGCTCGGCCGTATGGCACATCGAGCAGCGGCCAAGCACGGTGTCGCGCACCGCCGGGAAATGCGACGAGGCGATATAGACTTCGGCCGCGGCGGATGCCTTGGGCTCGCCGGTCAGTATTTTCGGCGCTGTCGACAGCCACATGATGATCATGAACAGAACGGCAGCTGCCATCCAGGTCCAGTGCGGATTGCCGGCACGCTTGTGCACGGTGTTGAAATAGTGCCGGATCAAGACGCCGATGATGAACACCAGCGAGGCGATGACCCAGTTGAACTCCGTCGCAAACGCCAGCGGATAGTGGTTCGACAGCATCAGGAACAGCACGGGCAGCGTCAGGTAATTGTTGTGCAGCGAGCGCTGCTTGGCGATCTTGCCGTATTTCGGGTCGGGCTTGCGGCCGGCAATCAGGTCGGCGACGACGATCTTCTGGTTTGGAATAATCACCATGAAGACGTTGGCCGACATGATCGTGGCGGTGATGGCGCCCAGATGCAGGAAAGCGGCGCGGCCGGTGAACAGATGCGTCAGCCCCCAGGCGATGAACACCAGCACGCCATAGAGCACCAGCATCAGTCCGGTGTCACTTTTGCCGAGCGGCGACCGGCAGAGCAGATCGTAGACAACCCAGCCGACGCCGATCGTCGCCATCGACAGCAGGATGCCCACGGGAACCGACATGGACAGAACATTGGGGTCGATCAGGAACAAATCGGCGCCGGCATAGTAGACCACGCACAGCATGGCGAAGCCGGACAACCATGTGGCGTAGGATTCCCACTTGAACCAGGTCAGGTGTTCCGGCATTTCGGCCGGCGCCACCAGATATTTCTGGACGTGGTAGAAGCCGCCGCCATGCACCTGCCATTCCTCGCCGAATGCGCCGGCCGGCATGCCGGGGCGCTGGCGCAGCCCAAGGTCGAGCGCGACGAAATAGAAGGACGAGCCGATCCAGGCGATGCCGGTGACGACGTGCAGCCAGCGCACGGCGAAACTCAGCCAGTCCCAGAAAATCGCGAAATCCATCATTTGAAATCGTCCCTGCCGATCGGCTGACTTTACGGTGTCGGGCGCAAACGAAAAGAGGCGAGGTGTACGATGACTTTCAAAAAAAAATGGAAAATACTAGGCTGACCACGTACGCCGCCACATAAAGAGCCACGAATGGCCTATCTCGACAACATCGCCGTCTTCGTCCGCGTCGTCGAGCTTGGTAATCTCTCGGCGGCAGGCCGCGACATGCGCATTTCGCCGGCGGTCGCCTCCAACCGCATCAAGGAGCTGGAAAAACACCTCGGCGTGCGGCTGTTCAACCGCACCACACGGCAATTGATGCCGACGGAGCATGGCACGGTGTTCTACTCCGGCGCCAAGCAGGTGCTGGAGGCGATCACCGAGGCGGAAGCCGCGGTCTCGGCTCTTTCCGGCCAACCGCGCGGCACCATCAAGGTGACCGCACCGCTCGGCCTCGGACGGCGGCTGGTGGCGTCGGGCATTCCGGATTTCCACGACAAATACCCCGATATCGAGGTGCGGCTGAGGCTCTCCGACCACAATATCGACATCATGAAGGAAGGCATCGACGTCGCCTTCAAGCTCGGCATCATCGAGGATTCCAGCCTGCGGATGCGCGGGATCATGGAATGTGAACGCGTGCTGGTGGCGGCACCGAAATATCTCGAAGCGCGCGGCGAGCCGGTGGAGCCACAGGAGCTGATCGGCAAGAAGCACGACTGCCTGATGCTGCGCTATTCCGGGGCGCGCGAATATGTCTGGACGCTGCAGACGCCGTCCGGCCCGCAGAAATTCGAGGTGCACGGCCCCTACGACACCGACGATGGCGATGTGCTGACCGGCTGGGCGCTGTCGGGCCGCGGCATCATCAACAAGCCGCGCTTCGAGGTCGAACCCTTCATCCGGGACCGGCGGCTGCAGGTCATCCTGGCCAGCACGCCGCCAACGCCGGTGCAGTTCGCCGCCGTCTATCCGCACAAGAAGCTGCAGGACCCGAAGGTGCGGCTGTTGCTCGACTTCATGGCCGAGCGTTGCCAGCGGCTGATCAAGGATTTGCTGGCCGGCCGGTAGAATTACAGGATCGCTATCGGCAGCGCCGCATTAATAGCGCTTTTAAGAGTCGCGATCACGCCGTCGATGAACTTCTGAACCTGGGCAAGAATGATGTGGGACGTGTTTGCGATGCCCATAACCAGTAACAGGTGGGCATTCTGCACGTACATTTTCGCGTCTTTTTTTGTAATCTCGCCGGCAACGACGCCTGCAGCGATGTCGACCAGTGATTGCGCATAGGATTTAACGTACAGAGGCGCCGACTTCTGGATTTTGCCCCACGTCTCACCGCCGGTGGCGGCAGCTTGCGCCAATATTTGCTTCGCTAGATCGGCCATTTTGTCTCCTCCTTAAATCATGCTTTCTCGGGTTTATTCACGAGAAAGGTCTGGATCGCGCCCATAATGGAGGCTTGCAGGGTGCCGCCGAGAGCGTTCACTTCCGACTTGTTCAAGACGCCGTCATTCTCATGGGCGTAGTGCAGTTGGTCGACATAGAATTGAACCGCGTAGAGTTGGAACTCACGGCAATCGAAGCTCAGATAGTCGGGGGGCAGTTGCGTACGACTTGTCGCCACCGCCGCAAAGTCACGCAGAGTGGCATCTGTGGGGCACGCGACCATCGCTCTCGTCAATCTGGCCCTCTGCTCCAGCCGATCCAGCACATTGTAGGTCGACGCGTAGTAGGCCACTGTTTCTTTCGAAGAATAGCCTCGCTCACTACCCCCGGCTGAAGCGGCAGCCAAAAATGTTGAAGTGTCCTGTGATAGTTTGTTCAGCGTCTGATCAAACGTGATGTCATATGGCGATACAATCGCGACACATGCCGTAACAAAAAAAGAGAAAGTCAAGCAGGAAAAAGCCTGGGTCACATTCTTTGGTGTCATTTCCTACCCCCTACCAATGATAACTTATATTGCTCATTTCTAAATTAGCAAATCAAGCATAAATTTCTTGCAGTTGCGATCGTGGCTTGAATAATTCCTTTCAGGCCTCGGCTGTCGGCTCAAAGGAAGCAGTGGCCGCGCTTACCCTGCGGCCTATCGATGGCGTTCTGGCTGGGAAATGATGGCCTACTGGCATCACGGATCGGGTTGATTTACGCGCTGACGGCGATGATAATTTTCGCGAAATATCTGTTGCCAGGGAAGACCGATGCCCAACGGCACCATGATGCATCTTGCCGTTTCACCGATCCTCGACACTTCGCCGCAGAATGTGCCGGAATTCAATCGCCTTTCCAGCTTTGCGCAGAAGGCCGAAGCCGCCGGGCTGGACATGGTGCTGCTTGCCGATACCGCGACGGGTTCCGAAGACACACAAAACCAACTGGTAGCCTTCGAAGCGACGACCTTGCTGGCGGCGCTGGCGACGGTGACAAGTCGGATCGGCCTTGTCGCTGCAGCCTCGACGGTGGCTCACCAGCCGTACAATCTGGCGCGCCGTCTTGCTTCGCTCGACATCATCAGCCATGGCCGCGCCGGCTGGCACGCGACCATGGCGCAGGCGCCACGGGAAGCCGCCAATTTCAGCCGGCCGGATGGATTTTCCGACGATGTGTTCCGCCGCCGCACGCAGGAATACATCGGCATCGTTCAGCGCCTGTGGCAGGGCTGGGATGCCGGCGCGCTGCTGTTCGACAAGGCCGGCGGCCGCTTCCACGATCCCGAAAAAATGCACTTGCTCGACCACAAAGGCGAATTTTTCTCCGTGCGCGGGCCGCTGAACGTCGCGCGCTCGCCGCAGGATACGCCGGTGCTGGTGCTGTCCGGCCTGTCCGAGGCCGACCTGGATATCGCCGCCCGCACCGCCGATGTCGTCCTGCTGGACAGACCCACAGAGGACGCCAAGGCGCGCCATGACGATCTCAAGCGCCGCGTTGTGGCCTGCGGACGCGATCCGGGTGCGGTCAAGCTGCTGCTGGACGTTGGCGCAGATGTCGCTGCTAACGCGCTCGAAACATTGTTCAGCTCGCAAAGCTGCGACGGGTTCAACATCGCAATACCGCCTGCCGCGATTGACGGTTTCATCGGCCGCGTGCTGCCGGAATTGCAGCGCCGCAGCCTCGTCCGCCCGGATTATCCCGGCACCACCTTGCGCTCGCATCTCAGACTTGCCGGAGGAGCGCAATGACCCGCCAGATGAAGCTTGGCGCCTTCCTGTGGGCGACGGGCCACCACATCGCCGCCTGGCGTCACCCCAAGGCGCATGTCACGGCAGGCATCGACATCGATCATTACATCCGGCTGGCGCGCACGGCGGAAGCGGCGAAGTTCGACATGGTGTTCTGCGAGGACGCCGCCGGCCTGCGCGAAGCCAATGTCGGCATCGCCAGCCAGACCTCACGCTCGATCGGCTTCGAGCCGATCAGCCTGCTGTCCGCGCTCGCCGTCCAGACCAGCCGCATCGGCCTCGTTTCGACGGCCTCGACCAGCTACAACGAGCCCTATGGGCTGGCGCGCACCTTTCTGTCGCTCGATCATCTGAGTGGTGGCCGGGCTGGCTGGAACCTGGTGACGTCGGCCAGCCCCATCGAAGCCGCCAATTTCGGCGCGACGGGCCTGAAACCCCATGCCGACCGCTACGAGCGGGCGCGCGAATTCGCCGAGGTGGTATCGGGACTTTGGCAAGGCAGTGGCTTTCACTGTCACAACGGCCAGAGCTTTTCGGTGCGCGACCCGCTCGACCTGCCGCGCTCGCCGCAGGGCGCGCCGGTGATGGTGCAGGCCGGCGCCTCGGATGTCGGCCGCGACCTTGCCGCACGCACGGCCGACGTGGTGTTCACGGCGGCGCAGACCCTCGAGGAAGCCAAGGCCTTTTACGACGACCTCAAGGGCCGTATGGCGGCCTATGGGCGGGAACCCGACGACATCAAGATCATGCCCGGCGTCTCCCCGGTGGTGGCGGAAACCGAGGCCGAAGCGCGGGAGAAACAGGAGGAATTGCAGGCGCTGATCCCTGACGATGTCGGCGTGGCGCTGCTGTCCAGCTATCTCAGCATCTCCGATCTCGGGAGCTATCCGATCGACGGACCGATGCCCGAGCTGCCGGAGACCGAGGGCATGAAAAGCCGCCAGGCGCTGGTCATCGAACAATCGCGCCGCGACGGCCTGTCGATCCGCCAGCTAGCGCGCCATTTCGCCGGCGCACGTGGCCATTGGCGTATCGTCGGCACGCCGGCGCAGATCGCTGACGAATTGCAGGCGCGGTTCGAGGGCGGCGGCGCGGACGGCTTCAACGTCATGCCGTCATACTTCCCCGGCGAGCTCGATGCCTTTGCCACGCTGGTGGTGCCGGAACTGCAGCGGCGCGGACTGTTCCGTCGGGAATACGAAGGCAGCACCTTGCGAGATCATCTCGGCCTGAAGCGGCCTGCTTAGCCGCGCCGAAGCTTAGCCGGCCATCATCTTGTGCTGGACTTCATGGTCGGCATTCGGCGCGGTGTTGTGAACGACCAGTGCCGTCATGATCTCGGCTGCCGCGAGCGCCGCGATCACCGGCGGGCGCTTGTCCCTGACGGCGTCGCCGCCGATCGGGGAGACGAGGCGGGCGAACTCAGCCTCCGTGCCATCCGCCGATTTCAGGAACCAGTTCCTGAACGTCGCTCTCTTGGTTTTCGAGCCGATCATGCCGACATAGGCCGCGTCGTCGCGCTTCAGCGCCTCGGCGACGATGAGGAAATCCAGCGCATGGTCGTGGGTGAGGATGGCGAAGGCGGTGCCGGCGGGAGCGTTTCGCACCTCGGCCTCGGGCATCGGCGTCAGCCGCCTCTCGACCGTCTCCGGCAGACCTTCCAGCGCTTCGGCCCGCGTCTCGATGACGACGCCATGCACGGGAAGAAGTGCAACGGTCGAGGCCAGCGCCTGGCCGACATGGCCGCCGCCGAAGATATAGACATGCGGCAGGTGGGCTTCCTCGGCTTCTGCGGCCGCGATCAGCTCGGCAGCAAGCGCGGCATCGACGATACGGATCAAGACTTCGACGCGCCCGCCGCAGCACTGGCCGATCTCGGGGCCTAGCGGCACGTCAAGCGTGGCGCGGACTTCATCGACCGCGATGCGGGCTTCTTTACCCTCCCCCTTGTGGGGAGGGTCGGTGAGCGGCCGGCGCGGGGGGGGGGGGGGGGAACCGGGGGGGGGGGGCCGGGGGTGCCCCCCCCACCCCCCCGGGGGGGGGGGGGGCGGGCCCCCCCCCCCGCCGCCGCCCCCCCCCCCCCGCGCGGGGGGGCCCCCCCCCCCCCCCCCCCCCCCCCCCCGCCCCCCCCCCCCCCCCCCCCGACCCTCCCGACAAGGGGGAGGGTGAAGACCCCACCATCTGCCTCGCCTTGTCGATCGCCATGTACTCGAGCTGACCGCCGCCGATCGTGCCAAAAATCGCCGCCTGCGATACGAGCATGAAGGTGCCCTTCTCGCGCGGAGTCGAGCCTTTGGTGCCGGCCACTTCGACCAGAGCAAGCCGGCCGGCGCTGGCGAGAAAAGCTCTGAGGCTTTGCACTTTCGAGTTCATATTTCGCATTCCCGTACGGGAAATATAGAGTTTTTCAGTCTGAATTGCACGTTTTGCCAGAATCCAGGTCAGAGTCAGGCGCTATTCTCGGCTTCACCCTTCAACCGTTCGATCGCCATCAGCACCCGTTCTGGTGTTGCAGGAGCGTCGAGACGCGGACAGACCTTATGATCGGCCACACTTGCCACCGCGTCCGACAGCGCATGCAGCACAGACATGCCGAGCGGGAAGGGCGGTTCGCCGACCGCCTTGGAACGGTGCACCGTCGGCTCGTTGGCCTCCGGCCAGTCGGCCAGCGTGACGTTGAATATCTTCGGCCGGTCGGACGCGAGCGGGATCTTATAGGTCGACGGCGCATGCGTGCGCAGCCGGCCCTTGTCGTCCCACCACAGCTCCTCCGTCGTCAGCCAGCCCATGCCCTGGATGAAGCCGCCCTCGATCTGGCCGAGATCGATGGCGCGGTTCAGCGAGCGGCCGGTTTCATGCAATATGTCGGTGCGCTCGACGACATATTCGCCGGTCAGCGTGTCGACCGAGACTTCCGAGCACGAGGCGCCATAGGCGAAATAATAGAACGGACGGCCCTCGCCCTTGTCACGGTTCCAGTGGATTTTCGGCGTCTTGTAAAAACCCGCCGCCGACAGTTGGATGCGGGCCATATAGGCCTGCTTGACAAGGTCGGTGAAGGCGATCTCCTGGTTGCCGATGCGCACCCGGTTCGGCAGGAAAAGCACCTGCTCGCGCGGCACCTGGTATTTTTCGGCGGCGAAGTCGGTCAGCCGTTCCTTGATCTGGCGGGCGCCGTTCTGCGCCGCCATGCCGTTGAGGTCGGTGCCGGACGACGCCGCGGTGGCCGAAGTGTTGGGCACCTTGCCGGTGGTCGTCGCGGTGATCTTGACCTGGTCGAGGTCGATCTGGAACTCTTCCGCCACCACCTGCGCCACCTTGACGTAGAGGCCTTGCCCCATCTCGGTGCCGCCGTGATTCAGATGCACCGAACCGTCTGTGTAGACATGCACCAGCGCGCCGGCCTGGTTGTAGTGGGTGGCTGTGAAAGAGATGCCGAATTTGACCGGCGTCAGCGCCAGGCCGCGCTTGATGAAGCGGCTGTTGGCGTTGAAGGCCTGGATGATGCGGCGGCGCCCCGCATAGTCGGCGCTCGCCTCCAGCTCGGCGACGATGCGGTGGATGATGTTGTCCTCGACCGTCTGGTGATAAGGGGTGACGTTGCGGCCCCCGTCTTTATCACCACTGGTGCCATAAAAATTCTGCTTGCGGATTTCGAGCGGGTCCTTGCCGACGGCAAAGGCAACCTCGTCGATGACCCGTTCGGCGCCGACCATGCCCTGCGGGCCGCCGAAGCCGCGAAACGCCGTGTTCGACACGGTGTTGGTGTAAAGCGGCGCCGATTGCGCATGCACCGCCGGCCAGAAATAGGTGTTGTCGCAATGGAACAGCGCGCGGTCGGTGACCGGTCCGGACAGGTCCGAGGAAAAGCCGCAACGCGCCGCAAACATGAAATCGACGCCTAAAATGTTGCCGTCGTCGTCGAAGCCAACGTCGTAGTCGACAAGGAAATCATGGCGCTTGCCGGTGGCGATCATGTCGTCGTCGCGGTCGGGCCGGATTTTTACCGCGCGATGGTGTTTCTTGGCGGCGATCGCAGCCAATGCCGCAAACTGGTTGCCTTGCGTCTCCTTCCCGCCGAAGCCGCCACCCATGCGGCGGATTTCCACTGTGATGGCGTTGCTCGGCACGCCCAGCGCATGGCTGACCATATGCTGCACTTCGCTCGGATGCTGGGTCGAGGAATAGATGGTGACGTCCTGGTCCTCGCCGGGAATGGCCACGGCGATATGGCCTTCCAGATAGAAATGCTCCTGGCCGCCAATGCGCATCTTGCCCTTCAGCCGGCGCGGCGCCGCCTTGATCGCGGCGGCGGCATCGCCGCGCTTCAAGGTCAGTGGCGGCGTGACCAGCTTGTCCTTGCGGGGGTCGAGGTCGCCAATGTCGGTGACGAAAGGCAATGGACTGTATTCTATCTTGGCCAGCCGGGTGGCGCGGCGCGCCTGTTCGCGCGTCTTGGCAATGACGCAGAAGATCGGCTGACCATAAAACTGCACCTTGTCGTCGGCCAGCACCGGCTCGTCGTGTCGACCGGTCGGCGAAATGTCATTTTCGCCCGGAACGTCCTTGGCCGTCAGCACATCGACGACGCCCGGCGCCGCGCGCACCGCCGACAGATCCATTTTGCTGATCGTCGCATGCGTCGCCGTGGACAGGCCGAGGCAGCCATGCAGCATGCCCGCCGGTTCCGGCATATCGTCGATATAGACCGCGCTGCCGCTGACATGCTTGTGCGCGGAATCGTGGCGCTGGTCGGCGGCGACGCCACCGGAAATCTTCTGCGCCTTGAGATCTGGAGAGGCGTGCTTGTTCATCAGGCCGCCTCGTTGCGTGACACCTGGAACGGCGCCTTGCTGCCGCTGGTTTCGGCAAAAAAGCGCAGCAGCAGGTTCCTGGCCGCCAGCGCCCGGTATTCGGCCGATGCCCGCATATCGGTCAGCGGGGTGAAATCGCCGGCATATTCAGCCATGGCCGCTTCCACCGTTGTCTCCGTCCACGGCTTGCCGAGCAGCGCTTTTTCGACACCGAAAGCCCGCTTCGGGGTGGCCGCCATGCCGCCATAGGCGATGCATATATCGGCCACGGTTCCGTCCTTGGCCAAGTCGAGGAAAAAGGCGCCAAGGGCTGCGGTGATGTCCTCGTCGCGGCGCTTGGTGATCTTGTAGACGGCAAACTTCGTGCCCTTGGCCGGCACGGGAACGTGCACGGCCTCGACGAATTCGCCTGGCTGCCGGTCCTGCTTGCCATAGGCGATGAAGAAATCCTCGAGCGCGATGGTGCGCCGCTTCTTGGCGCGGCGCAGCGTCAGTTGCGCACCAAGCGCGATCAGGGGCGGCGGCGTGTCGCCGATCGGCGAGCCATTGGCGATGTTGCCGCCGATGGTGCCCATGTTTCGTACCTGTTCGCCGCCGATGCGGTCGAACAATGGCCCGAGCGCGGGGATGCGCTTGGCCAGTGTCGCGAAGGCGTCGGTGTAGGTAACGCCGGCGCCGATGGTGATGACGTCATTGTCTTCGGAGATCGCGCACAGCCCCTCGAGATTGCCGATGAAGACTACCGGTGAGATGTCGCGCATGTGCTTGGTGACCCACAGGCCGACGTCGGTCGAGCCGGCGACAACAGTGGCGTCGGGTTCCTTATCCAGTACAGCGGCGAAATCATCGGCGTTGGCCGGGACGATCAACCTCAGCTTGCCGGCGCCGATTTCGACGCGGGCACCGTCATGCATAGCCTCGAGCCTGGCGGTGATCGCCTTGCGCTCGGCCGCCAGCGGATCCTTCGCCGCCTTGCCGTAGCTGGAGATGGCACGCGCGGCGCGCATGATTGCCTCATAGCCGGTGCAGCGGCAAAGATTGCCTTGCAAGGCCTTCTCGATCGCCGCATTCGACGGGTCCGGCGACTTCATCCACAAGCCGTAGAGCGACATGACGAAGCCCGGCGTGCAGAAGCCGCATTGCGAAGCGTGGAAATCGACCATCGCCTGCTGCACCGGATGCAATTGGCCAGGCGCGCCGCGCAGATGCTCGACGGTGACGACATGGGTGCCGTCGAGCGAACCGAGGAAACGGATGCAGGCGTTGACGCTTTCATAAACCAGCTTGCCGGCGGACAATTTTCCGACCAGGACCGTGCAGGCGCCGCAATCGCCCTCGGCGCAGCCTTCCTTGGTGCCGCGCAGCGAGCGGTCGAGCCGCAGCCAGTCGAGCAAGGTCGCGTCGGGCGCCACCGACGACAGCGCGACATCCCTGCCATTGAGGATGAAGCGGATCTCGTTGCGTATGGTGATCTTGGCCATGCGTCAGCTCCCCCTGTAGGTCGAGTAGCCATAAGGAGAGATAAGCAACGGCACGTGATAATGCACGGATTCCGCCATGCCGAAGCGGATCGGCACACTGTCGAGGAAGGCCGGTTCCGGCAGTTTGGTGCCCTGGCCGCGTAGATAGTCACCGGCGGCGAACACCAGTTCGTATTCTCCAAGGCGGAATTCCGCTCCTGCCAGCAGCGGCGCATCGCAGCGGCCGTCGGCATTTGTGACGACGGTCTTCAAATGTATCCGCGCGTCGCTCTCAAGATGATAAAGCGCGATCGACAGGCCCGCCGCCGGCTTGCCGGTCGCGGTGTCGAGCACATGCGTCGTCAGACGTCCGCCATCGGCTTTCGACGTTTCTGCCACTGGCGCCTCCCATTTCCGATACAGCCGAACAAAGCAGTGAATTGTGCGCCAATTAAAGGCGATGCATAAGTCCCGGTCGAGCGGAGTGGCACAAAAACACTTTCAAAAATTTCGGGGGAATGCGCGAGCAACCCTTTCGACTATCCTGATCATAACTTCCGGCAGCGTCCGGCGGGGAGGGGCAATGCGTTACTCTAGAGACATGCGCGGCTACGGAGCCAATCCGCCGGATCCGAAATGGCCGGGCGGTGCGCATGTGGCCGTCCAATTCGTCGTCAACTACGAGGAAGGCGGCGAGAACTGCGTGCTGCACGGCGACAAGGCCTCGGAAGCCTTTCTGTCGGAAATCGTCGGCGCCGCGCCCTGGGTCGGCCAGCGCCACTGGAACATGGAATCGATCTACGAATATGGCGCGCGGGCAGGCTTCTGGCGGCTGCTGCGCCTGTTCAGCGAGGCGCAAGTGCCGGTGACCTGCTACGGGGTCGCCTCAGCATTAGCCCGGTCGCCCGACCAGGTGGCGGCGATGCAGGAGGCCGGCTGGGAAATGGCCTCGCACGGGCTGAAATGGATCGACTACCGCGACCACAGCGCCGAGGACGAGCGCCGCGACCTCGAAGCGACGATCAAGCTGCACTACGAGGTGACAGGCCAACGGCCGACCGGCTGGTACACCGGCCGCACCTCGGTCAATACGGTGCGGTTGGTGGCCGAAGAGGGCGGCTTCGACTATGTGTCGGACACTTATGACGACGAACTGCCCTACTGGTTCGAGCACGGCGGCGGCGCGCAACTCGTCATCCCCTACACGCTCGATGCCAACGACATGCGTTTCGCCACGCCGCAGGGATTCAATTCCGGCGACCAGTTCTTCGCCTATTTGAAGGACAGTTTCGACACGCTCTATGCCGAGGGCAAAGCGGGCCGGCCGCGGATGATGAATATCGGCCTGCATTGCCGCCTCGTCGGACGTCCCGGGCGGGTGGCGGCGCTGAAGCGCTTCGTCGACTATGTCAGATCGCACGACAAGGTCTGGCTGGCACGGCGCATCGATATCGCCAGGCACTGGCAGGAGAACCACCCCTACCAGCCGGCGGCGCTCAAGCCGTCGAAGATGGCGTTCGAGACCTTCGTCGACACTTTCGGCGGCGTGTTCGAACATTCGCCCTGGATCGCCGAACGTGCCTATGAGCTGGAGCTTGGGCCGGCGCATGACAGCGCCGGCGGCCTGCACAATGCGCTCTGCCGCGTCTTCCGCGCCGCCAGCGAAACCGAGCGGATCGGTGTCCTCAACGCCCATCCCGATCTCGCTGGCAAACTGGCCGAAGCGAGACGCCTCACTGCGGAATCCACACGCGAGCAGGCCTCCGCCGGCCTCGACGCGCTGACCGACAAGGAGCGCGAGCTGTTTTCCAAGCTCAACGCCGCTTACGTCACCACCTTCGGCTTTCCCTTCATCATCGCGGTGCGGGGCAAGACCAAGGAGGAGATCCTCGCCGAGTTCGAGGCGCGCATCGGCAACAGCCGTGGCGTAGAACTCGATACCGCCTGCAAACAGGTCGAGCGCATCGCGCTGCTCCGCCTGAAAGACATGCTCCCGCTCTAATGAAATGACTGAGGGGTCAGGACCCAATGGATATGATCAAGACTGACCAGAAAACCTATTATGCACCGCATGGCGGCCATTCCGGCCAAACTGAGCTTTTGACCGGCCGCGCCGTCTTCACCGAGGCCTATGCCGTCATACCGAAGGGAGTGATGCAGGACATCGTCACCAGCCCACTGCCGTTCTGGGACGAGACCAGGGCCTGGATCATCGCCAGGCCGCTTTCGGGTTTCGCCGAGACATTTTCGCAGTACATCGTCGAGGTCCTGCCCGGCGGCGGCAGCGACCGGCCCGAGCCGGACGCCGGCGCCGAGGGCGTGCTGTTCGTGGTTGAGGGCGAGTTGACCGTTTCGCTGGCCGGCAAGAAGCACGTGCTGCAAGCCGGCGGTTTTGCCTTCCTGCCGCCGGACAGCGGCTGGACGGTGCGCAACGAAGGTCGCGACGCCGTACGCTTCCACTGGATCAGGAAGGCCTATGAGGCCGTCGACGGCATCGACGCGCCGGAAGTCTTGTTCAGCAGTGACCAGCAAATGGCGCCGACGCCGATGCCCGGCACCGAGGGTCGCTGGGCGACGACCCGTTTCGTCGATCCAGCCGACATTCGCCACGACATGCATGTCACCATCGTCACACTCGAGCCCGGCGCCGTCATCCCGTTTGCCGAGACGCATGTCATGGAGCACGGGCTCTATGTCTTGGAAGGCAAGGCGGTCTACCGCCTCAACCAGGACTGGGTCGAGGTCGAGGCCGGCGACTTCATGTGGCTGCGCGCCTTCTGCCCGCAGGCCTGCTACGCAGGCGGCCCCGGCAAGTTCCGTTATCTCCTTTACAAGGACGTCAACCGGCACGCCAAGCTTGGCGGCGCGGCCATTGGCGGTCGCGCGCGGTGACCCGCATCACAGCGCGGCCGCTGACCCGCGAAAGCTTTGCCGGCTTCGGCGATGTCATCGACATGGGCGGCGGCAATCACTACCCGATCAATGGCGGCAAGACCGAGCGCTACCAGAATCTCGCCACCGCTGAAGCCGCGGGACCGAATGCCCGCGTGCTGATCTCGATGGCGCGCGGCACTCCTTACGACCTGCCGCTGAAGCTGACCATGGTCGAGCGCCATCCCTTAGGCAGCCAGGCGTTCATCCCGCTGTCACCGCGACCTTTCCTGGTCATCGTCTGCCATGACGGCAAGGACGGTCCGCGCGAGCCGCATGCCTTCATCACCGCACCGGGGCAAGGCGTCAACTATCCGCGCAATCTCTGGCACGGCGTGCTGACACCACTCGGTGAAGCGCAGGATTTCGTCATCGTCGACCGCGGCGGTGACGGCTCCAACCTCGAAGAGTTCCATTTCTCGCACCCCTACGAAATCCATCTCCCCAACGAGACCTGAGAAATGACCGACATATCGCTGATCGACCGCCTGCTCGATGTCATCGAGCACGACATCGTGCCGAAAACGGCAGAGGGCGTGGCCCATGGGAACAAGCTGTTCGGCGCCGCCATCCTGCGGAAGGGCGACCGCTCGCTGGTGCTGGCCGAAACCAACAACGAGATGGAAAATCCGCTCTGGCATGGCGAGGTGCACTGCCTGAAGCGTTTCTATGAAATGCCGAAAGCCGAGCGCGTCGACACCAAGGACGCCATCTTCATCGCCACGCATGAGCCCTGCTCGCTCTGCCTGTCGGCGATCACCTGGACCGGCTTCGACAATTTCTACTACCTCTTCAGCCACGAGGATTCACGCGACAGCTTTGCGATCCCGCACGATCTGAAAATCCTGAAAGAGGTCTTCACTCTTGATCCCGGCGGTTACAATGCCGAGAACGCTTATTGGAAGAGTTTTTCCATTCGCAGGCTGGTGCGGGCGCTGCCCGAGGCCGAGCGCGGCCGGCTTGAGGCAAGGATCGGCAATATTTCCACCCGCTACGACGAACTGTCCGGCGCTTATCAGGCGCGCAAGTCCGAAAACGACATTCCGCTGAACTGACGCGGATTGCCTAGCCTACCTTCGCGTTTTTCAGCACCTCGTTGATCCTGGCCTGCCAGCCCTTGCCGGTCGCCTTGAATTTACTGATGACATCCTGATCCAGACGGATGGACACGACTTGCTTAGGCTTCTCCACGGCTGGCCGGCCACGAGCACGCCTTATGCTCTCGAAAAGTTCTGGAAACACTTCCGCGAAAGGCCTGGCTTGCGCCAACTGTTCGTCTGTCGTCTCCGCATCGTCGGGATCATCAACAATTTGTCTTTGAATTTCCACTTCCTCCGCATCGGTAAGCGGTCGAACACGCGATTTAGGATTGTTCATATACTGACCTTTCCTTTCGGCTGGCACGGCGCATCGAGATCACCGAAATCGCCTCCGAACCAAGCGGCTTGAAAATCACGGCCAGGATGATCTCTCCGAATTCGCCAATCGCCTTGAACCGGTCGGCCTTGGCTGGAAGGACGGTTGAAGTCGCAAAAAACTCAATATCGAGTTCGGCAAAATCGAGACCCCGGCTGTCCAGGTTCGTCACGCGCTTTGGCTCATCCCAAACGATTCTCAGGCGAAACCATCCTCATCACGTTGGGTTCAGTTAATAAATGTAATACATTAATTATAATCCTGCAACATCAGGGCAAAACAATCGGGCTACATATCGTGGCGTCGTCGCGGCGACACCGGCCGTCGCCCGTTTGACTTCATGACATGCCCGCTTCATGCGTCACTGACATCCTGGAGCATCGCATGAAAACCATCACCGAATTTCCCCGCAAGGTCATCGAATTCCCCGATATGGGCATCGTCATGCCGGATGGTTGCCGGCTGTCGGCGCGGGTTTGGATGCCGGAGGACGCCAGCAGCGATCCGGTGCCGGCGATCCTCGAGCACCTGCCCTACCGCAAGCGCGACGGCACCATCTTTCGCGATCAGCTGACGCATCCCTATTTCGCCGGCCACGGCTACGCCTCGATCCGCGTCGACATGCGCGGCAATGGCGATTCCGAAGGGCTGATGGACGACGAATATTCCGAACAGGAATTGCAGGACGCCTGCGATGTGATTGCCTGGGCGGCAGCACAGCCCTGGTGCAACGGCAGTGTCGGCATGATGGGCATTTCCTGGGGCGGCTTCAACTGCCTGCAGGTGGCGGCCAAGCAGCCGCCGGCGCTGAAGGCGGTGATCAGCCTGTGCTCGACCGTCGACCGCTACGCCGACGACATCCACTACAAGGGCGGCTGCCTTTTGACGGAAAATTTCGGCTGGGCCTCGACCATGTTGTCCTATTCGTCGCGACCGCCGGATCCGCTGATTGCGGGCGACAACCGCTGGCGCGACCTCTGGCTGACGCGGCTGGAGAACCAGTCTTTCCTTCTGCCGCTCTGGCTCAGCCATCAGCATCGCGACGCCTATTGGAAACGCGGTTCGATCTGCGAGGATTTCTCCGCGGTCAAAGCCGCCGTGCTGTCGATCGGCGGCTGGCATGACGGCTACCGCAACACGATCTCGCACCTCGTCGCCAACATCCAGGCGCCGGTGAAGGGCATTGTCGGGCCGTGGATCCACAAATACCCGCATTATGCCGGGCCAACACCCGCCATCGGCTTCCTGCAGGAGGCGTTGCGCTGGTGGGACCGCTGGCTGAAAGGCGTCGACACCGGTGTCGAGGCCGACCCGGACTATCGCGCCTATGTCATGGACAGTGTGCGCCCCGCGCGCTGGCACCCGGAGCGGCTGGGCCGTTGGGTGGCCGAACAGGAATGGCCGTCTCCCAACATCAAGGTCGGGGCGATCGAACTCATTGCTGACGGCGTCAGGCCGGCGATCGTGGCGACCCCGCAAAGCTGCGGGCTCGCCGGCGGCGAATATTTTCCCTTCACCTTTGGCCCGGAACTGCCGGGCGACCAGCGCCCGGACGACGCGCTGTCCGTCTGCTTCGATCAGCCTGTGCTTGCCGAGGCACTCGACATCGTCGGCGCGCCGGAGCTTCTCATCCGGGTGTCGTCCGATCGCCCGCAGGCGAACATCGCGGTGCGGCTGTGCGACGTGCACCCCGACGGCGCCTCGGAACTGATCTCCTACGGCGTGCTCAACCTGACGCATCGCGCTTCGCACGAACAGCCGCAAGCGCTGGTGCCGGGCGAAACGGTTGCGGCGCGCGTTATTCTCGACCAGTGCGCCTACCGCGTGCCGGCCGGACACCGCCTGCGCATCGCGGTTTCCAATGCTTACTGGCCGATGATCTGGTCGTCGCCGGAGCCGGTGCGGCTCGACCTTTCAGCGGCGACGCTGAGGCTGCCGCTGCGCCCGCTCGCAAAAAGCGACGAGACCTCATTCCAGTCTCCCGAAGGCGCACCACCCTGGGCAATCGCGACAGTTCGTGCAGCGAATTCCGAGCGTCACGTCGATCGCGATGAGAAGACCGGCATCGTCACGCTGTCGATCACGGATGATTTCGGAGAAGTGCGCGATCTCGCGCATGGACTGGCCAATGGCAGCATTGCCCGCGAGAGCTGGACGATCCACCCCGACGACCCGCTGTCTGCCTCGGGCCGCACGCACTGGACGCAGACCTTGTCGCGAAACGGATGGTCGGTGCGCACCGAGACGTCGGCTGAAATCCGCTGCGATGCGCAAAACTTCGTCGTCAGCGCCAGAATCGCAGCCTATGAGGGCGAAACGCTGGTTTTCGAACGCGATTTCGAAGAGACGATCCCGCGCGACCTGCTCTGAGCGTCCACCCGACTGGTCCAGTTGCGACGCACGATTTACGCCACGGCATGTCGCATTCCGTCTTGCTTACGGCTTTGCCTTCCGGTCAATATCCCTTTGGTAACAACAAGCAAAAAACGACCATAAGGTCGAACCAACAGAGTGAGGAACTCAAATGTCCAACGAACTCGAATATCTGAGCCGGCGCGTTGCGTCCGGCAAGCTGAGCCGTCGTGATTTCCTCGGCCGCGCCGCCGCACTCGGCGTCACAGCGCCCTTCGCCAATATGCTGCTTTCCAGTGCGGCTCGTGCGGAAGGCCCGGTCAAGGGCGGCACGCTGAAGGCCGGCCTCGTCGGCGGCGAATCCACGAACAGCCTGGACCCGGCTTTGTTCATGACGCAAGTGCCGTTCGCTTTTGGCAAGATGTGGGGCGAACTGATCGTCGAGCTGTCCCCGGAAGGCAAGCTCGAGAACCGCATCGCCGAAGAGATCGGCTCGTCGGACGACGCCAAGGTGTGGACGCTGAAAATCCGCGACGGCGTCGAATTCCACAACGGCAAGACGGTGACCGCTGAGGATGTGGCGGCAACGCTCGAGCGCCATTCCGATGAAAAGTCGAAGTCCGGCGCGCTGGGCTACATGAAGGGCATCGACAGCATCAAAGCCAGTGGCAAGGAAGTCGTCCTGACGCTGAAGGAGGCCAACGCCGACCTTCCGTATCTCCTCAGCGACTACCACCTCATCGTCCAGCCCAACGGCGGCAAGGACAAGGCGGATGCCGGCATCTCGGCAGGACCCTACAAGGTCACCACCAACGAGCCCGGCGTGCGCCATGGCGGCGAGCGCTTCGCCAATTACTGGCAGGCCGACAAGATGGGCCATGCCGACCAGATCGAGATCATCGTCATCAACGACGCGACCGCGCGCACGGCGGCCCTGCAGGGCGGCCAGGTCAACATGATCAACCGCGTCGAGCCGAAGATCGTCGACCTGATCAAGCGCGTACCGGGCGTCACCATCCGCAACCATGCCGGCCCCGGCCACTATGTCTTCATCATGCATTGCAACACCGCGCCCTTCGACAACAGCGACCTGCGCATGGCGCTGAAGCTCGCGATCGACCGTGAGGAGATGCTGAACAAGGTGCTGCGCGGCTACGGCTCGCTCGGCAACGACTTCCCGATCAATTCGTCCTATCCGCTGTTTTCCGAGATCGAGCAGCGCAAATATGATCCCGACAAGGCCAAGTTCCACTACAAGAAGTCGGGCCATGACGGCACCGTGCTGCTGCGCACCTCCGACGTCGCCTTCCCGGGCGCGGTCGACGCCTCGCAGCTCTTCCAGCAGAGCGCGGCCAAGGCCGGCATCAAGATCGAGCTCAAGCGCGAGCCCGGCGACGGCTACTGGAACGAGGTCTGGAACAAGCAGCCCTTCTGCGCCTCCTATTGGGGCGGCCGCTCGACCCAGGACCAGATGTACTCGACCGCCTATCTGTCGACCGCCGACTGGAACGACACCCGTTTCAAGCGTCCGGACTTCGACAAGCTGGTGCTGGCTGCACGCGCCGAACTCGACGAGACCAAGCGCAAGCAGATGTACCACGACATGGCCGTGCTGGTGCGCGACGAGGGCGGCCTGATCCTGCCGATGTTCAATCAGTTCATCGATGCGACAGGCGCCAAGGTCGGCGGCTGGGTCGACGATCCGCATCAGGAGCTGATGAACGGCTACGCGCTGGCGAAGTGCTGGCTCGAAGCCTGAGCCCGGCTTTGCGGATATGTCCTCACCCGTCGTGAAACTTGTGGCCCAGCGCGTTGCGCTGGGCATCGTCCTCTTGCTGGCCGTTTCGGTCCTGATCTTCGCCGGCACCCAGATCCTGCCCGGCGACGTCGCGCAAGCCATTCTCGGACAGTCGGCGACGCCGGAATCGCTCGCCAATCTGCGCGAGCAGCTCGGCCTGAATCAGCCGGCTTACATCAGGTATTTCCATTGGCTAGGCGGTGTGCTCACCGGCGATCTCGGCACGGCGATGTCGAGCGGCCAGGATATTGCCACGTCGATCAAGGGGCGGCTGTGGAACACGCTGTTCCTCGCCTTCTGGGCTGCGATCGTGGCCGTGCCGCTGGCCATCATCCTCGGCCTGATCGCCGTGCGTTACCGCAATGGCTGGGTCGACAAGCTGATCTCCGGCCTGGCGCTCGCCTCGACATCTTTCCCGGAATTCTTCATCGGCTATGTGCTCGTCTATTTCTTTGCCGTGAAGTATCAATGGTTCCCGGCCATTTCCACGGTCTATGACGGCATGCCGTTCGGTGAGCGCATGCAGGCGATCGCGCTGCCGGCCACCGCGCTGACGCTGGTTGTGCTGGCGCATATGATGCGCATGACCCGCGCGGCCATCCTCAACGTCATGCAGTCGGCCTATGTCGAGACGGCGGAACTGAAAGGCCTGTCGGCCTTCAACGTCATCCGCAAGCATGCTTTCCCCAATGCCATAGCGCCGATCATCAACGTGGTCATGCTCAACCTCGCCTACCTCATCGTCGGCGTCGTCGTGGTCGAGGTGATCTTCGTCTATCCCGGCATGGGACAATATCTGGTCGACCACGTCACCAAGCGCGACGTGCCGGTGGTGCAGGCGGTCGGCCTGGTCTTCGCCGCCGTCTATATCAGCCTCAACATCATTGCGGACATCGGGGCGATTGTCGCCAATCCGCGCCTCAGACATCCGAAATAGGCGGCGGGCATGCTCGACATCAAACGCATCCCCATCCCCGCACTGATCGGCATCGTGCTGACAGCTATGTTCGTGCTGGCGGCAGTTTTCGCACCGTTGATCGCACCGTACGGCAATGCCGAAATCGTCGGCGATGTCTGGGAACCGATGACGGCGGCACATTTGCTGGGCACCGACAATCTCGGTCGCGATCTTCTGTCGCGCATGATCTACGGCGCTCGCATCACGCTGTTCATTGCGGTGCTGGCCACCGCGCTGTCATTCTCGCTCGGCGCCATCCTCGGCTTTTCGGCGGCGGTGTTCGGCGGCTGGTTCGACACGCTGCTGTCGCGCCTTGTCGATCTGCTGATGTCGATCCCGACCTTGATCATGGCGCTCGTCGTGCTTTCGGTGCTGCCGACCAACCTGGTGACGCTGATCCTGGTGATGGGCGTCCTCGACTCGACCCGCGTCTACCGGCTGTCGCGCGCGGTGGCCGTCGACATCAACGTCATGGATTATGTCGAGGCCGCCAAGCTGCGGGGCGAAGGCAGCGGCTGGATCATCTTCCGCGAGATCCTGCCCAACGCGCTGTCGCCGCTGGTCTCGGAACTTGGCCTGCGCTTCATCTACGCGGTGCTGTTCTTGTCGACGGTGTCCTTTCTCGGCCTTGGCGTGCAACCGCCGGATGCCGACTGGGGCGGCATGGTCAAGGAGAACAAGGACGGCATCGTCTTCGGTATCGGGGCGGCACTCATCCCCGCCGCGGCGATCGCGGCACTGGCGATTTCGGTCAATCTGGTCGCCGATTGGGTACTCAACCGCACGACAAGCCTGAAGGGAGGACGCGGGTGATGGCTGACACAAAAGCAAAGCCCGGCCTGCTGCTCGATATCCGCAATCTGCGCATCGAAGCGACAGTGTTTCCGCCCGGCGAGGCGCCGAAGAACATCGTTTTGGTCCACGATGTCTCGCTGACGCTGGAAAAGGGCAAGGTGCTCGGCCTGATCGGCGAGTCCGGCGCCGGCAAGTCGACCATCGGCCTGTCGTCGATGGGCTATGGCCGTGGCGGCGTGCGCATCACCGGCGGAGAGGTGCTGCTCAACGGCCGCGATATTCTCAAGGGCGGCAAGGAAGGTTTCCGCAAATTGCGCGGCCGCGAGGTCTGCTATGTCGCGCAGTCGGCGGCCGCCGCCTTCAACCCGGCGCACAAGCTGATGGACCAGGTGGTGGAAGCAACGCTGCTGCACGGCACGGCGACACGCGCCGAGGCCGAGAAACGTGCCGTGGCGTTGTTCAAGAAGCTCAGCCTGCCAAACCCCGAAATCATCGGCGAACGCTTCCCGCACCAGGTCTCAGGCGGCCAGTTGCAGCGCGTGATGACGGCTATGGCGCTGTGTTCGGAACCTGACCTGATCGTCTTCGACGAGCCGACCACGGCACTCGACGTGACGACGCAGATCGACGTGCTGGCGGCGATCAAGGACGCCATCCGCGACACCCATGTCGCTGCGCTCTACATTACCCACGATCTTGCCGTCGTCGCCCAGGTCTCGGACGAGATCATGGTGCTGCGCCATGGCAGGCTGGTCGAATGGGGCGGCACTCGCCAGATCATCAAGGAGCCGCGCCAGGAATACACCAATGCGCTGGTCTCGGTGCATGAGATCGAGCATGCCGAGCAGAAGCCCGGCGCCGCGCCGTTCCTGTCGGTCAAGAACGTCACCGCCGCTTACGGCGGCAGCCACGTCAAGGTGCTGAAGAACGTCTCTGTCGACATCTATCCGGGACAGACGCTGGCGGTCGTCGGTGAATCCGGCTCTGGCAAGTCGACGCTGGCGCGCGCTATCACCGGGCTGTTGCCGCCCGGGGAAGGCACCGTCACCTTCGATGGCAGGCCGCTCGCCAACCGGCTTGCCGACCGGCCGAAGGAGGATCTGCGCCAGTTGCAGATGATCTATCAGATGGCCGACGTGGCGATGAACCCGCGCCAGACCGTCGGCACCATCATCGGCCGGCCGCTGGAATTCTACTTCGGCATACGCGGCCGCGAGCGCGACAAGCGCGTCGCCGAACTGCTCGACGAGATCGAGATGGGCAAGGGCTTTCTCGATCGTTATCCGGCCGAACTCTCCGGAGGCCAGAAACAGCGCGTCTGTATCGCCCGCTCGCTCGCCGCCAAGCCCAAGCTGATCATCTGCGACGAGGTGACATCGGCGCTCGACCCGCTGGTGGCCAACGGCATTCTCAAGCTGCTGCTCAACCTGCAGCAGCACGAGAAGGTCGCCTACCTCTTCATCACCCACGATCTGGCGACGGTGAAGTCGATCGCCGATTCGATCGCGGTGATGTACCGCGGCGAGGTGGTGCGCTACGGCGCCAAGAGCAAGGTGCTGACGCCGCCCTTCGACGCCTATACCGACCTGCTGCTGTCGTCCGTTCCCGAGATGGAGATCGGCTGGCTGGAAAAGGCGATCAAGGGACGGCGCATGGCGAGCGCGGGGAATTAGTAGGGAATTCGCGGCCTTTGTCGCGAAAACTTCCTTCAACGGCAAAAGCTTTCCGGAGCCGCCCATGGCGCTCAAGACCAAACTGCTGCTCATCATTCTCGATGGCGTGCCCTACCGGAACTGGCGCCGGCTGATGGGCAATCTCGAGGGCTGGGTGCAGTCGGGCGAGGCGCAGGTGTGGAAGATGCGCTCGGTGCTGCCGTCGACCTCGGCCTGCTGCTATGCCTCGATCCACACCGGGGTTTCGCCGCAGGAGCACGGCATCCTATCCAACGAGAACCGTTTTCTCGTCAACAAGCCGGATATTTTCTCCGAGGTCAGCAAGGCCGGCGGCAAGACCGGCGCAGTGACGCATTCCTACTGGTCCGAATTCTTCCGTTCCTATCCGTTCGATCTGGTCGAGGACATGGAGTATGACGAGCCCAACGGACCGATCGCGCATGGCCGCTTCCACACCATGACCGGCTATAATGCCCGCAACCAGATGACGCCGAGCGATGTCGACCTGTTTGCGACGCTGACCATGCTGACCCGGCGCCATGCCATCGACTACGGGATCCTGCACACCTGCACGCTCGATTCGATGGGCCATCGCTTCGGCCATGACTGCCACGAAATGGACCATGCCTGCTATGCGATGGACGGCATGCTGGCAGCCTTCCTGCCGGGCTGGCGGCAAGCCGGTTACGAGGTGATCGTAACCGCCGACCACGGCCAGACAGACCGCGGCCATCATGGCGGCCGCGACGATGAAATGCAGGATTTCGCGCTGTATTATTTCGGAGCCGGCAAAGGGCCGGATCCGGACACGCTGCTTGATCAGCTGCAACTGGCGCCGACGGTGCTGAAGCGGCTGGGTGTGCCGGTGCCGGAGACCATGAAGGCTAAGCCGTTTTTGGGGTGACGGAGGTCGTCGCTGAGCCGCCGTTCGCTACCCCCTCTCCCCGTCACTATACGGGGAGAGGGTAAGGGTGAGGGGCAGCGCAACATCAAACATAAATACCCCAACGCCGGTGCCGCCCCTCATCCGGCTGCCGCCACCTTCTCCCCGTATAGTGACGGGGAGAAGGGAGACACTCTGGCAACACTCACCTTCTTCGGTTAGCTTCGCCAAAATTCCTTGGCGGAAGGATGAACCTTTTTGAACCTATCGGCGACAGAGCAGACAGGAGCCAGGCGGCTCGACCGGCCATGACGGCAGCGACCGAGACTGATCGCGCGCTTGTCGACCGGGTCGCGAAGGGCGACCGTGCCGCTGTTCGGCTGCTGTTCATGCGTCACCACGCGCGGGTCTACCGCTTCGTGGTGCGCCAGACGGGATCGGAAATGATGGCCGACGATATCGCAAACGAGGTCTTTCTCGAGCTGTGGCGCCAGGCGCCCGGTTTCGAAGGGCGCTCGGAAGTCTCGACATGGCTGCTCGGCATCGCCCGGTTCAAGGCGCTGTCGATGCTTCGCAAGAAAAAAGAAGACTGGATCGATGACGACGATGCGGCGCAGGTTCCCGACGGCGCCGACACGCCGGAAGTCGCCACCATGAAGGAAGACAAGGGCGCCGCTTTGCGGCGCTTCGTCGATGCCTTGCCGGAGGAACACCGCTCGGTGATCGACCTTGCCTATTACCATGGACAGTCGGTGACGGAGATTGGCGAGGTGCTCGGCATCCCGGTCGCCACCGTCAAGACCCGAATGTTCTACGCCCGCAAGAAACTCGGCGAAGCCCTCAAGGCCGCCGGTTACGACAGGGGGTGGCCATGAGCAATCCTGAAGATATGAGCGCCGCTGAAAATATGTCGCGCCGCGACGAAATGGAAACGCTGCTGCCGTTCTACCTGAACGGCTCGCTCGAAGGCTCGGACCTCGAAGCCGTCGAGGAATGGCTGGCGAGCGATCCGGCGGCGATGGCGGCGCTTGGCGAGGCTGAGGCGGAATTCTCCGGCGCCACCGCCGCCAACGAGGCGATCCGGCCGCCGGCCGATGCGCTCAGCCGCTTTGCCAGGGCGCTCGACGCCGAAGCCGGACCGGTCCGCGCTCCCGCGGGCCGTTCCTGGCTGGCGCAGGCACTCGGCCGTTTCATGGCGGTGCCGGTCGGTATCGCCTGGGCGGCAGCGGCGGTGCTGCTGGCGTTGGTCGTGGTGCAGTCCTACGTGCAGACCGGCGGCAAGAGCCATGATTTCGAGATTGCCGGCGCCGAGGATGATCTGGCGAAACTGCCGTTCGCGCTGGTCAAGTTCAAGTCGGATGCGAAGATGTCCGACATCGCCGTCTTCCTCGACCAGAACGCGCTGAAGATCGCCGGCGGGCCGACCGCCTCGGGCGTCTTCCGCATCGCTATCCCGGTCAAGACCGGAGCAGGCTACACCAGGCTCGTCGGCCTTATTGCCGCCCAGCCTTTCGCGGAGACTGTGATCGAGGGAAGGAAACCGGTTGATGGCAGCTAGGGCGGTCATTCGATTTGCGGCGATCCTGGTGGCGGCGATGACAATCGTCGCCGTGCCGGCGTCGGCGCAGACCAATGATCCCAATGCCGGCCGGGCCGACTGCACCGACGCGGCCGGAGCGGCGGCTGCCGACTGCCCGAAAGACGGCAATGAGGCCAAGGTCGGCGGCGAACCAGGCGCTGTTACCCTTCCGGCCCTGATCTTCGACTTGTTTCCCAACCCACCGGCTCCCGCAGCGCCCGTGCCGACGCCACGACCGTCAACGCCGCCTGCCGACACGCAGGCTGGACCACCCGCCGGTGGGGCGATCGTTTCGCCGACTGATCTTGTCGCGACCGCGCCGCGGCGTGCCATCGCCGGCGAGTTCGTGCCCGACGAGGTGCTGGTGACCGTCGACGGCGATGCCGGCGCCGTCCAGCAGATCGCCGCCTCCTTCGGCCTTGAAGTGCGCTCGCAGCGCCAGTCGCGGCTGCTCGGCACCACACTGGTGCGCTTCGGCATTCCCGACGGCCGCCCGGTCGGCGCCGTGCTGGCGCAGCTGGCCGCCGATGGCCGCACCCTGCGGCGCGAGCCAAACCATATCTATTCGCTGCAGCAGGCGGCCGGCATCGTCAACTATGCCTTCGAGCGCATTCAGCTCGACAACAAGCAAGCCAGTGGCGAAAACGTGCGCATCGCCGTCATCGACACCGGCATAGACGACACCAATCCGGCGCTGTCCGGCGTCATTGCCGACCAGTTCGACGCCATGCCCAACGTGCCGGTCGAAAAGCGTGACCACGGTACCTCGGTCGACGGGCTGATCGCCGGCGTCGGCGCGCTCGAAGGCATGGCGCCCGGCGCCAGGATCTATCACGCCCGCGCCTTCGAGGACGGCAGGTCGACCATGGATGTCATCCTGTCGGCGCTCGACTGGGCGGCGGACCAGAATGTCAGCATCATCAATATGAGTTTCGTCGGCCCCAAGAACGATCTGCTCGCCACCGCCTGCCGCAATGCGCGCGGGCTAGGCATCATCCTGGTCGCTGCTGCCGGCAACAACGGGCCGAAAGCGCCCTATGGCTACCCCGCCGCCTATGACGGCGTGATCGCGGTCACCGCCACCGACGCCAAGGACGGGCTGATGCAGCAGGCCAATCGCGGCGCTTATGTCTTCATCTCGGCGCCCGGCGTCGAGATGGTGGCGCCGAGCGGCGCCGGCTCTGACGTCGTCACCGGCACCTCGTTTGCCGCCGCGATCGTGTCCGGCGCTATCGCCAATTTGATCCACGCTTCACCCGAGCGCTCCGCCGACGACATCGAAAAGGCGCTGGCCGCCACCGCCAGGGATCTCGGTCCGAAGGGACGGGACAATGATTTCGGTTATGGGCTGCTGGATACGAAGGCGGCGGCGAACAAGTAAACCGGGCGAAATTCGCGCCACCAATTCAGAGCGCCGGGCCCAGCCGGACAGGGCTGCCATCATGGAAGCGTGACAGCCGGAAGCGGCTGAGGTCGTGCCCGGTCTGGTTTCCCTGGATCAGGTCGGCAACGACACGGCCTATGCCAGGCCCGATACCGAAGCCGTGACCGCTCATTCCCGTCGCGACGAAAAGACCACCGACGGCCGCCACATGATCCACGATGGGGACGACGTCCGGCATGGCGTCGATCATGCCGCCCCAGCCTGCCTTCAGGCGAACCGTCTCGAACTGTGGAAAAAGACGTCCGAAATTGCGTTCTATCGAACGCAGACCGGCTCGTTCAGGGGGCGGGTTCAGCACCCGCATTTTTTCGAAAGGACTGACGGAATCCGGTGTCCAATCGCGCGGCGTCGACCACGCATCAGGGTAGCCTGACGGCGCGAACGGAAAATAGCGTGTCCCGAACGGATTGTCCCTGAGGGCGGGAAGGTATTTGGTGGCGTGCCGGAATGCGTCGGGCCCCAGGTAAAGCAAATGGCTGCCGCCCGCGGCGAGCGTGTAGCCGCCATCCTGCCGGCGCCGGAACGCGATGTGTTCGTCGGCCGCCGCACCGGCATAGATCTCAGCCAAGGGGTCCGTTGCGGCTGCGGTTACCCTGACGCTGAGCTGGGGGATGGAGATGCCGTGTCTGCGCAAGAACAGAGATGACCAGGCGCCGCCCGCGACCAGCACGCTGGAGGCCTCGACATACCCCGCCTCGGTCCACACGCCCTTGATCTTGCCGCCTGAGATTTCGAGGGTTCGCGCGGCACAATTCTCGACGATTTTGACGCCTTTTCGCGCGGCGAGCCGGGCAAGTGCCGGCACTGCCAGCCAAGGCTCCGCGCGCATGTCGGAGGGCGTCGTCATCGCGCCCTTGAATTTGCGCGACATGCCTTTGATGAGTGCCGCGGTTTCGTCTGCATCCAGGAGACGGGTGTCGAGCGCATGCGCCGCAGCGATCTTCATGAACGCTTCGAAGCCGGCCATGTCCTTGTCGGTGTTCGCCAGGTAGGTCACACCTGTCTGGGTCAGGCCGATGTCCTCGCCGCATTCCTCAGCCAGTTGCCGCCACAGGCGAATAGCCTCGATGACGATGGGCAGCTCGTCGGCGTCGCGTCCCTGCTTTCGAATCCAGCCCCAGTTTCGGGACGACTGTTCGGCCGCAATGCGTCCTTTTTCCAGCAGCGTCACCGGGATGTTCCGCTGTGCCAGGAAAAGCGCCGTCGTCACACCGATGATGCCGCCACCGACAATGACCACCTCCGACGTTTTCGGCGGTGGGCCAGGATGCCGGATTGGATCCGTTTCGGAGAACGGGAATATGGGCAAGTGGCGCACCCTGAGGACTGGTTGATGGCTCTGGCTTACTGGTTGCCACCCACTCGAAGCCAAATCAAGGACAGGTCCAGGCAGACCGTTGTCCCAACGAAGTCAATCTATCTGCGGGCAACATCCACATGGGTGAACTTGCCCAGCGGAGCAATTGGATTAATCCCTAAACCGGCGCGCCGGCGACCGAGCCTCTCACCACCAGGTCGACAGGCCAGACCTCGCCCCGCGCCCCTTCTTCCAAGCCGGAAATGCGCGCTGCCAGGCGTTCGGCGATGCGGGCGCCGGCGAGGCGGATCGACGAGCGCGTCGTCGACAGCGGCACGGAAAAATTCTCCGGCTTCAGCCATGGAAAGACGTCGTCATGGGCAATCAACGACAGGTCGCCGGGAATGGTCAGGCCAAGGTCGCGCACCGCGCGCACGACGCCGAGCGACATGATCAGGCTGGAGCAGGCGATCGCCGTCGGCCGCTCGCTCTGTTCGAGCAGGCGCCTGGCGGCGCGGTAGCCGTTCTCCTCGGTCATGGTGAGTGAACAGACATGGCGCTCGCCGAGCGTCAGGCCGCTCGCGGCCAGCGCCCTGCGCATGCCGCGCTCGCGGTGGATGGCGAAGGTCTCGCGGTCGTCGCCATTGATCAGCGCCAGCCGGCGGTGGCCGAGCTGAACCAGCAGCCGGGCGGCGTCGTGGAAGCCGCCCTCATTGTCGATGTCGGTGAAGGGGTAGTCGAAATCGAAGCCTTCGCTGCGGCCATGGACGATGAAGGGAATGCCGAGCGTGTTGACCAGCGCCACTCGCCGGTCGGCCGGGCGCGGCGAGGAGATGTAGACGGCGTCGACCTGGCGGTTGGCGACGATGCGGCGATAGGTGGTTTCCTGGTCGTCGGCATCGGCCGGCGACAGCACCAGGTCGAGCTCGTGCGAGCGGGCATAGTCGCCGAGACCCGACAGGAACTCGACGAAATGCGGGTCGATGTCGACGGAGGCGCCCGTCGGCAGCACATACCCGATCATGCCCGTCTTGCCGGTCGCCAGCCGGCGCGCGCTCGGGTTGGGCCGGTAGCCGTGGCGCTTGGCGGCATCCACCACACGCCGGCGGGTTTCCTCGTTGACCTCGGGATAGCCGTTGAGCGCACGGCTTACCGTTGTCTGCGACAGGGCCAGCATATGAGAGAGCTGCTTCAGGTTCACTGGGAGGCCTCCAAGCCTCAAAGCGCTTTTAATTTTGAAGCCACGCGGCGCCACAATGGGCGCGGCCGAGCTGGTCGACCATACGCACTGGTCCGGCCAGTTTGAAGCTTAATACGGTGCTGCACCGCCGTAAAACTGTGCTGCAGTGCACTTTACCAAGTCTTGCGGCCCGCAATTAAATCGATTAGCCCACCGCCCTCTTGACTTCCAGCCGATTCAATGGCGAGATCAAAAAGACCAAAGCGCTTTGGAAGACTCTTCGAAAGGTTGCGGTTCCTTTCTGAACGAGTCACAGTCCTGCAGCGTCGGCGGGCGGAATGGAGGTTCCGCCCGGGTGTATGTGTCCACACTGGGAGGAATACCGATGAAGAAGATGCTTCTGCTTGGCGCAGCGTTTGCCACACTCGCCTTGTCCCTGCCGGCGCAAGCCGAACTGAAGTTCAAGCCCGGGGAAGACAAGCGCTTCAACTGGGCCAATTACGAAGAGCTGAAGAAGGTCGATCTCAAGGGCGAGACGCTGACCATCTTCGGGCCCTGGCGCGGCGAGGACGAAGGCCTCATCCGCACTGTTCTCGAATATTTTCAGGAAGCCACCGGCGCCGAGATCAAATACTCCTCGTCGGAAAATTACGAACAGCAGATCGTCATCGATACCCAGGCCGGCAGCCCGCCCAATATCGCCGTACTGCCGCAGCCGGGCCTGATCCAGGATCTGGCGTCCAAGGGCCTTTTGACGCCGCTGGGCGACGACACCGCCAAATGGATCAAGGACAATTACGGCGCCGGCCAGTCATGGGTCGATCTCGGCACCTTCAAGGACAAGGACGGCAAGCCGGGCTTCTTCGCCTTCCCCTACAAGGCCGACGTGAAATCGCTGGTCTGGTATTCGCCCGACAATTTCGAGGAAGCCGGCTACAAGGTTCCCAAGACCCAGGAAGAGCTCGCCGACCTCGAGAAGAAGATCATCGCCGACGGCGGCACGCCGTGGTGCATCGGCCTCGGCTCAGGCGGCGCTACCGGCTGGCCGGCGACCGACTGGGTCGAAGACATCATGCTGCGCACCCAGACGCCCGACGTGTATGACAAGTGGGTAAAGAACGAGATCCCGTTCAACGATCCGGCGGTGGTCAACGCCATCGACATTTTCGGCAAGATCGCGACCGACGACAAGATGGTCGACGGTGGGGCCAAGGCGGTTGCCGCGACCGACTTCCGCGACAGCCCGAAGGGCCTCTTCTCGGTGCCGCCGAAATGCTACCTGCACCATCAGGCATCGTTCATCCCGACCTTCTTCCCGGAAGGCACAAAGGTTGGACAGGACGCCGACTTCTTCTACTTCCCGCCCTATGCATCCAAGCCCGAGCTGGGCACGCCTGTGCTCGGCGCCGGCACGCTGGCCATGATCACCAAGGATTCGAAGGGTGCACGCGCGTTCATCGAATTCCTGAAAATGCCGCTGGCACATGAAATCTGGATGGCCCAGGGCGGCTTCGTCACGCCGCTCAAGTCGGTCAACAAGGATGCCTATGCCAGCGACGCGCTGAAGAAGCAGGGCGATATCCTCGCCAATGCCTCGACCTTCCGCTTCGACGGTTCGGACCTGATGCCGGGCAAGATCGGCGCCGGCGCCTTCTGGACCGGCATGATCGATCTGGTCGGCGGCAAGTCGGCGCAGGATGTCGCCACCGACATCCAGAAGAGCTGGGACGCTATCAAGTAGTCAGCTGGCAAGCAGTCAGCTGGCAAGTAACCACTGCCAAGTAATCAGCCGCTTTGGCGGCAAATTCAGGACTTCCTCCACAGACTGGGTCCGGGCCGCTATGGCCCGGATCCGACCGGCGCCTTACGCCGGACCGATATGCGTTCGTTCGTTTCAGAATAACTTAAATCGGCGCAGAGCCACATCGCCAGGGCTGTTCAAGGCCCGGCCGATCATGCGCAGGGAAGAGGGACCCATGGCTGCTCAGATCTTATCGGCCATTTTTGTCATCATCATCGGCGTCGGCGGCTGCGTCGCCTATTTCTGGGGCGCCAACAAGCTGGTCGACCTGATATTCCCGTCGCGCGGCGTGGCCGGGGCTGCGGCCATCGACAATCTGCGCCGGCAAGGACTGGTCCGTCCGTGGCTGTTCGTCGGCCCGGCGATGATCATCCTCACCGTCTACCTGATCTATCCGGTGGTGGCGACGCTCTGGCTGTCCTTCCTCGACCGCGGCGGCCAGCATTTTGTCGGCTTCGCCAACTATGAATGGGCGTTCGGCGACCGCGAGTTCCGCAACTCGATCCTGAATAACATCATCTGGCTGGCGGTGGTGCCCGCCGCATGCACCTTTCTAGGGTTGATAATCGCCGTGCTCACGGACAAGATCTGGTGGGGCACAATCGCCAAGAGCCTGATTTTCCTGCCGCTGGCGATCTCCTTCGTCGGCGCCAGCGTGATCTGGAAATTCATCTACGAATATCGCGGCGAGGGCCAGACGCAGATCGGCCTGCTCAACGCCATCATCCAGTATTTCGGCGGCCAGCCGCAGGTCTGGATATCGCTGCCGTTCTGGAACAATTTCTTCCTGATGATCATCCTGATCTGGATCCAGACCGGCTTTGCCATGGTCATCCTGTCTTCGGCATTGCGCGGCATCCCCGAAGAGACGCTTGAAGCCGCGGTCATCGACGGCGCCAATCCGTTCCAGATCTTCTGGAAGATCATGGTGCCGCAGATCTGGGGCACTATCGCCGTGGTCTGGACGACGATCACCATCCTGGTGCTGAAAGTGTTTGACATCGTGCTGACCATGACCAATGGCCAATGGAACAGCCAGGTGCTGGCCAATCTGATGTTCGACTGGATGTTCCGCGGCGGCGGCGATTTCGGCCGCGGCGCCACCATCGCCATCATCATCATGATCGCGGTCATCCCGATCATGGTCTGGAACATCCGCCAGGCGAACAAAGAGACGGGAGGACATTGAGATGGCCGTCGCGACCGGAAAGTCCTTTGCCAGCCGCTTCGGCGTCCACATCGCCGTGCTCGTCTTCGTCGCCATCTGGACCGTGCCGACGCTCGGCATCCTGGTCTCGTCGCTGCGCGACAAGGACCAGATCATCGCCTCGGGCTGGTGGAACTCGTTCTCCAGCTCCAGCCAGACCGAAGCCGGCCGCCTGCCGCCGGCCTCGGCGCAGGTCGAGAAGGACGGCAAGTTCGTGCTTGCCGGCAATATCTTCGGCGACGGTGCTGCGCGCAACATCAGCGCCTTCGGCGTGAAGTCGGCGGCACCGACGCAATATCCGGCCGGCACCACTGCCGATCTCGGCGACGGCGTGACCTTGCAGCTCAATGCCGACGGAACGTTCGTCATGAGTTCGCCCAAGGCTTTCGAAGGCGACCGTGGCCAGCGCGTCTATTACGCCTCGTCGGCGCCACCGAAATTCACCACCGACAATTACAAGACCGTGCTGTTTTCGGAGGGCATCGGCCGCTCGTTCATAAACTCGCTGACCGTCACCATCCCGGCGACGGTCATCCCGATCCTGATCGCCGCCTTCGCCGCCTATGCATTGGCGTGGATGCGTTTTCCCGGCCGCGCCTTGCTGATCGCCACAATCATCGGCCTGCTGGTCGTGCCGCTGCAGATGTCCTTGATCCCGCTTTTGAAGATCTACAACGGCGTCGGCATCTTCTTCGGTGTGCCGTCGAAAACCTATCTCGGCATCTGGCTGGCGCATACCGGCTTCGGCCTGCCCTTCGCCATCTATCTCCTGCGCAGCTATATTGCCGGCCTGCCGCGCGAGATCATGGAATCGGCGCGCATAGATGGCGCCAGCGATTTCGAAATCTTCGTCAAGATCGTGCTGCCGCTGTCCTTCCCGGTGCTGGCGTCCTTTGCAATCTTCCAGTTCCTGTGGGTGTGGAACGATTTGTTGGTGGCAATGGTTTTCCTCGGTACCGAAGGGGACCAGATCGTGCTGACCGCGAAGCTCAACGCGCTGCTCGGCTCGCGCGGCGGCGACTGGGAAATCCTGACGACATCGGCCTTCGTCACCATTATCGTGCCGCTGATCGTGTTCTTCTCGCTGCAGCGCTATTTCGTCCGCGGGCTGCTGGCCGGCTCGGTCAAAGGAGGTTGAGACTTATGCAAGCCGCTTTGAAGGCGACCTCGAAGCCCGATCTCGCCGTCGATCGCGACTGGTGGCGGGGCGCGGTGATCTACCAGATCTATCCGCGCTCCTATCAGGACTCCAATGGCGACGGCATCGGCGACCTCAAGGGCATCATCCGCAGGCTGCCCTACATCGCCTCGCTCGGCGTCGACGCCATCTGGATTTCGCCCTTCTTCAAGTCGCCGATGAAGGATTTCGGCTACGACGTCTCGGACTATTGCGACGTCGACCCGATGTTCGGGACGCTCGCCGATTTCGACGCGCTGGTTGCGGAAGCCCATCACCTCGGCCTCAAGGTGATGATCGACGAGGTGCTGTCGCACACCGCCGACAACCATCCATGGTTCAAGGAGAGCCGCGCCAGCCGTAGCAATCCCAAGGCCGACTGGTATGTCTGGGCCGACGCCAAGCCGGACGGCACGCCGCCCAACAACTGGCTGTCGATCTTCGGCGGCTCGGCCTGGCAGTGGGACACCAGCCGCCAGCAATATTATCTGCATAATTTCCTGTCCGAGCAGCCGGACCTCAACTTCCACAATCTGGAAGTCCAGGACGCGCTGCTCGACGTCACCCGCTTCTGGCTGGAGCGCGGCGTCGACGGCTTCCGCCTCGACACCATCAATTTCTACTTCCACAGCCAGGGGCTGGAGAACAATCCGCCGCTGCCGCCCGAAGAGCGCAACGACCAGACAGCACCTGCGGTCAATCCCTACAACTACCAGGACCATATCTACGACAAGAGCCGGCCGGAAAACCTTGCCTTCCTCGAACGGTTCCGGGCGCTGCTCGACGAATATCCGGCGGCCGCCGCGGTCGGCGAAGTCGGCGATTCGCAGCGTGGGCTGGAAGTGGTCGCCGCCTACACCGCCGGCGGCAAACGCGTCCACATGTGCTATTCCTTCGATTTCCTGGCGCCGGAAAAGATCAGCGCCGCCAAGGTGCGCCAGGTGCTGGAAGCCTTCGGCAAGGTCGCCAGCGACGGCTGGTCGTGCTGGGCCTTTTCCAACCACGACGTGATGCGTCCGGCCTCGCGCTGGGCCGCCGACGAGGCCGACCCGGCCGCCCATCTGAAGGTTATCTCGGCGCTGCTGATGTCGCTGCGCGGTTCGGTCTGCCTCTATCAGGGAGAGGAGCTTGGGCTGGGCGAAGCCGAGTTGCAGTTCGAGGATCTGCAGGACCCCTACGGCATTCGCTTCTGGCCCGAATTCAAGGGCCGCGACGGCTGCCGCACGCCGATGGTGTGGGATGCAACCGCCAGCAATGCCGGCTTTTCGACGGCCAAGCCCTGGCTGCCGGTGCCGGGCAAGCACTTGTCGCAAGCGGTCAATGTTCAGCAGGGCGACGCGGCCTCGCTGCTCGAGCACTACCGGCGCTTTCTCGGTTTCCGCCGCCAGCATCCGGCCCTGGCCAAAGGCGACATCGAGTTCATCGAAAGCGAGGGCGACACCGTCGCCTTCACCCGCCGTGAGGGCAATGAGCAGATCGTCTGCGTCTTCAATCTGGCCAGCAAGCCGGCCGAGGTCGATCTCGGTGGTCAGGCGCTGCTGCCATTGGCCGGGCACGGTTTTTCGGGACAATCCGGCACAGGTTCCATCCGCCTCGGCGGCTACGGCGCCTGGTTCGGGCGCATCGACTGAGTTTTTGACGAAACTGGATTTTTTGGGGAAATCCAGGTTCTCTAGGGAAATCACTGGGAGGAAATTATGGCCGATGTCACGCTGAGACAGGTGAAGAAATCATACGGCAATCTGCACATTCTCCACGGCATCGACCTCGACATAAAGTCGGGCGAGTTCATCGTCTTCGTCGGCCCGTCGGGTTGCGGCAAGTCGACCTTGCTGCGGTCCATCGCCGGGCTTGAGGAGATCACCTCCGGCGAGCTGAAGATCGCCGGCGAGGTGGTGAACGACGTGCCGCCTTCCAAGCGCGGCATTGCCATGGTGTTCCAGTCCTATGCGCTCTATCCGCACATGACCGTCTACGACAACATGGCCTTCTCGATGAAGATCGGCAAGGAAAGCAAGGCCGAGATCGACAAGCGGGTGCGGCAGGCCGCCGAAATCCTGCAGCTGACCAAATATCTCGACCGCCTGCCCAAGGCGATGTCGGGCGGCCAGCGCCAGCGTGTCGCCATCGGTCGCGCCATCGTGCGCAATCCGAAAGTGTTCCTGTTCGACGAGCCGCTGTCGAATCTCGACGCGGCGCTGCGCGTCGCGACCCGCATCGAGATCGCCAAGCTCAAGGAATCGATGCCTGCCACGACCATGATCTACGTCACCCACGATCAGGTCGAAGCGATGACGCTCGCCGACCGCATCGTCGTGCTGAAGGATGGCCATATCGAGCAGGTCGGCACGCCGATGGACCTCTACAAGAAGCCCGGCAATCTGTTCGTTGCCCAGTTCATCGGCTCGCCGGCCATGAACATCCTGCCGGCGACAATCGACAGGACGGGCAACCCGACAATCGTCAGCCATGTCGGCGGCCGCAAGGCAACGGTGCCGATCGCAACGCCGGCGTCAGCAAAGGGTGCGGCAGTCAGCTTCGGCGTGCGGCCGGAGGATCTGTCGGCCGCCACCGGCGCGGAATATCTTTTCGAGGGCGTGGTGGACTATGTCGAGCAACTCGGCGAGGTGCAGCTTGTCTATGTCGATATCGGCCGCGCTGACCTGCCGTTGGTGACCAAGCTGCCCGGCAATGTCGAGGTCAAGCGCGGGGCAAAGCTGCGACTGACCGCGGATGCCGGGGACCTGCACATCTTCGACGCCGATGGGCACTCCTTCTCGCTCAAGCCGGTGGAAGTGAAGGCGGCTTGAGATAGCTGCGTCGTACAGGCATGAAAAAAGAGCGGCGGGCCAGGCCCGCCGCTCTTTTTTTAAGCTTCGGCTGTTAGTTGTTGCCGAACCGATCCCTGTCGCTGCTCTGAGGAACGAACTTCTGTTGGTCGTTCGACGAGTTCAGCAGCTTGTAGACCGCCGAGTTGGTGCCGGTCGACGAAGTGCGGGTGGTGTCGACGGCAGCGGCCGGCTGGTTGGCGCCATTGGAGCCATAATTGTCGCTGCCGGCAAAGGCAGCGCTCGAAACAGCCAGAACGGCTGCGGTGGCAAGAACGATCTTCTTCATTTTAGTCTCCTGAATTTTTCTGATGCCGCCAGCTGCAGCGGATAAGCCCGCCACGTGCTGGAAACCGGCTTTTAGCGGCCGAAAAGGTTACGGTCGGCACCGTGGGCAGGCGCCTGCTCGGCTGGAGCCGACTTCTCAACCGAAGCCGTATGGCCACTATCGGTCGACGTAATCGCAGGCTGGTTGGCGCCGTTCGAACCGTAGTTGTCGCTGCCGGCGAAAGCGCTGCCGGAGATGGCCAAAACGGCGGCGGCAGCAAGGATGATCTTTTTCATTTCAATACTCCTGAATTTTTTGGGATCCCGAGAGCGACGGGTTAGCCGCCCTTCTTTGGTCGGGATCAGCGATTGCCGTAGAGGTCGCGGTCGGCGCCCTGAACGACAGGCTGCTTGTCAGCGTGCGCCGGCTTCTGAATGGAAGCCGTATACGAGCTGTCGACCGAGACGGCTGGCTGGTTCGCACCATTGGAACCGTAATTGTCGCTACCGGCGAAGGCGCTGCCGGTGATCGCCAAAACGGCTGCGGCAGTGAGGATGATCTTTTTCATTTTTAGTACTCCAGTTTGTCTGTCCGTCTAGCGGCGTGTCTTGGGAGGAATTCGCGTCGTTCGGACAGCCCCGATGTGGGAAAGCCATAGGCTGGTTGCCAATCACGAAGTTGTTCCGTGTGGACCACGGTCCTGCACCTTGAAATTGTGCCAGGAAGTTCCTCTATGGTCATTTATCGCATTGTTTTCAGTTGCTTATGTCGAACCGAGTGGTTCGCTCCGGTGTCGGTTTCCGGGCCGTCGTTCACACCGTCCTGCACGCATTGTCAACAGAAACGAACCGTTCGGTTCGATTAGAGATTGCTAATAGTAACTTTTCGATACCGTTGAGCCCTTTTTGCCCCCGATCGGAACTGGATCCGCAGCGATTCGAAACGGCGATGATAGCGCCGCAAGACAGGATCTCAGCCCTTCGGTGGTCGGCGGGGCGTATGCCGCGCGTGTCGCGCCGCATGGATATGATGTCGCTTTCATGCCGACGTCGCGATCGCTGCCGTGATTAGATGATCGCATCTCAGGTGCCGCTTCGTGACGACGCAGCGGAGAATTGGGAAGCCGGTCAGAATCCGGCGCTGCCCCCGCAACGGTGGTGGAGTTGAAGTCGCAACGGGAGACCACTGGGCAGCAGCCTGGGAAGGTGTCGCGATGGTCCGCAAGGACAACTCCAAAGCCCGGAAACCAGCCCGAGATGCATAGACTCGACTGATCGCGGTGGGCGGTCAAGAGGTGGATAGTGCATGTCCGGCGCCGCGCCGGCCTGCGTCCGATCCTTCCTCCATCACCACCAAGTTCAGTCCTTAAACCACGAGGACAGAACTATGGATACGCGCAACGACATGTTGAGGCTCCTGAACGGCCGCAAGCAAGGCTTTTCGCTGGAACAGCCCTTCTACACCGACCCGGACTATTTCAAGCTCGACATGGAGCTTATCTGGTATCGCGACTGGCTGTTCATCGGCCATGATTGCGAACTGCCGAAGCCCGGCAGCTATATCACCGTGCAGATCGGCGATTATCCGGTGGTGCTGGTCCGCGACCAGAAGGGCAACATCAACGCCTTTCACAATTCCTGCCGCCATCGCGGCAGCCGTGTCTGCAACACTGAGAAGGGCATGGCGGCAAAGCTTGTCTGCCCCTATCACCAGTGGACCTACGAGCTTGACGGCCGGCTGCTGTTTGCCCGCCAGATGGCCGACGGTTTCGACAAGAGCCAGTTCGGCCTGAAGCCCGTCGCCTGCGAGAGCGTCGGCGGCTACATCTTCATCTGCCTGGCAAAAGAACCTGCCGACTTTGCCCCGATGCGCGCCATGATAGAGCCCTACCTCAAGCCGCACCGGCTGAATGAAGCCAAGGTCGCCTTCGAGAGCACCATCATCGAGAAGGGCAACTGGAAGCTGGTCTGGGAAAACAACCGCGAATGCTATCACTGCGCCGGCAATCATCCAGAGCTGTGCAAGACATTCCCCGAAGCGCCGACGGTGACCGGCGTGCAGGGCGCCGACAGCGATCCGGAGATGCTGGCGCACTGGGCGAAATGCGAGGCGGCGGGCCTGCCGAGCAAGTTCCGCATCGATCCGGCCGGGCAATACCGCGCCACCCGCGCGCCGCTGCTGCGCGATGCCGTCAGCTACACGATGTCGGGAAAGCGCGCGGTGACGAAGAACCTGTCCGACACTGTTGCCGCCGACCGCATCGGCACCTTGATGCACTACCACTATCCGACGACCTGGAACCACATACTGATCGACCATGCGGTCACCTTCCGGGTGCTGCCGATCAGCGCCACCGAAACCGCGGTGACGACCAAGTGGCTGGTGCACAAGGATGCGGTCGAGGGGGTCGACTACAACCTTGAGGAGCTCACCCATGTCTGGACCGAGACCAACGACCAGGACCGCCGCATCGTCGAGGAAAACGCCTTTGGCATCCTGTCTCCGGCCTATGAGCCCGGCCCCTATTCGGAGCTGCACGAGGGCGGCGTGATCCAGTTCGTCGAATGGTACGCGGCCTTCATCGGCCCGCGCCTTGCCGAAGGCGGCCGGCCGGCGCTACGCAGCGTCGCGTGAGCTGGAGCAGGCGAAGAGGGACCAGAGGATGAATGCGATGACGGATCTTGGGCTGTATCGCCATCTTGACCAGATGGCGCCGTGGAACGATAGGCTGCAGGTGCTGGAAGTGATCGGCGTCAGCGACGAGGCGCCCGACGTCAAGACCTTCACCTTCCGCTCCGACAACCAGACCTGGTTCCGCTACAAGCCGGGCCAGTTCCTGACGCTGGAACTGCCGACACCGGACGGGCCGCTGATGCGCACCTACACGCTGTCGTCGTCGCCATCGCGGCCGTTTTCGATCGCGGTGACGATCAAGGCGCAGGCCGGCAGCATCGGCACGCGCTGGATGTTCGACCATCTGGTGCCCGGTTCGCATGTCAAGGCCTACGGACCGGCCGGCGACTTCTCGTTGCACAGCCACCCGGCGGCCAAATACCTGTTCATTTCCGCCGGCTCCGGCGTGACGCCGATGATGTCGATGCTGCGCTGGCTGAACGACTGCGCGCCATGGACCGATGTCGGTTTCGTCAACTGCGCGCGGCGTGCCGAAGAGATCATCTTCCGCAAGGAACTCGAACTGCTCGGCGGCCATATGCCCGGCCTGTCGCTCGGCTTCATGATCGAGGAACGTTCCAGCCGCGAAGGCTGGTACGGCCATATGGGCCGCATCGATGCGATCCGGCTGCCCTTGCTGGCTCCGGACTTCCGCGAGCGCGAAATCTTCTGCTGCGGCCCCGATCCGTTCATGCGCGCCGTGCGCGGCATGCTGGATGCCGCCGGCTTCGACATGACGAAATACCATCAGGAGAGCTTTGCCGCGCCTGTGGTGGAGGAAATTCCGGCGCCGTTTGCCTCCCCGGTCGAGGACGGCATCGCTGCACCTGTCGAAGCCGTGACGCCGATCCGCTTCTCGCTTTCGGAGGTCGACGCCGGCTGCGTCGCCGGCCAGACCGTGCTGCAGACGGCGCGCAGCTCGGGCGTGCGGATACCCGCTGCCTGCGAGTTCGGCCTGTGCGGCACCTGCAAGGTGAAGAAGGTCTCCGGCGCTGTCGAGATGAGCCACAATGGCGGCATCCTCGACCACGAGATCGACGACGGTTTTATCCTTGCCTGCTGCTCGAAACCGTTGTCGGCGCTCGAAATCGAGGCTTGAGCCGGTCGACTTCGCCGCAACGGTCGCCGACGCAAGCGTTGTGTTCGCGGGTCTTTGTCTTGCCAAGCATAGGCCGAGTGATTTAGACGCACTTAGGAAGGGCTGGGCAGACCGTGAAACCGGCGCATCCCTTCATGGGCGCATGGAACGGGGGACAGAGCGATGCAACAGCGGGTCTACGCGGTCGCAAGCAAGGACATCGTTTTCGAATCATTCGATGGCGAAGCCGTCGTTCTCGATCTTTCGAACGGTAAGTATTTCGGCTTTTCCGATTCCGGCAGCCGGGTCTGGCAGGCTTTGTCGTCCGGCGTCGCCACTGAAGCGCTGGTCGGAGCTGCCGCGGGCGCCGCAAAAATAAGCCTGGCCGACCTCGAAAGCTTCGTTGCCCGACTGCTCGATTTCGGGTTGCTTGCGCCAGCCGAAACACCGGCACAACCGCTTTCGGGCGAGCTGTCGTCTGCGCTTGCTGCCAGCAATGAGCCGCTCAAGGTCGATGTTCATGACGACCTTGCCGATCTCATCATTGTCGACCCGATCCATGAGGTCGAGGAACCTCTCGGCTGGCCGGCGGTGAAACAGGCATAATCGTTTCCCTAAAGCGCGTCGCGTTTGAACGGACTCAGGCGACGCGGTTTAGATCTTTGATTTTATGCACGTCGTCGTCTCAAAACCGGGGCCACCCCGAGCGACGTGCATCAGGCGACCCGGCGCAATTCTGGACGCTGAACAACCAACACATGCCTTTGATCACGCTGCAAACCCTGCCGGATTATGCCCGCCATGTGCTGGCGGCCGCGGAAAGCGCCGCCGCCTTCTATCCCGTTGCCGCCAGCGTGCGGTTGCCGGGACTGGACCTGAGTGTCCACCTCGACCATGGCACGCTGGCGGAAGCCATGAGCCATGCCTTCATACCGGCCCCGGAAAATCCGTCTGCATCTGACGGCTGCCGCATTTTCGTCGCCCACCCGGCCATCGATGGCGTCCTCGCCCCGGCCACCTGGGGCCGAGGCGATTACAACCATCATGCCTTTGCCAACCGGCTGGAAGAGGCCGGATTGCGCGGCAGCTACTATCATGACCTCGACTTCTGGCAGTTCCATGATCCGCAACGCCATGTCGGGGCGCAGCTGATGATGTCGGCCGACGCCTTTCCGCCATGGGAACAAGGGGCGCCGCTGCGCGCCTTCCTGCATTGGGAATATGCGGCGCGCGGCATGCGGCTCACCCATGCCGGCACGCTGGGCATCGATGGCAAGGGCGTGTTGCTGGCGGGCTCCGGCGGTGCCGGCAAATCGGGAACGGTCGTCGCCGGCCTGCTCAATGGGCTCGATAGCGTCGGCGACGACTATGTGCTGATCGACCGGACCGAGGGGGTGACGGCCTATCCGCTGTTTGCCACGCTCAAGCAGGATCCGGAGGGCTTCAAGCGGCTGAAGCTGGAGGGTCGGCTAAAGTCGTACCAACCGCTGAACTGGCAAGGCAAGCATGCCTTTCGCATCGACGAGATCGCGCCTCGACCACCTCCTGCAAGTCTGGACATTATTGCTTTGATAGTGCCCCATATCAGGGGAGGTGCGAGAAGCTCGGTCATGCCCATATCGCGCAAGGATGCCATGATCGCCTTGGCCCCGTCAGGAATCGTGCAGATGCCGGGCGAGCGGGAAGCGGGCTTTCGCTTTTTCAGCGAGCTTACCCGCGATCTGCCATGCTACCGGCTGTCGCTGGGGACCGAGCCGCGCGAGATCGCCGGCACGATTGCGGATTTCGTCCTTCGGGGCGCTGCATGAAGTTGAGCATCATTGTGCCGGTGTACAATCGGGAGATCTATGTCGTTTCGACGTTGCGGTCCCTGCTCAGGCAACGCGACGATGCCGATCTCGATATCATCGTTGTCGACGACGGCTCGACGGACAGCTCCGTTGAAGCAGTCCGCGCCATCATGCGGGAAGCGTCGTGCATCCGCCTGTTCCAGCAGGCAAACCAGGGCGTGGCCAACGCGCGCAACACAGGGCTGAAGCAGTTGCTGCCGCAAACCGAACTGGTGTCGTTCCTGGATTCGGACGACGTCTCGCCGGCTGGACGATTCAAGGCTGACCTACCCCTGTTCGCGGCCGACCCTGCGCTCGAGCTGACCTACTCGCTGATGACGCGCGTCGATCTCATGGACGACGAAACCCTCCAACCGGCACCGGGCGGCGCAGGTCCCACCGTGCGCGGCGTCAGCCTTAGCGCCGGGATATTCCGCAGGGCACTGATCGACCGTGCCGGTGCTTTCGACGAGGAGTTCCGGCAGGGCGAAGACGCCGACTATCTGCTGCGCATTTTCGAAACCAGCCCGAAGCACATTTTTCCCGACACCGTCGCGGTATACTACCGGCGCCACCCCGGCAATTTGACCAAGCAAAGGGATGTGGCGGTGCGCGAATATCTGCGTGTAATTCAGAAATCCTTGCGGCGGCGCAAGGCCGATCCGTCGCGGCGCCCGGTCGAGGGGCTTTTCGAGATCAGGCGCCCGGCAGAGTGGTGAAAGAATGAACAGATCACAGCCTGGAATGCGTGCGTGAAGCTGAGCGTGATCATGCCGGTCTACAACCGCGAACGCCATGTCGGCTCGGCGCTGCGCTCGCTGCTGAGGCAGCGCGATGCCGCCGATCTCGACATCATCGTTATCGATGACGGTTCGACCGACAGTTCGGTGGCGGTCGTGCGCTCGCTGATCGCGGAGGCGCCGTGCATTCGCCTTTTCCAGCAGCAGAATGCCGGGGTGACGCGGGCACGAAACGCGGGCTTGCGGCAATTGCTGCCGCAGACCAGGCTGGTATCGTTTCTCGATTCGGACGACATTTCCCCGCCGGGCCGCTTCAAGGCGGATCTGGCCTGTTTCGACGCAGACCCCACCCTCGAGCTGACCTATTCGCGCATGACGCTGGTCGACGACATAGATGACGATACGCTGGAGCCGACAGCCGACAGCCACTCGGTGACGGTTCGCGGCATTCACCTGTCTCCCGCTATCTTCGTCCGGCGGTTGGTCGAACGCATCGGCAGCTTCGACGAGGATTTCCACCAGGCCGAGGACACCGACTATCTGCTGCGCACTTTCGAAACCGGGCCGAAATTCACGATGCCCGACACTGTTGCGCTCTATTACCGGCGCCATCCCGGCAACATGACCAGGCAGGCCGATGTTCCTTTTCGCGAATTCATGCGCGCCGTCTACAAGTCGATGAAACGGCGCGAGGCCGACCGCTCCTTGCACCCTGTCGACGGCATCTTCGATTTCAAGGAACTAGCGAATTGGCGTTTCCTGTGATGGCCAGCTACGGCGTCGTCATTCCGGCCTTCAACGCGACCGCCACCATCGCCGAGACGCTGCGATCGGTCGCGGCCCAGACGGTCCAGCCCGACGCCATAATCGTCGTCGATGACGGCTCGACCGACGATACGGTCGCGGTAGTCAATGCGCTGGGCATGCCGGTGCGGGTGTTGCGCCAGGACAATGCCGGACCAGGCAGCGCCACCACCAGGGGCATCGCCGCGCTGGCGACGCCCTTCGTCGCCACGCTCGATGCGGACGATCTGTGGCTGCCGACCAAGATCGAAAGGCAGCTGGAGCATTTCGAGCGGTTTCCCGCGACGGCAGGAGTCTTTGCCCACTGGCGGACGTTTCGCGATGACAAGCCCGATGTGCAACAGGACGTGGCCGTGGCGGGCTGGTCGCGCACGACGATGATGATCCGCCGGGAGGTAGCCGAGGCCGTCGGTCCGATCATCGACCCGCAAGGCGGTCGCGGCGACATGGTCGACTGGATCGCCCGTGCCCGCGAGGCGGGCTTTGCGCTTGCCATGCTCGACGATGTCCTGACCTTGCGCCGCATCCGGCCCGACAGCATGTCCTATGGACGCGACCCCGTGCGCGACCGCGGTTATGTCGAAGTCGTAAGGCTGGCCATGCAAAGGCGAGCAGCGAAAAAGGCGAGCGCCGACTGATGGCCAATGCCATGCGCCGTATCGGCCGTCGGTTTCCGGACTATGGTTGGTCATGGCCAACTGGCGGACTCGACCAGCTGCTGAAGGCCGCATTGCTGCCCGATGAAGAAGCGGCAGGGCGTTACGCGGCGCGCTGGCTCGACGAGAACGATATCGACCATGTTGCCTTCCGAGAGCATCGGCTGCTGGCCGCGATCTCCGACAGGTTCGGCCGCAAGCTCGCTGGGCATCCGGCCTATCCACGTCTTGTCGGCCTGCAAAAGATGCTGTGGACCAAATCGCGGCTGGCTGCGCGCGAGGCCGAGCCGGCGCTACAGGCCATGATCGACGCCGGCTGCGCGGTGATGCTAATCAAAGGCGCCAGCCGGATCGCCATTAACGCGTCGGCGCAGCGCGGCCGGGTGGCGCATGACATCGACATACTGGTGCGCCCGCAGGCTATGATTGCCGCCTTCGATGTGCTTAGCGAACGCGACTGGCAGATCGCCACCGGCGTCAGTCCGCAATATCTGCGCACCAGGCTGGCGTCCTTGCGTTCGATGAATTTTTTCAAGGGCAGTTTCGGCGACATCGACCTGCACCAGCTCGCTTATGACGGGTCGCAGCAAAGCGCGGAAGATGATCTGGCGATCTGGCAGCGGGCGCTGTCAGCCGATTTCAATGGCGTCCGCGTGCTTGTTCCCTCTCCGGCCGACCGCATGGCGCTCGCCATCGCACATGGCGGCCTCGATGCCCACACCCACAGCGACTGGCTGGTCGACTGCGCCGTCGCCATCAAGGGCGACGAGGTCGACTGGGACGTGTTCGCCGATATCGTCGCCAGGCGCCACCTGGCCGTAGCCGCGGCGGTGGCGCTGTCCTACCTCAGCCTGGAAATCGGCATTGCAGTGCCGCCGGCTGAACTGGCACGGACGGTTGCGAACGCCGATCACGCCGGCCTGTCGCGCTGGTCCTCGGTGCTGCAGGCCAAGCCGCGCACCGATTTCGGCGGTCTTGTCTGGCTGTCGCGCGGCTTTGCCAAGCAGTTGCGCCTGAAACGCAAGAAGGGCCGACTGCAGCATCCGACGCCTGCTGCCGTCTGGCGCGGCAGGCCGACATTGCGCAAGGCAAGAGCGACGCCGGAACCGTTCGCGCTTTCTCAGGCCCTGCCGCGTCCGGACAGGACTGGAGAGATGATGCTGGACGTCACCGTCAGGATCGTCGTTCCGCCAGTCCGCCGCCGCATCGAGATGGAAATCAATGCCGGCAGCGGTCACGTCGCCCGCTTGCGTTCCATGGTGATCAGCCGCGCCGGCGGCGGACGTGTGCTGCGCTTTCGCGGCAAGGTAACGGTGGACGACACCGGCCGGCCTCTGGTGATCGAGGCACGGCCATCGCGCCAGTTCCGCAACTGGGACAATGAGGCCGAAGTCGCCGCCTATGGCGCGCTGCCGTTCCAATTGCTGTCGGCAAGGTTTTCACCCGCCTGAGAGCGGTTCGCTGTCTCCATGAAACGGTGAACCACTGTGGCCCTCTCAGACGCCATAGCGCTCGGTGCGGATGATTTCCGCTGGTATGCCGGCGTCGATCAGCGCCCGGGCAGCCGCCGAGACGAAGGTGTTCGACCCGCAGACGAAGGCGAGCGCCGGCGGCGGCGGCAGCCGCGTGAGCGCCTGCATGACCATTGCCGTGTCGATGCGCCTCGAATAGTCGGACGGGCGCCGTGCCGCCTCGCGCGTCAGCGTAAGCACCAGCTCGAACCCGTCGCGGCGGTCACCGAGACCGATCAGCTCGTCGCGGAAGATCACCTCGTCCCAGACCCGCACCGAAAACATCAGCGCCACCGGCACCGCCGATTTGCGCAAGGTCCGGTGACGCACCATCGCCATCAGCGGCACGACGCCGGAGCCGCCGCCGACCAGAAGCAGCGGCCCGCCATCCCCATCGGACCAGACGAAATGGCCGCCGAGCGGCCCGCGCAGTTCGATCTCGTCACCGACCGCGGCGATGTCGTGGAAGAAGGGCGAGACTTCACCGTCGTCGAGCTTCTCGATCGCCAGCTCGATCGTGGCGCCGCTCTCCGGCGCCGAGGCGATGGAATAGGAGCGGCGCGCTTGGTAGCCGTCAGGCGCAGTCAGCCTGACATCGACATGCTGTCCGGCGCGATAGGCGAATGGCCGTGACAGCGCGAAGAAGAAACTGGTGACGCGTGGCGTCCGCTTTTCGATCCGGGTGATTTTCGCCGTCTGCCAGGGAGATTGCGGCGCTTCGCTCATGGATCGCCTCTATAGCGCTGCTCGCGCCACGGGTCGCCATAGATGTGATAGCCGCGCAATTCCCAGAAGCCCGGCTCGTCGCGCTCGGTGAACTGCAGCCCGTTCAGCCATTTGGCCGATTTCCAGAAATAGAGATGCGGCACCAGGAGCCGCGCCGGGCCGCCATGGTCGGCAGTGATCGGCTTGCCTTCATAAAGCAGCGCCACCATCGCCTTCCCCGCGGTGAGATCCTTGGCCGGCACGTTGGTGGTGTAGCCGTCATAGCCATGCGCCAGCAGGAAGCCGGTCGGCGCTTCGATACCGGCATCGGCAAGGATGTCGTCGACCAGCACGCCTTGCCAGGCGGTATCGAACTTGGTCCAGGCGGTAACGCAATGGATGTCGCGCGTCATCTTGGTCAAGGGCAGCGCGTTGAACTCGGCCCAGTTCCACTTTTTGATCGGGCGTGGCCCGTGCTTGAGCGTGAACGACCAGTCCTCGGTGCGCACGCGCGGCGTCGGCCCCGCCGACAGCACCGGAAAGCCCTGTTCGAGATACTGACCGGGCGGAATGCGCGCATCGGTCTCCGTCGGAGGCTTTCGACCGGAGGAAAAACCGCGAGTGACCATTTGACTGTCCGTTTTTAGCAGGCCATTGCCGGCCTGCCGTAATGTTCTCGAAGATGTCGCGGCGGGCAACAGGAATTTCGGCGGCCGTGCGGCAGGCCTGTCGGTGGTCCGGCGAGCCTGCCATGATGTCTCAACCGGCGGCGAAGGATACGGCGACGAAGATTTGCGCGTCGCCGCGATCGATCAAAAGCAGCACCGACTTCCGGCCCGATCTGCCGGCCTCGGCGATCGCCTGGTTGGCTTGCCGCGCATTCCGCACCGGCGACTGGTCGACGGCGACGATGACGTCGCCCGGCTGCAGGCCGGCATTGGCGGCTGCCTTGTCCGGACGCTCGACCACGGCGCCACGCTGGTTCCGATCACAATGTCGTCAGAGGCCTCCGGTGCGCCTGAGATAGGTTGTGGCGATCTCGCGCATCCGGTTGCCGTCGAAGCTCGGCCCATGGCCGCCATGGCCGAGACGGACAGGCAGATCGAGGAGCCGCTGCATGGTACGGCGATAATCAGGCCGGCAGGAATCCGGCAGGTCGTCGATCAGCATGGAATCGTAGATGGCGTCGCCGGCAAAGAACAACCCGTCCGTCTCTTCGAACAAAGCGATCGAATCCGGCGAATGTCCGGGCAGATGCAGGACGCGGAACTGCCGGTCGCCGAGGTCGACGATGTCGCCCTCGTCCAGCGTGCGCGTCAGCGGCGCCGGCGGGATCTTGTAGTCGGCCGCCGTCCAGCCCGGCGCCGGCAATTTCGAAACGGCGCCGTCGAGATTGTTGAACATGTAGGCGTAGGTCACCTGATCGTTCATGGTCTCGAAATGCTCGGCACTGTGCCGCGGCCCGGCGCGCAGCGGAAACTCGTGCAGCGAGCCGACATGGTCGAGATGGATGTGGGTGGCGACAACGATGAGCGGCTTGCCCTCGGGCGTGTCGATCTCAGGCGCCAGCGGGCAGATGCCCATGCCGGTGTCGACCAGCAGGTCGGCGTCGCGTCCCCTGAAATGCCAGATGTTGGCGAGCACGAAATCATGCACGAACGGCTCGGTCAGCATCGTCGTGCGGTCGTCGATGATCGTCTTGCCGAACCAGTCGCCGACAACGCGCTCGCCACCAAAACGGGTGCCGCCAAAACGGCCGCCCATCAGACGAAGGGCTTTCCCACCTTGTATTTTTCCGGCACCAGCCGCTTCAGGTAAGCCATGCCCGCTTCCGACAGCTGGTTGACATCGGGCTTCATGAAATCGTCGGGCATATGGCGCGTCTTGCCGGCGACGTTCTTCAGCGGCACCTTCTTCAGCACGGTTTTCGTGCCGTCATATTGCAGCGCCACCGAGCCACCGCCTTCGCCGGCAACGGCAACCGCGAAGGCGCCGGCGTCGAAAGCCTCCCGCGCGTCGACGGCGCTGATCGCGCCGACATAGCCGCGCGGCATGTAGCCAAGCGCATCGACGCGGGCGCGCTTGCCCGGCAGGCCTTCGGCGAGCGCACGTTCCAGAGCTGACGGCAGGTCGCTGCCCGACAGTTTGACGTTGCCATGCGCGTCGCGCTCGAGCTTGTCCGGCGGCACCAGGCTTTCGACCAGCGCCTTGCCGTCGGCGGTGCTGACTCCTTCGGAGACGGCGACGATGCAACGCTTGTGGCGGTCGAGCGTGGCGCGCACGTCGTCGATGAAACCGGCGGCGGAGAACGGCCGTTCCGGCACGTAGACCAGATGCGGGCCGCTGTCGGGATCGAGCTGCCAGGCTGCAGCCGCCGCGGTGAGGAAGCCGGCATGCCGACCCATTACGATGCCGACATAGATGCCGGGCAATGCGCGGAAATCGAGATCGACGGACAGGAAGGCGCCGGCGACGAATTCGGCCGCCGAGATGAAGCCCGGCGTGTGGTCGTTTTCCTCGAGGTCGTTGTCGATGGTTTTTGGCGCATGGACGAAAGCAATGCTGCCGCCGGCGGCGTCGGTCAGAATCTGCTGCGTGCCCGACGTGTCGTTGCCACCGATGTAGATGAAAGCGTCGGCGCCGGCCTTCTTCAGGCCCTTGAGGATGACCTCGCAATAGGCGGCATCCGGTTTGTCGCGCGTCGAGCCGAGCGCGGCACTCGGCGTGCCGGCGATCAGCCGCAGCCGGTCCTCTGGGATGGCGGAGAGGTCGACATAGTTGCCGTCACGAATGCCGCGCACGCCGTGGAGCGAGCCCAGCACCTTGGCGCCGGGATGGCGCTTGCGGACTTCCAGCGTGGCCCCGACAACCGTCTGGTTGATGACGGCGGTCGGGCCGCCGCCCTGTGCGATGACAAACGTTCCAGCCATGCTCGATCTCTCCCGGCGCTGTGGTTTTCAAGGCACCTTGGCCTAGCTTGCCGCATCGCGCAACGGGAGTTTCCAGCGGCGCCAAACCGCCGCACAGGATCAGACGACCACGACCGGGTTCTTCTTGGAAACGCGGCTGTAGAGGTCGATGATATCCTGGTTGATCAGGCGCACGCAGCCCGACGACATCGCCTGGCCAATGCTCGCCCATTCCGGCGAACCGTGTATGCGGTAGCCGGTGTCCTTGCCGTCCTGGTAGATGTAAAGAGCGCGTGCGCCGAGCGGGTTGGTGAGGCCACCGGGCTGGCCGTTTTGCCATTTCACCAGTTCCGGCTTGCGCTGGATCATCTCCGGCGGCGGCGTCCAGGTCGGCCATTCCTTGCCGTACTGGATGTTGGCGCGGCCGGACCAGCGGAAGCCGTCCTTGCCGATGCCGACGCCGTAGCGGATGGCGTCGCCGCCCTCCTGCACCAGATAGAGCTTTCGCTCCTGCAGATGGACGACAATGGTGCCGGGCGCCTCGCCGGTCTCGTTGACGACGATCTGGCGGCGGAACTCCGGCTTGACCTTCTGATAGGGCACCGCCGGCACTTCGAAGCCGCCATCGTTGAGCGAGGCGTACATGACATCGGGGCCGGTAACGTTCTTGTCGACGCTGATCGCCGGACGGATCGGCCGCACCGAGCCGGTGACCGTGTCATCCAGCTGGAATTGCGGCAGCTCGAGCGTCGAAGTGCTGCAGCCGGCCATGCCGAGCAGCGTCATGGCGCCGGCCCCTGACAGGACGAAGCGGCGGGAATAGAGATGTTCGGTCTCGTTTGCGTCGCCATTTGCTGGCGGCGTCACATTCTGCGGCAACTCACGCATGCACCCAAACCCTACGCTGTCGGCGGGAAACACGGTCCGGCCGGATAGCAGGCAGTTTCGCCAAACATGGTTGAAAAAGGGTGAAGGCCCAACGACCGGTCTTAAGCGTGTGCCGCCAATAGCCGCAGCGATCTGGCGAAATGGTCCGCCGTGCATTTTTGGGAGAGGGCTCTTTACATTCCTCCGCACACGAGGATTTATCCTTTTCTTTGCGCTCAAGGAGACAAAGATGTCGTTCGAAAACTGGGCCGCCTTCGCCGCCGCCTCGGCCGTGCTGCTCATCATTCCGGGCCCGACCATTCTTCTGGTCGTGTCCTATGCGCTGGGCCAGGGCTGGCGCACTGCCTTGCCGATGGCCGTCGGCGTGGCGCTGGGCGACTTCACCGCCATGACCCTGTCGATGCTGGGCATCGGCGCGCTGCTGGCCGCGTCGGCGACCGTGTTCACCATTCTGAAGCTGATCGGCGCCTGCTATCTGATCTATCTCGGGGTAAAACTGTTTCGCGCCGGCGGCGCGCTCAAAGCCGAACCACGCACAGATGCCGTCTCGGCCGCCAAGATGATGGCGCACGCCTGGCTGGTCACCGCACTCAACCCGAAGAGCATCACGTTCTTTGTCGCCTTCCTGCCGCAGTTCCTCAATCGGGAAGCCGATTTCTGGACACAGATGCTGATCTTCGAAACGACCTTCCTGGCGCTCGCCTTCGCCAATGCCTTCGGCTACGCGCTGATTGCGGCGCGCGCCCGCAACGTCGTACGCAACCCCAAGGCGATCCGCATCTTCAACCGCACCGGCGGCACGCTGCTGGTCGGCGCCGGGATCGCTACGGTGGCGATGCGCTCGGGCCATTAGGAACTGCGGAGCATCAGGGCCGATATGGCAGTAAGAGATCCATTCGGCCTAATGTTTTCGGGCGCGACCGAGGCCGGGTTTTCACCCTACAGCCAGGCCGTTCATGAATTGCAATGCTTCGTCGGCGACCCGGTCGGCTCCGTTGACCGCGCCATATCGGCGGATCCCGGTTTCGTCATGGCGCATGTCTTCAAGGGGTATCTGTTCGGCCTCGCCACCGAACGCGAGGCAACGGCGGTCGCCCAGGCATGCCATGCTGCGGCACTGCCGCTTGCCGCGACGCCGCGCGAACAGGCGCATGTGGCGGCCCTTGGCCACCTTGCCGAGGGACGCTGGCATGACGCCGCGCGCCTGCTCGAAGATATCGCCATCGACAACCCGCTCGACGCGGTGGCGTTGCAGGTCGGCCACCAGATCGACTTCTTCACCGGCAATGCCCGCATGCTGCGCGACCGTATCGGCCGCGCGCTACCGTCCTGGCAGAGCGGCATGCCAGGTTATCACGCCATTCTCGGTATGCAGGCCTTCGGTCTCGAGGAGATGGGCGACTATATCAGAGCCGAAAGTTTCGGCCGACAGGCGATCGAGATCGAGCCGCGAGACGGCTGGGCGCAGCACGCGGTCGCCCATGTCATGGAGATGCAGAGCCGGCAACGGGACGGCATCGCCTGGATGCGCGCCAATCCCGAGGCGTGGACCAAAGAGAGCTTCCTGCAGGTGCATAATTGGTGGCATCTGGCGCTGTTCCACTACGATCTCGGCGAGACCGACGAGGTGCTCAAACTCTATGACGGGCCGATCTATGGCGAGCGTTCGACGCTGGCGCTGAACATGGTCGATGCATCCGCGATCCTGTGGCGGCTTTATCTCGGCGGTGTCGATGTCGGCGACCGCTGGGCAGCGCTCGCCGCCAACTGGGCGCCGAAGGCTGGAGCCGGCAATTACGCCTTCAACGATGCGCATGCGATGATGGCATTCGTCGGCGCCGGTCTCGAAGCGCCGGTCAAGATCTTGCTCGAAGCCCAGCACGAGGCGATGCGCGGCAGCGACGACAACGCCGCCTTTACCCGGGATGTCGGCCAGCCACTGACGGAAGGCATCAAGGCATTCGGCGAGGGCAATTACAGCGAAGCGGTGCGCCTGATCCGACCGATCCGCGCCATTGCCCATCGCTTTGGCGGCAGCCACGCCCAGCGCGATGTGATTGATCTCACGCTGATCGAGGCGGCGTTGCGCGCCGACGACACGGCGCTTGCCTGGGCGTTGACGGCCGAGCGCGCACTGGTCCGGCCGGACAGTCCGCTGTCGGCGCTGTTTTCGCAACGCGCCGCCAATTTGTCAGAGAATTGACCCGCGGCGGATCTTGTTTTAAAAACTGGCAAGCCAGATTTTTTCGAGACCCGAAAAAATTAATGGCGATGGGAGGAATGCATGTATCTCGGCCTCGATCTCGGCACGTCGGGCGTCAAGGCGCTGTTGATCGATGCCGGGCAGAAGATCATCGGCTCCGGCCATGCTTCGCTTGACGTATCGCGGCCGCATCCCGGCTGGTCCGAACAAAACCCCGCCGACTGGATCCGCGCCTGCGAGACGGCCATCGCCGAGCTGAAAACCTCGCACCCGAAAGAGCTTGCCGCGGTCAAGGGCATCGGCCTTTCCGGCCATATGCATGGCGCCACCTTGCTCGATGCCGGCGACCAGGTGCTGCGCCCCTGCATCCTGTGGAACGATACGCGCAGTCACGCCGAGGCCGCGGCGCTCGATGCCGACCCGCGCTTCCGCCAACTGACCGGCAACATCGTCTTCCCCGGCTTCACGGCGCCGAAACTCGCCTGGGTGAAGAACAACGAGCCCGCGGTTTTCGCCAAGGTTGCAAAAGTGCTTTTGCCGAAGGATTTCCTGCGGTTGTGGCTTACCGGCGAGCATATCTCAGAAATGTCCGACTCGGCCGGCACCTCCTGGCTCGATGTCGGCAAACGGCGCTGGTCTTCCGAGCTGCTTGCGGCGACATCGCTCGACGAAAGGCAGATGCCGTCGCTGGTCGAAGGCACGGAGAAGGCCGGCGCGCTGCGCGCCGAACTGGCCGCCAGCTGGGGCATCGCATCAGGCGTCCCGGTGGCCGGTGGCGCCGGCGACAATGCGGCCTCGGCTTGCGGGATGGGCACGGTCGGCGCCGGCCATGCCTTCGTGTCGCTTGGCACATCCGGCGTGCTGTTTGCCGCCAACGCGTCCTATTTGCCCAATCCGGCCAGCGCGGTGCACACCTTCTGTCACGCGCTGCCAAACACCTGGCACCAGATGGGCGTCATCCTGTCGGCGACCGATTCGCTGAACTGGCTGTCGGAGATTTCAGGCAAGAAGGCCGGCGAATTGACCGCCGAACTTGGCGATGTGCTGAAAGCGCCGAGCGGGGTGTCGTTCCTGCCCTATCTCTCGGGCGAGCGCACGCCGCATAATGATTCCGCCATTCGTGGGTCCTTCACCGGACTGGCGCATGAATCCGGCCGCGCAGTGCTGACGCAGGCCTTGCTTGAAGGCGTCGCCTTCGCCTTCCGCGACAGTCTCGAAGCCTTGAAGACGGCGGGCACGATCTTGACGCGGGTGACGGCGATCGGCGGCGGCTCGCGCTCGCGCTACTGGCTGAAGGCGATCGCCACGGCGCTGCAGGTGCCCGTGGACATTCCGGCCGACGGCGATTTCGGTGCTGCCTTTGGCGCGGCGAGGCTTGGTCTGATCGCGGCGACAGGGGCTGATCCGCTGGAGGTGTGCACGGCGCCGAGGACGGATGCGACGATCGAACCGGATGTCCCGCTTGGCGGGGCGTATGCCGATGCCTATCAGCGCTACCGGGCGCTGTACCCGGCGATCAAAGGCGTGACCGCGTGAGTCGGCGCGAAGCACCCCCCTCTGCCCTGCCGGGCATCTCCCCCGCAAGGGGGGAGATCGGCAGCGTCGGCGGGTATGCCAGTCTTGTAAGGTGGGTGATTAGCGAAGGCGTGGATGCCAGCCAATCTCCCCCCTTGCGGGGGAGATGCCCGGCAGGGCAGAGGGGGGTGTCTCGCGCCACCCTTAATCGATCACTGCGCCGGCACCTTGTCGAGAAACCCGGTGACGCTCTTCAGGCGCCCATTTTCGATAACACCGATATCGGTGCCTTCGATAACCGACGGCACGCCTTCCGGCCCAAGATTCCACGAGAAGCGGATGCGGTCGCCAAACCCGTCCGGCTGGCCCCTCAGCGAGAACCGGAAGCCGGCGAAGCGCTGCTGTACGCCGTCGATCAGCCCAGCAACGCCGGCGTGGCCGTCGCCCTGCATCAGCGGATCGCGGTAGCTGACGTCTTCGGTGAAGGTGGCCTTGAGCAGTTCGGCACGGCGATCCGCATCGGCCTCGTTCCAGGCGGTGATGTAGTTCTGGGCGATCGTGTTGAGGTCGGTCATGGTCTGTCTCCTTCGTTGAGTGGCTTTGACACGAGGCTTTTCACCCCAAGCGAGAGCGAAACCAATTACGCCTGAGGTAATCAGGGTGAACTATTCGAGAGAGGACAGAAATCATGAGCAGCGGATTTTTCGGCGACATCAAAGCGATCAAGTATGAGGGGCCGGATTCGACCAATCCGCTGGCCTACCGCTTCTACAATCCCGACGAGGTGGTGGCCGGCAAACGGCTGGAAGACCATCTGCGCTTCGCCGTCGCCTACTGGCATTCTTTCGCCTGGCCGGGCGGCGATCCCTTTGGCGGCCAGACCTTCGACCGGCCCTGGTTTCCCAAGGCTGGCGGCGTCGACACGATGGAACTGGCCAAGCTGAAAGCCGACGTCGCCTTCGAGATGTTCTCGCTGCTCGGCGCGCCCTATTTCTGCTTCCATGACGCCGACGTGCGGCCGGAAGGCAAGGATTTCTCCGAAAGTGCCGCGCGGCTCGACGAGATCGCCGACTATTTTGCCGCCAAGATGAAGAAGACCGGCGTCAAACTGCTCTGGGGCACGGCCAACCTGTTCTCCAACCGCCGCTTCATGTCGGGCGCCGCCACCAATCCCGATCCGGATGTCTTCGCCTATGCGGCGGCGACGGTGAAAAGCTGCATCGACGTCACGAAGCGGCTGAAGGGCGAGAATTATGTACTGTGGGGCGGGCGCGAGGGCTATGAAACGCTGCTCAACACCGATCTTGCCCGCGAGCAGGAGCAGGCTGGGCGCTTCCTCAGTCTCGTCGTCGACTACAAGCACAAGATTGGCTTCAAAGGCACGATCCTGATCGAGCCGAAGCCGCAGGAGCCGACCAAGCATCAGTACGACTACGACGTTGCCACGGTCTACGGCTTCCTCAAGCGCTTCGGGCTGGAGAAGGAAGTGAAGCTGAACATCGAGCAGGGCCACGCGATTCTTGCCGGCCATTCCTTCGAGCACGAGCTGGCGCTGGCCAATGCGCTCGGCGTCTTCGGCTCTATCGACATGAACCGCAACGACTACCAGTCGGGCTGGGACACCGACCAGTTCCCCAACAATGTGCCCGAGATGGCGCTGGCCTATTACCAGGTGTTGCAGGCCGGCGGCTTCAAGACCGGCGGCACCAATTTCGACGCCAAGCTGCGCCGCCAGTCGCTCGACCCGCAGGACCTGCTGATCGGCCATATCGGCGGCATGGATTCCTGCGCACGAGGTCTCAAGGCAGCCGCCAAGATGGTCGAGGACAAGGCGCTGTCGGGTCCGCTGGCCGAGCGCTATGCCGGTTGGAACACGGCCGAGGGCAAGGCGATGCTGTCGGGCAAGCGCTCGCTGGAAGACATCGCCGAGCGCGTGGTGAAGAAGAAGATCGAGCCGCAGCCACGCTCCGGCCGCCAGGAGTTGCTGGAAAACATCGTCAACCGCTACGTCTGAGGGCGGAAAGCCGATTCGTTGTGCTCAAGGGTGGCTGGATAACATTCCGGCCGCCCCGGAATGGGGTTTGCGCAAGACCCTATCCGACGACAAGGGTTTGCCCTTTGGCGCCCCTCAATGACCTCGCTCTTGCCTTCAAACTGCCGTCACGTATCTCGTATAAGGATGCGGTTGTGGCGGGTGAAAAGGAAGGAGGCGAACCGATATGCAGCATGAACGCGAAATCGACGCCCTGCTCTCATCCGGCGAGACCGGATCGATCATCGACCGGCTGATGGCGCTGCCGCGGCCGACCGACAGCGTGAAAAACGAATGGGATCGTGCTGTCAGCAGCCGATTTGAAGTCCGTCTGGCGAGGCAGATGCGCTCGCAGATGGACGCCGGCAGCGATCGACAGAACGCAGCCTGATCTCCCTTTGTCCGTGCATGTCGTAATCCCAAAACCGCGACACACTTTTGGGCGACATGCATCAACCTCGGCGCAGCCTGACCGGGGCTTCGCCGAACGCTCTTGAAAACGCTCTGGAAAATGCCGCGGCGGACGAGAACCCCGTCCGCCCGGCAATATCCGCCATGGCGATCCGCGTGTCGACCACCAGCCGCCGCGCCGCGCCCAGCCGCAGCCTGAGATAATATGCGCCCGGCGTCTCGCCGATCGACTTGCGAAAAATGCTCTCCAATGTCCGCGCCGTCACCCCGGCGCGTTTTGCCACCGCGTCGATGGTCAGCGGCTGGTCGACATGCGATTCCATCAGCCGGATAGCCTGCGCCAGACGCGGGTCGTAGCCGTCGAGCCGGCCGAGCGAGACCAGCGGCTGCGCGTCGGTCGCGGCGCGCGCCTGGTCGTAGATGAAGACGCTGGCGACATCGAGCGCGACGGCCATGCCGAGCCGGGTGCGGATCAGATGCAGCATCAGGTCGAAGGTCGGCGACGCCCCGCCCGAGGTGAACACCGGTCCGTCGATGACGTAGCGGTCCGGACGCACGTCGACGCCGGGAAAGGCGGAGGAAAAATCCTCCATGTCTTCCCAATGGGTGGTGGCGCTGCGGCCTTCGAGGAGGCCGGCGCGCGCCACCAGCCATGTGCCGGCCTCGACGCCGCCGCAGGCGCGAGCCGCGCGGGCCGCTCGCCGTAATCCGGAAAGCAGAGCCGATGTCGCGTAATTCTGGGTGCCGAAGCCGGCGACGACGACAAGCACGTCGGTCGGCTCGGCCGCATCGAAGCGGCCCCTGACCGCCACCGGCAGGCCGCATGTGGTGACCGGCGCCTCGCCGGTGACCGAGACCAGTTTGAAATCGAACAGCGTCTCGCCTGAGATGCGGTTGGCGGCGCGCAGCGGGTCGACGGTCGACGCCACGCACATGATGGACGAGCCTGAAAACACCAGCAGCGTCACCTTGAGCGGCGATCGCTCAGCGCGAAAGATGGTCGGTTTTTCGCTTTTGATCACGAGAGCTTCGTAAATTGCAAAACAGTTTCCGGCAAGTCGGTCATTGTTAGGGTCTGTTTCTATGGGAGGAGATGTCCATGCCGCTCGCGATGAACCGTGAGGTTTTCATTACCTGTGCCGTGACCGGGTCAGGCGGCTCGCAGGACCGCTCCCCGCATGTGCCACGCTCGCCCAAGCAGATCGCCGATTCGGCGATCGATGCGGCCAAGGCCGGTGCCGCCATCGTCCACTGCCATGTCCGCGACCCCGAGACCGGCAAGCCGCGCCGCGATGTCCATCTCTACCGCGAAGTGACGGACCGCATCCGCGCGGCAGAAGTCGATGTGATCCTGAACCTGACCGCCGGGATGGGCGGCGACATGGTGTTCGGCTCACCGGAAGCGCCGCTGCCGCTCAATGAAAAAGGCACCGACATGGGCGGCGCCACCAACCGCATGGAACATGTGCGCCAGTGCCTGCCGGAAATCTGCACGCTGGATTGCGGCACCATGAACTTCGCCGAGGCCGATTATGTCATGACCAACACGCCCGGCATGCTGCGCGCAATGGGCGGCATGATGACGGCGCTCGGCGTCAAGCCGGAGATCGAAGCCTTCGATACCGGCCACCTCTGGTTCGCCAAGCAGCTGGTCGAAGAAAAGGTCTTGAATCCCGACGCGCTGGTGCAGCTCTGCATGGGTGTGCCGTGGGGGGCGCCGGACGACCTCAACACCTTCATGGCCATGGTTAACAACGTGCCGTCGACCTGGAACTGGTCGGCCTTCGCCATCGGCCGCAACCAGATGGCCTATGCAGCCGCTGCAGTGCTCGCCGGCGGCAATGTCCGCGTCGGTCTCGAAGACAATCTCTGGCTCGACAAGGGCGTGCTGGCCACCAATGCGCAGCTGGTCGAGCGCGCCGCCAGCATCGTCACCAATCTCGGTGCCAGGATTTTGGGGCCGGAGGAAGTGCGCAGGAAGCTCAACCTCACCAAGCGGGCGCCGATCGCAGCGGCTGCTTAAGACGGGAGCGGATCATGGCTACCGTCAAATTCACTGCGATGAAGGATGGCGACAGGCAAGACTATGAGTTCCTGACCGCCCATGAGATCGACTATGCCGCCAGGACCGGCGAGCGGCTGCTCGACGCACTGGTGCAACTCGACGAAGGCCTGTCGGGCTACAAGATCACCAGGCTCGGCCATTCGCTGCAAGCGGCGACGCGGGCCTGGCGTGACGGCGCCGACACCGACTGGATCGCCTGCGCGCTGCTGCACGACATCGGCGACATCTACGCTCCCTACAATCACGACGAATACGCCGCTTCGATCCTGAAACCTTTCGTGCGCGAGCAATGCACCTGGGTGGTGGAAAAGCATGGCGACTTCCAGCGGCTCTATTACGCGCATCATCTCGGCGGCAACCGCCATGCTCGCGACCGCTTCGCCGGCCATGCCTATTTCGACGATTGCGACCAGTTTTGCGAACGCTGGGACCAGTCGAGCTTCGACCCGGACTTCGACACGCTGCCGATCGAATTCTTCCGGCCCTTCGTGCTCGAAGTCTTCGCCCGCAAGGCCTACGACCACTCCGTGATCCGCTCCGGCGAGCGCGTGCCTCTCATCGACCCCGAAACCGCCAAGACAAGAACCGGAGCCTGACCATGAGCATCATCAACAAGGCAGCCGCCATTGGCGGCGGTGTCATTGGCGCCGGCTGGGTGGCGCGGCTGCTGCTCAACGGCATCGACGTGTCGATCTTCGATCCGGACCCGGAAGCGTCGCGCAAGGTCTCGGAAGTGATGAAGGGCGCGCGCCGCGCCTACAAGCAGATGGTTCCCGGCGGCCTGCCCAGGGAAGGCAGACTGACCTTTGCCAAGACCATCGCCGAGGCGGTGGCCGACGCCGATTTCATCCAGGAGAGCGTGCCGGAGCGGCTCGACCTCAAACACCGCGTACTGGCCGAGATCGATCTCTACGCGCCGGCCAACGCCATTGTCGGCTCGTCGACCTCCGGCATCAAGCCGACCGACATGCAGGTGGCGATGAAGAAGCATCCGGAGCGTCTGGTTGTCGGACATCCCTTCAACCCGGTCTATCTGCTGCCGCTGGTCGAGATCGTCGGCGGCGAACAGACCTTTCCAGAGGCGATCGAGGTCGCAAAGGAGATCTATGCATCGATCGGCATGAAGCCGGTGGTGATCCGCAAGGAGATCGAGGCCTTTGTCGGCGACCGCCTGCTCGAAGCGGCCTGGCGTGAGGCGCTGTGGCTGATCAAGGACGGCATCTGCACCGTCGAGGAACTCGACGACATCATGCGCTATGGCTTCGGCCTGCGCTGGGCGCAGATGGGCATGTTCCAGGTCTATCGCGTCGCCGGCGGCGAAGCCGGCATGCGCCACTTCATGGCGCAGTTCGGGCCGTGCCTGAAATGGCCGTGGACCAAGCTTATGGACGTGCCGGAGTTCAACGACGAGCTGGTCGATCTTATTGCCACCCAGTCGGACGACCAGGCTCACGGCCTGTCGATCCGCGAACTGGAAAAGATCCGCGACAACAATCTGGTCGCGATCATGGATGCTCTGTCGAAACAGAACAAAGGCAAGGGCTGGGGCGCCGGCGCCTTGCAAAAGGACTATACCAAGCAGTTGGCCAAGCTGGCGGCGAAGAAGCCGGCCGCATCCAGGGCCGCAGAAAAGGCCAAGGCATCGAAGCCGGTGAAGAAGGCGGAAAAGCCGAAGAAAAAGAAGAAGGGCTGAGGACCATGGATTTCGGTCTTTCGGAGGAACAGAAGCTCATCGTCGAGACGACGCGCGCGTTCGTCGAGAATGAGCTTTACCCGCATGAACGCGAGGTCGAGCGCACCGGCGTGCTGCGCCGCGAGTTGATCGAGGAGATCAAGGTCAAGGCAATCGAAGCGGGGCTCTATGCGGCCAACATGCCGGCCGATGTCGGTGGCGCCGGCCTCGATACGGTGACCTGGCTGCTCTACGAGAAGGAACTCGGCCGCGCCAACTACGCGCTGCACTGGACCTGCGTCGCGCGCCCCTCCAACATCCTGCTCGCCGGCACGCCCGAGCAGCGCGAAAAGTACCTGTTCCCGTGCATCCGCGGCGAGAAGTGGGACTGCCTGGCGATGACCGAGCCCGGCGCCGGCTCCGACCTGCGAGGCATGAAGGCGACCGCGGTGCAGGACGGCGACGACTGGGTCCTTAACGGTACCAAGCATTTCATCTCCCATGCCGATCTTGCCGATTTCGCGATTTGTTTCATGGCTTCGGGCGAGGAAGAAACGCCGCGCGGCAAGCGCAAGAAGATCACCGCCTTCTTCGTCGACAAGGGCACCAAGGGGTTCACCGTGCGCGACGGCTACCGCAACGTCTCGCATCGCGGCTACACCAATGCCATCCTCGAATTCGACGATTGCCGCCTGCCGGGAGCCCAAGTTCTCGGCGAAGTGCACAAGGGTTTCGACGTCGCTAATTCCTGGCTCGGCGCCACGCGCCTGCAGGTCGGCGCCACCTGCCTCGGCCGCGCCGAGCGGGCGCTCGGTCATGCCATCGAATATTCGGCGCAGCGCCAGCAGTTCGGCCAGCAGATTGGCAAGTTCCAGGGCGTGTCGTTCAAGCTCGCCGACATGGCGACGGAATTGAAGGCGGCGGACCTGATGGTGTTCGAAGCCGGCTGGAAGTACGATCAGGGCACCGTCACCGACCAGGACATGGCCATGGCGAAGCTGAAGGCTACCGAAATGCTCGCCTTTGTTGCCGACGAAGCAATCCAGATCCATGGCGGCATGGGGCTGATGGATGACCTGCCGCTGGAGCGCATCTGGCGCGACGCCCGGGTCGAGCGCATCTGGGAAGGCACGTCGGAAATCCAGCGCCACATCATTTCGCGGGCGCTGCTGCGCCCGTTCGGGGCATAAACCATGCATAAGCTTGAACGTCTCCTGCGTCCAAAATCCATCGCCGTGTTCGGCGGGGCGCAGGCCGCTGTCGTCGTCGCGCAATCGATCAAGATGGGCTTTGCCGGCGAAATCTGGCCGGTGCATCCGAACAAGGACGAGGTCGCCGGCCGCAAGGCCTATCGCTCGGTCGCCGACCTTCCCGACGCGCCGGACGCTGCCTTTGTCGGCGTCAACCGGCATCTCACCATCGAGGTAATCAAGGCGCTGGCTGAGCGCGGCGCCGGCGGCGCCGTCTGTTTTGCCGCGGGCTTTCTTGAGACCGAGGCCTATGACGATGACGGCGAGCGGCTGCAGGCCGAACTGGTGGCTGCCGCGGGCGAGATGCCGATCATCGGGCCGAACTGCTACGGCCTGATCAACTATGCCGATGGCGCGCTGCTATGGCCCGACCAGCATGGCGGCATCAGGCTGCCCGAAGGCGCCAAGGGCGTCGCCATCATCACCCAGTCCTCCAACATCGCCATCAACATGACGATGCAGAAGCGCGGCCTGCCGATCGCCTTCCTGATGACGGCCGGCAACCAGGCGCAGACCGGCCTCTCCGAAATGGCGCTCGGCCTGATCGAGGATGAGCGCGTCACCTCGCTCGGCCTGCACATCGAAGCCTTCGATTCGGTAGCCGGTTTCGAAAAGCTGGCGGCGCGGGCGCGCGAACTGAAGAAGCCGATCATCGCCATGAAGGTCGGCCGGTCCGAACAGGCCAGGCAGGCGACCGTCTCGCACACAGCTTCGCTCGCCGGTTCGGATGCCGCTTCGGGCGCTTTCCTGCGGCGGCTCGGCATTGCGCGCGTCGATTCCATCCCCGCCTTTATCGAGGCGCTGAAGCTTCTGCACGTCACAGGACCACTGCCCGGCTATAGACTGTCATCGATGAGTTGCTCGGGCGGCGAAGCCTCTGTCATGGCCGACAGCGCCGAAGGCCGCTGGGTCAATTTCCCGGAGCTCACCAGCAAACACCGCGCCCATGTCAAATCGACGCTCGGGCCGCTGGTCGCGGTCGCCAACCCGTTGGACTATCACACCTTCATCTGGAACAACGAACCGGCGATGACCGCCACCTTCACCGCCATGGTGTCGGGCGGCTTCGACCTCAACATGCTGGTGCTCGACTTTCCACGCCCCGACCGCTGCTCGGTCACCGACTGGTGGGCGACGCTGCGCGCCTTCGAATCGGCGCTGAAGACCAACAAGGCGCATGGTGCGATCGTCTCCTCGCTGCCGGAGAACCTGCCGGAGGAATACACCGCCGAGCTGATGGCGCGCGGCATGGTGCCGTTGTTCGGTATTTCCGAGGCCATGGATGCCGCAGGCGCGGCGGCCTTCATCGGCTGGGCCTGGGCCGAGCCGCAGGCGCAGCCGATCGACACGTCGGCTGCAGGTGCTGCCGGCGGCGATCATGTCACCCCTGACGAGGCCGAAGCCAAGGCGCGGCTGATCAAGGCCGGCTTGCCGGTGCCGAAGGCAGAACGTGCCGCTAACGCCGTAGAGGCGGTGATTTCGTCGATGGCGCTCGGCTTCCCGGTGGCGCTGAAGGCGCTCGGCGTCACCCATAAGTCGGAAGTCGGCGCGGTGCGGCTCAATCTGAAAGACGCCGAATCGGTCAGCACGGCGGCGCATGATCTGCTGCCGCTCGGCACCGGCCTCTATGTCGAGCGCATGGTGCGCGACGGCGTTGCCGAGTTGATCGTCGGCTTCACCCGCGATCCGATGTTCGGCGCGGTCATGACGCTGGGCACCGGAGGCGTGCTGGTCGAGCTGTTGCGCGACAGCGTCACGCTGATGCTGCCGGCGACGCGCGACGACATCGAGGCCGCCCTGCGTGGCCTCAAACTGTTTCCGCTGCTCGACGGCTATCGTGGCCGGCCCAAGGCCGATATCGGCGCTGCCATCGACGCCATCGCGGGCATTGCCGGCTTCGTGCAGACGAATGCCGGAGAGATCGAGGAACTCGACATCAATCCGCTGATCGTCTGCGCCGAGGGCAAGGGCGCCTGGATCGCCGACGCGCTGCTGGTGCTGGGAGAGAAGAAGAATGTCTGACGTCATTTCGACCCGCCGCGAGGGCACCATCCTCGAGGTCACGCTCGACCGGCCCAAGGCCAACGCCATCGACCTCAGGACCTCGCGGCTGATGGGCGAGACCTTCAAGGCGTTCCGCGACGATCCCGGATTGCGCGTCGCCATCGTCAAGACCGCCGGCGACAAGTTCTTCTGCGCCGGCTGGGATTTGAAGGCAGCCGCCGGTGGCGACGCGGTCGACGGCGACTATGGCATCGGCGGTTTTGCCGGCCTGCAGGAGCTGCGCGACATGAACAAGCCGGTCATTGCCTGCGTCAACGGCATGGCGGTGGGCGGCGGCTTCGAGCTAGCGCTGTCCTGCGACCTCATTTTCGCCTCGGATCATTCCTCCTTCGCGCTGCCCGAAATCCGCGCCGGCACGCTGGCGGATGCCGCGACGATCAAGTTGCCGAAGCGCATTCCCTATCACGTCGCCATGGACCTCTTGCTCACCGGCCGCTGGATGGATGTAGCGGAAGCGCATCGCTGGGGCCTGGTCAACGAAGTGTTGCCCAAGGAAAAGCTTGAAGACCGCGTCTGGGAGGTCGCAAGGCTACTGGCCAGCGGCCCGCCGCTGGTGTTTGCCGCGATCAAGGAGACGGCGCGGGTGGCCGAGGCGCTGACCTTCCAGGATGCCATGAACCGCGTCACGCGCCGGCAACTGGCGACGGTCGATGCGCTTTATGGCTCCGAGGACGGTATGGAAGGGTTCCGGGCGTTTGCGGAGAAGCGCGACCCGGTGTGGAAGGGGAAGTAGCCTCTTTACCCTCCCCTCGATGGGGAGGGTCGGACCGAAGGTCCGGGGTGGGGTGATGCGCCACCCCCCCCCCCCCGCCCGGGGCGGCGCCCGCCCCCCCCCCCAACCCCCCCCCCCGGCGGGGGGGGGCCCCCCGCCCGGGGGGGGGGGGGGGGCCCGCCCCCCCCCCCCCACCCGCCGCTTCGCGGCGACCTCCCCCATCAAGGGGGAGGTAAAGGAGCTGCATGACCGACTACAAAACCCTCATCGATGCCGAGACCTGGGCCTTCATCGAGCGGACCAATTCCTATTACCCGCCCGATACGATCGACTACACCATCGCCCAGCAGCGTGCGATTTATGACCGGATGTGCCGCGAGTTCTTTGCCGGCTATCCCAATGGTGTGACGGCGGAAACGACTTTCATTGCCGCCCACGACATCCCGATCCGCATCTATCGCTCTGCCTCACCCAACCGGGACGCGATGGTGCTTTACATCCATGGCGGCGGCTTCATCCTCGGTGGGCTGGACAGCCATGACGATGTCTGCGCCGAGCTGTGCGCCCGGACCGGCTTCGAAGTGGTCTCCATCGGCTACCGGCTGGCGCCAGAGCATCTGCACCCTGCCGCCTTCGACGATGCGCTGCATGCCTTCGAATGGGCGGCCTCGAACTACGACTGCCCTATTTTGCTCTGCGGCGACAGCGCCGGCGGCAATCTCTGCGCGGCTGTCGCCCACGCAACGCGCAGCCATGCCAAAAAGCCGATCGGCCAGGTGCTGATCTATCCCGGCCTCGGCGGCGACCGTTCGCAAGGCTCCTATTTGACGCATGCGGAAGCGCCGATGCTGACGGTGCGCGATCTCGACTTCTACAGGGATATCCGCACCGGCGGCGTCGATGGGACCGGCGACATCACTTTGTATCCAATGGCCGACGCAGATTTTACCGGCCTGCCACCGACAGTGCTGATCACCGCTGAGTGTGACCCACTGTCGTCGGACGGCGAGGCCTATCGCGACCGCGTCCTCGCTGCCGGCGGCCATGCCACCTGGTTCGAGGAGCCGGGACTGGTGCACGGCTATCTCCGGGCCAGGCACACGGTTGGCCGGGCCCGCGCCTCCTTCAGCCGCATTGTCGAGGCGGTTTCCGTGCTGGGCAAAGGCGACTGGATCTGGTGAACGGCTCAGCCGCGGACAAAGGCGATCAGCGTCTCGGCCATGCGCTCGGGGCGCACCTTGGTGGTGCCGGGCTCGAACTCGACCATGCGGTTGTAGAGAGCGGTGGCCGAGGCGTCGCGGGATCCGGAGGCGAGTGCGGGATCGAACGTATCGGGGCTAACCTCGGTGCAGTAGACCAAGGTCTTGGCTACGGATTGATGGACCGGCAACGCACATGGAAAAAGCGCCGCCAGCAAGAGAACGAAGTGCCTGCGTGTCATGATCCCCCCAGGGTTGGGAAGACGCTAGCAGAAGCCGGCACTGACGGTAAGTAAGCCGGCCGGTCTTTCGCGCGCCAAGACTGTTTTCCACCTTGAGTTGACACAAGGAATTGGCCGCGCCTCTGTGAAATGGCGGACAGACCCGGCCGCCGTTTTGCATGAACCTTTCCGCTCCAGCCTGCGACTGACGACCAGGCGCCGCATGGTGCGGGCCGGAAAGGATGCCCCCATGACCAGGACCCCAGAGGCTCCACGGTCTCCGGGACCAACGCAAGCTCAGCGCGACCACCGCCTTCGGGATGGAGTCGATGCGCTGGGCTTTCGGCTGATTCCGTTGACCCTGCGCAGGAGCAGGCGTATCGTGAAGATGAGGAAAGCAGACAATTCGATCAGGGACGAACGTGCCGGAACGCCGCGCCTTGCCCTGTTTCGCGCGGCCGGACCGGATGTTCCTCCCGAAAACTTCGGGGGGAGTTTTATGTCCTGCGATCGCGGCGCGTCCATGTCGTCTCCAAGCGGCGGTTTGCGCCGTTCGCTCCATCTGGCCGGCGGTTTGCTTGCCCTGGCGCTGAGCGCCGCGCTCTGGTTGGGCACAGCCGCCCAAGCGCAGGAAACCCAGATCGTCTATCCCGGCTCGATGGCGGTCACCGGATTTTCCGGCACCGTCATTCCCAATTTCGACTCTGCCGATTCCGAAAGGGGGGGGCTGCCGCCCGGCGTCGACCCGGTCGACGAAACCTTCATCGACACGACGCGCGCCACCTTGCGCGTCTTCGACGTTTCGGCGCTCGGCGGACCGGCTTCCGGCCAGCTCGTCTACACGCCGCCGCCTTTCGAGGTGACGGCCGAACAGATCGGCCAGGTATTCGCCATCACCTATGATGACGGTATGCGCGACGGCGTTCCCTCGGGCGTCCCCAATCTCTATGCCGGCGCTACCTCGCTGCACGGCATCCGTATCGTCACCCCGGACGAAGATGCCGACGGTCGGCCCGAGCGACAGCGCCGCGGCACCGCAGGCGCCGTCTTCATGGACGGCCAGTTCGGCACCGAAAGCGGTGGCGGTCCGGGCACGATCTGGAAGATCGACGGCATCACCGGCGCGGTCTCCAAATTCGCCGACATTGACACCAACAGCGGTTCCGGCATCGGCGACATCAGCTTCGACAGCAATCACCGCGAGTTCTTCGCCAGCGATCTCGACACCGGCCTCATCCACCGCCTCGACGCCAACGGCACGCTGATCGACACATTCGATCACGGCGTTGCCGGGCGGCCGGCGCATGGGCTGGCTCCCGTCGCCGATGACGGTGCGGTGATGGACATACAGGGTGCTGCCTTCGACTCGGAAGACCCCGACACATGGGGCTACACGCAGGACGAACGCCGCGTCTGGTCCGTCGCCTATCATGGCGGCCGGCTCTATTATTCGGTCGACGAAAAGGCCGAGATCTGGTCGGTTGGCATTGCCCGCGATGGCAGCTTTGCCGGTGATCCGCGCTGGGAGCTGACGGTCAAGGCCGACAAGGACTACGCCGTCACCGACATCGCCTTCGACAACCAGGGCTTCATGTATCTGGCGCAGCGCGGCCCGGTCGAGAATCGCTACGATTACAGCCAGCTCGCCGATTCCCGCAAGGGCGAGGTCATCCGCTACTGGCGCGAAAACCCGGACGATCCGGCGACGGAATCGGTCTGGGTGGAAGAGCCGCAGGAATATGCGGTCGGCTTCCCGCAAGGCAACCGGCAGTCGGCCGGTGGGCTCGACCTGCAATATGGCTATGACGCCGACGGCAATCTCGACACCGGCGTGTGCACCGACACGCTGGTCAACACCGGCGACAAGCTGCGCGACAACCCGACACTTGCCGACCAGCTCGCCGCCGGCGGGCCGCTTGCCGTGCACGGCGTGCAGATCACGCCGACGCCGTTGGTCAAGCCGGCCAACGTGCCGCCTTTCGGCTCGTGGTTCGTCGACTTCGACGGCTATTTCGAAGACCCAGAAGTGGAAGGCCATGTCGGCGACGTCGAGGTCTGGCACCCCTGCGACGGCCGTGCCGGCTATTATGAAGAGATCCCAGGCGGTTATCTGCCGCCGTTCTATCCGCCGGACTTCCCACCGCCCGGCGATCTGCCTCCGTGCATCGATGTCGAGGATGTTCAGTTCTACTGCACGCCTCGCGGCCTCCAGGCCGACCTCTATCTCCATGACCATGCCGGCTTTGGCGGCGATTCGATCAAGGTCCAGCCTTCCAGTGAGACAAAGTCCAGGACACCAGGCGTCGGGGTGACATCACCCCAGTCGCATGCTCCCGGCAAGCCTTACACGGTCGACATCACCGGCCATTCTCCGGGCGACAGAGTCGATGTTGGACTTTGCTTCTACAGGCAGTCCGACAAGGACAAGGGTGGCTACTACCCTTGCTGCAAGATGACTTTGCCACTCAGAACCCCAGCCGTCAGCTGCGAACGTTGAGGAGGGGAAGATGAAAAATCTCGCACTTTCCCCGACCGCGAAGAGCAGTCAATCCACCGGCAAGCAGCCAACCGTCATGGAGACCATCATGAAACCCCTGTCATATGCCAGGCGCGGCGCGCGCTGGCTGATGGCGGCCGGTATCGCGGTCGCCATGTTCACCCCTGTGGCAAGCCACGCCGAAGATGCAGTCCCGATCACTCCGGAACTGCGGCTCGACCTGGACAATTCAAAAATCGTCAATCCGAGGCCGGAACGGATCGTGCCGTTCTTCACCAAAACAGGCACACAGAGGAGCTGCGACTACGTCGTCTACTCTCTGAGCTTTGGCCTGCGCGGCGACCCGCAAGGCTTTGCCGACCCAAGCTTTTCGGCCAGGCTGAAGAAACTCCAACTCTACTTCAAGGATCAGCTTCCGCACGGTCTTGCGATCGTCAACGTCAACGTGTCCGGCGACGGCACGGATGCGTCTGGCGGACCGTTGCCGGGTGCGACAATCAGCACCTCGGCTAATCCGAACGATACGGCAACGGTTTCCGATTTCCGGATTTCCACCACCGATCTCGACGGCGCTGGGGCTGGCAATGAACGCGTCATCAATTTCAAGATCACCGCCAAGATCGACCATGCGGCGTTTCCTTCGCCGACCATCGTCGACAACCAGGGCATGATCAAGGTGACGCCGGGCGTCGGCACGGGGGCCATCATCCCGTCGCAGGATCCGGGCAAGCCCGACGACGGCGACTACAAGACCGGGGCCAAGACCTCGATCAAGATCGACCTCACCAATTGTGACAAGCGGCCTCCGCCTCCCGACCGGGAATGTTTCAAGGTGGAGCGCGGCACGGTCGATTGCATGCAAGGCGGCGGCGCGTTCATCTACCACATGCCTGTCGGCCCGGAGATGGGCGGCAAATGGGTGCAGGTATCGACGACGACCCCAGGCATCACCATCATCCCCGACACGCAATTGGTTCCGGCGGGCGGCGGTGTGCTGAACTGGAAGATCGTCGGTGCGTCGCCCGGCGACGTCATCCACCTCATCGTCACCGGCATCGAGACCTATGCCGGCCCGAAGGAGGGCTGGGGACTATGCTGCACGCAGACCATCGACATCGTCATCCCGCGTGACTTGAGATGTCCGCCCAAGGACAAGGAACCGGACCTCAAGGTCGAGAAACGCGCCGACGTGACGCGTTGCACGATGGGCGGCGGCTGCGACTTCACCATCAAGGTCACCAATGTCGGCGACGGGCCGTATCACGGCAAGATCGTGCTCGACGAGGTGACGCTGCCGGCCGGCTCGACTCTGGATTCAGGGCCCAATCCGCCCTGGGTATGCATGCCCGGCGTGACCCCGATGATGTGCACCTATCCGGTGACCACGCTCAATCCGGGGGCCTCCATCAACCTCAAGCTCGGCTTCAAGCCGGCGGGTGGTTGGCAAGGCAGCGCGCTGCGCAACTGCGCCACCTATAACTACGGCGCCAGCGGCAAGCCGCTGTTCGGCAGCCAGCAGAACGATCGCGGCTGTGCCTCGATCCCGATCTGCCGGCGTGGCGACCGCGACCGCGATTGCCGGCCCCCGGTCGACAAGAAGGTCGACCTGATCCTGAAGAAGCGTGCCCGCATCCCGGTCTGCACACCCGACGGCATCTGCTACTTCGTGATCGACATCATCAACAATGGCAGCGTCCCCTATAATGGGCCGCTGACGGTTATCGACAATTACCCGGGCGGCGCGCCGGCCTCTTCGACCTTCGGCCCGTCTCCGCCCTGGACATGCGGACCGAACGGTCCCGGCCAGTTCCGCTGCGACAATGCAGGCATCGTGCTGATGCCGGGCGCCTCGACGCCGATCGTCGTCAGGGCGGTCATGCCGGCCGGCTACCAGTCGGATTCGGTCGAGAACTGCGCGGCGCTGAAGCCCGTCCCCGGTGAGGTCGACCTCACCAACAACAAGGCCTGCGCCAAGGAACGCTTCCGTCATCCCAATGGCGGCAAGCCGACCCTACGCATCACCAAGGTCTGCAATGGCTCGCTCGCCGGTGCGGCGGTGGTTTCCTGCCGCATCACCGTCATCAGCCTTGGCACCTCTGCCCCCACCGGTCCGGTGCGGGTCAACGATGCTGCCACGCTGATATCGGGTGGCGCGCCGGTCCAGATCCAGACCGTCACACCCGACGGTGCGGAATGGGCCTGCGGAGCGGTTCCGGCCAATGCGCTGTCGTGCCAGATTCCCGGCGCCGTGATGACTCCCGGAACATCGAGGCACTTCGACGTGACGGTCTCGGCCAATGGCGCGTTCGAGAACTGCGCACGCGGCTCATACGGCCCGGCCCCTGGAGACGATATCGTCTACCCGATCGGCCAGGCCTGCGCCAAGGGCGGCGGCACGTCCACCATTAGCGTCAAGAAGACCGGCGATGCCGAGTGCCAGCCGGGGCAACCCTGCTCGTTCGAGATCACCATCACCAATGATGGCCAGACCGCCTTCTCCGGTCCGGTCCGCATCGGCGATGCGATCGGGGTGGACGGGCTGGGGCGGCTGCAAGGCGTCGCGATCACCTCGATCGAACCGCCCTTTGGCTGCTCGCCCGAACCGACGACCTTGCCGTTGACCTGTATTGCCAATCTGACGCTCGGCGCCGGGGAAAGCCATGTGCACAAGGTCACCGTGGTCCTTCCCGACGCTCCCCTGGTCAATCTGCGGGGCAACGTCAGCGGCCGGAACTGCGTCGGCGTCTTGTCTCCCGACACCAGGGTGCAAGGCGGCGGCGACGTACTGCCCGGCGACCTGACCAACGTCCAGGGCGATCGCGGCAAGGCCTATGCCTGCCATCCGTTCACCATCAAGCGCGAGGTGAAGAAGGAATGCTCGCCAGGCTTCGTCATGAACGATGCCGGCCGGTGCGTGTGTCCGGAAGGCACGACGTTCCGCAACGGCCAGTGCTCGCCCGACGGCGGCGTCATCATCCAGCCGAAGGATCCGAGGCCCTGCGTGCTGCTCAAGGGCCAGATCCGCACCGAGGATGGACGCTGTGTCTGCCCGCGCGGAACCGAGCTTGAGAACGGCGCTTGCGTCAAGACCGACAAGCCTGGCTGCGCCATCCCCGGTTCGGTCCCGACGTCGGACGGCAATGGCTGCTACTGCCCGGAAGGTACGCATCTCGACCGACAGGCAAATGCCTGCGTGCGCGACAAGCAGAAGCCTCAGGAGTGCAGCATACGCGGCCAGGTTCATGACGCCGATGGCGATTGTGTCTGCCCGCGTGGGACAGAGGTGCGCAATGGAGCCTGCCGGCCGATCCGGCCAAAGCCTGAACAGTGCTCGGTCCGTGGTCAGATCCACAACGCCAATGGCGATTGCGTCTGCCCGGACGGCACAGAAGTCAGGGGCAAGGTCTGCCGGCCGATCCGGCCGAAGCCCGAGCAGTGCTCGATCCGCGGCCAGGTCCACGACGCCAATGGCAATTGTGTCTGCCCGCGGGGTACCGAGGTGCAAGGTAATGCCTGCCGGCAGAAGAAGCCTGTGCTGGAACAGTGCGACATACGCGGCCAGGTGCACAACAAGCGCGGCGAGTGTGTTTGCCCGCGCGGCACCCAGGCGATCGACGGCGCGTGCCGCAAGCCGAGGCCGCAGGTGGGAGACTGCGCCCCGGGCTCGCAGATGGTCGGCGGCCAGTGCGTGCCGATCATCAGGCGGCGCTGCCCCGAAGGCACCGTTGGTCGGTTCCCGAACTGCAGAGCCATCCGGCAGCAGCCGTCGCTCGACCCGACCCTGTTGCTCAATCCAGGTGTCCTTCAGCAGTTCATACCGAAGCGCACGCCGCAGACGCAGGTACAGCCGCAAAGGGATCCGGCGGCCAACTTCAAGCCATAGGATCTGATACGAGTCAAAATTCAGAACCCCGCCGGAGCGATTCGGCGGGTTTTTTCCTTGGGCGCGCTGCGGCGATCAGGCGGCCAGGTATTCGCCGAACCCGCTGCCGGGCGCAGCAAATACCGACTTTCCCTTTCCGGGATCATAGTCTAGAGCAGTTCATCGTTTCGTGGAAACGCCGAACCGCTCTACCTCTTTGTTTTCACGCAATTCCGGACGGAAAGCCGTTCCCACTTTTCCTGGAATTGCTCTAGCAGTCGTCAAGGCCGCGCCCGCAAACAGGGCGCCCAAAGGGGCCGCATCATGAGCAGGAAGACCCTGATCGCGCCATCGGTGCTGGCGTCGAATTTCTCGAAGCTCGGCGACGAGGTCGAGGCGGTGACGGCGGCCGGCGCCGACTGGATCCATCTCGACGTGATGGACGGGCATTTCGTGCCCAACATCACCTTCGGCCCGCCGGTGATCAAGGCCATCCGCAACCGCACCAAGGCCTTTTTCGACTGCCATTTGATGATTGCGCCGGCCGATCCTTATCTGGCCGCCTTTGCCGATGCCGGCTGCGACGGCATGACCGTGCATGCCGAGGCCGGACCGCATCTCGACCGCTCGCTTCAGACCATCAAGGGTCTCGGCAAGAAGGCCGGCGTATCGCTCAATCCGGCGACGCCGGAAAGTGCGATCGAATATGTGCTCGACCGGCTCGACCTGATCCTGATCATGACCGTCAATCCGGGCTTTGGCGGCCAGGCCTTCATCCCGGCCATGGTCGACAAGGTCAAGCGGGTGAAAGCGCTGATCGGCAACCGGCCGATTCGCATTGAGATCGACGGCGGCGTGTCGCCGGAAACCGCCCCCCTGGTCACATCAGCCGGCGCCGATGTGCTGGTGGCAGGCGCCGCCATCTTCAAGGGCGGCAGCGTCGAAGCCTACCGGGCCAATATAGAAGCCATCCGAACCGCGGCCGACCGGGCTGCCGGCTGACATCAGTTCCAGGGCAAGTTCCCGGCTGGTCGGTTCTCCTCGGCCTGATCTCCCTGCCTGATCCTTCGATCTCCCAAAAAGCCGTCAACGGGTGGCAGCCGCAAGGGCATCGCGGCAAGCGACAGGATCGCGGCATCCGGCACTAGTTTTGGCCCATAAATCTAGTGGATAACTGCCGAAGGGATCTGCATGCGGGGAGAGGTCAATCCGGCGGCATGACGCGCGTTAAGAAAAAATTATCCGTATTCGGGATCTCGAAGCTGTTTCTCGAGGGCACCTGCCATGCTGGCAGACAAACTTTCTTCAGAAGAACAAGTTTTTCACGATTTTAGTTACTTCCGGCGGATAAGATGCGGTCAACCTTCCTCTTTAAGTCGAATATCGTGATCTTTCGCTTGAGGGGCGGATGCCTTAGGAGTTACAGTAAATTTACAGGGGAAATCGTTTGCTTCGCGAACGGGCTAGCGGAGCATGGGAGAGCTACAGGAGTCATATTGACCTACGGATCTGCCGATGTGAGCGAAGGCGCGGGACCCAAGAGCACACTCGCTAGTACGGTCTATCAACAGCTTCGCGACGATCTCCTGCGCGGCGTGTTTGAAAGTGAAAGCAAGCTTCGTGTCGAATGGGTGGTTTCCCGTTACGGCGCCGGCGCCTCACCGGTTCGCGAGGCCCTCAACCGACTTGCTTCGGAAGGCCTGCTCGGCCGCCACGACCAGCGCGGTTTCTTCATCATGCCGGTCAGTGCCCCGGAACTCGAGGAATTGACGCGCACCCGCTGCTGGCTGGAAGAGCGGGCGCTGCGTGAATCCATTGCCAACCGCACCGGCGAATGGGAAGAGCAGCTCGTGCTGGCCTTGCATCGCCTGGCGCGTGCCCCGCGCCGCTTGCCGGAGGATCCGTCCTCGAACAATCCGGAATGGGAAAAGCTGCACCGCGCCTTCCATCGGGCACTGATCGCAGGCTGCCGCTCGCATTGGCTGACCGGCTTTTGCGACCAGCTTTCGGATCAGGCCTCCCGTTACCGGCTGATCTCCCAGGACGGCAGCGAGCGCGACGAAATCAGTGAACATCGGCTGATTGCGGAGCGCACGGTGGATGGCGATGCCGACGGCGCCGTTGAAGCCCTCCTCAACCACTACCGTCTGACGGCAGCCATGTGCATGGAGCGCTTCAACGACAGCGGCGATCCACGCGTGAGCGCCACCAAGGCGCTGCGCAGCCGCAGATAGAAGCGCTTCCGGTCCGCTATCCAAAATCCGCCAGCTATCCAAGTCCGCTTGCCTTCATCTGATCGGCGGCAAACCCGATTTCACGTTTTTGCCGGACGGAGGCGAAATCGTTTCCTTTGTTCCAAGGCCATCCGGCTCTAAATCAAAGGGATAGAGCATGATGTCCTCCGAAAACCGCTTCACACTTTTCGGCATCATCTCTAGGGAATGCGCATGACCAATCACCTGTTCGACGCGTTCCGCAGCCGGATTTCAGCCGCCGAGCGCATCCTGATGGCGACCGATGACGGACGCGCGATCGCCTTTGGCGATATGTTGGCGCAATCGGCACAGCTGGCACATGCGCTGAGGCATTTCGGCGTCGAGCCGGGCGACCGCGTTGCCGTGCAGGTCGAAAAAAGCCCCGAATGCATTTCCCTTTACCTCGCCTGCCTGCGCGCCGGCGCAGTCTTCCTGCCGCTCAACACCGCCTACACGCTGGCCGAACTCGGCTATTTCTTCGGTGATGCCGAGCCGCGGCTGGTCGTCTGCGACCCGGCCCGCGCCGGCGCTATCGCGCCGTTGGCGCAGGCGTCGGGTGCTGCCACCTTCACGCTTGGCAGCAATGGTGAGGGCTCGCTGACCGAACTGGCGGCACAACAGCCCACGGATTTCGACGCCGTGGCGCGCGGGCCGGACGATCTGGCCGCAATCCTTTACACATCGGGCACCACCGGACGCTCCAAGGGCGCCATGCTCAGCCACGAAAACCTGGCCTCCAATGCGCGCGTGCTGGTCGAGCAATGGCGTTTCACCGGGGATGACGTGCTGATCCACGCGTTGCCTATCTTCCACACGCATGGCCTGTTCGTCGCCACCAACGTCACCCTGATGGCCGGCGCCTCGATGCTGTTCGAGCAGAAATTCGACGGCGGCCGCATCGTCTCGCTCTTGCCGCGCGCGACAGTGCTGATGGGCGTGCCGACCTTCTATACAAGGCTCCTGCAGCAGGACGGGCTGGATGCCCAGGCGGCGAAGAACATCCGCCTGTTCGTTTCCGGCTCGGCGCCGCTGCTCGCCGAAACGCACAAGGCCTGGCGCGAGCGCACCGGCCACGCCATTCTCGAGCGCTACGGCATGACCGAGACCAACATGAACACGTCGAACCCCTATGAGGGCGAGCGTCGGGCCGGCACGGTCGGCTTCCCGCTGCCCGGCGTTTCGCTGCGCATCGCCGACCCTGACAGCGGCGATGCGCTTGGCCAGGGTGAAGTCGGCATGATCGAGGTCAAAGGTCCGAATGTCTTTTCCGGCTATTGGCGCATGCCGGAAAAAACCAAGGCGGAGTTTCGCAAGGACGGCTTCTTCATCACCGGCGACCTCGGCATCATCGACGCGGACGGCTACGTCCACATCGTCGGCCGCGGCAAGGATCTCATTATCTCCGGCGGCTACAACATCTATCCCAAGGAGATCGAGAGCGAGATCGACGCCGTTGCCGGCGTCTTGGAAAGTGCCGTCATCGGAATTGCCCATCCCGATTTCGGCGAAGGCGTCACCGCTGTCGTGGTGCGGGCGCCGGCATCGCAGATCACCGGGGCCGAGATCGTTGGCGCCATTGCCGGCCAGCTGGCCAAATACAAGCACCCGAAGCAGGTGATCTTCGTCGATGAGCTGCCGCGCAACACGATGGGCAAGGTGCAGAAGAACCTGCTGCGCGAGACCTACAAGGGTCTCTACGGCTAATCCATAGCCGGCTAATGTCTCTGCCCAAGCGCTTCGCCTGGACATCTGTTCGCGGTTCGGCAGTGGCGCCTTTTACCTGCGCGGCTTTTTCACCCGAGTGCTGGAACCCCACAAAGCGCGGTTCAGCAGGCTGCGTTTGCGCTTGCGCGGGATGAGGTCGACGTCGCTGACGAGCTTGGCGCCGCCCTCGCGCCGCTCCAGGGTGATCTTGCGGCTGTGGAAGGCTTCGAGCTCCGCACGATGCGCCACGCTGATGATGGTGACGTCAGGCAGTTCGCGGATCACCGTCAACATCATCGTGTCCTGGCTCTTCTCGTCGAGCGCCGAAGTCGCTTCATCCAGCACCACGATATCGGGGCGATGCAGCAGCAGGCGCGCGAAGGCGAGGCGTTGCTTTTCGCCGCCCGACAGCGTCTGGTCCCATGGCGCCTCTTCCTTGATCCTGCCGGTGAGATAGCCAAGCCCCACCTTGTCGAGGGCAGCCTTGATTTGCTTGATGGTCCACTTGTCCGCCGCCGCGGGATAGGCGACCGCGCGGCGAAGCGTTCCGGAAGGGATGTAGGGGCGTTGCGGCAGCATGAACAGGCGCCTGTCGGTGTGGAAATTGACGCTGCCGCCGCCCCATGGCCACAGGCCCGCGACGGCCCGCACCAGCGTCGACTTGCCTGAACCGGATTCGCCTGAAACCAGCACCCGCTCGCCCGGCTCGATCACGACCTCGGTTTCCTTGACTACGGAGGTGCCGTCGTCGAGTGTCACGGAAAGATTGTCGAGGCTGAGGATGGCGCCGTCTTCCGCTTCGCCCCGGTTGATGCGTCCGAGCGCATCGCTCTGCTCGGCGCGCTCGAGCCCATCGAGCGACATCATCAGCGAGGCAATGCGCCGCGCGGAGGCGTTCCAGTCGGCGAGGCGCGGATAGTTGTCGACCAGCCAGCCGAACGCGCCTTGCACGATGCCAAAGGCAGACGCCGCCTGCATCACCTCGCCAAGCGTCATCGAGCCTTCGAGGAATTTTGGCGCGCACAAAAGGATCGGCACGACCGGCGCAAACAGGCTCGATCCCTGCGACACCGCGGCCGTGCGCATGTGCTGTCCGGTCAGCAGCGCCCATTGCCTCAGCACATGGCCGAAATTCCTGTCGATCCCGCTGCGCTCCTCGTCCTCGCCTCCCAGCAAGGCGATGCTCTCGCCGTTTTCGCGCACGCGCGTCAGCGTGTAGCGCAGTTCGGCCTCCGCCTGGTTCTTCCGCTCGGAGAGCTGGACGAAGTCGCGGCCGATGACCACCATCGAGGTCGAGGTGATGGCGGCATAGATGATCGCGGTGATGACCAGAAAGCCGGGAATGGTGATGCTCTCGCCGCCGATCGGCAGGGTGAGCGCGCCGCCGATGGTCCACAGCACGACGATAAAGGTCGAGGCCGACAGGAACGCGTTGAGGACGCCGGCGCTGAAATCGACCGGCGACTCGGTGGCGATGCGCAGATCCTCGGTCATGCGGGCCTCGGGGTTCTGGTGGTCGCCGCCCACGAGGTTCAGCTGGTAGTAGCGGCCGTTTGCCAGCCAGCGCGCGACGACCCCGGTGGTCAGCCAGGAACGCCAGCGGCGCTGGATCGTCATGCGCAGATAGACCTGCGCGACGACAAGGCTGCCGCTGCAGATCACCAGCGGCACGAATACGGCGCTGAGGAGATAGACCGTGCGGGCGTTGCGCTGCTCGAGGGCATCGAACATCGAGCGGTTCCAGACGTTGATGCCATACTGGAAACCGATGTTGATGCAGATCAGCAGCAGCACTCCGATCGTCAAAGGCCAGGCGAGCTTGTCGCCATGCCTCCCCCAATAGCCGCGCCCGCTGATCCAGAAACGCCGCAGCAGATATTTTTTGCGCGCCTGCTCGGCCTGCTCGGGCGTCAGCTTGGGATCGGGTTCGACGGCATCCGGCGGCGGCGCAGCCTCGCCAACGGGCTCGGACGCGGCTTCGGCGGCCGATGCTTTTTTCTCGCGCGGCGTGTCCTCGCGCGGTCCATCTCCGCGCGTTTGCCGTGACGGCTTTTCCCGACGCGACTTCGTGGCATCGCGCGCTTCGATGCCGTCGGCCGGTTTCGATTTGGGTTTTGCCTCGGACATATGCCCCGACAACGACCTCCATATCAAAAGGTTTCATGGTATGCGCCTGCCCGACGTTTCAGGAAACGCCCGTCATTGCGGATATAAAAGCCCAACGACATGTTCTGCGATGGCGAGGCTGGCGGTAAGGCCAGGGCTCTCGATGCCGAACAGATTGACGATCTGACCGCCCCCGTGGTCAGCCGGTCCCTGGATGACGAAGTCGGCGGCCGGCTGTCCCGGACCCGACAGTTTCGGCCTGACGCCGGCATAGGCCGGTTGCAGGGCGCCGTCCGCCAGGCCGGACCAGTAGCGCCTGATTTCGTCGTAGAAGGCAGCGCCTCGTGCGGGATCGACGGTATAGTCGACGCGATCGATCCATTCGACATCCGGGCCAAAGCGCGCGCTCCCCGACATGTCGAGGGTCAGATGCACGCCGAGGCCGCCATGGACCGGCACCGGATAGATCAGCCGCGAAAAGGGCGAGCGGCCGGAAAGCGCGAAATAATTGCCGCGCGCCAGCCACAGCGGCGGAACACGGTCTTGCGGGAGGCCTTCGATGCGGCCGGCGAGCGCCTGCGCGTCGAGGCCGGCGGCGTTGATGAAGGCGCCGGTCTTCAAGGTGAAACCCTCGCCATCGGCGTCGCGCGTGTCGATCCGGATGCCGTCGGCTTCGATGCTCGCGCCTGAGACAACGGTGAGCAAGGCGAAAGATGCGCCGGCCGGTTCCGCGTCTCCACGCAATGACAGCATCAGCGCCTGGCTGTCGACGATGCCGGTTGACGGCGACAGCAGCGCGCCGGCGCAGCTCAGCGCCGGTTCCAGGCTTTCGGCCTCTGCGCGCGTCAAAAGCTTGAGGTCACCGACTCCGCATTGCGCCGCGTCGATCTGGATCGCCTGCAGTTTGTCCAACTGGTCGGGTTCGACGGCAACGATCAGTTTGCCGGTGCGATGATGGGCGACGTCGTGCTCGCGGCAATAGGCATAGAGACGCTCGCGGCCGTTGACGCAGAGACGGGCCTTCAGGCTGCCCGGCGTATAATGAAGCCCGGCATGGATGACTTCCGAATTGCGCGAACTGGTGCCCGTGCCGATGGCTGCGGCCTTCTCGACCACCAGCACCTCGCGGCCCGACAGCGCCAGCGCGCGGGCAATGGCGAGGCCGACAACACCGGCTCCGGCGACAACGCAGTCGACATCATGCATGGGTGGACTTTAGCGCGGACTGTCCGCGCCTGCAAAAACCTTGTCGCCGCCGATCCAGACGCCGTTGACGTCGAGGGCGTCCGACAGAGCGACGATATCGGCAGCCGTGCCATTGGCGAAGCGGCCGAGCCGGTGGGCCTGGCCGACCGCCTGCGCCGGATAGAGCGAGGCCATGCGCAACGCTTCCGACAGGTCCAGCCCGACGATCCTGTGCATGTAGCGGACGGCCGAGATCATATCGAGATCGGCGCCGGCCAGCGTGCCGTCGGCCAGCCGCAGACTGCCATCCTTGCGATAGATGATGCGGCCGTTGAGGGTGAACGACGTCATGGCGGTGCCGATCGTCGCCATGGCGTCGGTGACCAGCACGATCCTGCCCGGCCCCTGCTTGGCGCGCAGCGCGATTGCCATGGTGGCGGGATCGACATGGATGCCGTCGGCGATGATCCCGGCCGACAGACTGCCTATGTCGATGGCCGCACCCGCCAGCCCCGGCTCACGGTTGCCGATCTGGCTCATGGCGTTGAACAGATGTGTGACCACGCTGGCGCCGGCATCGGCAAAGGCTCTGGCCGTGGCGTAGCCGGTGTCGGAATGGCCGAGGCTGACAATCACACCGGCCTTGGCCAAGGCCGCAACGCGGGCAGGCTCGACGGATTCAGGCGCTATCGTCGTCAGCAGCACCGGCAGGTTTTTGCGTGCCGCGACCAGCGCCGCTTCATCCGCATCCGTCATCGGCCGGATCAGCGCCGGTTCATGCGCGCCCTTGCGGGCGACGGAGAGATGCGGCCCTTCGAGATGCAGGCCGAGAAATCCCGGCAGTTTTTGCCGTGCCGCCCCGGTGCCGGCGGCAATGGCCGCGGCGGTGATGTCAGGCGTATCTGTGATCAGCGTCGGCAGCAGTGCGGTCGTGCCGAACGGCGCATGCGCCCGGCAGATTGTTGCCAGCGAGGCGACATCGGGATGGTCGTTGAGCATGACGCCGCCGCCGCCATTGACCTGCAGGTCGACAAAACCCGGCACCAGCATGCCGCCCCCGGCGTCGATGCGGGCAACGCCCGACGGAATGGCGCCGACGGGATGAATGCCTTCGACCACATCGCCGTGCACGACAAGGGCGGCGTTGTCATGCCAGTCGTCGCCATCGAAAATTCGGGCGCCAGTCAGGGCAAAACGGTCGCTCATACGGTTTCCGTCACCTTGCGCAGATTGCGCGGTACATCCGGATCGAGGCCGCGATGGCGGGCGAAGGCTTCGACGAAGCCGTAGAAGGAGACGATCAGCGTCAGCGGGTCGGTCAAGGGATGACCGGTGGCGACATGCGGCAGCCGCGCCGCGCTCTTGGCTTTGTCCGAGGTTACAAAAACGGCTGCACCCTTGCCGGCAAGGTTGTCGGCAGCCTCTGCCACGGACGGCTCGGAGGCATCGCGGGCGGCGAGCGCCAGCACCGGGAAGCCTGGCCCGACCAGGGCCAGCGGGCCGTGCATGACTTCGGCGGCGCTATAGGCCTCTGCATGCATGCCGCAGGTCTCCTTGAATTTCAGCGCCGCCTCGTTGGCCATCGCCGCCGACGGGCCACGTCCTAGGATAAACAGCGATTGCGGCGTCTCCAATGCGCCGGCCAGCGCCATCCAGTCGCAGGCGATCGCCTTGCTGAAATGCTCGGGCAGGCGGGCGAGGGCGGCCAGCAGTCTGTCGTCGCCGGTGCAATGCGCCATCAGCGCCAGGCCGGCGACCGCCGAATTGACGAATGTCTTGGTCGCCGCGACGCTGCGCTCGGGGCCGGCCAGAATGTCGATGGCAAAATCCGAAGCCCGCGCCAGCGGCGAATCGGCGGTGTTGGTGATGGCGACGGTGAGCGCACCGCCGGCTCGTGCCGTCTCGGCCATGGCGACGATATCAGGGCTTTTGCCGGATTGCGAGATGGCGAGGCAAGCCGAACCGGCGAGCTTGAGCTTGGCGCCGTAGATCGAGGCGACCGATGGACCGACCGAAGCGACGGCCAGGCCGGCGGTCAGTTCGACGGCATATTTCATGAAGGTGGCGGCATGGTCGGACGAACCGCGCGCGACGGTAACGACGAAGCTCGGATCGCGCTCGCGAATGCCGCGTCCGGCCTCGGTCAGCACCGCCGCCGAGCCATCGAGCAGACGCGCGACGGCTTGCGGAATTTCGTCGATCTCGCGCCGCATATGGGTGGTCTTGGGGATCATGGTCGGCCCTCTTCGCTCGGCCCTGTCAGGCGCAGTTCGGCGACGAAATCATAGGCGTCGCCGCGGTAGATGGAGCGGGTGAACTCGATCACCTTGCCGCTCGCGAGATAGGAAATGCGTTCGATGTGCAGGCCGGCAATGCCGGATGGCACTTCGAGCAGACGCGCATCGGCGTCGCCGAGATTGGCGGCGGAAATGCGCTGCACCGCCCGCACCGGCCGGTTGCCGGTCAGTTGCAGCGCCGCATAGAGTGACGAGCCTATCCCGGCCGGATCCGGCAGCACGCTGGCCGACAACGAGGCGCGCTCGATGGCCAGCGGCGTGTCGTTTGCGATGCGCAGGCGCGCCACGCGCGCCACCAGCTCGTTCGAGGACAGGCCGAGCACCATCATCTCGTCGGGCGAGGGCGGGTAGAGGTCGCGGTCGAGCCAGGCTGAACGCACCGCCATGCCGCGCCTTGCCATGTCCTCGGTGAATGAAGTGAGCCTGGACAGCGACTGCTCGACGCGCTCCATGCGCGGCGCCACGAAGGTGCCGGAGCCGTGGCGCTGCACGAGGATGCCGCCCTTGACTAGGTCCTGCACCGCCTTGCGGACGGTGACGCGCGAAATGTCGGCCTTGGTGGCGATGTCGCGCTCGGAAGGCAGCGCATCGCCCGGCCCGATCAGGCCGCGATTGACGGCGTCCTCGATGCTTTTCCTGAGCTGCAGGTAGAGCGGGGCGCCGCTCTGCGACGACTGCCTCAGCGTGGCGAAGATCTGGTCGACGGCATCGCTCATCGCGTCGCCTCCGCTTTGACGAAGATGCGGGCCGCCATCTGCACGGCGCCGCCCAGCGCATCGTCGAGCGGCGCTTTCAGCAGCGCCTGGTAGCGCTGAGAAAGGCGCGGCCCATAGAGCGGCGCCAGCCCGCCGAGCAGGCAGAGCGGGGCGTCATCAGAGAGGTCGAGCGCGTGGAGCGACGCCTCGACATCGGCAACCGACTTGTCCACGATCCAGTTGGCGACGCTGTCGCCCTTCTCGGCATGCTCGAAAACCTTGGGCGCGAAGCCGCCGAAATCGCCGGGCTTGGCATTGGTGGTGAACTCGACCACGTCTTCGGGATTGTTGCGGAAAATGGCCATCATGCTGTCGGTCAGGGCTGAGCGCGGCCGGACGCCGTCATGGGCGAGCAGCGTCTGCTCCAGCAGGTCGCGGCCGATCCGGGCGCCGCTGCCTTGATCACCGACCTGAAAGCCCCAGCCGCCGATGGCGCGCGACGTGCCGCCCTTGCGCGCCATATAGGCGGTGCCGGTGCCGAGGATGGCCATGGCGCCGTCACCAGAGCCGACTGCCCCTTCGAGCGCGATCTCGGCGTCCGTCTCGACGCGGCTGATGCTGAACGGCAGGATTGCTTCAAGCTGCTGGCGGTAGGTGCCGACATTGGCGCCGGCAAGGCCGAGAATGGCTGGTGTCTGCGGGATCAGGTCCGGATCTTGCCCGGCGGCGATGAAGGCCTGACGAGCAGCCTCGACGATGTGGGTGCGAGCGCCGGTGAGATCGGTGCGGATGTTGGCGGCGCCGCTTTTGGCACGGCCAACGACAACGCCATCGCCTGTCGCAAGGGCTGCCCTGCAGCTGGTGCCGCCGCCGTCGATACCGAGCACGAATTTCACGCGATGTCTCCTCCGGGCGGATAATACCAATAAAATACCAATAGCCAAGGGATTAATTTCCGTTTCAAAAAGATTAAGGCGTATCAGGTTGAAAAATCCGGGAATTTTGCCGGCTCAACGCTTTCCAGTTCGCAATTTCGTTAATGCGTGTGGACAAGTGGTATTTTTTTGGTATTGTTCTTCCATCGGAGGGACAGGGATGGCCGAACCGCGCACCGAAGCGCTTCACAGCAATGCCGAGGGACTGGACATCCAGGCCCCGGACGCCATCCTTTCTTCTTTGGTCAATGCGCAGATCGAGGCCGCCAAGGCTGTGCGCGACGCCATTCCCGCCATCGCCGCCGCAGCCGAAATCATCGCCGGGCGGCTGAACGGCGGCGGCAAGCTCGCCTATGCTGCGGCCGGCAGCTCCGGCCTGATGGCGCTGGCCGACGCGCTGGAGTTGCCCGGCACCTTCGGCATCAAGCGCGAACGCATCGCCATCCTCATCGCCGGTGGCGACGACGCTTTCAAGACCCTGGCCGGCGGACCGGAAGACGACACCGACGAAGCCTCGACGGCAATTGCCGGCGCCGGCATCGGCAAGGGCGACTGCCTGATCGCGATTTCGGCCAGCGGCTCGACGCCCTATGCGGTGCAGGCGCTGAAGGATGCGCGCAGCCGGGGCGCGGCAACCATCGCCATTGCCAACAACAAGGACACGCCCCTGCTCAGGCTGGCCGACGTCGCCATCCTGCTCGAGACGCCACCGGAGGTGATTGCCGGCTCGACGCGCATGGGCGCCGGCACTGCCCAGAAGATCGCGCTCAACATGCTGTCGACGCTTACCGCCATTCATCTCGGCCATGTCCATGACGGCTACATGGTCAATCTCACCGCCGACAACATCAAGCTGCGCGACCGCGCGGCTCGCATCGTCGCCGCTATCAGCGGCCGCGACCGGCAAGACGCCGTGCGGCTGCTCGAAGCGAGCGGCGGCGTCGTCAAGACAGCCATTCTGCTCGCCGCCGGCGCTGCCAACGCCGTTGCGGCCGAGAAGATACTGGAAGGGACCGGCCAGAAGCTGCGGCCAGCCCTTTCCGCGATCGAGGGGAACAAGGGCGCGAAGGCCCCTGTTCTCAAAACCGAACCTGAAAAAGGTCAACAGGGAGACTAGCATGACAACGAAATTACTGACGGCACTGCTTCTCGGCACCAGCATTCTCGGCACCGCCGGGTTGGCTCACGCCGATGACGTAACGCTCAATATCGAAAGCTGGCGCGGCGACGACCTTGCCATCTGGAAGGACAAGCTGATCCCGGCCTTTGAGGCCAAGAACCCGGGCATCAAAGTGGTGTTCGCACCGTCGGCGCCGACCGAGTATGACGCCGCACTCGGCGCCAAGCTCGCCGCCGGCTCGGCTGGCGACCTGATCACCTGCCGCCCGTTCGACAAGTCGCTCGAACTGTTCAAGAAGGGCAACCTTGCCGACCTGTCGGCGCTGCCCGGCATGGAAAACTTTTCGCCCGTTGCCAAGGCCGCCTGGCAGACCGACGACGGCAAGGCGAGCTTCTGCGTGCCGATGGCCTCGGTCATTCACGGCTTCATCTACAACAAGGACGCCTTCGACAAGCTCGGCCTCAAGGTGCCGACGACGCGTGACGAGTTCTTCGCCGCGCTCGACAAGATCAAGGCCGACGGCACCTACATCCCGATGGCCATGGGCACCAAGGACCTCTGGGAAGCCGCGACCATGGGCTATCAGAACATCGGTCCGAACTACTGGAAGGGCGAAGAGGGCCGCGCAGCGCTGATCAAGGGCGACCAGAAGCTGACCGACAAGGACTGGGTTGCTCCCTATGAGGAACTGGCCAAGTGGAAGCCTTATCTCGGCGACGGCTTCGAGGCCCAGACCTATCCGGACAGCCAGAACCTGTTCACGCTTGGCCGCGCCGCCATCTACCCGGCGGGATCGTGGGAGATCGGCCTGTTCAACACCCAGGCGCAGTTCAAGATGGGCGCCTTCCCGCCGCCGGTCGAGAAGGCCGGCGACACCTGCTACATCTCCGACCATACCGATATCGGCATGGGCCTGAATGCGGCGTCGAAGAATGCCGACGCGGCCAAGACCTTTCTGTCCTGGGTCGCCTCGCCGGACTTCGCCACCATCTACGCCAACGCACTGCCGGGCTTCTTCAGCCTAAATTCCACCCCGGTGAAGATGGAAGACCCGCTGGCGCAGGAATTCGTCTCCTGGCGCGACAAGTGCAAGTCGACGATCCGCTCGACCTACCAGATCCTGTCGCGCGGCACGCCGAACCTCGAGAACGAAACCTGGGTTGAATCGGCCAACGTCATCAACGGCACCGACACGCCGGAAGCTGCCGCCAAGAAGCTGCAGGACGGCCTCGACAGCTGGTACAAGCCGGGCAAGTAAGCTCAGAGACAGACAGGGCCCCAAGTGGACGGCCCTGCGTTTTTCGAAAGCATCATCGACTGCGAACGACGGCGCCGCCCCTCATCCGCCTGCCGGCACCTTCTCCCCGTATAGTGACGGGGAGAAGGATCAGCCGAAACGCAGGCGCCCCCTCTCCCCGTCCTTCACGGGGAGAGGGTAAGGGTGAGGGGGCAGCGCTGCCGTCGAAGGCATTGCTAAACCTCGGCGGGGACCGCACTCATGGCCGCACAAACACGACCGAAACGACCGTTCCGCTGGCATATCGGCGTCTTCCTGGCGCCGGCGCTGCTGGTCTATACGGCGATCATGATCCTGCCGCTGGCCGGCACCTTGCAGCTGTCGCTGTTCCGCAACGTCGAGCAGCATCAGGTGTTCGTTGGCTTCACCAACTTCCGTACGTTGTTCGGCGACCCCAACTGGTCGGTGGGTTTCTGGAACGCGCTGAGGAACAACACCTGGTTCTTCATCATCCACATGGTGGTGCAGAACCCGATCGGCGTGCTTCTGGCCGCACTTCTTTCCAGCCCGAGGCTGAGGTTCGCCGCCTTCTACCGCACCGCGATCTTCGTGCCGACCATCCTGTCCTTCGTCATCGTCGGCTTCGCCTGGAAACTGATCCTGTCGCCGTTATGGGGCGTGGCGCCGCATCTGATGGACCTGGTCGGCTTGAAAAGCCTGTTCACGCCGTGGCTGGGCAAGGAACGATATGCGCTGACCGCGCTCAGCCTGATCTCGGTGTGGCAGTTCGTCGGCATCCCGATGATGCTGATCTATGCAGCCCTTTTGTCGATCCCCGAAGAGGTGATCGAGGCGGCCGAATGTGACGGCATCACCGGCATGTCGCAGTTCTGGAAGATCAAGCTGCCGCTGATCCTGCCGTCGATCGGCATCATCTCGATCCTGACCTTCGTCGGCAATTTCAACGCCTTCGACCTGATCTACACCGCGCAAGGGGCGCTCGCCGGCCCGAACTATTCGACCGACATTCTGGGCACTTTCCTCTACCGCGCCTTCTTCGGCTTTCAGCTGCAGACCGGCGATCCCAATATGGGCGCGGCGATCGCCACGATGATGTTCCTGATCATCCTCGGCGGCGTCTGCGTCTACCTGTTCCTCGTCCAGACGCGCCTGCGTCGCTACCAGTTCTGAGGGGCGAGATGTCGAGCTTGAACACCCCCCTCTGGCCTGCCGGCCATCTCCCCCGCAAGGGGGGAGATTGGCAGCTCTGGCCTTGCCGCTCGTCTTGCAACGTTGGCGATTGGCGAAAGCAGTCGCGGCATCTGATCTCCCCCCTTGCGGGGGAGATGTCCGGCAGGACAGAGGGGGGTGCCTTGGTGCCGACCTCAACAGTCATCGCTCGTCAGGAGACCTTCCAATGAGCACCGCCACCCGTTCGCTGCCCCGCACCATCGGCGCCCACGCGATCCTGTTGACCTACACGGCGATCGCGCTGTTTCCGGTGATCCTGGTCATCATGAACTCGTTCAAATCGCGCGCCGGCATCTTCAGCGAGCCGCTGACGCCGCCGACGCCAAAAACCTTCGACCTGATCGGCTACACCACGGTGATCGGCCAGGGCGACTTCATCCATTATTTCCAGAACAGCCTGGTCGTCACCGTCGCCTCGCTGTTCTTCGTGCTTCTGTTCGGCGCGATGGCGGCGTTCGCGCTCTCGGAATACCGCTTCCGCGGCAACACGCTGATGGGGCTTTACCTCGCGCTCGGCATCATGATCCCGATCCGGCTCGGCACCGTCGCCATCCTGCAATTGATGGTGGCGAGCGGGCTGGTCAACACGCTGACGGCGCTGATCCTGGTCTACACCGCGCAGGGGCTGCCGCTGGCCGTCTTCATCCTGTCGGAATTCATGAAGCAGGTGTCCGACGATCTGAAGAATGCCGGCCGCATCGACGGCCTGTCGGAATACACGATCGTCTTCCGGCTGGTGCTGCCGCTGGTGCGGCCGTCGATGGCGACGGTCGCCGTCTTCACCATGATCCCGATCTGGAACGATCTGTGGTTCCCGCTGATCCTGGCGCCGTCGGAAGAGACCAAGACGGTGACGCTCGGCGCGCAGTTGTTCCTCGGCCAGTTCGTCACCAACTGGAACGCCATCCTGGCCGCACTCTCGCTGGCGATCATGCCGGTGCTGACCCTCTACGTCATCTTCTCGCGGCAGCTGATCCGCGGCATCACATCCGGAGCCGTCAAGTGAGCGGAGCCCTACAAATCTCTGCTGGAGCCTTCACCCCACCCGGCGCTGCGCGCCGACCTCCCCATCAAGGGGAGGTAAAAGGTCGTGGCTTCATTCACGACCGCCAAAGGGCGACTTTCGGAGAAGCTTCTTTGGCAGTGAGGGTGTTCGCGCCAACGTCCTACCTCCCCTCGATGGGGAGGTCGGCGCGAAGCGCCGGGTGGGGTGACACCCTCTCAGAAGGAACAACTGGAACATCTGGAGTAGTTAGGTGACCTCTAAATCGCCCCTTCGCGTCGTCGTCGCAGGCCTCGGTAATATGGGGCGTAGCCATGCGCTGGCCTACCACACTAATCCGGGCTTCGAGATCGCGGCCCTGATCAACCGCTCCGACGTGCCGTTACCGGACGGGCTGTCGGGCTATGGCATCAGGCGCTCCTTCGACGACGCGTTGCGCGATGAAAAGCCGGATGTCGCCTGCATCGCCACCTATTCCGACAGCCATGCCGACTATGCGGTGAAGGCATTCGAGGCGGGCTGCCATGTCTTTGTCGAAAAGCCGCTGGCAACGACGGTCGCCGACGCCAAGCGCGTCGTCGCGGCGGCCAAGGCCAATGGCAGAAAGCTGGTGATTGGCTATATCCTGCGCCATCACCCGTCCTGGGTCCGGCTGATCGCCGAGGCGCGCAAGCTTGGCGGCCCTTACGTTTTCCGCATGAACCTCAACCAGCAATCGTCGGGCCAGACCTGGCAGACGCACAAGCAGCTGATGCAGACGACGTCGCCGATCGTCGATTGCGGCGTGCACTATCTCGACGTGATGTTGCAGATCACCGACGCCAGGCCGGTCGAGGTGCGCGGCATGGGGCTGCGGCTGACCGAAGAGATCGCGCCGACAATGTACAATTACGGCCATCTCCAGGTGCTGTTCGACGACGGCTCGGTCGGCTGGTACGAAGCGGCCTGGGGACCGATGATCTCGGAAACGGCGTTCTTCGTGAAGGACGTGATTTCGCCCAATGGCTGCGTGTCGATCGTCATGAAAGAGGGTGTGAAGTCGGACGACATCGACACCCACACCAAGACCTCGACCATCCGCCTGCACAGTGCGGCGACCGGCGCGGACGGCAAGTTCGCCAGGCCGGACGAGATGCTGTCGATGGACGGCGAACCCGGCCACCAGGATCTCTGCGACCTCGAACAGGCTTTCGTGCTGAAGGCGATCCGGGAAGACATTGACCTGACCCGCCACATGGACGACGCGGTGAAATCGCTCGCCGTCTGCCTTGCCGCCGATGAGAGCGTGCGCAGCGGCGCCCCAGTTAAGCTCTAGTAGGGCAAACTCTAGAACAAGGACGAAGCCGTGGGCTCGCTGGTAATCGAGAATGTGAAGAAGGCCTTCGGGCCGGTCGAGGTGCTGAAAGGCATCAACCTCGAAGTGACCGACGGCGAATTCGTCGTCTTCGTCGGCCCATCTGGCTGCGGCAAGTCAACCTTGCTCAGGGTCATCGCCGGGCTGGAGGATTCGACCTCCGGCAGGGTGGTGATCGACGGCGTCGATGTCTCGGCCACGCCCCCGGCAAAACGCGGCATTGCCATGGTGTTCCAGACGTACGCGCTCTACCCGCATCTGACGGTGAAGAACAATATGGGCCTCGGCCTCAAGCAGGCCGGCACGCCCGCCCCGGAGATCGAACGCCGCATCGGCGTCGCCTCGTCGATGCTGTCGCTGGAACCGTATCTCGAGCGGCGGCCGGCGGAACTGTCGGGCGGCCAGCGCCAGCGCGTCGCCATCGGCCGCGCCGTGGTGCGTGAGCCAAAACTGTTTCTCTTCGACGAGCCCTTGTCGAACCTCGATGCAGCGCTTCGCGTCAACACGCGACTGGAGATCGCGCAGCTGCATCGCCGGCTGAAGGCAACGATGATCTACGTCACCCATGATCAGGTCGAGGCGATGACGCTGGCCGACAAGATCGTCGTGCTCAACGCTGGCCAGATCGAGCAGATCGGCGGCCCGATGGAGCTTTACAATTCGCCGGCAAACGAGTTCGTCGCCGGCTTTATCGGCTCGCCGAAGATGAATTTCATCGACGGCGCCAGATTGGGCGAGACGGTCAAGACGATCGGCGTGCGGCCGGAGCATCTGACCGTGGATCCAAGGTCCGGTGCCTGGAAGGGAACGGTGGTGCACGCCGAACATCTCGGCGCCGACACCAACCTCTATCTCGACTGCGAAAAGGCCGGGCTGATCACGGTGCGCATTTTCGGTGTCTACGACGCCGAGCCCGGTGCGACGCTGTATGCAACGCCCGAGCCGGGTAAGACATACCGGTTTGGGGCGGACGGCAAGACGATCAAGTAATCCTTCGCCGACAGCAACCACGGCGATCACACCGCGCCGAGCAGCACCGCGCCATGGATCGCCGCCTGCCAGCCCAGGGCCGCCCAGCGTATGTCCAGAGGCTCTACAACAAGCGAATGCGGTAGGCTGTCCGCGATGCGCTGCTTGAGCGTCTGGCGGGGATAGGACTTCATGTCGACGATACCGCCGCCGATCAGGATCGTCTGCGGGGAAAACAGGGCGGCTGCCGTTGCGACGGCCACCGCCTGCTGCCAGACGATTTCGTCGAGCCATTCGCGCAGCGATGGCGGCTGCCCGGCCGCCGAAAACAGATCGGCCACCGGGATATCGTAGTCTGTCGCGAGGTCGACGAGCGTTGCCCCTGAGGCATAGGTCTCGACCCGGTTTGGCGGACCGCTTTCGTCAGGCCGGTAGATCGGCATATGGCCGATTTCCAGCGCCCAGCCGCCGCCCCTGAAAATGCCGTGCTTGCCGAGATAGGCCGCACCGATGCCGGTGCCGAGATAGACCGCCAGCACCTCCTTTTGCCGCTTCACTGCGCCGGCGACGCTTTCACCGAGCAATTGCAGCACGACGTCGCGTTCGAGCCGCACGGGAACGCGGAGCCGCGATGCCAGTTCCGTACCCAGCCGGATGCCGTTCAGCTCGGGAATGTTGGCCGTGTGCAGCACCGTGTCGAAGTCGCGGTCGATGAACCCAGGCACCGTCGCAACGACCCGTGCAGGTTTGAGCCCGGCATCGCGGCAGGCTGCGGTGACCGCATCGGCCAACCCCGCCACAGGCGCGCCCTTGCGCAGTTGCGCGGTCGGGTAGGTGCGGGCAAAATCCACCGGGATGCCGTGGTCGGCAAAGCCAACCTTGACCGACGTGCCGCCGATCTCGACCACGGCGATCGTGTCGTCCATCGTTTGATGCGTCATGCGAGCGGTTCCAGGAATTCCGAAAGACAGGCGCGGAATTCCAGCCGGTAGGCGGCGCGATCCTGCGATTTGGCTGTGATGGTGCAAAGCCGGGCCGACGGAATGAGTCCGGCCAGCGTCTGTGCGTCGGCCAGGCGATGGACGAGGTCATGGTCATGGCCGATGACAAGAGTCGGCACCGCGATAGCGCGGATGCCCGCCTCGCTCACGCCGGGACCATCGCCGGCGATCGCCGAAAGCAGCCTGCCGAACAGAACCGGATCCGGGCGAGTGAAGAAGCCTTGCAGGCTGCCGAGATTGTCCGGCGCCAATCTGGCCAGTTCGCCGGCAACAGCGCTGTCATCGAACAGACGCCTGGCGTCTTCAGGCGAATGCCGCATCAAGAGATCGCCGACGACGGCATAGGGCCTCATATTTTCCGGAGCCGCCTGGGCTACCCAGGCGGGCCGGGCGAGCACCAAAGCGCGCACACGGGCCGGCCTGTGCACTGCCAGGCGCAGCGCCAGCGCCGCGCCCATCGAGATGCCGCCGACGACGGCCGAGCCGAGGCCGAGTTCGTCGGCCAGCGCTTCGACGTCTTCAGCAAAAGTCGCAATCGAAAGCCGCTCGACCGGCCCGTAGCTGGATCCGCCCTGGCCCCGGCATTCGAGCGTCACGCGCCGGGTCACCGGCAGATCGGGAAACACGTCGGCGACCTGCGCCTCATCGCCGCCCAGCCCATGCTGGAAGATGACGGGAAGGCCGGCGCCGACGTCCCGGTAGGCAAGGTCGACGCCATCGCGGCTGAAGGTCTTTTTCACGCGCGCTCGCTCTCTTCAAGTACGGTGCGCAGAAAGGCGCCGACACCTGGCGCCTCGGCCTCTGTCAGGCCATGTGTGATCAAGGGGCCGTCGAACCCGGCAGCCTTCAGGCGGCCGATGAAATGCGGGAAATCGACAACGCCCTGTCCGGCCGCGGCAAAACTGCCATCGGCATGGCGGTCCTTGGCATGGGCCATGCCGATCTCGGCGGCCAGCAGATCGATGGCTTCGTCGATGAGGCGATGACGCTCCGCGCTGTCGGCCACTTCGAACAGATTGGCCGGATCGAGCACGATGCGCAGCCGCGTGCCGTTCATTTCGTCCAGCAGGCGGCGTGCGGCCCGGGCGCTGGAGAGGACATTGGCCAGTTCCGGTTCGATGCCAAGCTCGATGTCGAAGCGCTCGGCAATCGCGATCGCCGCTTCCATCTCCGTCCGCAGATCGCTCCATGCCGCCTCGCTTGCATTGTCGGGATGCCAGCGCCACTGATCCTGCGCATCCCTTGTGCCGGTGCACAGCGTAATCAGACGGGTGCCCATATCGGCGCATGACGCGGCCAGTACCTCAAGCCGGGCGAGTCCCTGGATGCGAACCGTGCGATCCGGGTGGATCATGTTGTAGGTTCCCGAAACCGCCGCGATCGAAACGCCGGCCTCGCCGCTCGCCTCAGCGACGGACCGGGCCGCGCCGAGCTCAATGCTGTCCGGCATCGACGGCAGTCCAAGGCACGCCATGTTGAACTGCGCCGCCGTGTAGCCGCCGTCCGCGACCGCGCGCAGCACCGGCAAGGCGCCGGTGGTGGCGAAGGTCTTGGCGAAAATCCCAAGCTGCATCACACGACCCCGTCGACATCGGCCAGACGGACGGCGCGGCCGCCGGCAGCGGCCGAGCGGGCGATGGCCGCCATGCCCCTGACCGAGGCGATGCCGTCCTCGATGCCGGCGCCGATCATCGGCGCGCCATTTAGCACGACATCGGCAAAGCCTTCGAGCTGCCGGCGATAGAAGTGGCCATCCGCGCCAAGCGTCCGGTGCCAACTGCCATCGGCCTCGCGGAAAATGTCGACCTCGCTGCTCTTGTAGTACCAGGGGTTATAGGTCTTCGCGAGAACGCTGCCGTTCTCGCCGTAGATCTGGAACCCTTCGTGCCAGTCCATGCGCACGGCGACCGTCAGGTCGAGATGGCCGATCGTGCCGTCGGCGAAGATGGTGGTGATGAACCAGCAATAGGCGCCATAGCGCTCGGTGAGCCGGGCCTCCACCGCCTCGATCGAGCTGTGCAGATGGCGCGCCGTATCAAGGAGATGGCTGCCATGCGCCAGCATGTAGTATTGGCGCAGATCCGCCTTGGGATTGACGGCAGGCTTGCGCGCCTTGGCGCTGGTGATGATCAGCGGTTGCACTGCATCGGTCATCGGGTAGCGGTGGGTGCTGTCGCAGTACCAGCCTTTGAACGCCAGCCGCTCGCCCATTTCGTCGTCGACGAAAGCCTTTGCCGCCTGGATGCCGGGATCGAAGCGCTTCATATGGCCGACCTGAAGCACCTTGCCGCTCTTGTCGAGCGTGGCCCGCAAGCCTTCGACCTCCTCGACCGAAACGCCCAGCGGCTTTTCGCAAAGCACATGCTTGCCGGCATCGAGCGCCAGTTCCGCGGCCTTGACGTGAAAAATGTCCGATGTCGCGATGATGACGGCATCGAGATCGGGATCGGCCAGCATCAGGCCGTAGTCGGCATAGGATTTTTCAGGCGCGTAGGTCGCGGCCATCCTGTCGCGCAGATCGTCGGCGACATCGCAGATGGCATAGAGATCGGCATTGCGTGCCTTGGTGCAGGATTCGAAATGCGCCGCCTGGGCAATCGGACCGCAGCCGAGCACGCCGACACGCAGCCGCTTTTCGTCTTTGCGAGGCATTGAATCTCTCCTGATTAGCGCGCGGCGAGGCCGCGAAGTTGAAATTGCGGATCGCCCGACAAAGCTGCCTGATGCAGCAGACAGGCAGCGCCCAATGCCGGACCGTCGGCGCCGACGCGCGACAGTTCGACTGTGGGAACCGGATAACCTTCAGCCAGGAAGTCCGAGAGGAAAGCTTCCACCTGTTTGGCGACAAAGGGATAAACCGCATTGACCGAGCCGGAGAGGATGATGCGCTCCGGCTGCAAGGTGCAGGCAAGTGTCGCCAGCCCGCGACCGAACCAGAGCGCCCAGTCGCGCGCCGTGGCAACGGCTGGCGGATCGCCGTCGGCCAATGCCGCCACAAACTCATGCAGGCCGGCGCGCAGTCCGCTTATGTGCAAATAGCGAGCCAGCAACGCATCCTTGCCGACATAGGATTCCAGCCGCCCCGGGCGCTTCGCGTCGAAGACAAAACCTTCGTCGCCAATGCGAAGATGACCGATTTCGCCGGCGCCGCCGAGCCGGCCGCGATGCACCCTGCCGGCATTGATGATGCCGCCGCCAACGCCGTTCTCGATCAGGATGACCAGAGCATCCTCGTCGTCCTTTCCTGGCCGCGACCGGTATGTCTCGGCCACCGCCACGGCATTGGCATCGTTTTCCAGGAGGATTGGAAAGTCCGCGCCAAAGGCAATGCGCAAAAGCTCCGCCAGATTGACCCCGTGCCAGCCAAGGATGGTGGCATGGTATGAAATCCCGTCGGCGGCGGGGAAGCCGGGCACGGCGACATTGAGCCCGTAGGGGCGCGTGCCCGCAGGCAATTGTGAGCGGATCTCGGCGACGAGTTCCCCGATGATGGCAACCGCGGCTTCAGGCGTGCTGCCCGGGCCGGCAAATGCCCTAGAGGCGCTCGCACGCCGCGCGCCGGCAAGGTCGACAGCCACGGCTGCGATCCAGTTGACGCCGATATAAGCGCCAAGGAAGAAGCCGCCATTGCCTTCGATCTCGACCAGGATACCGGGACGGCCGACCCGACCCTCGCTATCCTGCTCGTCATCCGTTCCATCCGACCGCTCGCGCGCCAGACCGGCTTCGGTCAGCCCCAGCACCAGGGCGCCGGTGGTCGACCGGGTCAGGCCGAGATCGCGTGCGAGCGCCGCTCGGCTCGACGCGCCGGCACGAAACAGCGCCGCAAGTGCCCTCGTTTCGTTCGGCCGAAGATCGGTCGACACCAGCACGTCGTTCTCCACAATTTGTTTGATTTGCATACTAATGGAATTTCTAGGCGGTTTGAAAGACCCAACGTTGGGTGCATTGCAACAAAATATTCAGCATCCCCAAGCCCATTGACCCAAGTTTCAAACGATGATTTGTATCAGAAACTTACAAATTGGCATGGGAGGATGCGATGCCGGTTCTAGCGCGTCTCGAACATATCGTGAAGGATTTCGGTGCCGTCCGCGCGCTGGACAATGTCTCGCTCGACATCAATGAGGGCGAGGTTCTCGGCCTGATGGGCGACAATGGTGCCGGCAAATCGACGCTGGTCAAAACCATCGCCGGAAATTTCCGGCCGACGTCCGGCACCTCCCAAGCCTGTCCTCCGGCGCATCGGCCGGGGGACATCTCTTCGAAGGCAGGCTTGCAGTTGGGCCGGCCCGCTTCGCAATCAGAGACTGCCTGTGTCCCTCCAGCAGGCGATCAGATGACCGTCGCCGGCCTGCCTGACGGGTGGTTGCGCCTTTCGGCAATCGGGCAGCGCGACAGGACAGCGGGCGGCAAAGGGGCATCCGGAGGTCTCGGCATCGTGTGCCGCGACGTCGAGCTGAGCCGGAGCCTTCGGCGCCGACTCATCCGAGGACGCGGCCAGAAGCAGCTTCGTGTAGGGGTGGTTGGGGCCACGGAAAATCTGCTCGGATGACCCCGCCTCGACCAGCCGGCCGCGATAGAGCACGCCGATCCTGTCGGCCATATAGCGCACCACCCTGAGGTCGTGGCTGATGAACAGATAGGTGGTGTCCTTGTCGCGCTGCAGGTCGTTGAGCAAATTGAGCACGGTCGCCTGCACGGAAACGTCGAGCGCAGAGGTCGGCTCGTCCAACACCACGAGCTTCGGCACGCCGGCAAAGGCGCGCGCAATCGCCGCCCGTTGGCGCTGGCCACCAGACAGCGATCTCGGCTTCTGGTCGACGGTCGTAGCGGCAAGACGAACCGAGGCCAGGAGATCGCCGACACGCTGCTTCACCTCGCTGCGGCTAAAGCCGGCGAGCCGCCGCAGCGGACGGCCGAGGATCCTGCCGATCCGCTGGCGCGGATTGAGCGTGCGGTCGGGTGACTGGAACACCATCTGCACGTCGCGGCGTTCGCTCAGGCTTCTTTTCTCGACGCGCGGCGCGACAGTGCTGCCGAACAGCTCGACCGACCCAGCGTCCGGCGTCTGGAGGCCAGTCACGATCCTTGCCAATGTCGACTTGCCGGAGCCGGATTCGCCGATCAGCCCGAACGTCTCGCCCTGGGCTATCTCCAGGTCGATATCGTGCAGGACGGCCTGGGAGCCGAAGGCGTGGCTGATGCCTTTGCAGGCGACGGCGATCGGACGTGCGGCTTCCGGTTGATCGCTGCGGACAGGCTTCGACGGGCCGGTTGTGTGCATCTCGGCCAGCCTGCCGTCGCGCTTGGTGAAGTTGAGCGCCGGGATCGAGGCGATCAGCGCCTTGGTGTAGGCGTGAACAGGGTTCTCGAAGACATCGTTGGCGATGCCGCTTTCGACCACCGTCCCCGACTGCATCACGGCCACCCGATCGCAGGCCCGGCGGACCATGTTGATGTCATGGCTGATCAGCAGAACGCTGGTTTGGTGATCGCGGCGCAAGTCCTGCAGGATGGCGATGATCTCGGACTGGACGCTGGCGTCAAGCGCCGTCGTCGGCTCGTCCAGCACCAGCAGCGACGGGTCGAGCGCAATGGCAATCGCGATGTTGGCGCGCTGCTGCATGCCGCCCGACAATTCGTGCGGATAGAGATCGAGCACCCGCTCCGGATTGCTCACCCTGACGCGGCCGAGCAGCTCGGCGGCGCGGGTGCGTGCTTCGTCCTGCCGAACCGGGCGATGCCGCATGATCGTCTCGGTGATCTGCCGGCCAATCGTCATGGCCGGATTGAGCGCCGCACCCGGATGCTGGTAGACGGCCGCGATGCGATCGCCCCTTAGCCGGCGAAGCTGCTCGCCGGAGAGATTGCGGATCTCGCGGCCCTGGAACTCGAGCGCCGACGCGGCGATCCGGGCGTTACTCGGCAGATAGCGCAGAATAGCGAGTGCCACCGAGCTTTTGCCCGAGCCGGACTCGCCGACAAGGCCGAGCGCTTCGCCTTCGCCGATGGTGAGCGACACGCCGTTGACGGCCGGATGCGATCCCCGGCGTTCATCATAGGCGACGGTGAGCTGCTCGACGTTCAGAACCGATGACGACATGTCTTGCTGAAACCACTTTCTTTCGGCGCGGTCTTCGAGGGCAATCGCTTCCGCTTTCGCGCCGCACAATCTCTATAAAATTACTCGAATTAAGCTGGAGCGCAATCTACCTTTCACCGCTCAGGAGAGATTGTCGCAGCCGGTCGAGGCATCGCGACGGTCGCCTGAAGCAGTTCTGCAAGGAGACCGGCATGGCACGCGACCACATGATCCTCAGCGCGTTTTTCTTCAATCCGCAGGGCGATCATCGCATGTCGTGGCGCCATCCGCGCGCGCCGGGCCGCGAAGTGCTCGACTTCGACTTCTACCGCGATCTCGTCCAGTCTGCCGAGCGCGCCAGGATCGATACGATCTTCGTCGCCGACCATGTCGCGATCTGGGATTCCGTACAGAGCGGCGTAGCCCATTACGCCAATGCCCGCCTGGAACCGCTGACGCTGTTGTCGGCGCTTGCCGGCGTGACCAGGCATATCGGCCTCATCACCACCGCCTCGAGCTCCTACAGCGAGCCCTACAATGTCGCCCGCATGTTTGCCTCGCTCGACCATATCAGCAAGGGCAGGGCGTCTTGGAATGTGGTGACGTCGGCCATGGACGAGGAGGCCCGCAATTTCGGCCGCGACGGCAATATCGAGCACGCCTTTCGCTATGAGCGCGCCACCGAATTCCTCGATATCGTCAAGGCACTGTGGGACAGCTGGGAAGACGAAGCCCTGCTTATCGACAAGGCATCGGGCTATTTCGCCGATCCCGACAAGGTCCATGCGATCAACCACAAGGGCCCGCACTTCAAGGTGCGCGGACCGCTCAATGTCTCGCGCCCGCCGCAGGGCCATCCGCTGATCGTCCAGGCCGGCTCGTCCGAAGACGGCAAGAATTTCGCTACCGCGCATGCCGATGCGCACTTTGCCATCTACAGCACCAAGGAAGACGGCATCAAATATAGGCAGGACATCAACGAGCGCCTCGCCCGTTACGGCCGCAAGCCCGAGAGCTTCAAGATCCTGCCGGGCATCCTGCCGATCGTCGCAGCTTCCGAAGCGGAGGGACGCGAGCGGCAGGAGTATCTGCAGAGCTTGCTTCCCGATCGGGTCGGCATCGACCTTCTCTCGAGCTGGAGCGGCGTCGATCTCTCCGTATATCCGCCGGACGGCCCGCTGCCGCCGCTGCCGGACGAGAGCACCTTCAATGGCGGCCGCACCTCGCTCAATCGCGTCAAGGAATGGTCGAAGCAGAACCTCACTCTGCGCGAGATCGCTCGCAAGCTCGCCAACAGCGGTTCGGTGCCGACCGTCGTCGGCACACCGAACCAGATCGCCGATCAGCTGCAGGACTGGTTCGAGGCAGGTGCCGCCGACGGCTTCAACCTGATGTTCCCGCTGCTCCCGGAGGATTGGGTGAATTTTGCCGAGCAGGTCGTGCCGGAACTGCAGCGCCGCGGCGTATTCCCCACCGAATATGCGCCGGGGACGCTGCGTGATCGTTTCGGCCTGGCTCGGCCGGCCAACCGCTTCGCCGAACAGCGCGACAATGTGCGCGCCGTATCCTGACTTGGGGCAACTGATATGACCGCAGCGCCAAAACTTCAGCCCCGCGAAGCCACGGCTCCGCAGCTCATCAATGTTCTGCACAGCCCCAAGCGCATTCGGGTCAAATTCGCCGGCCGCACCATCGCCGACAGCCGCAACGTCCTGGTGCTGCGCTCCAACCATTTTCTGCCGATCTATTTCTTCCCGGCCTCCTCGGTGGACCGCTCGCTCTTGAAGCCGTCCGAGCATCGCCAGCCGCATCCAGTCGGCGGCGAAACCACCTATTGGAACCTGGAGACGGGAGAAAAAGCTTCGCCCAACGCGGCCTGGTCGCTTGCCGCGCCGCCGGATGAAAATCTGTCGCCGCTGGCCGGGCGTATCGCCTTCACCTGGAAGGCGGTCGACCAATGGTTCGAGGAGGAAGAAGAGGTCTTCGTCCACGCCCGCGATCCATACGCACGCATCGATGTGCTGCAGAGTTCAAGTCACGTCCAGATCTGGTTCGACGGCGAACTGATCGCCGACAGCCATCGCCCGGTGCTTCTGTTCGAAACGCATCTGCCGACGCGTTTCTACCTGCACCCGGACGATGTCAGGCTCGACCGGCTGACCGCTTCGGACAGCACGACGCGCTGTCCCTACAAGGGCATCGCCTGCTACTGGTCGGGCCGGCGCGCCGACGGCTCGGTAAGCCCCGATGTCGCCTGGAGCTACCGCGATCCCATTGCCGAAATGCCCAAGATCAGGGGCCTCATCGCCTTTTACCCGCAAGCCGTCGACCGCATCCATCTCGACGGCGAACCAGTCGCTTAAGCCATTCAACAGTCATTTCAGACAGGGGTTTCAAAATGACCAAACGCAACGACATCGATACGCTTCGCAATATGTCCGGCGACATCTGGAACGTCGCCGTCGATGAGCACCAGGCCGGCTTCCTCAAGCGCCGCGATCTCCTGAAATACGCAGCCTTGATCGGCCTCACCGGCTTTGCCGCCTCGCAGGGACTTGCTGGTTTCGGGACGGCGCGCGCTGCCGGCGCCGGCGGCACGGTCCGCGTTGGGCTCGGACAGCCGACCAAGGCGATCGATCCCGTCTCTATCACCGATCCGGCCAGCATCGGCGTCATCAGCCAGGTCGGCGAATATCTCATCCTCGACGATCCCAAGGACGGTCTGCAGCCCAAGCTCGCTCTGTCGTGGGAGGCCGACGAGACCGCCAGCCGCTGGACCTTCAAATTGCGGCCGGGCGTGAAATTCCACGACGGCCGCACCGTCACCGCCAAGGATGTGGTGGCGAGCTTCGAGCGGCTGGTCGATCCGGCCAGCGGTTCGTCCGCTTTGTCGGCCTATAAGGGCATCCTGTCCAAGGGCGGCGCCAAGGTCGTCGACGACCAGACAGTCGCCTTCGACCTCGACGGGCCCAACAGCAACTTCCCCTTCTATGTCTCCTCCGACGTCTACAATGCCGTCATCCTGCCGGCCGACTATGCCGGCGATTTCGAGAAGAATTTCAACGGCACCGGCCCGTTCAAGCTCGAATCCTTCCGCCCCAAGCAGGGCGCCAGCTTCGTGCGCAACCCTGACTATTGGGGCGACAAGGCGCTGCCCGACCGCGTCGAAATCAAGTTCTTCGACGACGAGCAGGCGCAGGTGCTGGCGCTGCAGGCCGGCCAGCTCGACGTCATCCCGAGCACGACCCGGCTCGAATTGGCGATCGAGGGCAATCCCAACTTCAAGCTGCTCAGCGTGCAGGCAAGCTCGCATGACGAGGTGCATCTGCGGACCGACCAGGCGCCGTTCACCGACAAGCGCATCCGCCGCGCACTGGCGCTCACCATCGATCGCGAGGCGGTGGTCAAGGGCTTGCTCAAGGGCCGCGCCATTGTCGGCAACGACACGCCGTTTGCGCCGATCTTCCCCTCGGCCGATCCGTCGGTGCCGCAGCGCAAGCAGGACATCGCCGAGGCCAAGCGCCTGCTTGGCGAGGCCGGCGTGCCGAACGGCTTCCCGGTGACGCTGACCACCGAACGCGCCTATGACATTCCCGACTATGCGGTGCTGATCCAGAACTTCGCCAAGAAGGCCGGCATCGACATCAAGCTCAACGTGCTGCCGCAGGACGCCTATTATGGCTCGGCGAAGTTCGGCTCGTCGCCATGGCTCGATTCCAATCTCGGCATCACCGATTTCGGACATCGCGGCACGCCCGACATCTTCCTCAACGCGACGCTGAAGAGTTCGGGCGCCTGGAACGCCGCGCATTTCAACAACCCGGCCTATGACGGGCTGCTGCTCGAATACGGCAAGGCCCGCGACCTTCAGGCGCAACGCCTTGCCGCGGGCAAGATCCAGACCTTGCTGCTGGATGAGACGCCGCTGATCATCAGCTACTTCTCGCAATACAGCCGGATCGTCTCATCGAAGGTCGAGGGCGTCCGCTTCACGGCAATCTCGCATCTGCTGCTCGACCGCGTGACGTTCGCCCAGGCATGATTGCGAGACGTCCAGCCACTCCGGGCACCAAAATCCGATGCTGACCGGCCGCACTGTGTCGGTGCGGGCAGCCTCGCTTCTGCTCACGCTGTGGTTGGTCAGCATGCTGGTGTTCTTCGCCGGGCAGGTTCTGCCCGGCGATGTCGGCCGCCTCATGCTCGGACCGTTCGCCGATGCCGAGGCCGTCGCGGCGCTGAACAGGCAGCTCGGCGCCGACCAGCCGGTGCTCGTGCAATACTGGCACTGGTTCAGCAGCGTGCTGTCAGGCGACTTCGGCACCTCCCTGTCGCTGCGTTTGCCGGTGGCGCCCTTCGTTCTGGAAAGCTTCAAGCGCTCGGCGGCCCTTGCCGGAATTATCCTCGTCTTTCTGCTGCCGCTGGGCATCGGCGCCGGCATCGTCGCCGGTCTCAACCAGGGCCGCTTTATCGACCGCCTGATCGTACTCGCCGGCGTGTCCTTCGGCATTGTCCCGGACTTCGTCTCCGGCCTGCTGTTGCTCATCGTCTTCGGCCTGTGGCTGAACTGGTTCCCGATCACCGGCGCTGCTCCCGATGGCGCCGGGCTGTGGGTCAGTGGCTATTACCTGATCCTGCCGGCGCTGCCGCTGGTGCTGAACCTTGCCGGCTACATCACCCGCATGACGCGGGCCGGCGTGATCGAGGCGCTGGCCGCCGACTATACGCGCACCGCCGTCCTGAAAGGCCTCGAGCGTCGCGAAATCCTCATCCGGCACGTGCTGCGCAATGCGCTGACGCCGACCGTCGCCGTGCTCGCGACGCAGACCGGTTACATGCTTGGCGGGCTGGTGGTCATCGAAGCGCTGTTCGGCATACAGGGCCTCGGCAACCTTGTCCTCAACGCCGCCAAGTCGCGTGACTTCCCGATGCTCGAAGCCGGCGTGCTGGTCATGGCGACCATCTTCGTGCTGTCGGCCGCGGCAGGCGATCTCGTGAATGCCTTGCTCGATCCGCGGCAGCGCCGCCGTGTCTCGCCATGATGGAACTGATGGAATTGCCGGAGCGCCGTACGCTGGGCTGGCGGGCAGCAAGTCGCATCCGCGAGACTGTTTCGCAGCTGCCGCCCTCGGTCATCATCGGCTCGCTGATCCTGCTGTTCTGGGTCGGCTGTGCCGTGTTCGGCAGCCTGTTTGTGCCCTACGATCCCTATGCCGAGGATTTCCTCGTCATGCTGGCGCCGCCCGACGCGGCGCACTGGTTCGGCACCGACCAGCTTGGCCGCGACGTGCTGTCGCGCATCGTCGTCGGCTCGCGTGACATCCTGCTGGTCGCGCCGGCAGCAACCCTGCTCGGCGTAGCCGCCGGCAGCGTGCTTGGCCTCGTGCTCGGCTATTTCGACGGGCTGATCGACGCCATCGGCGCCAGGCTGCTCGACACGCTGATCGCTTTTCCCTTCATCGTGCTCGTCACCATGACGCTGGTCGCGCTCGGGCCGTCCAACCTCACCGTCATCCTGGTGATCGGCATCGCCTATGCGCCGCTGGTGGCGCGAACGGTGCGCGCCGCCGTGCGCGAACAGCGCGAACGCGACTATGTCAGCGCCGCTCGTCTCGGCGGCGAGAGCGCTCTTTCCATCATGTTCCTCGAGATCCTGCCTAATGTCAGGGAAACCATCCTCATCGAGCTGGTCACAAGGCTTGGCTACGCCTTCTTTTCGATCGCCACGCTGAGCTTCCTCGGCCTCGGCATCCAGCCTCCCTCAGCCGATTGGGGACTGGCGGTCGCCGACGGCTACGGCTTCCTGACCGGCGGCAAATGGTGGGTGGTGATCTTCAACTCCGCAGCCATCGTTTCGCTTGTCATGGCAACCAATCTGATCGCGCAAGGCATGGGGGCCTTCGAAAACAGCGACCGGTGAAGAGCGGAACGCTCAGCAAAGCTGACGCGCAATCGCGGACCGTGCGCTAAAATCGTTCCTCGTGATTCGGCTCTGACAGGGCCTCAAAGCAAGGAACGGCATGAGCAAGGCCCTCATTACATTCGCATTGGTCGCGGTGCTCACCGCATTGCTCATGGCGCTCAGCCTGGCGGTGGCCAGGCACGGCTATCCCTATGGCGCGATCGGCGTGAGGCGGCTGGACGGCATTGCCGATGCCGGCTCGTTCCTGCCGCTCGCCGCCGTCTATTTCTTCGGCGCCATGCTGATGATGATCCTGCCGATCCGCGCCGCCGGCATCGTCTTGACCCATGCTGCGGATGCGCTGTTCTGGGCGGTGATCGCCTTGTTCGCGACCATTGTCGGCTGTCTCGTCGCCCGCTGGGCCTTCGGACAGAGCAGCGTGCTGTGGGCACTGCTGAACTGGCGTTTCCTGTTTGCCGCGGCCATCGTTGGCAGCCATTTCACCATGAACGAGCTGCGCCGCAACATCCTGCTCAGGAGCCTGTTTTTCGTCATCTTCGCCGCGGCGACGCTGGCTTGCCTGTTCTGGACTTTTCCGACCTGACAGGGCCCCTTCATATTGTCCATCTTGAGGTCGCGGCTTTCATAGCCGCGCGCCATCGGCTATCCAGTCCGCAGCCAGATTTCAGCCCTCACAGTGTCGTCATTTGTCTGATAAATAATTCAGGCATACGGCACCCCCAGCGAACCAATACAAGGAAACCGCGACATGAGCCTCTTTCGTAAAAATCTGATCGATGGCGAGTGGGTGGGCGAGGCCGGCTCACGCAACATCAATCCCTCGAACACGGGGGATGTCGTTGGCGAATATGCCTCGGCCGGCGCCGAACAGGCAAAGCAGGCCATAGCGGCGGCCAAAGCCGCCTTCCCGGCCTGGTCGCGTTCGGCGCCGCTGGTGCGCCACGCCGTGCTGAAAAAGGCGTCGGACGAGATCATGGCGCGCAAGGACGAGATCGGGCGCGCCCTGTCGCGCGAAGAGGGCAAGACGCTGGCCGAGGGCATTGGCGAGACCATCCGCGCCGCCCAGATCTTCGACTTCTTCGCCGGCGAGACGCTGCGCCTGTCGGGTGAATTGGTGCCCAGCGTGCGCCCGGGCGTCGGCGTCGAGATCACCCGCGAAGCCGTTGGTGTGGTCGGCATCATTACGCCATGGAATTTCCCGATCGCCATTCCCACCTGGAAGATCGCGCCGGCGCTCGCCCACGGCAACACCATCGTCTTCAAGCCGGCCGAACTCGTTCCCGAAAGCGCCTGGACCATCGTCGACATCCTGCACCGCGCCGGCCTGCCGAAAGGCGTGCTCAACCTGGTCATGGGCAAGGGCTCGGTGGTCGGCCAGGCCATGCTCGACAGCCCCGACCTCAACGCCATCACCTTCACCGGCTCGGTCGGCACCGGCAAACGCGTCGCCGCGGCAAGCGTCGAGCACATGCGCAAGTTCCAGCTCGAAATGGGCGGCAAGAACCCGATGGTTGTGCTCGACGACGCCGACCTCGCCACGGCTGTCGAGTGCGCCATCAACGGCGCCTATTTCTCGACCGGCCAGCGCTGCACGGCATCGTCGCGCCTGGTGGTGACCGAAGGCATTCACGACCGCTTCGTTGCCGCGCTCAAGGAGCGCCTGGAAAAGCTCGTCATCGGCGATGCGCTCGATGCCAAGACCCAGATCGGGCCCGTCGTCGATGCGAGCCAGCTGAAGCAGGACGAGGATTACATCGCCATCGGCAGCCAGGAAGGCGCCAACCTTGCCTTCGGCGGCGAGCGGCTCGATCGCGAAACGCCCGGCTTCTACCTCCGGCCGGCGCTGTTTACCGAGAGCACCAACGCCATGCGCATTTCGCGGGAAGAAATCTTCGGGCCGGTAGCCAACGTCATTCGCGTCAAGGACTATGACGAGGCGCTTGCGGTTGCCAATGACACCCCCTTCGGCCTGACCTCCGGCATCTGCACCTCTAGCCTCAAGCATGCCACGCATTTCCGGCGCAATTCCGAGGCCGGCATGGTGATGGTCAATCTGCCGACCGCCGGCGTCGATTTCCACGTCCCGTTCGGTGGCCGCAAGGGATCGAGCTACGGCCCGCGCGAGCAGGGCCGCTATGCCGCGGAGTTCTACACTACGGTGAAGACAGCCTACACCTTTGCCGGCTAATCGACGGGTGAACCGATGACAGCGGCGAAAGAGGAACTGACCTGGCTCAACCCGCCGCCGCACCATGCTTTCGGTAATGGCATCGTGCATGTGCGCACCGGCGGGGAAACCGACTTCTGGCGCGAAACCTTTTACGGCTTCTGGCGTGACAATGGCCATTTCCTCTATCGCCCGGTTGAGGGTGACTTCAGCGCCGAAGTCACCGTCAAGGGCGACTACAAGGTGCTCTACGACCAGGCCGGGCTGATGCTGCGGCTGAGTGAAACGCACTGGATCAAGGCCGGCATCGAATACACCGACGGGCTGGCTTACTTTTCGGTGGTGGTCACCAACGACACCTCGGACTGGTCGCTGCTCAGCATTCCCACCGGCCCCGACGGCGTGCGCATCCGGCTGACCCGCCATGCCGAGGCGATCCGCATCCAATATCTTGATACCACCGATGGCAAGTGGAAGCCGGTGCGGCTGGCTTATTTCCCGATCTCCAAATCCGTCGATGTCGGCATGATGTGCTGCTCGCCGCAGCGCGAAGGGTTTGAGGTAACATTCTCCGGCTTTACTGTCGGCCCGCCGATTTCCAGGCAATTGCACGACTGACGGCCATATCGATGGCGGACTAACCGTCTGCCCGATGCTGGAAGAACTGCAAAAACAGCTCCCGTTCGGTGGTTATGTCGAGCTTCTCGTAGATGCGGCGGCGGTGGTTCTTCACCGTGCCGACGGCGATGCCGAGCCGTTCCGCGATGTTGGCGGTCGGATGTCCCGCCAGGATCAACTGCACCAATTCCCGCTCGCGCAGCGACAGCTCCGGCCACAGGCTCGCCGGGATGGTCGGCTCCTGCCGGGGCGAGGCGCCGGGGCCGGTCGGCGCCGATGTGCGGGAGAACTCGGTGCCGCGCGCCTTGATGTCGAGCGCATGCAAGGCCTCGAACACCGGCAGCCGCTCGTCCAGCAGGGCGATCTCGCTCTCCTTGAAGGTGGAGGTCGAGCGGTCGAGGAAGATGCCGAGGCACCAGTCGCCGCCATCGGCCAGCATGATGCCGACCTCATCGCAGATTTCCGACTGCGCCAGGAAGCCGGCTATGTACTGGCCGCGCTTGGCCTCGTCATCGGCAAGCCGCTTCAGCGGCAGGATGCCCAGCCTCTGCTCACGCCGCCACGAGGCATAGAACGGGTCGAAGACGTAGTAATTGTCGAGATAGCGCCGGACCATCTCGTCGGAGAAGCGCCGGTGCTTGATGAATTCCGGCGTCTTCGTCGCCGAATATCGGGTCACGGTGACGAGATCGTGCTCGATGTCCGCGCCGATCAGGTCGATCAGGCAGTCGACATGCCTGTCCGTACCGGTGGCGGCAATCGCCCTGGCGAGCGGCCCCCAGATATTGCCCATGCGCATGCCCTTTTCTCAGCGATCCCGGTCCGGCGGTCATTGTGTCTTTTGGCACATGGCGCAAGGCCGCCCAAGGAATCTAGCTTGAGCATCCTAGAGCAATCCCGAGGCGACCGTGACACAACCCAACCTCACCAGTCCCATCGTCGGCAATCCAATCGTCATCGGCATCGACGCCGGCGGCACCATGACCGACACGATCCTTGTCGACCAGGACGGGCACTTCAAGATCGGCAAGTCGGCAACCACGCCCAAGAACGAGGCCGAAGGCTTCCTCGCATCGGCCGAAGACGCGGCCGACGCCTGGGGCATCTCGCTGGAGCAGCTGTTCTCCGGCGTCAACGTCGTGCTCTATTCCGGCACCGGCATGCTCAACACACTGTTGTCGCGCACCGGGCGCCGGCTGGGCCTGATCACCACCAAGGGTCTGGAAGACATGATCCTGATGGGTCGCGGCCTGCAGGCCTGGGCCGACTATTCCTATGCCGACCGGCTGCATGCGGTGACCCACCACCATCCCGATCCGCTGGTGCCGCGCCGCCGCACCCACGGCGTCACCGAGCGCATCGACCAGTTCGGCGACATCGTGCTGCCGCTCTACGAGCATGAGGTCTCGGCTGCGGCCAAAAAGCTGATCGCCGACAAGGTCGAAGCGATCTGCATCATGACCATCTTCTCGCACGTCAATCCGGTGCACGAAAAGCGCATCGCCGAGATCTGCCGCGAGGAGGTGCTGAAAGCCGGCGCCGACATCCTCGTCTACACCAGCCACGAGGTCCGCCCGGTCATCCGCGAACAGTCGCGGCTGAACTCGGTGCTGATCGAGGCCTACGCGACGTCGCGCGGCCGCAAGCAGCTTAGGGGTATCGAGGACGTTTCGAAAAAATACGGCTTCAAATACGGCGTGCAGACGCTGCTGTCCTTTGGCGGCCTGACCTCAATCAACCATCCGCGCCTGCACGAAACCATGATTTCGGGCCCGATCGGCGGTATTCTCGGCGCGGCCTATGTCGGCAAGCTCATCGGCAACGACTCCCTGATCTGCTCGGACATGGGCGGCACCTCCTTCGACATGGGCGTCATTTCGCGCGGCCAGACGCGGATCGAGAACGAGCCGCTGATGGACCGTTTCAAGCTCAACGTGCCGACGCTGCATCTCGACACGATCGGCGCCGGCGCCGGCATGATCCTCAAGGTCGACCCGCTGACCAAGAAAGTCTCGCTCGGGCCGGAAAGCGCCGGTTCCGACCCCGGCCCCATCTGCTTCGCCAAGGGCGGCACTGAACCCACCATCGCCGATTGCGACGCCATACTAGGCCGCCTCAACCCGTATTATTTCCTCGGCGGCAAGGTCGTCTTGCAGGTCGAGAAGGCGCGCAAAGCGTTTGAGGAAAAATGCTCCAGCATCCTTGGCGTCGGTGTCGAGGAGGCTGCCGAAGGCATGATCGACATGCTGGAAGCCGATGCCAACAACGCGCTACGCCGGGTCATCTCCGGCCAGGGCATCCATCCCTCGGAATTCACGCTGCTGTCCTATGGCGGCTCGGGTCCGCTGCATCTGGCCGGCTGCTCCAGGGGCATCGGCTTCAAGGACATCATCACCTTCCAGTTTGCCGCCGCCTTCTCGGCCTTCGGCTGCACCACCGCCGATTTCATGCGTCGGCATTCGGTCTCGACGCAGCACGACATCGGCGCCCGCGCAAGCGATGACGAGCTGCTCGCTTTCGGCAAGAAGGTCACCGACGTCTGGAATGATCTCACCAAGGCGGCGGTCGACGAGATGATCAGCGACGGCCATATCAGAGACAAGATCAAGACCGTGCCGTTCCTGATGATGCGCTACACCGGCCAGCTCGAGGATGTCGAGGTCATGGCACCGCTTGCCGAGGTCAATTCGGCTGACGACATGCGCAGGGTCATCGACGAGTTCGAGGCGGTCTACGCCAAGGTCAACCATCGCGTTTCGCGCTATGGCGAAGCCGGCTTCACCATCACCGAGCTCGGATTGATCGCCACCGCCGACAAGGTCAAGCCGGTGCTCTTGAAGCGCCCGCTCGGCAAGTCGGCCCCGGCAGCAGCGCACAAGGGCGTGCGCGAGGCCTATATCGGGGGACGCTGGCACAAGGCCAATCTCTACGAGATGGACCTACTGCAGCCCGGCCATGAGGTGATTGGTCCGGCCATCATCGAACATCCCGCCACCACGCTCGTTGTTCATCCGCAGGACCGTGTCCACGTCGATGAGTGGACGCTGCTGCATTACACCCATTCTTGAAAGGGCACCGCCATGTTGGACAGACCTGCCTCGGCCCTGCGCCTTCGCGAACGGCTGCTCGATTCAGAACGGCTGATGGAAGAGACCGGCTGCTATGACGGCATCACCGAGCTCACGCTACGCAACCAGGACCCGCTGAAATTCGAGACGCTGCACACCAAGCTGCGCGCCTATTGCGTCTCGGCCCGCGAAATGGCCCGCCGCATCTCGGCCTCGCCCGGCGTGCGCGAAGTCGGCGAAATGGTGGTGGCGATCTATACGCCCGAGGGCGATGCGATCGCGCTGTCCAACGGCATCATGGTCCACGTCCACACGATGAGCCGCTTCATCAAATGGATGATCAAGAACAATTACGAGGAAAACCCGAAGATCCGCGAAGGCGACATCTTTGCCAACAACGATGCCTTCATCGGCACCGTGCAGGTGCCCGACGTCATGGACGTGGTGCCGATCTTCCATGAAGGCACGCTGGTCGGCTGGGCCGGTGCGGTCTGCCACGAGCTCGAAGCCGGCGGCATCACGCCCGGCGGCGACGTCTGCCTGGCGCAGGAGCGCTTCACCGAAGGCCTGTTCGTCTGCGCCGAGAAGATCGGCGAGAATGACGAGATCCGCCGCGACTACGTCATCCGCTGCGAGCGCAATCTACGCATGCCGATCTACTGGGTGCTCGACGAGAAGGCCAAGGTCGCCTCCTGCATCGACATGCGCGAAAGCGTCAAGCAGCTGATCTCCGAGATCGGCCTCGACTACTGGATGAAGGTGTCGAAGGAGTTCATCGAGGAGGGCCGTCGCGCCCAGCTCGCCCGCACCCGCCAGCTCACCGTGCCCGGCATTTATCGTGGCCACACCTTCTACGGCCATGTCACGACGGGCAAGCCCGGCTTCCAGCTGCTTGGCGATCCCGACTGGCTCTACAACATCCCGATCGAGATGGAGATCACCACCGACGGCAAGATCACCATGGACTTCGAGGGCACGCAGCCCTGGGGCTACCATTCGATGAACTGCACGCCGGCCGGCATGGATGGAGGCATGTTCGTCACCTTGACCCAGCACATGAATTTCGAGGGCCTGGTCAATGACGGCGCCTGGATGGCGACCGAGCTGAAGCTGCCGCCCGGCACCTGGACCAACCCCGACAATGAGATGGTGGCGACCGCCACATCCTGGGCGCTGCTGCTGCCGGCCTATGGCGTGTTCCAGCGCCTTTTGTCGCGCGGCTTCGTCGCGCGCGGCTACGTCGAGGAAGCCTTCGTCGGCCAGGTCAACAGCCCGATGATCGAGATGGGCGGCGAAAGCCAGTACGGCACGCCGTTCGGCATGGCGCATTTCGAATGCGCCGCCGCCGGCTCCGGCGCGCTGGCCATCGCCGATGGCCTCGACACCGCCTATGTCGGCTGGAATCCGGAATCCGACATGGGCAACATTGAGGTCTGGGAACAGTCGATGCCGATGGTCTATATCGGCCGCTCGATCATGCCCAATTCGGGCGGCGCCGGCAAATATCGCGGCGGCTGTTCCTTCGTCTCGACCTGGCTGATCAACAAGACCTCGCACCTGCGACTGCACACCTCGGAACACTCCTCGCGGGTATTCGACAATGGCGGCATGTGTGGCGGCTATCCCGCGCCGACCTGCCAGAAGCATCGCGCGGTACGCAATTCCAACATCCATGAACTGGCGGCAAAAGGCGAACCGCTCGCGCATGCCCCAGGTATCGATCCGCATGTCTCCGACTACGAGAAGAACATCGGCGGCGACCATGCCGTGGTCGAAGGCCCCTACATCACCTCGCCGCACAAGTCGGGGGACATCTTCAGCCATTCCTACAATGGTGGCGGCGGTTACGGCGACGTGCTGGAGCGCGATCCGGTCAAGACCGCCTGGGATGTCGAGAACGGTTTTCTCACCCGCCAGGCGGCGGTCCAGATTTTCGGCATCGTGCTGAAGGACGACGCCGAGGGTTATCCGGTTGCCTATATCGACGCCACCGTCGAACGTCGTGCCGCCATGCGCAAGGAGCGTCTGGCCAAGGCGATCCCGGTTTCGGACTGGATCGCTGCCGAACGCGGCCGTGTCGAGAAGGCCGACTTCGCGCCCGAGGTGAAGAAAATGTATGCCAGCGCGATCAAGCTATCGTCGCGCTTCACTAGGGATTTCAGCGATTTCTGGACCGTCGACGCCAGATCGATCTTCATGCCGGGAGCAAAGCCATGACCTCATACAGCAAGGAAGTCCTCGGCGATCTCTCAGCCGGCAAGCTGCCCTGGCCGCAGACAAAGCGCATCATGAGCGCCTACAAGGACGACGACCGCTTCTTCAAGATGCTCGCCGTCTATCAGGACCGTGTCACCTGGAAGGACCCGATCCTGCTGCCGGTCTCGGATCATTTGTTCATCTGCCAGAGCGGCGACGAGCGCATCACCCGTTGCGAATGCGGCCACTCTTTCGGTGACTATCGCAAGAACTGGAAGCTCAAGGCCGCGATCAACGTGCGCAACACCGAGGAGGCGCTGCGCGAGATCTATCCCAATAGCGATATCCCCGATCCGCAATGGATGGAAATCCGCGAATTCATCTGCCCGCAATGCGGCACCATGCACGAGGTCGAGGCGGCGGCTCCGGGCTACCCCATCGTGCACGACTTCGAACCCGATCTCGAAGGCTTCTATCGCGAGTGGCTGGGCAAACCGCTTTAGCGACGTGGTGACCAGCGCTGCAGGCAAGGTAGCGCTCGTCACCGGGCTGGGTCTAAGACTATGGCATCAAACGTCGGCATCGGAGATTCACTGCCCATGACAGACCTTTCCGGCCGCAGCGCGATCGTCACCGGCGGGTTTTCCGGCATGGGCTTCGCCATTGCGACGGCGTTGGCGCAGGCCGGCGCAAATGTAGCGGTCGGCTCCTACATCGCCCCCGCCGGCGCCGACAGAACCGACGCCGCCTACTATCCCGGCGCCGATGAAATCGAGCGCGTGCGGTTGGCCCTGTCGGCACACGGCACCAGGGTTTATGCCGCCCACCTCGATGTCCGCGATAGCGAGGTGACCAACCGGTTTGCGGCTGACGCGCAGGCCGCCATCGGCCCGGGAGACATACTGGTCAATGCCGCGGGCACCACCGCCGAACAGCCGGTCTGCGGCCATTCCGACGCACTGTGGGACAAGATCGTCGACACCAATCTGAGCGGAGCGTTCCGCGTCACCCGAGCTGTGCTGCCCGGCATGATCGCGCGCGGCTGGGGCCGTATCGTCAACATCGGCTCGACAGCGGCTTCCGTCGGCTGGAAGGACAACCCGGCCTACTGCGCCTCGAAGGCCGGGCTGCTCGGCCTTACCCGCTGCGTGGCGCTGGAAGGCGCCCCGCACGGTGTCACCTGCGTCATGATCAGCCCCACCTGGGTCGAGACCGAACTGATGCGCCGCAACGTGGCGCAGGTCGTCGAGCGTGAGGGCAAGGGCAGAACCGCCGAGGAAGCGATGGCCGAGATCGCCAAGGGCAATCCCCAGCAGCGCATGCTGCAGCCGCAGGAAATCGCGGCTCTAGCCGTGTTCCTGTGCTCGGATCTGGCCAAGGGCATCACCATGGAAAACATCCAGATCACCGGCGGAGCGCTGTGGTAGCGGCCACAGCTTGTATTTTCGAACGAGCGAGCCGCATTAACGCCATTTGTCGGTTGCATGGTCGTTTTGGCCCTGCCTGCGGCAACTTTACCCCTCGCGGCAAATTTACCATTGAGTGACAGGCATAGAGGTTATATTGTGCACTGCACAATGGATGCCCGCTGATAGGGGTCCGGCAAGGGCAGGTTCCGGCGATCGCGCATGCAAGGGCGGACCTGACGCAGAAAAGCCGACCATGGGCGCTTCAGCCCAGCCGAAAGGCGGCAGCATGAGAAATCCGGTACGGATATGAAGATCCCGAAATCCATTCTGATCGATCCGGACAACAACAAGGTCTATGCCGCCTTCGCCGTTGCGGTGTCGGTCTTTGCCTTCGCCTACTCCACCAATTTCGGCCAGATCCTGATCCTCGCCTACTATCTGGTATGGCTGCCGCTGCTGTTCGTCGATTACCGGCGTTTCGCCCGCGATCTCTCCAGCGCCTGGCTGCCGCTGCTGTTTGCGGCCTATGTCTGCCTGTCGCTGTTCTGGTCGCAAGCGGCCGGCACCAGCGCGCGGGCGGGGCTGCAATATTTCTCCCACATGCTGTGCGCCTACATCGCGGCGCGCACCATCAGCACGCGCACGCTGGTGCTGGGCTCGCTGATCGGCATCTTCATCGTGCTGCTGTATTCGCTGAAGGTTGGCGCCTATGCGCTCGACACTATCGACGGCACCACCAATTTCGTCGGCGCCTTCGGCTCCAAGAACCAGATCGGCTTCTTCGCCTCGCTCGGCATCTTCTCCTGCTTCGCTTTTCTGGCCTTCTACCGGCGCAACTGGATGAGCTTCGTCTGGACCGCGCCGATCATCCTGCTGTCGGTCTATATGCTGGCGATCGCCCACTCGGCGACGTCGGTCGCTTCGCTTCCGGCGGTGATCGGTGTCGTTGCCTTGCTTGCCATGAGCAAGGTTCTGTCACGCCGCTACCGCCGCGTGCTGTTCGTCGTCGGCGCTACCGCGCTGGTCGGCGGTGTGATGGCTGCGCTGAACCTTGGCCTGCTCGATGTCGTGCTCGGCATCTTCGGCAAGGATTCGACGCTGACCGGCCGCACCTATCTCTGGGAACAGGGCTGGGCCGCCGCGCAGCAGCGTCCGGTGCTCGGTTATGGCTATGCCGCCTACTGGATCCAGGGTTTTGCCGATCCGGAACGGCTCTGGGCCGAGTTCTACATCTCCACCCGCACCGGCTTCCATTTCCACAACACCTATATCGAGACGCTGGTCGAGCTCGGCTTCATCGGCGTGACGATGCTGGCGCTGATCATCCTGCGCTCCTTCTGGGGCCATGTTTCGAAGGTGGTGTTCGGTGACTGGAGCGCCGATTCGGTGGTGCTCGCCGGCGCGGTCGGCATGATGCTGATCCGCTCCTTCTTCGAGGTCGAGATCCTCGGCCCCTATTTCATGGCCTCGTTCATCGTCTATTACGGCCTGTTCAAGCTGCGCCCGGTGCCGCTCGCCAGGGCAAGGCGGGCCTATGTTCCGGTGCCGGACGAGAACACCGCCAACGGCCGCATGCCGGCGCGCGTCTGACTTGCTTATCTCAGGCGACGGCGCGCTTGCGCAGCATCAGCCGCTGCAGGAAGCGGCGCAACGGCTCGTCATAGAGGCGCGTGGCGATGTCGGCGATGACGATGACGGAAACCGCCATGACGATTCCGAACCAGGGATGATGCGCGAACGGGTCGATCGCTGCGGCCTTGCCCGCCCCGGCGATGATCATCAGCAGCGGCGTGTGGATGATGTAGATTGGGTAGGAAATCCGCCCCAGCCAGCCATAGAGGCCTGACAGGCGCGGCGCCGTCGGCGCAATAGTGCCGACCACCACCAGCGCCGGGAAAACAAAGACGACGCAGGCGAGATCGTAGGCGACGCGCGCGCCGCCGGCCGGCGCGATGGCAAAGACGACGAGCGTCAGTGCGATCGCGGCCTCTATCCACCAGCCGCGCCGCAGAAAGCCGAGCCCGCTTTGATAGCGTGTCATGGACCGGCAAAGCAGCACGCCCAGGAAGAACGAGAAACAGACGCGCGGCAGGCCGCTGATGATGGTCGATCCGGTCATGCCGAAGTCGAGGGTGCCGGCAATGATAGAGACGACCACCAGCAACACCAGGCTGACGGCGATGAGCGTGCTCAGCACGCGTTTCGTCAGCAGGAAGAAGAAGGCGACATAGGCTATGTTGACGATCAGCTCGAAGAACAGCGACCACGACGCGGGGTTGAGCGGAAAGATCGTGCGATAGGCGTCGCTGACCAGCGGGATGAAGAACATGCCGGTCGTCAGCATGGTGCCGATCTCGGAGATCGGCATGTATTCCGCCGGAATCAGCCGGTTCTTGACGATGAGATAGAAGAAACCGAGCAGCGTGCCGGCGAGGTAGAGCGGGTAGAGGCGGATCAGGCGGATCGCCACGAACGTGCCGAAGCCCATGCCGTTTTCGATCTTGCGGTCATAGGCATGCGCGATGACGAAGCCGCTGAGCAGGAAGAACAGGTCGACCGCCAGATAGCTCGACGGCAGCACCTTGCCGGGGGCCAGGAACGGCGAGAAGTGGTAGAGCATGACGCTGATCGCCGCGACGCCGCGGATGGCATCGAGATTGAGGTAGACGTGGCGCGGTGCGGCGGGCTGCATGGAATGCCTTCAAGCGGTCGAAAAACGGAAGTTCCCGCCCGCACCCTGGCGCGAACGAGCCGAACTGGTTCTCCCGCCCCTCCGTCGTTCCGGTCTAGCTGAGCGAGACAGGAACTTACTGGCTGGCCGTCGGCGCCAGCTTCACCTTGATGACGTCGCCCGGCAGCACCGGCGTATCTTCCTTGGCGTCGATCTCGCTGGTCTTGCCGTCGGTCACGCGCACCAGCGAATAGATGAGCGCCGGCTCTTCATTGTTGTTTGTGATGGCGGCGGTCGTGGCCGGGTCCGATGCCTGGGCCATCAGGCCCTGTTGCATGTTGACCCTGAGTGCGGCTTCGTTGAGGTCTGCTTCGACCTGCTGCCGGTCGGCGGCAAGTCTCGAGTTCAACGTGTTCTGGGCATCGATGGCATCCTGCGTCGCCTTGCTGACCGACTGCTTGGCGGTGAGGATCGCCGTCTCATAGTCCAGGATCTTGCCCTGCAGATCGGTGACCGACTGTTGCGAGGAAAGCAGGCGTGCGTTGGCGACCAGGCCCTTTTGCGCCAGCGGACCGATACTGTCCGCCTGCTGCTGCGCCAGGTCGACCTGCTTTTGCTGGTTGACGATCTTTTTCTGCAGCGCCTCGATTTCGGACTGCAGGACCCCTTTCAGATCGTCAAGCGCCTGCAGCTTCAGCTTCAACGCTTTCTGGTCGGAGATCAGGATCTGCATTTCGTCGGCGACGATTGTCGCCAGGCGCGGGTCGCCCTCGACTTCCTTAGGCGCCTCGAAACTCTCCTTGCCGGCGAGATCGGCATCGATGCGGGCACGCTTGACGATCAACCGCACGCGCTGGTCGTCATAAATGTCGAAATTGCCCTTGGCGGTGATCAGGTCCTTGCCGAGCTGGGTGCCCAAATCGGCGTTGCGCCGGATGCCGCCGGCGATGCTGATCGCCTTGAGCACGGTCAGCTCCGGCACATAGGGAAACTGGCCAGGCGTCTGGATCTCGCCCGAGATGTAGAACGGCCGGAACTGCACCATTTCCACCGAGGCTTCCGGCTTGTCCGACAAGGCAAGCTTGCGCTGCAGGGCGACGCTGATCGCGGCCGCAACCTCCGACGTGGTCTTGCCGGCGGCCGGCAGTTCGCCGACGAACGGCACCGACAAATTGCCGGCGGGACCGACCGAATATTCGCCGTTTACCGCCGACCAGTCACGGAACGTGCCTTCCACCGTCTGCCACTCGGCGACGCGGATGTTGAGCTTGTCCTGCGAGCCGAGCCGGTACTCGTCGGCCATGGCTGGAACCGCGAGCGACAGAGCGAGGCACGTGGCGACGAGCCGTGCCGGCCGCATCGGGCCGGCAAGGCGAAAATACGCTGATATGTCTGTTTTCAACTGAACGTTTCCGATCCGTTTTGGCCCCATCCGCCCGATAGGCCTGCTGCCGAGTGCCTCCTTCGGAACCTGGCAGAACACTATGGCTGCAATGCGAGACCGGCCCATCGCCGAATAGCTTTGGACCGGATTGGCTTCGGGCCGTGCCGGCCCGATTGCTGACCAGTTGCGGTCGGTCAGTAGGAACCGCGCGACATCCACACCGCAGGCACGGTCTTGAGGATGATGCGAACGTCTTCGAACAGCGACCAGTTCTCGACATAGTGACGGTCGAACGCGACGCGACTGTCATAGGAGACATCGTTGCGTCCGCTCACCTGCCAGAGCCCGGTCAGGCCCGGCCGCGACTTCAAATAATAGACCGCGGCGCTGCCGTAGATCTCAAGCTCGTCGCGCACCACCGGGCGAGGCCCGACAAGGCTCATGTCGCCCTGCAGGATGTTGATGATCTGCGGCAGCTCGTCGAGGCTGAGCTTGCGCAGAACGGCGCCGACGCGGGTGACGCGCGGATCGTTCTTCAGCTTGCGGGTCGCGATCCATTCGGCGTTGGCTTCCGGATTGGCCGCGAGATAGGCGGCCAGCACACGTTCGCCGTCTTCGACCATGGTGCGGAACTTGAGGCAGGGGAAAATCCGCCCACCGCGTCCGATGCGCTTGTGGCCGTAGAAGATCGAGCCGCCGTCGGAAAGCTTGACCAGAAGGGCCACCATCAGGAACAGCGGGCTAAGCGCCACCAGGCCGACAAGTGAACCGAAAACATCGAAACTGCGCTTCAGCAGCCCGCCGATGGGTGGCGGAAAATCTACGCCGACATGCGAAAATGCCGCATTGGCCGACTTGGCAACGTCCCTCATGCAAAAGCTCCATACGTTGAACGGATGGTTTATGCCACGATACCAAAAAAATGCTGCAGCGCAACACACAATTTCCCATATGGCTGAAATAATCACGTCAGGAATTGACTAAATAATAAACGCTCCTTGCCCAAATTTTGCCCTTTATGGCGGGTTTGTGACGAATAATTAGCAACCGTAGGAAATGTAATGCCTTTTTTCGGCGGGTTTTGGGCAAATCGTCCTTTGCCGCAGAGGGAACGGCTTTAACTGATTTTCGAATCACTGGCTTTGCTAAATTAATCAAGTAAAATACTAATCAACATTGTAGATTCTACTGTAGTATAAAGCGCATGACGAGTTAGGTCACCACCCCTGCGTGTGCATCGCAGCATGGCGGAGTCCAAGCCGCCGCCAACCCGAAAATTATTGCTGGTTGCCCTTGCCGTCAGTTTCGCGCCTTAATAGAGTCGCAAATTATTCCTGATAGAGTCTGGATGGGTTGGGAAGGCCGGAAGCAACCGGCCGAAAAAGAGCAGCTAAATAAGCTCGCATGGCGAATGGGGAGATACTCGGGTGGGTAAGTCATCGCTTTTGCATGCTCGGGCCGGTTGACGGGCCGCCGAACATGTCATTACCAAAATTCGTCATTGGAATGGTTTTCGCCCTCGCGATCGTGGTCGCGTGGTCCTATGTCGACGGCGCGACGGTCACCACAACGGTGCTTCGCGTCATCGGCTGCGCTGTCCTCATCCAAGTCGGTTATTTCCTGCTGGTGTATGTTATGATCGCCAGCAGCGCGCCGACATCGGCCGACAGGGCTCGCGACGCCGAAAGAAGCCTCGGCGCCGACAAGGCGGTTGAAGGCGAGAAGCTCTCGGCGAGGCGCAGCGTGCATTGAGCAGTCTGAAGCCGCAAGGTCGGCCTCGGATCATCTTGCAGCCGGACTCAGCCTGCTTCGGCCGGCTCGGGATCCGATTGCTCGCCTGAAAGCATTTTCGACAGGCGGCTGCCGGCCTTCGCTTTCAACCTCTGATATTGCCCCACTTCGACGATTCGTCCGTTTTCGACTGCAACCACCCAGTCGGCGAAGGCGATCATCGATGGCCTGTGCGCAATGGTCAGGATCGTCATCGATCCGCGCAAGCCGTCGATCGATTTGGCGATCAGGGACTGGTTCTGCCAGTCGAGCGCGCTGGTCGCCTCGTCGAGAATGAGCAGCGAAGGTTTGCGCAGCAGCGCGCGCGCCAGCGCGATGCGCTGGCGTTCGCCGCCCGAGAGCCGGACGCCGCGGTCGCCGACCACCGTGTCGAGCCGCAACTCCAGCCGCTCGACGAAGTCGGCGCCATGCGCAGCGCGCAGTGCAGTCCACAGCTCCGCGTCACTGGCTTGCGGCGCGGCAAGGCGCAGATTGGCGGCGATCGTATCGTGCAGCAGGAACACGTCTTGCGGCACATACGCCACCTGGTCGCGCCAGCGCCGGCGGTTGGCGGCGCCGATCTCGACGCCATCGGCCAGGATCTTGCCCTCGCTCGGTTCGAGCAGGCCAAGCAGCATGTCGGCAAGCGTGCTCTTGCCCGAGCCTGACGGACCGATCAGCGCCGTTACCTTGCCGGCGGGAAGGCCAAAGGTGACATCGCTCACCACCGGCTTGCCGCCGGCCTCATAGGCAAAGGAGACATTGCGGATGTTGAGCCCGACATCGAGCGACAGCTTGGCATCCGATTCGAGGTTTGCCGGCTCGCGTTCGGCATCGAAACGCGCCTGCATGTCGCGCATCGAGGCATAGGCCGGCAGGTTGATCAGCACCTGCTGCGCCTGCATCTGCATGTCCATGAAACGCGGCGCAATGCGCATGAACACCAGAAGCAGCACAACGATCTCGGCCAGTGAGAGGTTGAAGCGGATCAGGGCGACATAGATGAACAAGCTCAGACCAATGACGCTGGCGACCTGGAACAGAGCGGTGCCGATGGTGCTGTTGCGGACGTAGTTGATGTTGTCGGCCTTCATCTTCTCCAGCGTCGCGCGAAGCTGTGCGTAATAGGTCGCCTCGACATTCAGGCTCTTGGCCACCTTGATGCCGCCGAGGAACTCCGAGACCGTTCGGTACTGCTCCTGGCGATTGCTGGTCAAAACCCGGCCGAAGGCGCTGGCTCGTGCCCGAAACGGCTGCAGCGCCAGGAAGGTGACGATGCCGACGACAATGGCAAATGCCGTCATCACTGTCGAAATGAACAGCGAGACAACGAGATAACCCGCCAGAAGCACGGCGATCTGCACCAGCATCAGCAGCGAGAACGCCGCCGACTGCACGCGGTCGATATCGCCGGTCAGCGCATGGTCGAGATCGGAGCTGCGCATGCGCGCGAATATCCCCCACCGCGCCTTGCCGATGCTCTCGAACAGGTTCATGCGCAGGCGATTGATGAAGTCGAGCAGCAGCCGCGCCATGTAGACGGATTTATAGCGGTTGAACGCCGCCTGCAGCGCGACAAGCCCGACCAGCAGGCAAAGCACCGTGGTCAATTGCAGCGTTCCGTCCGGAGCCAGCCAGCGCACCCAGTCGCGGTCAGGCAACCTGACCGCGAAATTCTGCTCGGGTCGCCCGACCAGATGCAGCAGCGGCACCAGAAGCAGGATCGAGATGCCTTCGGTCAGGCTTCCCAGGATCAGGAACAGCAATGCCGTGAAGGTCCTGCGCCCGCCGATCCGGGCCATGGCGGCGCCGAAGCCGGCGACATCGCGGTAAAACGAAAAGCGCAGGATCTGCGATGCGGACATGTCAGTCACCGCGGCCCTTTGTCGGCCGCCAGATCGTTTTCGATCAGGGCGACGGCTTCGCCGATACGGTCGAGCCCGGTGGGCACTTCGAGGCGACAGACGCCGATCTGGCTGGCCAGGGCGGCGCATTGGCGAAGATGTGTCGTGGCAAAATCGCCGACCAGGGCTGGACGGCCGAAACGCGTCACATAGGAAAATTTGATGATCGCCGGCAGGGCGCCGATGCCTGGCAGCGGCGTGATCGCTGCCTTGTCGCTGCGCTCGAGGATATAGATCCGGGTCGCCGGCACCGCGTCTGCCGCAAATCCGGCGTGCAGGCGGTGCTGCATCTTGTCGATCGCCGCATGCACCTGCGGGCGTATCTCTGCCTGGCGGATGGGAAACGCGGCGGCGGCATCGGCGGCGAGTTTCAGCTGCGGAAAACCCGGAACGATCATCGGCCGGTCCGTGAGATCGAGCGCCACGACATCGTCGGTCAGCAATCGATGCCCGGCACGGATCATCGCGCTCGCCGTCGTCGATTTGCCGGCGCCCTTGTCGCCCATGAAGACAGCGCTCTTGCCGCCGACCGCAATGGCGCTGGCGTGCAGGATGAGCAGGCCGCGCTGGTGCAGGAGCAGTGCCATGACCGGACCGAGCAGCGGAAACGCCAGCAGCGCATCGTCGACATCGGGCGCCGGCTCCACCTCGATCCGGCAGGCATCGGTGATCAGGAAGGCGCCGACCGTCTGCCATGCCAAATATTGCTGCCGCGGCTCGAAACGGAAAGCGGTTCCGGTCTCGGGCGAGGGTTTTGGCAGGTCGATCGGGCCGACCGTGATCAGCACATCGACGCAAGCTGGTTCGCTCGGCTCTAGCTCAGGCAGTTCGACCTGCGAAGCGATCGTCAGCCCATAGGCTTTGTAGAAGTGCTGTGCGCGAGCAGCAATTGCATGGCGGTCATCAGCGGCAAGAGGCATGTTGGCCGGCATCATCATTGGCTCCCGCGCTGTTGCACCTGCCGCAGCCACAACGATAGCGAAATCGAACGCCAGACATACTGGACATCGGGCAGGGTTGCTTCGTCCGGTTGCCGCGCGATGCGGCCATAGGCGGCTGTCACTTCGGGCAAATTGACATAGGGCGCGATCAGCGCCGCATCCGCTACCAGCACCTTGTCGAGGAGATCACGGTGATTGCCGAGCATGCCTTTGACCAGGTTCGAGGTGAAATCGATCTTGTCGCGCCGCCACTGCACCGCCGGCGGCAGGATTCCTTCCATGGCGCGGCGCAACACCGAGCGGCCAAAGCCCTGGTTCAGCTTTTCCGCGCCGGGCAGCGCCAGGCAGAACTCGACCAGCGGCTTGTCCCAGAAGGGGTAGCGCGGCTCGACGCCGAAATTGGCGGCGGCCTTGTCGAGAACCTCGAAGGCGTGCGGCACCATGCCGTTCGACAGCAGCCAGCGATGGGTCAAGGTCTCGCTGGCGCTGACCGCGGGCGGCATGTAGCCGGCCCTGCGGAACCGCTCGACGAGGTCGGTGCGCATCGCCAGGTCCGGATTGATCAGGCCGCGCCAGCTCGTCGCCGGCCGCCCAGTTGGATGGCGCCGCAATTTGCCAAGCACGCGGTTCGCGAACCGCTTGATTCTCGCGATGCGCCAGGCCGGTCCGTAAAGGGTAAGGAACTGGTAGTAGAGGCCGAGCATGCCGTCGCCATAGGTGTTGGAGGCGCTGCGCAGCTCGCGCCACAGCTCCATCCATTTGCCGGCATAGGCGAGTTCGTGCAGATGGCCGTGGCCCTGCGAAACCACCTCGTCGCCGCCATGGCCGTCCAGCAGCACCTTCATGCCCTTGGCGCCGGCGGTCCTGTAGATGTCGCGGGTCAACGACAGGCCGGGCGCCAGGAACGTTTCCTCCTGCTCTTCCAGAATGCGTTCGAACTCGGCGAAGGGCGCGTAGTTGCCGACGGAAATCAAAGTGCCGTCGACCTTCTCCTGTCCAAGCACTGCCTCGATGAAAGGCCGCTCGTCCATCGGCGAACCCTTTTCGAACACCAGCGAGAAGGTCGGCAGCCTCGGCTTTCTCTGCGCGGCATTCTGAAGGCCCGCCACGCAGGCGATCGAGGAGGAATCGAGCCCTCCGCTCAGCATTGCGCCGACCGCAGGCGTGCCGCGCATACGGTTGCGGACCGATTGCGAAAACAAATGCCGGAATTCCTCGACCGTATCCGATCGCATCTGCCTTGGCGAGGGTTCGATCTGCCAGTAGCGACGCAGCACCACCTGTTTGCCGGTCACGGTCAGACTGTGGCGCGCCGGCAGGCGGAAGATATCGGCATAGGCTGTCGACTGCGGATTATCGGGCAGCCCGGCCAGGAATCCCGAAATCTGGTGTTCGCTGATGCGCATGTCGACGCCGCCGGCATCGAGGATCGGCCCGATCTCCGAGGCAAAGACGAAGCGCCGGTCGCTCGAATGATAGTAGAACGGTTTGACGCCGAAATGGTCGCGCACGCAAAACAGCTGCCGGCGCTCGCCATCCCAGATGGCAAAGGCGAAGTCGCCTTGCAGATGCTCGGGGCAGGCTTCGCCCCAGCGCAGATAGGCGCGCATCAACAGCACGGCGTCGGCAACCGAACTGTCCCTGATGCCAAGCCTGGCCAGCAATTCGTCGCGATTGTCCAGCCGGCAGTCCGCGGTGATCGCGAGCTTGCCGCCGGCCATGGTCAGCGGGCCGGGGCCGGCTTCATCGGTGGTGTTGAGCCAGGCGTGGCCAAGAACGACGCCCTCGTCCATCCACCACGAACTGCCGTCAGGCGCGCGATGTTGCATGCGGGCAAGCATGCGCTGGATGTCGGCCGCGGCGGCCGGCTTGCCTTCCTGCCTCAGCAGAATTCCGGCGACGCCGCTCATCGCTCACTGGCCGTGGTCGACGAGATGGTTAAACCTGCCAAGCGAGCCACCGAGCACGATATGGTCGCCGCTGACCAGCCAGGCATGCGCCTTCAACTCGGTGCCGGTATCGCGCTCGATGCCGATGCGGATTTTTGAGGCGTTGCCCTGGCGGGCAAGCAAATATTGGCCGGAAAGCGCTTGGGTCAGACAGCTTGCGCCAGGCACCAGGCGGGCAGCCGCAGCCACGCCCCAGGCGACACGCCTGAGATCGCCGATGTCGGCTGGTTCGCGCGCGTCGAGCCGGGTCACCATGCGGCGCACTTTGTTGTAGGAAAGCAGCGTCAGCCCCAGCCGCACCGCCACGACCACCGCAAGGCAGTGGGCGAGAAAGAGCATCTCCGGCCCGCTCAGTGAGAAAGCTCTAGACAAGTTCCTCATCATGGAGCCTCGCAAGCCCGGCGTCCGCCAAGCCCTTCAACAATCCATCGACATCGGCCTTGCAGCGTTCCGGATCGACATTGTAGCGATCCAGCACGGCGCTGCGGATTTCGGAAATCGGCCGCGGCTCCTGGATCAGCTCCCAGATAAAGGCGCCGACGCTGTTCAGGCTGTAATAGATGTTGGACCTCATATCGAGCAGCGCCAGGCCGTTGCCGAATTCGCAGGCCACGGCATCCTCGCTCGCGCTCACCCGATCATGGTCTGAGGGGTTCCAGTCCATTCCTAAACCTCACTCACAACACCAACGCTTCGGCAAGTCCGGAAAAAGGCGCGAGAGCCGGGGTTTGACCCCCGACTCTCCTTAGTGCGCTCTGTTTGCAGAGTCCGGACTTTGTCACCCCAACGAGAGAATACTCAGGAGAAGGTGAGTTCGCCGACCGGCGTATGTGCCGGAAACGAGGCGTCGAGTGCCGTAGTACCGCTACCGCCTTGCGTGATGGTCTCGATCGAGCCGTGGACCGTCAGGCTAGGGGTTTCGTACTCATGCTTTTCAACATTCTGTTCCAATTTACTCTCCACTTGTGGACTGGAAGCGGCCTGTCGATTGCCGGCAGCGAGCTATTGCTGCACCGCAATAGCTGCATGGCAGCATTTATGAGTCAAGCCTGATTTACCAGCCGTTAATCAATTCTCGGTTGCGACTCCCTTCAATGGTGATCAAAGCGCTTTGCATTTCACATCTCAGGAGAATTCAGCAGAGTGTCCGAGGCCGTCAACTAAGTATCTGATTTAATTACGTTAAATTTTCCTTCGAATGCTCCTCACTTGGGCGCTGGCGCATTCCCACAAAAATTGTTGCTGACGTACCCGCCACAAGCCCCGATCAGGCGGCGCCTTGCATCTCGTTGTAGGACTGTGTTGCGAAACGTTCAGGTTGCAGGAAAATTGCGCCAAAGGAAAAACTGGACGCGGCGCATGAATTTGGCGATGCTTTGCTTCGCAGTTGCAATATAACGCGCCTGGCGAATTTTTTGCGGAGATGCTGCAGCATATGGCATTGCAGGAAGGGACCTTCGAAAGGTTGCGCGCCGCTGGCTGCGCCGACGAAGTGGCCTATGTGCAGGCTTGCCTGCGGCTGTTCTTCGCCTCCAGGGCGAGCCCCAGCGCCGCGCCTGCACCGGCCATCTCCGTTGCCGATGTTTGCGATATCGCCAGGCTGAACAAGGTCGCCACCTTCATGCTGAAGGCGCTGTCGCGCCCACCGGCGGGCGAGACGCCGCCGGGATTGCTCGAGTGGCTCGACACTTATCGCCGGCGCACAATTGCGATGAACTCGTCCGGCATCATGGATTCGATGGCCATCGACAAGGCGCTGCGCGGCAGCAGCATCGATTTCGTCTTCCTGAAGGGCCCCCTCCAGCAGCAACTGCTCTATGGCGACCATTTCATGAAGCCGTCCGGAGATGTCGACATATTGGTGTCGCCGGCCGGCTTCTTTAGAGCTCGTGATGCGCTGCGCTCGATCGGCTACGAGGTCGCCGGCAAGTCCCGCTCCGTCTGGTGGGTTCGCTTTCTGGGCGAGCAGCACATGGTTCGCAGCCAAGGTCGGAAATTGTCCACCGTCGATCTCCATTACCGGCTCCAGCAGCCGGGATCGCCCAGCCCGCGCGATACGGAAGGGTTCCTGCGCCGCAAGCGCGCGCTTGCGATCGCCGGCTCCAGCGTGCCGTTCATCTCGGCATCCGACACTTTGCTTCTGTCCTGCATCAGTGTCGCAAAGGCGCTGTTCAACCGCGAGCCATGCGCGGGCTATGTCTGCGATATCCGGGCCGCTGCCAGTCGGCTGAGCGAGGCCGAGCAGCAGACTGTGCTCGACTACGCGGCCGAGCAGGGGCTGGCTGACACCCTGCTGCTGGGCCTGCGCGCCGCCGATGTGCTGCTTGGTGGCGCCGGCACGCTGCTGTCGGATCGGGCCACCAGGATCCTGTCACGCATCGGCAATGAAGACCTGTTCCACATGGTCATCGCGCCGTGGCTGTCGTCGCTCAGATGGCCGCAACGGCGCACCGTTTTGTGGGAATTGTGCGGCCGCGAACCTGTCCGCTATCTGACCGAGGCCGGCTGGGCCGCGTCAGCCGACCTCAGCCGGCGGATTTTCGAGCGGGAAAGCCGGTGACGATGAGGGTCGTCATGCAGCAGGCAGATAACGTTCCGTCCCGATCCGCTGGGGATGGATCGGGGGATGGATCGGGGTCCGGCGCCGCGCGCCGGGAGGGCGAGGGGCCTCGCGACACTTTATGCAATCGAAAGGCCACCCTATGTCCATGACAGAATCCCGGGTCTGCGTGATCATCGCGGCGCGCAACGGGGCCCGGACCATTCCCGCAGCCATCGCCTCGGCGCTGCGCGAGCCGGAGGTGGCGGAAGTCGTCGTCGTCGACGACGCCTCCACCGATGACACCGCAAAGGTGGCCAGCGCTGCCGATGATGGCAGCGGCCGGCTTTCGGTCATCCGGCTCGACGCCAATCGCGGCCCGTCCTTCGCCCGCAATACCGCCATTGCCGGGTCGAAATCACCTTTCATCAGCATTCTCGACGCCGACGATTTCTTCCTTCAGGGACGGTTTCGCCAGCTGTTTGCCAGCGCCGACTGGGATTTCGCCGCCGACAACATCATGCTGATCCGTGACGATACGGCGACCGATGTCTCGAAGATCGTCGCCCCGTCCTTTTCGGCGGACCCGGAATTCCTCGACTTCGAGCGATTCATCGAGGGCAACATCTCCAGACGGCGTGTCCAGCGCGGCGAACTCGGCTTTCTCAAGCCGGTGATATCAAGAGCTTTCCTCGACAGGCATGGGCTGCGTTACGACGAGAACCTGCGTCTCGGCGAAGATTACGAACTCTACGCTCGCGCCTTTGCCCTTGGCGCACGCTTCAAGGTCATCCGTTCCTGCGGCTATGGCGCGATCGTGCGCGCCGATTCGTTGAGCGGGCGCCACAAGACACAGGATCTGAAGCGCCTCGCCGATGCGGATCTGGCACTGCTCGAGATCGACAGCCTGCCGGAAGGCTCCAAGGCCCTGCTGCGCAAGCACGAGCGGCATGTGCGTGACAAATACCGGCTGCGCAATTTCCTCGATGTGAAGGCCGAGCGCGGCATGGCGTCTGCCGCCGCCTATGCGCTGGCCAGCCAGTCGAACTTCATTCCCATCGTTGTCGGCGTGGCCGCCGACAAGCTCGATGCGTTGTTTCGCCACGCCGGTCTGTCCCCGCGGCAGCAGCCGGTGCCGCCTTTGCGCTTCCTCATGGCCGCTACCAACACGGCGGCGCAAAAGTAGGCTCCGCCAAGTCCGGGACGGCGGCCGCAAGGCTGAAAAAATTGCCTTTCTGAAACTCGGAGGTTGCCTACACGCCCCGACGATGGCACTGTATGTTGCGGTGCAGCAATTTTGGAAGGCCAACCGGATGGCTTCAATTTTCGGCTTCAGGTCCAGGGACCCAGCGCGCGACAAGCAGACCGATCTGGCGCGTTTCGACCGTCTGGCAAAGCTGTTGGATCAGATCACGGCCGAGATTGCGGCCGAGAAGACCGGGTTGGAGGCCCGCTACCGGTCGAAGTCCACCAACGCGGCCTTCCTGGTCGAGTCGATGGAGAACGGCTCGGCGTCGGCACGCAAGCTGTCGGAAGTCGGCGAGCTGACGAAGTCCATCCTGAACTGCGAACAGCGCATCGCCGAGCTGGTGCGCCAGACGAGCCGGATGAAGGAACTGCGTCATTCACTCGACGCGATCGTCGGCGAGGATGGCCAGAGTTCTGATTCGCACGGGGAATATGTCAAACCCGCAGGTCGCTTCGGCTGAACACGGTCACACGAGACACAGAAGAGAAAGTTCGGGGACGGAGGATCGGGATCGGCCCGTTAGCAATGTGGGCCAATCGGTGACTTTGGGTTGGGGCGGAACAGCACAAAGGTGAATTGATATGAACGCAGATCCGAAGACGACGCCCATGGCGGCAATCGATGCCATGATTTCGACGCGGCCAAATCGGCCAATGCGTCTTGTAAACCCAACGCGTCTTCTATCCGTTGGTGCGCTTCTGTTGGCGGCAGCCGCAGCTCTGCTCGGCGCCGCCCACCCCTCCCGCGCCCAGGACGCCTCCCCGGAGATGCAAAGCGCACCGTCCTTCGTCGACGATTTCAAGAGTTTCGATCGTTCGCGCTGGTATGTCTCCGACGGTTGGTCGAACGGCAATCACCAGAACTGCACCTGGTCGAAAAGCCTGGTAAAATTTTCCGACAACATGCTGACGCTCGGCTTCGAAAAGCGCAAACTGAAGGACCGCGAGTTCGCCTGCGCCGAGATCCAGACCAAGCAGCGCTTCGGCTATGGGACCTATGAAGCACGGATGAAGACCGACACCGGATCCGGTCTCAACGCCGCTTTCTTCACCTATATCGGCCCTGCCGACAAACAGCCCTGGTATGAGATCGACTTCGAGGTGCTGACCAAGGATACATCCAAGGTGCAGGTCAACAGCTACATCGCCGGCAAGCCCAAGAACGAGAAGCTGGCCGAGGTCGAAGGCGGCGCCGACAAGGGCTTCAACGACTATGCCTTTATCTGGGAAAAGGACCGGCTGCGCTGGTACGTCAACGGCAAGCTGGTCCAGGAAGTGACCAATCCCGAGCAATTGCCGACCCACTCGCAGAAGATATTCTTCAGCCTCTGGGGCAGCGACACGCTGAAAAACTGGATGGGCGCCTTTTCCGACCCCGGCCGCCAGGTGACGATGCAGGTGCAGCGCGTCGCCTTCACCGCGCTCGGCCAGCCGTGCCAGTTTCCGGAATCGCTGGCATGCAGTGTAAGCAGCATAAAGTAGATCTGAACCGGCCCGGCTATATAAGGCCAAAGGGCGTGAACAGGAATTAACCCGAATGAATTTGACGGTCTTTGGAATTGGCTATGTCGGTCTCGTGCAGGCCGCGGTGCTGGCGGAGGTCGGGCACCAGGTGGTGTGCGTCGATGTCGATGAAAAGAAGGTCGAGCGGCTCAACCAGGGCCTGGTGCCGATTTTCGAACCGGGACTGGAGGCCCTGGTCAAGGAGAACCACGCCGCCGGCCGCATCAAGTTCACCACCGATGCCGCCGCCGGCGTCAAGCATGGCGAGATCCAGATGATTGCGGTCGGCACGCCACCCGGCGAAGATGGTTCGGCCGACCTCAAATATGTGCTGGCGGTGGCCGAGACCATCGGCCGCGAGATGGACGGTCCCAAGATCGTCGTCGGCAAGTCGACCGTGCCGGTCGGCACCTGCGAAAAGGTGAAGGCCAAAATCGCCGCGACGCTGAAGGCGCGCGGGCGCCAGGACCTGGCTTTCGACGTCGCTTCCAATCCTGAGTTCCTCAAGGAGGGTTCCGCCGTCGCCGACTGCATGAAGCCTGACCGCATCATTGTCGGCACCAACAGCGAGGGCACCGAGGCGGTGATGCGGGAGCTCTACGCGCCGTTCAACCGCAACCACGAGAAGATGATCGTGATGGACGTGCGCAGCGCCGAATTCACGAAGTACGCCGCCAACTGCATGCTGGCGACCAAGATCTCCTTCATGAACGAAATGGCCAATTTGGCCGAGCAGCTCGGCGCCGACATCGAGGAGGTACGCAAGGGCATCGGCTCGGATCCGCGCATCGGCTACCACTTCATCTATCCCGGCCTCGGCTATGGCGGTTCGTGCTTTCCCAAGGATGTCCGCGCGCTGATCAAGACCGCCGAAGGTGTCAAGTTCGACGCCAAGCTGCTGCGCGCCGTGGAGGAGCGCAACAATGCCCAGAAGTCGGTGCTGTTCGACAAGGTGCACCGTTATTTCAAGGGCAGTCTCAAGGGCAAGACCTTCGCGCTCTGGGGCCTCGCCTTCAAGCCCAACACCGACGACATGCGCGAGGCGCCGGCGCGCGTCCTGATGGAGGCGCTGTGGCAGGCCGGCGCCAATGTGCAGGCCTACGACCCCGAGGCGATGCAGGAATGCCAGGCCATCTACGGCCTGCGCGACGACCTTTTGTTGTGCGGCACCAAGGAGGCGGCACTGCGCGGCGCCGACGCGTTGCTGATCGCCACCGAATGGAAGAGTTTCCGCGCCCCGTCCTTCGACGCGGTGAAGGATGCCCTGACCACGCCGGTCATCTTCGATGGCCGTAACCTCTATGATCCCAAGGTCATCGCCCGTCACGGCATCGAGTATTTCTCGATCGGCAGGATGGCGGCGTGAAGGCAGGGCGGCACAACGCGGAGCCAGGTTCATGAAAGTTCTGTTTGCAGGCGGCACCGGCTACACGCCGCAATTCAGCGGGGGCGTCCAGTCGAGCACCCACCACCTGGTCGAGCAATTGCGCGAAAACGGTCACGAGGCATCCGTTCTGGCAGCGCTGTTCGGCGACGGCATGTTCGGCTTCAGGGCGCGCGCCAAGATGAAGCTCCTTCGTCAGCGCGCGGTCATCGACAATTTCCCGGGCTATCCGGTTGTACGGGCGTGGTTCCCCTGGGAAGCGGCCGACTTCGCCGTCAAAAAGTTGAGGCCGGATGTCGCGGTCGTGCAGTGCCACAATTCGGTGCCGATCGGCAGAGAGCTGCAGAGGCTTGGCGTGCCGCTGACCGTCTATCTGAGGAATGTCGAATTCGACGAATTGGCCGGCGATCTGCGTGAGCTCCATTCGGCGGTCTATATCGCCAACTCCGAGTTCACCGCGCGCGCCTATAAGGCAAAATTCGATATCGATTCGACGGTTATTCCGCCGACCATCAATCCCGCGTTCTACAGCACACCGACGACCGGTGAATTTGTCACGCTCATCAATCCATATGAGGAAAAAGGCTTCGATCTTGCGGTGCGCATTGCCGCCGCCTGTCCCGAGATCCCGTTCCTGTTCGTCGAAAGCTGGAAGCTCGACGACGATCATCGAGCCCGGATCGAAGCAACAATCTCTCCCCTCCAGAACGTCAAGCTGGAAAGCCGCACCAGCGACATGAAGACGGTCTACGGCCGCACGAAAATCCTGCTTGCGCCCAGCAAATGGGAAGAAGCCTGGGGCCGGGTGGCCTCGGAAGCGCATTGTAGTGGCATTCCCGTGGTCGGCTCGCGGCGCGGCGGTCTGCCGGAAGCGATCGGCGCCGGCGGCGTGGTACTGGACTACGACGCCCCGCTCGCCGACTGGGTCGCAACGATCAGGCGGCTGTGGAGCGATGAGGCCGAGTACAAGCGGCTGTCAGCGACAGCACGTCAGTTTTCGGAGCGGCGGCAGATGAACCCCGACAGCCAGTTCGCAACGTTCATGGGCGTTCTCGACCGCGCAAGACGTGTCGGTTTGGAGCGCGCAGCCTAAACGCGTCGTGTTGCATTTCAGCTGAGACGCTGCACGACCGTGGTCGCGCAAAGTTCCCGTTAGCCAGGTCCAGGCGTCGTGCGCCCGTCCGGATCACTTTTAATTGCTGCAGTGCAATATTTTGTGGCACTGCAGCAATCAACGTGTATTCTGCCTGTCTACATTAGGGCTTGTGCGATATGGACCGCTTGGTCCGAGCAAGCCCCAACCTTATGGGCGGGTCATGCGCGTGGGCTTTGTCGTTGGCGAATTCCCTCTGCTTTCGGAAACCTTCGTCGTGGACCAGATGGCTGGGCTGCTGGCGCGGGGCTTTCAGGTCGAAGTGGTCTGCGAAAAGATGCAAGGTGACCACCGAATTGACCGGCAAAGCGAGCCGATGGCGACGCTGCTCGCCAGAACCCGACATTGGTGGCGATGGGCCGCTGTAATCAGCAAATTTGTACAGCGTCTGCCGCCGCGTCTGCGATACAAGGCCTCGACCGTTCTCGACATCGCCTTTGCACGCCGCCTGAACCGCTGCGACGTGATTGTCGCCCACTTCGGACAGAACGGCGAGAGAGCAGCCGCACTGAAGAAATGGAAGGTGCTCAAACCACCGATCATAACCATCTTTCACGGCGCGGACGTGGCGATCCCGGCGCGGCAGGCAGTGCTCGCGACACAATATGCCGGGCTGACCAAGCATGGGACCCTGAACCTGCCCGTCAACGATTACTTCCGCACGATGCTGCTGGAAGCCGGCCTGTCCCAGGCGAGCACGACGGTCCACCATATGGGAATTGACACCCGCGAAATCGGCTATCGCTGGGAATCGTGGGAAGGCACCCAACTGGTCGTGACGACGGTTTGCCGCCTGGTCGAAAAGAAAGGCGTCGAGTTCGCCTTGCGAGCCCTGGCCTCCCTCAAGGCCTCCCAGCCGCAGCTAGACTGGCGTTACGACATTGTTGGCGACGGTCCTCTGCGGATGAATCTGGAGAAGCTGGCCGTAGAGCTGGGCTTGGCTGGTCGCGTAACATTCCTCGGCAGCCTCCCTCACGCAGAGGTGAAAAGACGGCTTCGCATGGCGCATCTCTTTTTGCTGCCAAGTATCACTGCCAGCGACGGGGATATGGAAGGCATTCCGGTCGCGCTCATGGAGGCCATGGCCGCCGGATTGATTGCGGTCAGCACGTATCATTCGGGAATCCCGGAGCTCATCAAGGATGGGGAGACGGGGTTGCTTGCGCCCGAGCGAGATATTTCAGCGCTTGCCGGCAAGCTTACCTGGGCCGCGGAGCACCCGACCGAATGCGAGCGTATCGCGCTTGCCGCACGCCGCAAAGTCGAGGAGGACTTCAACGCAGATGTTCTGAATGAACGTTTTGCGCAGATCGTTACCCAACTGGCCACATCGAGCCCTGCGCATGCACCCACCGGTCATGTCGGCGTTTCCGAGGGCTTGGCGGATCCTTCATCTGCCGGCTGACACTGCTCCTCTGCGTTTGATCGGCAGGCACGCCAAGCTGAGGGAAATCTTGCTACACTGCACCAAAAATGTTGCAGTGCAGCAAGACCTGTACTAACGTTCCTGCGGGTGGGCCAACAGCGGTAGAGTTCCATGCTGCATGTCTTGTGCTTCCGCCACCCTGTCTTCGGCCCGGCTTTTGTCAAAGGGACACCGGCTCCCCGGACGAGCGCATCCTGCCGATGAAGATCTGCTTTGTAGTCGACAAGTTTCCCTCATTGTCCGAAACCTTTGTTCTCGACCAGATAGCCGGATGCCTTGAGCGCGGCATGGAAGTCGGCGTCGTCTGCAACGAGACGTCCTTCGGCAGGGACAGCAACATCGATGATCCGCGCTGGCAGGCGTTGCCAGGAAAGGTCGTATGCTGGTGGGGTGGCCTGGGTCGCTATCGCCCGCTGCTCAGGAAGTGGTCCGGCAGGTTCTGGGACAAGCTCTCGACCGCCATCGACATTGCTCATGCGCGAAAACTGCAGGGCGCCGACGTCATCGTTGCCCATTTCGGCAACAACGGCATGCGCGTGGCCCGCGCGATCAAGCGCGGGAGGATTTCCGCTCCCCTGGTGACGATATTTCACGGCCGTGATGTCGGCGAACCGCTGCATGACAATACGCTCGCGCGCTACAAGATTGTGTTCGAAAAGGGCGTTCTTCAACTGCCGGTGAATGCGTTTTTCCGCGATGCCTTGATTGAGGTCGGTGCATCGCCGGAGCAGGTTGTGGTTCACCATATGGGGGTGCGGCCGAGTGACATCGACTATCGGTGGCGTTCATGGGAGCAGGCTACGCTCTCCTTCATCTCGGTCTGCCGCCTGACTGAAAAGAAGGGCATCGAATATGCGCTTCGCGCGCTTGCTGGCCTGCCGCGGCGAGACTGGATCTACTCGGTGATCGGCGGCGGAGAACTTCTCGAGCAGCTGAAGGGGATCGCCGCAGAGCTTGGCATTGCCGACAGGGTGAATTTTCTTGGGCCCCGGCCGCACAGCGAAGTCAAACAGCGTCTGCGCGATGCGCATGTGTTCCTGCTGCCCAGCGTCGGCGCCCGCGATGGCGATCTGGAAGGCATTCCGGTTTCCCTGATGGAAGCGATGGCCGCCGGCCTGACGGTGGTCAGCACGTATCATTCCGGGATCCCTGAACTGATCGATGATCACAAGACGGGTTTTCTCGTGGCTGAGCGGGACGTTGCGGCGCTGACCGGAAAGCTTGCCTGGATCGCCGAGAATCCGAAGCCGTGTGAAGAGATCGCTCTCGCAGCGCGCAAGAAGATCGAGGCCGAGTTCAACTCCGATCTGCTGAACCAACATTTCGTGGAAATCGCCATGCGGCTTGGCGAAACGAGGTCGCTTGCATGAACGCCAATCCGCCCCCCCAGTTCGGTCGTGTCGCCCTGCGCGGCGGGCTGGTAACCATCGGCGCCCAGGGCTTCAAGATGGCGATCCAGTTTCTCTCCGTCATCGTGCTGGCCCGTCTGCTCGTCCCCGAGGATTTCGGTCTGGTGGCTTCCGTCGGGCCGATCGTGGCCTTCGTCGGGCTGCTTCAGAATCTGGGCCTGCAGCAGGCTGTGGTTCAGCGCAAGGACATCAGCAACCAGCAGCTCAACCAGGTGTTCTGGATCAGCGCGCTCGTCGGGCTGGGTAGTGCCGTGGTAGTGGCCGGCCTGGCGCCTGCCATCGCCGCGTTCTATGGCGATCAACGTATGTCCGGCATCACCCTTGGCTCCGCCCTGCCGCTGCTTCTCGGCAGTCTCGCCGCAGTGCCGCTGGCGTTGATGAACCGGCACCTGCAGTTCGGCCAGCTCGCACTGAACGACGTGATAAGCGCCGCCGCCGGACTTCTGGCCGCCGCGATCGCGGCCTATGCGGGGTTGGGCTACTGGTCGCTGGTCATCGGCCCGGCGGTTTCGGCAGCTATCGCCCTGGCTGCCGCCTGGCTGGTGGCGCGTTGGACGCCTTTGCGGCCGGACCTGAAGGTCGATGCCGATATATTGTCGTTCGGCGCCAACCTGACCGGCTTCAACCTCGCCAACTTCTTCTCGCGCAATCTCGACAACATTCTCATCGGAAAATATTCCGGGGCGATCGAACTCGGCTATTACGACCGCGCCTACAAGCTCCTGTTGTTCCCGCTTCAGAACATCAACCAGCCGCTTACACGGGTCATGGTGCCGCTGCTCAGCCGCATCCACGATGACAAGGCCCGCTTTCGCGATATCTATGTGCGCACCAACTGGATGCTGGCGGCCGTTACCATGCCGGGCATCGCGGCGCTGACGCTGACCTCCAATCAGATCGTCGGACTTCTCTTCGGCGCGGGCTGGGCACCGGTCGCACCGATCTTTGCCTGGCTGGGCATCGCCAGCCTGGTCCAGTCCGTTTCAAGCACGACGGGATGGATATTCATCTGTCAGGGCAAGACGAAGACCATGTTCCATTGGGGCATCTATTCGTCGCTGACGACCGTCGCTGCCTTCGTCGTTGGCCTGCACTGGGGCGCCGTCGGCGTTGCCGCGGCCTATGCCATCAGCGGTTACGTGCTGCGCGTTCCCGTGCTGGCGCTACTGGTCCATCGCGTCGGTCCGGTGACCGCCGCCGACTTCCTGCTCATGCAGGGGCTTTTCATCGCCTCGTCCCTGCTTGCCTGGTTCCTGTACCTGTGGTTGCCGGCGTCTCTAACGGGCCAGTCAGACCTGCTCGCGGTCTTTTTGGCGCTTGCCCTCAACTACGGCATCGGTCTCGTTTTCATGCTTGCCGTCCCGCAGTCGCGACGCGCTTTGTTCACCACCCTGTCCAACGCCGCGCGCAATATCCGCTGAGCGGCCGGCGATCAGCGGCGCCAGCAGGTTTGTGGCCGACATTGCCGAAGCATGTTCTTCGAGCACGGCCTGAAGGCTTGTCTTGCGATAGCGGTCGAGATTTCCCGCAAATCGGCCGAGCTTTTCGCGCGCCTCTTCGGGCGTCACGGTGTCGATGTCGAGCAGCACATCGTCGACACCGATTCGCTTGGCCACTTCCTTGGTTTTGAACTCGTAGGCGATCGGCAGCACCGGCGTGCCGACGCAAAGCGACATGATCATCATATGCATGCGCGTCGCGACGACGAAGTCGAAGCCCTTCACCAGCGCCATCAACTGGTCCGGCGTGTGGAACGAAGCGTCCACTGTCACGTGGCTGGCGATCTCAGGATCGAGCTCGGCAACGATGGCCTGTGCGGTCTTGGAATCGTCATGGGCATATTCCGGCACGCCCTGACACGTGGAGACGAAGGTCACCTCCTTGCCAAGGTCCCTGACAAGAATTGTGGCGATCTCGCGGACCGAATCCAGATAGCGGCGCATGCCGCCCTCACCGTCGCTGACGTAGTTCCAGTGGCGGACCGAAATAGCGACGCGGCCCGTCGACGCCGGCGGCTGGCTGGAAGCGAGACGCTTGCGGATCCTGTCGGTATCGGCCAAGGCGAATACGGCATCGGCCACCACGCGGCACTTGCCGAGATCCTTCACCAAGTCCCGGATATGGGTCCGCGACCGTTCGTCGCGCAACAGGATGAGCGGACTGCGGTCAAAGATCGGGCCGAGCTCCTGGCGGTTGTAACTTTTGTCGAACGGACCGAGGGATTGCGTGAAGAAGACCGGATCCTTGCCAAATACGGCATCGAGCCTGAACTGATTGAGGCGTCGTTCGAGATTGTAGTTCTCGACGAGATAGGTTCCCCCTGTGGTGACCACCATGTCCGCGTCGGCGTAGATATCGAGACCGCGCCGGTCGCGATAGCTGAAAAAATTGCCTAGCGCGCTGCTGCCAAACCAGCGCAGAGCCTGGAGAACGAGCCGATTGTAGATCGGCTTGAACCGGTCCCTCAGCCCGCTGCCATTCTTGTATCGGAACAGGGATTCCGACAGCAGCTTATGAAATTCGAGGTCGGGATAATCCGTCTTCGGATAGAGTCGTTCCGCAACCTCGGGCTGGCTGTCGAAGACGGCAAACCGCACGTCGCCTTGCACGATCGTCTTGAGAATGTGGCGGATCGCCAGCAGAATCGCCGCATCCCCGGTATTCAGGCAGACTGTGTTTTCAACGACGATCTTCATGGGATACCTCATTTCGTCAGCAGATTCCGCGGCGTGGCCTGCGGTGCCTAGGACGGGCATGGTGACCGAAAATACCCACGCCAGGACGATCCCGATGCGGCTCGCGTCACAATCCATCGCTGCATCGGGCTGGGTGACCAGCCAGAGCGGCGCTCAAGCCCGACGGAGGGTAACGCATCAATTTTGCAGTGCAACAAAAAACGTGCACTTATGCTACGGCGCACCAAAAATGTTGCGATGCAGCAAAAGCTGGGTTAGCATTCCCGTGGGTGGGCCAACAGCGGTCGAGTTTTCATGCTGCATGTCTTGTACCTTGTGCACGATGTTTCCGACCCGGCGGTGCGCCGGCGGATCATAATGCTCAAGGCAGGCGGCGCGCGGGTCACGTTGGCCGGCTTCCGTCGGACCACAAATGCTGTTCCCGACGTCGAGGGGCTGCAGCCGGTCGACCTCGGCGCGACGCGTGACGGCCGATTCGGCCAGCGTCTGGCGGCGGTCGCCAAGGCGGCGCTGTCGATAGGCTCGAAGCTTGCGGCGATGCCGAAGCCCGACCTCATCATCGCGCGCAATCTGGAAATGCTGGCGCTGGCCAGGCGCGCCAAAGCCGCCTTTCGCGGCGGCGTGCCGATCGTCTACGAATGCCTCGACATCCATCGCCTGGTGCTGCGCAATGACATGCTGGGCAAAGCACTGCGCACAGCGGAGCGTTATCTCGCCCGCGACGTGAAGCTTCTGGTGACGAGCTCACCGGCCTTCATCGCCAATTATTTCAAGCCGTTCGGGCAGGTCGCCGCACCGGTGGAACTGGTCGAAAACAAATACTTCGAAACCGCGCCGATCGCCTTGGATGACAGGTCAAAGGCCGAAAACCCTGCAGCACCCCCGTGGCGCATCGGCTGGTTCGGCGCGCTGCGCTGCCGCCGCTCGCTGGAGCTGCTGGCCGACTTCACGCGCCGTCAGGGCGGGCGCTTCGAGGTCGTCCTCCGGGGCCGTCCGGCACTCTCGGAATTCCCGGATTTCCATGCTTTTGTCGAGGCCGAACCCTATCTCTCCTTTCGTGGCCCCTACCGCAACCCGGAAGACATGGCCGCGATCTACGGCGAAGTGCATTTTTCCTGGGCGATCGATTTCTTCGAGGAAGGGCAGAATTCGGAATGGTTGCTGCCCAACCGCCTCTATGAGGGCTGCCGCTTCGGCGCCGTACCGATCTCGATGGGCACTACCGAGACGGGGCGCTTTCTCAACCAGCAGGACATTGGCATCCTGCTTTCTGCTGCCACGCCCGAAATCCTGGAAACCGCGCTCGGCCGCATGGACCAGGAGCACTTCGGCAAGGCCAAGGCGCGTGTGCTGGCCCGCAACCCACGAACCTGGAGCTACGACCGCAGCGACTGCCGCGCCTTTGTCGACAGGCTGCGCGGCCTTGCGGTTGCCCCTGGTTCGTTCGCCACCGAGGCACTGGCCTGAAGGATGACCAATGACAAAAGTGCAGTTCATGGAAAGGCGCCGATGACGCAAACCGAAGCGCTGCCGCCAAGCCTGATCGTCATTCCGTGCCTGAATGAGGCAGCCCATATCGGCGCGTTGCTCGAGCAGCTCAGGCCGGCAGCGCTAAGGCTCGGCGCCCGCATCGTCGTTGCCGATGGCGGCAGCACCGATGGTACTTTGGCCATTGTCGAAGCGGTTGCGGCCAAGGACCCTCAGGTCGTCCTCCTGCACAACCCAAAACGTATCCAGAGCGCGGCGATCAATCTCGCCGTCGCCAGCCTCGGTGACGGCGCCGAATACCTGATCCGCATCGATGCCCATGGCGGCTATCCCGCCGATTATTGCGACCGGCTGGTCGAGGAGGCGCTCGCCACTTCAGCCGATTCGGTCGTCGTCTCGATGCTGACCAGCGGCAGCGGCGCGGTGCAGAAAGCGGTCGCGGCGGCGCAGAATTCCAAGCTCGGCACCGGCGGCTCCAAGCATCGGCACTTCTCGGCCGGCGAATGGGTGGACCATGGCCATCACGCGCTGATCCGGATCTCGGCCTTCACCGCGGTCGGCGGCTATGACGAGACCTTCAGCCACAATGAGGATGCCGAACTCGACTACCGCCTGCGCCGGGCAGGCTACCGCATCTGGATGAGCGGCAAGACGCAGATGGTCTACTATCCGCGTTCGTCGCTGAAGGGCCTGTATTTCCAATATCTCGGCTATGGCCGCGGCCGCGCCAAGAATGTGCTCAAGCACCGCATGATCCCGAAAGTTCGGCAGATGATCCCGCTGCTGGTGGCGCCGGTCGTCCTTCTCGCGGTATTTTCCTTTATCCACTGGCTGGCGGCGGTGCCGCTGCTGGTCTGGGCTTCGGTCTGTCTGGGCTACGGCGCTGTGACCGCCATCAGCCAGCGCAATCCCAACAATGTGCTGGCGGGCATTTCGGCGATGGTCATGCATTTCGGCTGGTCGCTCGGGTTTTGGCTGCAACTGCTCGGCTCGCGATCGCAGCGCGGGGTGGCATGATGGTCGCCGACAGCCGCCGAATCGACATCTGCGTCTGCACGTTCCGGCGGCCGGAACTGGCCGACACGCTGCGGTCGCTCGCTGCCATGGATATGCCTGCCGGTTTCGGCATCGGCGTCATCGTCGCCGACAATGACGACGAGCCGACCGCCGAGCCGCTGGTGACCGCGCTGGCGAGCGAATTGAAGCTCGTGGCCCGCTACCGGCACGCCCCGGCGCGCAACATCTCGGTTGCCCGCAACGCCTGTCTTGATGCCAGCACGGCCGATTTTGTCGCCTTCATCGACGACGATGAAACCGCTTCCCGGCAATGGCTGGCCGAACTGATTGCTATCGCGGAGACAAGCGGCGCCGAGGCCGTGCTCGGTCCGGTGCGGGCGCTCTACCGCCCGGATGCGCCGGACTGGATGCGCAAGGGCGATTTCCATTCGACCTTGCCGGTCTGGGTGCAGGGCGAAATCCGCACCGGCTACACCTGCAATGTCCTTTTGAGGATGAGCGCCAACAGCTTGCGCGACCGTCGTTTCAGCCTGGCGCGCGGCCAGAGCGGCGGCGAGGACACCGAATTCTTCAACCGCATGGTCAAGGCAGGCGGTCGCATCGCCTTTGCGCCGGAGGCGTGGGTCGAGGAAGTCGTGCCGCGTTCGCGAGCCGCTTTCGACTGGCTACGCCGCCGCCGCTTCCGCTTCGGCCAGACGCACGGCCACCTCATCGGCCATGACGCAGGCGTGATAGAGCGTGCGAAGGCTGTCGGCCTTGCCTCGGCCAAGGCCGTCTATTGCTTCGGCATGGCGGCGTTGACCGCGATTAGCCCGGTCCGCCGCAACCGCAGCGTGCTGCGCGGCATCATGCATGTCGGCGTCGTCAGCGGCCTGGTCGGTATCAGCGAAATTCGCCAATACGGACTGTCTTCCCCGCAGCAAGGAGGCAAGCGTGCAGCCTGACGTCTCCTTTGTCATCGCAGCCTACAATGCCGCGGCCACGCTCGACCGGGCGATCGCAAGCGCCATGGCCCAGCGCGATGTCAGCGTCGAAATCATCGTCGCCGACGACCAGTCGCGCGACAACACGCTCGACGTCGCAAGAGCCTATCCAAAAAATGTCGTCAAAGTGGTTGCGCTGCCGGCAAATCGTGGCCCTGGCGGCGCCAGGAATGCCGGGCTCGAACTGGCTTCCGGCCGCTGGGTCGCGGTGCTCGATTCCGACGATGCCGTCCTGCCCGGGCGGCTTTCTGCCATGATCGCGCGGGCCGAAAGCGCGGGCGCTGTGATCGCCGTCGACAACCTCCAGGTGGTGCGCGAGGACGGCATTGCCGAAGCGACGATGTTTCCCGCCAAATATCTGGAGGGCCTGCGTGAAATCACGCTCGCCGACTACATCGCTGGCAACATCGTTTTCGAATCCACGTTCAACCTTGGCTATCTCAAGCCGATCTTCCAGCGCCGTTTCCTGATCGAAAACGGGCTTCGCTATGATGAAAGTCTGAGCATAGGCGAGGATTACATCCTGCTCGCCAACGCGCTGGCCAAGAGCGGAAAATGCGTCGTCGAGCCGACGACCGGCTATATCTACCACATCCGCACGGGCTCGATCTCGCGCGTGCTCGAGCTTCACCATATCGAGGCGATGCGCAAGGCCGACGCGGTCTTCGCCGAGACCAATTCCATGGACGCTGCTGCTGCGGCCGCCTTCGCCAAACGCGCCCGCAGCCTGCGCAAGGCGGCATCGTTCCTGTCGCTGGTCCAGCACATCAAGGCGCGTTCGCCGTTGAAAGCGATACGCACCGCGCTAAGTGATCCGGCGGCTGTCAGGCACATGTCGATGCCGATCGCCGTCCGCCTCAAAAGGGTGGCGGCGCAGTTTGCTGTCGGCGCGGAGTAAGGAGGGCGAGTACATGAAGACGTTTGTTCGTGGCCTGCAACAGGCTGAAATCGATCTGCTCAGAAGGAATTTGCGATGAAGAAAATCAGGAAGGCAGTCATCCCTGTGGCGGGGCTTGGAACACGGTTCCTGCCGGCAACCAAGTCGATTCCGAAGGAGATGCTGCCCGTGGTCGACCGGCCGGTCGTCCAATATGCGGTGGACGAGGCCTTCGAAGCCGGCATCGAGCACATCGTGTTCGTCACCGGCCGCAACAAGGCTGTCATCGAGGACTACTTCGACCTGCACCCCGAACTGATTGGAACGCTCGAACAAACCGGCAAGAAGACCCAGCTGGAGGCGCTCGAAAGCATGCTGCCCGTGGCCGGCGCCACCAGCTTCATCCGCCAGCAGTCGCCACATGGTCTCGGCCATGCGGTGTGGTGCGCACGCGAAGTCATCGGCGACGAGCCCTTCGCCCTGCTGCTCCCCGATATGGTGTCGTTCGGTCGCCGAGGTTGCCTGGCTGAAACAGTCGATCTCTATCAGCAGACCGGCGGCAATGTGATCGCCGTCGAGCGCTGTGATCCCAGCGAGACCAGCAAATACGGCATCGTCGGGCGCGGCGCCGAGACAGGCAGCGGCTTCGAGGTGACGGCCATGGTCGAAAAGCCGGCGCCGGCCAATGCGCCGTCGAACTATTACATCAACGGCCGCTACATCCTGCAGCCCGAGATCTTCTCGCTGCTGGGCAACCAGCAGCGCGGCGCCGGCAACGAAATCCAGCTTACCGATGCCATGGTGCGGCTGGCGAAAAGCCAGTCTTTCTTTGCCCAGCCTTTCAATGGCCGCATGTTCGACTGCGGCTCCAAGGAAGGCTTCATAGAGGCGACCATCGCCTTCGCGCTGGCGCGCGACGACATGAAGGGACCTGTGCTGGAAATGCTGCAGGCGTTCGTGCGGTCGCATGAGCGTCAGGAAGTGGCCGCATAATGCCCATCTTTCGAGGGCATATGCGTTTGGACGATGGCGCGGCTCATGCCTGCACGCCTGGCCGCTCAGGCCCGGCGCCGGATGGCATGAAGCTTGCGTTGCATATCTTGCCCCCGATCTCCGCAGCTTCGGACGAGGTGGGACCTGACCCGTCTCGCTCCGGCGCCTGTAACCTAGAATTGGATCGAAGATGAATTATGCCAGCTTTCCTCTCGACAAGAGGATGCCATTGCCCAACCCCGATCAGGAAAAGGGTGAAGACTTCATCGACGTCGAGCGCCTGCTTGGCATGGCGGCGCGTCAGGTCAAGGTGGTGGCGGTCTGCGCCATCATCGGCCTGTTCCTGGGGTTGCTCTATCTGCAGACCACGCCCAAGCAATACATGTCGGTCGCCAGCGTGCTGATCGACGAAGGCCTGAACAAGGTCATCGACGACATCTCGGCTGCATCCGTCACCATGCAGACCGACGCCGCCCTGCTCAGCCAGATCGAAATCATCACCTCGGCGCGGCTGGCCTCGGTGGTGGTCGACAAGCTGAAACTCGACCAGAACGCAGAGTTCATGAACCCGCCGCAATCGGCGCTGGTCAAGGGCATCGGCTTCGTGCGCGGCGTGATCGGCTATTTCCGCTCAAGTTCCGCCGAGCAGATTCCCGGCATGGAAAACGTCGATGAGGCGACACGCCAGGCCATGATGCAGACGGCGCGCCACGACTATGCCGTGCTGAAGCTGCAGAGCGAGGTGCTGGCGCAGCGCAACGGCCGCTCCTATGTGCTCGCCATCGGTTACCAGTCGACCAATCCGGCGCTCGCCACCGCCATCACCAAGGCCTATGCCGACGCCTATCTCGCCGACCAGCTCAATGCCAGCTTCGACGCCACCGAGCGCGCTGCGGTCTGGCTGCAGGGCCGGCTGACCGAGCTTCGTCAGAACTCACAGGCGGCCGCTATGGCGGTCGAGAAATTCAGGGCCGAGCATGGTCTGGCCGCCAACAGCGACGGCCAGCTGATCAGCGACAAGCAGATTGCCGATCTCACCGCGCAACTGATCGTCGCGCAGGCCGATACGGCGCGCGCCAGCGCCCGCTATCAGCAATACAAGACCATCGTCGAAAGCGGCTCGGACAATGCCTTCAACGATTCCGCCATCTCAAGCGATCAGCCGGCAAGCTCCGTCATTGCAACGCTCAAGACCCGCTATCTCGCAGTGGCCAAGCGGCTGCAGGACGTGACGGCCAATTTCGGCGCCGACCATCCGCAGGCGGTGGCGCTGGCCAAGGAAAAGGCCGACCTGTCGACCCAGATTTTCGGCGAGTTGAAGCAACTGACCGAAAGCTATCGCAATGAATATGAAGTCGCGCTTTCACGCGAGACCTCACTGAGGCAGAAGATCGCCGACGCGGCCGGCAAGAGCTCCATCGACAACCAGAGCCAGGTCAAACTGCGCGAACTCGACCAGCAGGCGCAGGCGCTGACCACGCTCTACCAGACCTTCCTTAGCCGCTACGAGGAGGCCTCGCAGCAGCAATCCTTCCCGGTCGGCAAGGTCCGCATCATCTCGGATGCCTCAACGCCGCTTTCCGCCTCAAGCCCGCGCACCTCCAGGGTGCTGGCGCTGTCGCTGGTGCTTGGCGTGCTGCTTGGCGCCGGCTTCGGTGGCCTGAATGAGTTCAACGAGCGCTTCTTCAGGACCGGCGAGGACATTCGCGATCGCGTCGGCCTCAAATTCCTCGGCTATTTGCCGATGATCGGCGGCAGGCTCGGCAAGGACGCCGACGACGGTGCGGCGGATGCCAAAGGCGCCAACACATTGTCGGCGGCCGAGAAACGGGCGCGCTTGCGGGTCAGCGTCGATGCGCCGGCATCGATGTTCTCCGAAACGCTGCGCAACGCCAAGATCGCCTTCGACGTCGTCATGGAAGGGCAAGGCAGCCGGGTCATAGGCGTGGTCTCGGTCCTGCCCGGCGAGGGCAAGTCTACGGTCGCCGCCAATCTCGCCGGATTGCTGGCCGCCAACGGCTCGAAGACGCTTTTGATCGACGCCGATCTGCGCAATCCTGGCCTCAGCCGCAACCTCGGCATGGAGGCCGAGCAGGGGCTGATGGAGGCCGTGGTCAACGGCCAGACCTGGCAGTCGGTCGGCAAGGTCGACCGCCAGACCAAGCTGGCGATCATCCCGGCCGTGCTGCGTGGGCAGTTCTCGCATACCAGCGAGCTGCTGTCGTCGGCCGGCATGCGGCGCTTCATCGACAACGCCAAGGAGACGTTCGAGTACATCATCGTCGACCTGCCGCCGCTTGGCCCCGTGGTCGACGCCAAGGCGTTTGCGCCGCTGGTCGACGGCTTCGTGCTGGTTGCCGAATGGGGCCGCACGCCGCGCGCCATGGTGCGCTCGCTGCTGGAGCAGGAACCCTACGTCGCAAGCAAGGTCGTCGGCGCCGTGCTCAACAAGGTCGATCTGAAGAAGCTGCCGAAATACGGCTCGCTCGGCGGCTCGGAAAAGTTCTTCGACCGCTATTCGACCTACTATCTGGAGAAATCGGACGTGCGGGCCAAGACCGCCGCCTGAACGGAGCGCGATCCTGAAAAGGAGCGTGATCCGGAAAAGCAGATCCGGTTTTCGGAAAAGATCACGCTCAAACGAAGAAGCACGGCAGGTCAGGAAAAGATCAGCTTGCCGAATTTACCGGCGATCCTGAGCGCTGTCAGCCGGCCGCTTTGAAAGGCGCCGGTGTCGATGCCGAGCCTTCGCCCGTCAATCCTGGGGATATCGACCGGCGTGTGCCCATGCACCACAAAGCGGTCGAGCAGATAGGCGGCGTTGAAGAACTCGTCGCGGATGTTGAGCAGATCCTGCTCATCCTGTGCGACCAGGTCGATGCCCGGCCTGATGCCGGCATGGACGAAAACGAATTTATCCGAACAGAGCAGCACCGGCAGGCTGCGCAGGAAGTCGATATGGCTGGCCGGAATGACTTCCTTCACGCGCCGGTCGACCGCGTCGCTTGAGGCATAGAGGCTGGCAAGCCGCGCCGGATCGACCCCATAGGAAAACAGAGTCTCGCGGCCGCCGACCGCCAGCCAGCGGTCCCGCGACAGATAGCCGTCGAGATAGTTCAGCATGGCCACTTCGTGGTTTCCCGCCAGGCAGACGCGCAGGAACCCTGTTGGCGGCAGCGCCAAGAGGTGGTCGAGCACGCGCGCCGATTGCGGCCCGCGATCGATATAGTCGCCGAGCATGACGATAATCTTGCGGCCGCGAAATTGCAGCGCGTCGAGCTGGATCTTCTGCTCCAGCGACAGCAATTCCTTGTAGCAGCCATGCACGTCGCCGATCGCGTAGACGACGGTGTCGTCCATATCCATTTCCAGGCGCTCGCGCGGCGCCGGCCGGGGGGGCCTGGATCGCTGGAACAACGCCACTGGGGCCGTCAGACCCCGATGCCGCGGGCTTTGAGCGCCGCGGTGATCTCGTCAAGAATGGCGGGATCGTCGATAGTCGCCGGCATCGTCCATTCTTCCTTGTCGGCGATCTTCTGCATGGTGCCGCGCAGGATCTTGCCGGAGCGCGTCTTGGGCAGGCGCTTGATCGTCACCACGGTCTTGAAGGCCGCGACCGGGCCGATCCGTTCGCGCACCAGCCCCACCACTTCGCCTTCGATGGCAGCGGTATCGCGCGACACACCGGCATTGAGCACGACGAAGCCGAGCGGGACCTGGCCCTTCATAGCGTCAGCGACGCCGATGACGGCGCATTCGGCAACATCGGGATGCGCTGAAAGCACCTCCTCCATGGCTCCGGTCGACAGCCGGTGTCCGGCGACATTGATGATGTCGTCTGTGCGCGCCATGACATAGAGGTAGCCGTCGTCGTCGATCATGCCGGCATCGGCCGTCTTGTAGAAGCCGGGAAATTCCTCGAGATAGGCTTGCCGGAAACGCTCGTCGGCATTCCACAGCGTCGGCAGGCAGCCGGCCGGCAGCGGCAGTTTCACCGCCACATTGCCAAGTGTGCCGCGCGGCACTTCATGGCCGGCATCGTCGAGCACGCGAATGTCGTAGCCCGGCATCGGCACGCCGGGCGAGCCGTATTTCACCGGCAGCAGGCCGAGGCCCGCCGGGTTGATGGTCATCGGCGAGCCGGTCTCGGTCTGCCACCAATGATCGACCACCGGCACGTTGAGTTTCTGCTCCGCCCATTTGATGGTTTCCGGGTCTGCGCGTTCGCCGGCCAGGAACAGAGTGCGGAATTTCGACAGATCGTATTTCGGCACGAATTCGCCCTTGGGGTCCTGCCCCTTGATGGCGCGGAAGGCCGTCGGCGCGGTGAACAGCGCGACCACGCCGTGTTCTGCGATCACCCGCCAATAGGTGCCGGCGTCGGGTGTGCCGATCGGCTTGCCCTCGAACAGCACGCTTGTCGCACCATGCAGCAGCGGTCCGTAAACGATGTAGGAATGGCCGACCACCCAGCCGACATCGGAGGCCGCCCAGAATACTTCGCCCGGTCTGACGCCGAACTCGTTTTCCATCGTCCATTTGAGCGCGACCATGTGGCCGCCATTGTCGCGCACGATGCCCTTCGGCTGGCCGGTCGTGCCGGAGGTGTAGATGATGTAGAGCGGGTCGGTGGCGAGCACCGGAACGCAATCGACGTTGGCGCCCGCGGCGCGCTCGCGGGCAACGGCGTCGGCAAAATCGATATCGTAATGCTCCCTCAGATCGCAGCGCAGCTGGTCGCGCTGCAGGATCAGGCAGGCGTCCGGCTTGTGGCGGGACATTTCGATCGCATTGTCGAGCAGCGGCTTGTAGGCCACGACACGTCCAGGCTCCAGGCCGCAGGACGCGGAGATGACCAGCTTCGGCTTGGCGTCGTCGATGCGGGTGGCGAGCTCGTGCGAGGCAAAGCCGCCGAACACCACCGAATGCACCGCGCCGATGCGGGCACAGGCAAGCATCGCGACCGCCGCTTCGGCCACCATCGGCATGTAGATGATGACGCGGTCGCCTTTGCGAATGCCGCGGTTCTTGAGCACCGAAGTCAGCGCTACCACTTCGCGCTTCAATTCGGCATAGGTGAATTTCTTGACCGTGCCGGTGATCGCGCTGTCGTAGATAAGTGCGATCTGGTCGGCACGGCCGCCTGCGACATGGCGATCGAGAGCGTTGAAGCAGGTGTTGCAGCTGGCGCCGTTGAACCAGCGCCCGTAAACGCCGGCCTTGGCATCGAAGACGCTGGTCCACGGCGAATACCAGTCGATCGCCTCGGCCGCATCGGCCCAGAATTGTTCTGGGTCGCGTTTCCAGCCGTCATAGACCTCGTGGTAGCGTGACGCCATTCATCCCTCCTCGGGAAAACTCTCTATCTTGCAATAGCCTATGCGGGTTTTCCCGGCCACGTCTTTCCCCAAATGCCATGTCTTTCCCGAAATTTGGCGCTTGGCCGATCTCGCCTTGGCCATAAATTGCAGGCACCATGGCCGGGTTTGAAATCGGGGCAGGGCGCGCAATGACGGTACGATACGGGGTTGGATCTGCCGTTGGAGCAGCGCTGCTGTTGACGATCGTTTCCGCCGCCCAGGCCGGCGATGCCGCCGCGCGGCGCATCATCGGCTTTTCCCCCGACGGCAAATATTTCGCCTTCGAGCAATATGGCGAGCTCGACGCTGCCGTTTCCGGCTGGTCGCAGATCGACATCATCGACACAAGCACAGACGAGTTCGTCGGCGGCAAGCCGATCCTTGTCCTCGACGAATCGGAAGAGGCGACCACGACGGTGGAGCAGGCACGGGCGCAGGCCGCAAAGCAGGCCGCGCCAATCCTGGCCAAATACGGCATCGCCGAGCGCGGCACGCGCACGGCCTCCGACAGGTTCACCTTCCCGGACGACACGGTCGAGTACAACGACATTTCCCGCCTCGAGCAGGCCGCGCAGAAATGGCTGTCGCCGTTCTATGGCGAAACACAGATTTCGACCATCCAGCTCGATGAGATTTTGGCCGACAGCAAGACGGACTGCTCGGCAAGCTTCGATGACGCCAAGCCAAGCGACCAGGCTCTTCCGAGCGACAAGACACTTCAGGGCGAAAAGAAACTTCAAGGCGCCAAGACGGGCAAGGCGCGCGGCTTCCGCCTGTCGCTGCAGGGGCAGGACGGCAAGCCGTTCAAGGTGCTGCACGAGGACAAGGCCGTGCCGGGCTCGCGCAACTGCCCGACTTCCTACAGCCTGTCGGAATCCTACGAATACACCCCGCCCGGCAGGCCGGCGGTAGTGGCGGTGCTGGTGCAGCGCTTCAGCCAGGGCTTCGAAGGACGCGACCGCCGCTTCATCGCCGTAACCGGCCATGCACGCTAAGCCGCGGCCCGTCTTGTGGCAGGCAGAAAAAGCTCATGCGCCCGGAGAAAGCAGGGCGTTCGTGTCGGATATCAGTCTTAAAGCGGCAAGGCCGCCAGCATCAGCCCGACGCCACCCGCAATCAATATGGCGGCTGCCAACGCTTTTCGATGACGTTCGAACGCGGTCGGCGCCCGCTCCCAGTTGTAACGCATACCCAATGCTCTCCCAAAACCCCGCGACTCCATAGCTTACTTTAGGTAAGAAAAGCAACACCTTGACCCTGCGAGATAGCTGGCTTGACCGTTTGCGGCGGTGATTCCCAGCCGCAATCACCGACTATTTCTGGGGTGCTTCCCCGTTCTCAGGCTCTGAATGATGTGGAAGTTACCACAATCTGAAATTGGATGTCTCCATTAGGCTTCGGTTGCCTGTGTCGTGAGGATGGTGGCGTTGCCGGATTGCCACAGAACGGTCAGGCCGGCTTGTTCTCCCTCTCGTCCGCGCAATGGACAGACCCGCATCGCCGCGCTATCTGCTCTCCAGGAAAATGGTGGAGGGGCTCCATGGCCCAAATCGGTTCTGAAATGGTTCTGCGGCTGGCGGACGACGCCTCGGTCCAGCATGTCGGCGATGGCGCCGTCGTGCTCTTGGCGCGCAGCGGCCAGCTTTACACCTGCAACGGCACCACCGAAGCCTTTCTCGACAAGGTGGACGGCGCCCGCAGCCTTGACCAGATCGTCGTCCTGTTGTCTGACGAGTTCGAGGTCGACAAGGGCACGCTCGACCAGGACATGGCGGCGCTGGCCGCCGAACTGGTGAGCGAAGGCATTCTCGCCGACCCGGCTCCCTGATGGTGGACGGCGTTCTCCTGCGCGCTTTGTTTCGTGTCCATTTATGGGCAAGCGCGCGGCTGATGCCGACCCTGATCGGCCGCCGCAGCTTCGAATCGGTGCTGAAATGGGCGCCGCTCAGCGCACCCACCCCTTATCGCGGCCTGTCGTCAGCCTACATCGTCGCTGCCGTCAACCGGACCGTCCGGCACCCCTGGCTGATGCGCGACCGCAGATGCCTGCGCGAGGGCCTGCTCGCCCACCGCTTCCTGCGCTTTGCCGGCTTCGATCCGGATCTGCGCTTCGGCGTCGATCCGAAGTCGATGCAGGCGCCGCGTATGTCTGCCCATTGCTGGGTCTGTCTCGATGGCCGCCCGGTGGTCTCGGACAGCCTCCCCGGCATGGTGCAGATCTATCGCCATCACGCCGATGCCGGAAAGGCGCACGCTGCTTGACCGGTCCGGCGACCACCTTCTGCTATGATCTCCAGGGCCAGGTCATCAGCATATCGGCCTCGCGGGCCGATCTCTGGCCGAGCTTCGACCTCTTGCTCGGCACGTTGCGCGTGAGCGGGCCGGTCGAGCCCGATTTCCGCGTCGACATCGTCGAGACGCGGGAGTTACCGGAATCGCCTGCCGGAAAACTCGCTTTCGACGGCGAGGTGCCGGAGGACGGCCATTGCCGGCTGATCGACGGTGGCGGCACCGTTCATCTGGTCTTTCCCGGCCTGCAGACCGTCTCGATCAATGCCGATGGAGGCTGGGCCGAGATACGAGTCCATCCCGATGCCAAGGTCAAATGGACGGTGCTGATGATGGTGCTGGATGCAGCACTTGATGCCGGCGACCAGCACATGCTGCACACCGCCGGCCTGACATTGCCCGGCCGCGAGGCGCTCGTGCTGATCCATGCGCCGAGCGGCACCGGCAAGTCAACGACGTCGCTGGCGCTGGCGTCGCAAGGTTTCGGCCTGTGCTCGGATGACGCCATGATCCTCAAGGTTTTGGCCGGTGGCGGCATCACGGCCTGGGGCTTGCCGCGCAAGGTGAAGGTCCACCGCCACACCGCGGCAATGCTGCCCTTCGTGGCGCCTTGCCTTGGCGACAAATGGGACGCCAATGGCGAGCAGGCCGTCTCGCTGGAACGTCTCGCCGAGATCATCCGCATCGAGGAAACTGTCGGCAGACCGGTTGCGGCACTGTTTCATCTCGCCCGCTCGGCGGACGCGCAAACCCGGCTCGTGCCCATGACCAGGACAGACGCCATGGTGGCGCTTGCCACCGACAATGTCAGGACCGGCATGACCGGCCTTTTGCCGGCGCAGAAGCGCCGCATGGCAACCATCGCAACGCTGGTCAAAGCCGTCCCGACATTTACCCTGGAAGTCGGCGCGAACCCGGCCGAGGCGGCCCCGCTGATCCGCTCGGCGCTGGCGGCGCGGGACTAAAGCACACTTCAGGCAGAATGCGGCTTTGGCCTGGCGAGGCGCTGGATCCAGCGGAAGGCGTCGCGGCGCAGGCGCGAATGCATCTTGTCCCTGGAATTGACGCCGAGCAGCGTATCGCCGGTGATCAGCCATTTGGCCAAAAATATCGAGAGGTCGGGCTTGATGCGGTCGGCCAGTTCGATCGCGCGCGGTGCATCAAACAGCCGCCCCGTCACATTGAGAACCGTCGCCAGTTCGAGCTCGATGCCGCTGATGCGCGCCGCCTCGAAAAGCCGGTCTTCATCCGCGGGCGACCGCAGCGCGCGCACGCCCTGCAGCACATCGACGCAAAGCTGCAGCCGGTGGAACTTGTGCCCGCCGGCGGCGTGGACAATGGCGATGGTCAGCAGCGCGGCCGGCGTGTCGGCCTCGCTGCCGTCGATGATCTGCAATTCGCGAAAGCCCAGCGACAGCCGCCGCCGCATGCCGGAATCATGCACCAGGTTGCCGTGCAGTTCGATCAGCAGGCTGGTATTCTCCTTCTCCAGCCACTTGAACTCCTGCAGATCCTGCGACTGCGCCTCGCCGCTCCAGAGCTCGAAGCCGCATCCGGCAATCACCGTGTTGGCTTCAATGATGCTGGCCGGCTCGACCAGAATGTCGATGTCGGTGAACGGCCGGTCAGCGGCGTGGCGGTAAAGTTTGCGTGCGAAGACCGGACCCTTGACGATGCGGGCCGGAACATTTTTCGCCGCCAATGCCTTCATGATGCGGTCGCCATGATATTGCAGCAGCATCGATTGGCCGGTCGCCAGCGTCGAGCGATCACGCAGTTCCGACAGCTTTTGCCGCAAGGCTGCGTCCGCAGGCAGTTGGGCGTCGCCGATCTCGCTGAGCTTGCGCAGCATGATCGGCAGCACGCCGTGGAACTCGGCATTGGCGAGCAGTGCCAGCAAGCTTTCGGCAGCAACGTCACGGCCAATGGCAACCGTCGCCTCCGGGTCGGCGAAGGTCAGCAGCAGTTTTTCATCGGCAGGCGCAAGAGATGGCAGCATCAAACCCGGATTGCGTTCGCCCACATCAGCAATTCCCGTCCGGAATTGCGTCAAACAACCAACTCAGAGGAGCGTATGTTGCAGAAAAGCATGCATGAAGCCAGCGTGTGGTGGCAGAACCAGCTCATGAATTGACTTTCCACGGTTTCGGTCCATTCTTTTGCACTTGACTGAAAAGGGTGTTTGGAATGGCCAAGAAAAAGTATGAAGCGCCCGTGCTGCGCAAGGCAGGAAAGTTGTCCAGCGTGGTGGCCGGGCCGTCGCTGCCGATACCGCGATAAGACTTCTACGGCTTCGGTTTGGATGAAGCCGGAGCGGTCGGCCGCAAGGCAAGCCGCGCTGCAGGCGGGCAATCTGTCGGCGTGACTGCGGGTAACGGTCCGTCCGGTCCCGCAGGCTAAGGCAAGTTCATAAGCCGCCTGTTCGGGATATGGGCAAGGCCCCTCCGTTACAGTCCCCAGCGCAGCGCGGCTGTGTGCACCGGCGCGTCCCACATTGACGTTACCTCGTCATCCAGCATGGTCAGCGTGATCGAGCAGCCGGCCATGTCGAGCGATGTCACGTAGGACCCGACCAGCGAGCGGGTCACCGTCACGCCCTGTTTTTCGAAGATGTTTCGGGCGCTGTTGTACATCAGATAGAGCTCCATCAGCGGCGTGCCGCCAAAGCCGTTGATGAACAACAGTGCCGGGCCTTTCGCCCTGTCGCCGAGATCGCCCAGGATCGCGGCGCAAATCTCTTCGGCGATCGCATCGGCGCTTTTCAACGTGTCGCGACGCCGGCCGGGCTCGCCATGAATGCCGACGCCGAATTCCATCTCGCCATCACCAATCTCGAAGGTCGGCCTGCCGGCCGCCGGCACCGTGCAACTGGTCAGCGCCACGCCCATCGAACGCGTCGCGCTGTTGATGCGACCGCCGAGCGCCTTGAGATCCGCCAGCGCCATGCCTTGCTCGGCGGCGGCGCCGACGATCTTCTCCATCACCAGCGTGCCGGCGACGCCGCGCCGGCCGGTCGTAAAGGACGAATTCTCGACGGCGACGTCATCATTGATCACCACCTGCAGGACGCCGTCGGCCATTTCGCCGGCCATGTCGAAATTCATCACGTCGCCTTCATAGTTCTTGACGATGAACAGGCAGCCGGCGCCGGTATCGACGGCGGCGGCCGCCGCCAGTATCTGGTCCGGCGTTGGCGAGGTGAAGACCTGGCCGGGGCAGGCGGCGTCCAGCATGCCGTGACCGACAAAGCCGGCATGCAACGGCTCGTGGCCGGAACCGCCGCCCGAGATCAGCGCCACCTTCCCCGGCTTCATCACCTTGCGGCGAATGAATTTGTGCTCCTCGCCCAGCACCAGGATGTCGGCATGAGCTGCAACGAAGCCGTTGAGGCTTTCGGTCAGCACCGTGTCGACGGAATTCATAAACTTCTTCATGTGTCCTCCCGACACAACACGATCAGCCACCACTCCTGCCGGTGATGCTGGTGATCTTCTGGATGAATTCGTTGATCGCCTTGTCGAGCGCTGCATTCTGCTTGTCGTCGCCGAAATCGGGCACGATCAGCGAGACATGCCGGGTCTTGCGCATGCCTGCCGCAACCGACATCTTGCCGGGATGCGCCAGATGATAGGCAGCCAGAAACTGATCGCGCTCGGCCGGACTGAAATGGCAGACCGAAAAAATAGCCGGCAGATGTTTTGACGGGATCGGGGTCGAATAGGCCGCGCTGGAAATCTGGGTGACGAAGCTGCGGTGCTTGCCAAGCGCGTCGGCAAGGCGTTGTCGCATACCCGACGGTCGCTGGTCGATGACCTGCGACAGGATCGTCTTGTAGGCGCGGATCGCCTCTTCGGAGCCGGCTTCTGGTGTCTTGTCGGCCATCTCAGTCATCCTAGACCGATGCATCCGAGATGGCCGCCTTGGCCATGGCGAGTTGGGCGGGAGCCACCGAGAGATCCCGCAGGCCGGCCTCGAGCAGTGCCGGGATCGATGCCGGATCGCCGCCGGCATCGCCGCACAGGCTGACTGGGATTTTCGCGCGCAGGCCAAAAGCGGCAACCGAGCCGATCAGCCGCAACACGGCGGGATGGCGGACAGAATTAAGATGCGCCACGGCTGCGTTATCGCGGGCAGCCGCCATTACATATTGGGTCAGATCGTTCGAACCGATCGAGAAGAAGGCGACATCGGCGAACGCCTCCGGCGCGATCGCCACCGAAGGCACCTCGACCATGATGCCGAGCGGCGGCATTTTTTGCGCGATGCCGCGCGCGGCAAGCCCGGCCTGCTCCTCCACGAACAGAGCGGCGGCGCGTTGGTATTCCTCCGCGACGGCGATCATCGGAAACATCACCTTCAGATTGCCGTGCACCGCCGCGCGCAGCAGCGCCCGGATCTGTACGCGAAACACCTCCGGCCTTGCCAGCGACAGCCTGATGCCACGCAGCCCGAGGAACGGGTTGCTCTCCTCGACGGTGAAGCCCGGCACCGGCTTGTCGCCGCCGGCGTCGACGGTACGGATGGTCACCGGCTTGTCGCCTGCCCATTCCAGCACCTTGCGATAGGCCTGGTATTGCGTCTCCTCGTCCGGCGGCGCCTTGCCGAACAGGAATTCGGTGCGCATCAGCCCGACCCCGTCGCAGGTCGAAATGTCGATGCCGTCGACCTCGGACGGATCGGCGATGTTGACCTGCACGCGCACTGTCGTCCCGGCCCGGGTTACCGCCGGTTTCGCGAGATAGACTCCGGCCTTGTCTCGATGTGCCACAAACGAGGACGAGGACCGGTGGAACGCTTCGATCTCGGTCGTGGTCGGCGAAAGCACGATACCGCCATGCTCCGCATCGAGCAGAGCCAGACCGACGGGATTAGCCGGCGAAGCGCCAAGCCCCACCACCATCGGCACGCCGCGCGAGCGCGCCAGCATGGCGACGTGGCTGGCGGCGCTGCCGGCCCTCAGCGCGATGCCGCCGCCGGTGCTCCAGTCGGTCTCGAGAAAGCGCGTCGGCGCGATGTCCTCGCCATAGAGAATGGCGCCCGCTGGTGGAGCGCTCTCCTGCTCCTCGGTAAGGGCGCGCAGCACGCGGTCGCGGATATCGCTGATATCGGCGGCGCGAGCCCGGAAATAGTCCTGGTCTGACGTTTCGTAGCCGGAGATCTCGGCGTCCAGCGCCTGTCGCCAGGCCATGTCAGCCGGCATGCCGGACGCGATCGCGGCAAAAGCCGGGCCGGTCAGGGCATCGTCCTCAAGCATGGCGAGCTGGAATTCGAGAATGCCGGCGGCCTCCTCATCGGCGGTTTCAATCAGGGTCGCGAGCCGGTCAGCCGAACTGGCGATAGCTGCTTCCAATGCAGCCTTTTCCTCGCCGGCTGTCGCCTTCCGTGAGTAGTGCGCGGTGCCGTTGTCGAGATTGAACAGCGGCCCCTCGGCGTAGCCGGCGGAGGCCGAAATGCCTTGCAGCCTAAGCGGTTCGGGCATGGCCCGCGCCTTCGTCGAAATCGCGCCGCACCAGCTCGACCAGCGCTCTCACGGCATCATCGGCGCCGTCGCCTGTGGCCCGGATGTGCAGCATGGTGCCTTTCGGCGCCCTGGCCGCCATCACCTTGACGATGCTCTTGGCGTCGAACCATGGGCCGTTGGCAGAAAGCGCAATCTCCACCTCGGCCGCAAAGCTCTTGGCAAGCTTGGTGAACTTCACCGAAGGGCGCGCATGCAGACCCACCTCGTGGGTGATCAGGACGGTCGCTTCGGCAAAGGCGGACATCAGGTCAAAATTCCCGTTCACTCACGACGGCGACAATTCATGCGCCGTCGCCACCACTTCCTTCAGCGAGGCGCCGCCGGAGGACTCGGTCGCCGCCATCACCGCGCCTTCGACGATCGGCGCGTTGCAGACGATGATCTTCTGCGCCCGCGGCTCGCCGATCATTTCCACCGCCATTTCCGAATTGGTCTCGGCGCCGCCGAGATCGACCAGTATGGCGACGCCCGCCTCCGACCACGCCTTGTCGATGGCGCCTATGATCGCTTCGACGCTGGTGCCGAGCCCGCCATGGCCGTTTCCGCCGCACCATGCAAGCGGCACTTCGTCGCCCACCATCTGCCGCACCATGTCGGCCGTGCCTTCGGCAACCAGCGGGGAATGCGAGACGATGACGATGCCGACATTGCTCATGCTTGGCCCTCGACGGTTTCGGCGACGGTCCGCACCAGCAGCGCCACAGAGCGTCCGCCGGCATCCATATGACCGATTGAGCGGTCGCCGAGGAATGAGGCGCGACCGCGTGTTGCCTTCATCGGCACGGTCGCCTCGGCAGCCATGTCGGCGATATCTGCAATTTCCATGGCCGTCTTTCCTTCGACCAACGCGTCCTGCACAGGTTGCAGCACATCGAGCATGGTCTTTTGACCGACCTGGGATTTGCCTCTGGCGGCCACAGCTTCGATTGCCTTGCCGAAAGCAGCCGCCAGATTGGCACGATCCGGCTCTCCCGAAATCTCCTTGCCCAGCGCCAGGAACAATGTACCGAAGAGCGGCCCGGATGCACCGCCAACCGTCATCACCAGCTTGGTGCCGATCGCCTTCAGCGCCTCGGGCAGCGGCTTGGCCGAAAACGCCTCGGCATCGGCACGCAAGGCCTCAAACCCGCGCTTCATGTTCAGCCCATGGTCACCGTCGCCGATCGCCTGGTCGAGCGCGGTCAACTCTTCCGAGTGAGCGGCGATCGTGTCCGCGGCGGCGGTGATCAGCCTGGCAAGGTCGAACGCTGCCATGTCCAGATTCCCGGTTTCGGTCCTGCCGGCAGTATCGAAAGAATTCTCATTCGACAATCGAAGCATGCCATCAGGCCGTTGCATGCAGCGCGGCGGCGGCCGCGAACACTTCGGCCACGGCATGGGCGCCAGGGTCGGCCACGCCCTGCAATTTGGTGCCGACATAGGCGGAGCGTCCGGCTTTCGCCTTCTCCATGGCCGCGGTCGCCTCGGCGCCGTGCCTCGCCGCGGTCGCCGCGGCATCCAGCCCCTTGGCGTCGAGCGCCTTCAGCGCCGGCTCCAGGGCATCGACCATGGTGCGGTCGCCGACCCCGGCGCCGCCATAGAAGGTCATCCGGTCAAGCCCGGCAAGCAGCGCCTTGGACAGGGTTGCTCCGCCATTCGAAGCCTGAGCCGCCGCCGTGAAGAAGATCGACAGCAGGACGCCTGAGGAGCCGCCCATTGCGACGCCCAGACTATCGCCTATAGCCGCAAGCGTGGCGGCAGGGTCGGCCAGCGGCAGCGCATCGAGCCGTTCCAGCACGCTGCGCGCGCCGGTCGCAACCGTCGAGCCGGTATCGCCGTCGCCCGTCTTGGCGTCTAGCCCGTTCAGTGTCTCTTCGAGCGCGATCAGCCGTCCGCAGACCGTGACGATCAAACGCCTGGTGCCGGAATCCTGGCTGGCCCTTTGGGCTGCGCTGTTTCCAGCCGCTTTCGCCATAGGCACGATAGCCGGCGCGACGACGGTTTTGGCCGGCATCCAGGCATGTGGGCCGACAGGCGCCAGCAAGGCTGCCTCGCGCGCCGCATCGAGCTTGATCAGCGACAGCGAAAAACCGTTCATGTTGAGCGCCGTCATCAGCGGTCCGGGGCCGATCGCAAGCTTCACGGTCTTGGCCAGCGGCGAGGCCAGCACGGCATTGGCGACCAGCGACATTTCGAGCGGCGGCACCGAGCCGAGATTGTTGATGAGCAACGCGTGGCTGGCGTTCGGGTCGAGCCGCACCGCCAGCCGCTCCGCCATGATCGCCACAAGTCTGTCGGCGCTCTGCACGGCGATGCGCTCGACGCCCGGCTCGCCATGGATGCCGAGGCCGAGTTCGCCGTCATTTTCGCCGAACCGCTCTTCATGTGGCTGGCCGGGGATCGAGCAGGACGACAGCGACATGCCGAGCGAGATGATGTCCTTCGCCGCCACGCGAGCGGCTGTAGCAACGGCTGCCAGGTCTTGACCGGTCTCCGACAAATGGCCGGCGATCTTATGTACGAACAAGGTGCCGGCGACGCCGCGCGGCTGGTTGATATCCGGCAGGGCGATGTCGTCGGCGACGATCGCCATCTCGACGCGAAACCCTTCGGCGCGCGCTTTCTCGGCCGCCAGGCCGAAATTGAGCCGGTCGCCGGTGTAGTTCTTGACGATCAGCAGGCAGCCGGCCGGGCCGGTCACCGCGCGGATGGCGGCCAGCACCGCCTCGACGCTGGGCGAGGCGAAGATCTCGCCCGAAACCGCCGCCGTCAGCATGCCCTTGCCGACAAAGCCGGCATGGGACGGTTCGTGTCCGGCGCCGCCACCGGAGACGACGGCAACTTTCGCCTTGTCCCAGTCGGCGCGCAGCACGACCTTGATCTCGGGATAACCGTCGAGGCGCGCGAGATCGCCGGAACCGATGGTCCGCAACAGGCCATCCAGCGCCTCGGTGACGATCGTTTCCCTGCGGTTGAAAAAGTGCTTCATCGAGTTCGTCCCGTATTCGCAATCGTCAGTCAGAAGCCGGCGTCTAGACCGCCGAAATCTTCACATCAGCCTTTGTCCGTCGGCGCCGAAATACAGCGGCGAGCGGTAGCGGATCACCACCTTGTCGCCCTCGGCCAGATCCGTATCGGGGTCGGTGAGCGTCACCAGTTTCTTCGGGCCGACCGTAACATGCAGATGGTTCTGGTCCCCGAGATGTTCGACCCAGTCGACGACGCCGTCGGCATGGCCGTTTGCGGTCTTCTCGATCGACAGATGCTCGGTGCGCGCGCCGATGGTCTTGGTTCCGGTCGGCGCCCCACCATCAGGCAGCAGCCCGGCCGGCAGCAGGTTGATCGCCGGCTGGCCGAGGCGGGCCGCGACATGAAGGTTTGCCGGCTCCGAATAGATCATGCGCGGCGTGCCGATCTGCACCAGCACGCCGTCATTGAGGATGCCGATGCGGTCGGCCATGGTCATCGCCTCGATCTGATCGTGGGTGACGTACAGCATGGTGGCGCCGAGTTCGGCCTGGATACGCTTGAGTTCGAGCCTGAGATCGGCGCGCAATTTGGCATCCAGCGACGACAGCGGTTCGTCCATCAGATAGATCGACGGCTTGCGCACCAGCGCGCGCCCAATGGCGACGCGCTGCATTTCGCCACCCGAAAGCTTGGTCGAGCGGTTGTTCAGCTTGTGGTGGATGCGCACCATCTTCGCCACCTCTTCGACGCGGCGGCGAATCTGGTCCTCCGGTACTTTCCGCGCTGGCGAACGCAGCGGGAAGGCGAGGTTGTCGTAGACCGACAGATGCGGGTAGAGCGAATATTGCTGGAACACGAAGGCGGTGTCGCGCTCGGCCGGCGACAGCGTCGTCGCATCGTGGCCGCCAATATGGATCGTGCCGCCATCCGGCCGCTCCAGTCCGGCGATCAATCTCAGCGTCGTCGTCTTGCCGGCGCCGGTCGGGCCGAGCAGCACGACGAATTCGCCATCGGCGATGTTAAGGTCGAGGCCATCGACGGCGACATGGTCGCCGAAGCTTTTGGTCACGCCCTTGATGTGCACGTCAGCCATGCTGCGCTCTCCCTTGAGAGGCGGTATCGTGGATCGCGGTGCGCACCGCCCGACCCGAGCCCTTGTCGAACAGCGACAGCCGCGCGCTGTTCAACGTCAGCCCGACATGATCGCCGGCAGCGAGCCGGATTTCGGCCGGCACCCGCGCCTTGATGATGCCGTCCGCCGTCTCCACCGCCACGATCTGCGTCGTGCCGAGATATTCGGTGCCGTAGATGGTGCCGCGCAGTTTCGACGCATCGTCGAAACGGATGTGCTCGGGACGGATGCCGAGCGCCATGTCGGCGGGCGCAATTTCCTCGCGCACTTCCGGCACCGCCACCTTGGCGCCTTGCACGACGATCTCCTTCGCCCCCTTCGCCAATCCGCCGCCAAAGCCGAGAAAGTTCATTGGCGGCGAGCCGATGAAATCGGCGACGAACATGGTTGCCGGGCGGTCGTAGATCTCGCGCGGAGTGCCGAACTGTTCGATGACGCCATGGTTCATCACCGCGATCTTGTCGGCCATCGACATTGCTTCCATCTGGTCGTGGGTGACATAGACCGTGGTGGCGTGGATGCGGTTGTGCAGCTCGCGCAGCTCATGCACCATCAGATCGCGGAATTCGGTGTCGAGCGTGCCGAGCGGCTCGTCCATCAGAAAACACTTTGGCCGCCGCACGATGGCACGGCCGAGCGCGACCCGCTGGCGGTCGCCGCCGGCAAGCCCTGAGACCGATTTGTTGAGCAGATGGTCGATGCGCAAAAGCTTGGCCGTCTCGTCGACGCGTTGGCGGATTTCGGCCGACGGCATTCCTTGCGCGAGAAGCGGGAAGCCGATGTTCTTGCGCACATTCATATGCGGATAGAGCGCGAACAGCTGGAAGACAAAGGCGATGTCGCGTTCGCGCGCCCGGCGCATGGAGACGTCCTCGCCGCCGAGCAGGATCTGGCCACCGGTCGGCAATTCGAGGCCGGCGATCATGCGCAGCGTCGTCGTCTTGCCGCAGCCCGAGGGACCAAGCATCACGAAGAACTCGCCATCCTCGACGACAAAGCTGGAATCCTGCACCGCGACGAAATCGCCGAAGGCCTTTCTCAAATGTTGGACGCGGATTTCGGCCATGATTATTCCGGGAATTTCGAGACGATGATGAACATCACCGTGCCGGCGAGCATGGTGATGAAGGAATAGGTGTAGAGCGCCAGCGCGAAAGGCTGGAACAGCATCAGGAAGCCGACGGCGATGAGCGCCGTCGCAATGTTTTCCATGAGGCCGCGTCGAGCCCAGCGCGGCCAGGATGACTTTTTGGAGATGGCTGGGCGCGTCATGCGTAGCTCCCTTCCTTCTGCCCGGCAACGGGGCGAGACGGTTGCCAGGTGGTTCCCCCACTCCGTCGCTGCTTCGCAGCGCCACCTCTCCCCCCTCCGGAGGGAGAGGAAGGGAGTCTGGTTGAATGAAGTTCGCGCCCTTCCTCTCCCCCGTCGATCGGGGGGGAGGTGTCGAGCGAAGCTCGACGGAGTGGGGGTCGACCTGGCACACCACTCATTTGCGAACCGCGCCGAAAGTGATGCCGCGCAGCAACTGCTTGCGTAGCAGGATGGTGAAGACCAGGATCGGCACCAGGAAGATCGTCGTGCCCGCCGCCACCGCCGGCCAGTCCTGGCCGCCTTCACCGATAATGGTCGGGATGAAGGGCGGTGCGGTCTGCGCCGTGCCGGAGGTCAGCAGCGCCGCGAATGCATATTCGTTCCAGGCAAAGATCAGGCAGAAGATGGCGGTCGCGGCGATGCCGGTGGTCGCTTGCGGCAGCACGGTACGCCAGAAGGCCTGCAGCCTGGTATAGCCGTCGATCATCGCCGCTTCTTCATACTCGCGCGGGATCTCGTCGATGAAGCCTTTCAGCAGCCACACCGCGAGCGACACGTTGACCGCGGTGTAGAGCAGGATCATGCCGAGCGCGGTGTCGGACAGGCCGAGCTCGCGGTACATCAGGTAGATGGGAATGGCGACCGCGATCGGTGGCATGAAGCGCGTCGACAGGATGAAGAACAAGAGGTCATCGGCCAGCGGCACCTTGAAGCGCGAGAAACCGTAGGCCGAGAGCGTGCCGAGGAATACGGCGCAGAAGGTGGAACCGAAGGCGATGATCAGTGAGTTGACGAAGCGCGGCAGGAAGTTGGACGGGCCGGCAATCGCCATGTTGCGCTTGCGCGAGGTCTCGTCGCAGAAACCGGTCGCGGGTCCGAGCGAGTTGATGTAGTCGGGCGTTTGCCTGGTGCGCGTCGTGAACAGGTTGCAATAGCCCTCGATGCTCGGCTGGAACAGAATCTTGGGCGGATAGGCGATCGAATCCGGCGGCGTCTTGAAGCTGGTGGCGAAGATCCACAGCAACGGCACGATCGAGATCAGCGCGTAGAGCACGATGATCGTGCCGGCGATCCGCTTCGAATTGGCCGAGGGGGCGACGACGGAGTGGGCGGTGGTCAGGCTCATCTCTGCTTCACCTTGTTCAGCGCCTTGACGTAGATGTTGGCCAGCCCAAACACCGCGACGAACAGGATGATGGCGAAGGCCGAGGAATATCCGGTGCGCCAGCTCTCGAACGCCTGCCGCTTCAGCGTGATCGAGGCGACCTCGGTGGTCGAGCCCGGCCCGCCACCGGTCAGCAGGTTGACCATGTCGAACATCTTGAAGTTCTCGATGCCGCGAAACAGCACCGCCAGCATGATGAAGGGCAGCGCCATCGGCAGCGTGATCGACCAGAACTGCCGCCAGTTGGACGCGCGGTCGACCTCGGCGGCTTCATAGATGTATTCGGGGATGGAGCGCAGGCCGGCGAGACAGATCAGCATGACATAGGGCGTCCACATCCAGGTGTCGACGATGATGATCGACCACGGCGCCAGCGACACGTTGGACAGCATCTGGATGTCGGTCGGTGGTATCCGGGTGACGAACGAGATGGCGTAGGCGAACAGGCCGATCTGCGGCTCGTAGAGGAAACGCCAGAAATTGCCGACCACCGCCGGCGACAGCATCATCGGCACCAGGATGATGGTCGTCCAGAAGGCGTGGCCGCGAAACTTCCTGTCGATCAGCCACGCCAGCGTGAAACCGATCAGCGTCTGCAGCAGGATCGTCCAGAACACGAAATGCGCCGTCGTCTGCATGGCGATCCAGATGTCCTGGTCGCCGAGGATGCGCTGGTAGTTGGCGAAGCCGAGGTTTTTCACCACCTCGTTCGGGCGGTTCGCGCGGAAGTTGGTGAAGGACAGGTAGATCGCCCAGAACAGCGGGAAGATGTTGATGGCCAAGAGCAACAGGATCGTCGGCGAGATGAACAGCCAGGCGAGGCCCTTGTCGCTCATCCCCCGGACCTTGCGGGCCAACGGCTCCGGGGTCGCCCGGGCAACGTTCTCCGCAGTCCGATTGAGCATGGTGAGTCCTGCTTCGGTCACGTCAAGTCTCGACACTGGAATTTATCTGAACTGCGTCCCGTGCCAAGGGCAGCACGGGACCAAGAGCATGATGCCGAAAAGTGTGAAGCGGTTTTCGGACGACATCATGCTCTCTCTCTTTTTAGCCCTGAGGCGGATGATTTCTGATCGATTCGGCCTGAAAATCATCCGCCTCTGGGGTCAGGCTCGGGAGGAGCCGTTGGTCCGGTTACATCTTGCCGTCGTCCTGGAACACTTGCGTCCAGTCCTTGACCAGGCCGTCAAGCGCGTCCTTGGCCGAACCCTGGCCGGCTACGACATAGTCGTGGAAGCGCTTCTGCGACGCCTGCAGCAGCGGTGCGTAGCTCGGCTCGGCCCAGAAGTCCTTCACGATCGCCATCGAGTCGAGGAAGGTCTGCGCATAAGGCTGGCTGGACGGGAAGGCCGGGTCCTTGACCACCGCGTTCAGGCAGGAATAGCCGCCGAGCGACCACCATTTGGCCTGCACATCCTTGTTGGCGAACCACTTGATGTATTTCAGCGCCGATTCCTGCTTGTCTGAATAGGACACCACCGAAATGCCCTGGCCGCCGAGCTGCGCGAACTGGGCGCCGCCGGGACCCTTCGGATTGACGAAGTAGCCGATCTTGTCGCCGCCGACATTCTCGTCCTTCTGCAGGCCGGGCCAGGTGAAGGCGAAGTTCATGTGCATGGCCACCTGACCGGATTTGAAGGCGTCGACGCCTTCGCCCATATAGCTGTTCGAGGCACCCGGAGGCGTGCAGCAATCATAGAGCGACTTGTAGAACTCCAGGCCTTTGACCGCGTCTGGCGAATTGACGAAGCCTTCCATCTCGTAGGGCTTCTTCAGGTTTTCATACTGGAAGCCGAAGCTGTAGAGCACGTCCATGGCGCCCATGGTGATGCCCTCCGAGCCGCGCTCGGTGTAGATAGAGGCGCCATAGACGGTCTTGCCGTCTATCTCGCGCTTCTGGAAGAACTCGGCGACCTGCTTCAGTTGGTCGAAGGTGGTCGGCGGGCCGAGATCCCAGCCAAATTTTTCCTTGAATTCCTTCTGCAGCTCCGGCTTGGAGAACCAATCCTTGCGGTAGGTCCAGCCGACGACGTCGCCCATGGCCGGCAGCGCCCAGTAGTTCGGCGTGTTCTTCGGCCATTCGGAATAGCCGACGACGGTTGCCGGCACGAAGTCGTCCATGCTGATCTTCTCCTTGTCGAAGAAGTCGTTCAGCTTGACGTAGTGGCCGTTCTCGGCCGAGCCGCCGATCCACTGGCTGTCGCCGATGATCAGGTCGCAAAGTTTGCCGTGCGAGTTGAGCTCGTTGAGGAAGCGGTCGGCATAGTTGGTCCACGGCACGAATTCGAATTTCATGCCGATGCCGGTTTCCTTGGTAAAATCCTTGGACAGTTCGACCAGCGCGTTTGCCGGATCCCAGGCGGCCCAGCAAAGCGTCAGGTCTTCAGCGTGCGCCGCGTTCGAGACGGCTGTCGACGCGGTAATCGCCGAGGCCAGCCCCAACGCCAGTTTCAAGCTCGATTTCATGCCTTCCTCCCATTTGCGAAACGCGCCCGGATGGCCGTTTCAAGAACCCCTCAACCCTCGCTCCTCCGAGGGGCTAAACACGGCACGCTATGCGTCGCCAGGGCGGCGCGGTGCGCCGCAGATGTTTAGTAATTTGTTTAGTGATGCAATTTTTACTAAACAAGGCAAGCGAATTCGTCGCTGCGCCGCAACATGGCGAAACGGCGATTGAAATCGTTGGATGATTGCCGGACGGCTCGCCCGGAAGTTGCTTAGCCGGGGTCGCCTATAATTTTCGTCTGCGGCGTCACCGGCCGAACAGGGGGCGCGGGCGGCAGCAGCGCGCGGATGTCGGCGAAGGGAAATGTTGGCTCGAATCGGAAGGCCTCGGCCAGGGAGCCGGGAACGCTGTTGCATTGCCCGGCGCGAAACTCATTCTGGACGCGCGCTCTGTCGACATATTGCTCCGGCCACTGCGACTGGTGCGCTCGGATCGCCTGCGTCTTGATATCGCCGTAGGCGGAAATGTCGACGTAATGCGTCGGCACAAAACCGGTGCCGCCCATCGTGTCGGCATGCAGCACGGGGACGCCGAACGAGGCCGCGATGCGCACGCCGTCCGACAAAGCACGATGGTCGGCGTGATAGTCGTTGGGGGCATGCGTGATCACCAGATCCGCCGCGGTCTCGCGTATCAGCGCTTTCAGCGAAGCGATCAGTGCCGCATCGGCCACCAGTTCGCCGTCGGGAAAGTCGAGAAAGCGAAGGGTTGCGCCGAGCAACGCCGCAGCGGCCGCCGCCTCGTCGCGGCGGACACGAGCCAAAACGCTCGGGTCGCCCATGCCGCCCCTGGCGCCATCCGTGGCCACGGCAAAAGTCAGTTCTGCGCCTTGCGTGGCATAGGCAGCCAGCGTACCGAACATGAATATCTCGATGTCGTCGGGATGCGCGCCGAGCGCCAATACCTTCACTGCACTCTCCCCGGAAATGGAAAAACGTGACGAACGGAATCCTGCTCGCCCTCATCGCCTATGCAAGCTATTCGTGCAGCGATGCCGTTATCAAGAGCCTTGGCGGACAGTTCACCGTCTTCGAGATCGGCTTCTTCATCACGCTGTTTGCCGGCTGCTTCCTGTTTTTCAGCCGCCCAGTCGATGAGCGCTGGCGCGACTTCTGGCGCACCGGGCGGCCATGGGCGGTGCAGGCCCGCGCTTGGGCCGGCATCGCCTCCGGCGTGCTCAGCGTCTACGCCTTCACCACCATTCCGCTGGCCGAGACCTATGCACTGATCTTCCTGGCGCCGCTTTGCGTTACCATTCTCTCGACCGTCATCCTGAAGGAAAAGGTCGGTCCATGGCGCTGGCTGGCGGTGGTTGCCGGCTTTGCAGGTGTCATGCTGGTGGTGCGGCCAGGTTTTCGCGAGTTGCATCTCGGACACCTTGCCGCCTTCACGGTGGCCTTCCTCGCCGCGGCCAGCGTCATCCTGATGCGGTCGCTCGCCCAGCAGGAAAAGCGCACCACCATGCTCGGCGTGCTCATCGGTTACGGGCTGCTGTTCAACGGGGCCGGCACCATCGCCACATCGTTCACCCTCCCCAACGCCATGCAACTGCTGTGGCTGGTGCTGGGCGGCGCCTTTACCGCCGGCGGCCAATTGCTGCAGCTGCTGGCCGCCAAATACGCGCCGGCCAACCGCATGGCGCCGACGCATTATTCGCAGATCGTCTGGGCGGTCATCCTCGGCGCGCTGTTCTTCCAGGAGTATCCGGACTGGATATCGCTGGTCGGCCTTGCCGTCGTCGGCGCGTCCGGCCTGCTCACCATGGTGCGCGAGGAGGTGCGGCTGGGCACGGTGCGCTGGAACCCGTTTTCACGCACAAGGCTTTGAGCCGTTGCACGGTTGTGGTGACCGCTGATATGCGGACGCAATGACGACGAGATCCTTGCCGGAGCTTCCGGTATCCGCCGTGCTGCCGGCCCTGAGCGAGGCGCTCGGCTCCGGCAACAGCGCCGTCCTGGTGGCGCCGCCCGGCGCCGGCAAGACGACGCTGGTGCCGCTGGCGCTGCTCGATGCGCCCTGGCTGGTCGCCGGCAAGATCGTCCTGCTCGAACCGCGCCGGCTCGCCGCCCGCGCCGCCGCCCGCCGCATGGCGGAATTGCTTGATGAAGAGCCCGGCGCCACTGTCGGCTATGCCATGCGCATGGAAAACCGCACATCGGCCCGGACAAAAATCCTGGTCGTCACCGAAGGCGTCCTGGCGCGCTTGATCCTAGACGATCCCGAGCTGCCCGGCGTCTCGGCGGTGATTTTCGACGAATTCCACGAGCGCTCGCTCGACGGCGATTTCGGCCTGGCACTGGCGCTCGACGTGCAGGGCGCGCTGCGGCCGGATTTGCGGCTGCTGGTGATGTCGGCAACGCTCGATGGCGCGCGCGTCGCGAAACTCCTGTCCGGCGCCTCGGTGATCGAAAGCCAAGGCCGTGCGTTCCCCGTAGATGTCAGATACGACGAGCGGCCAGCCGGCGTTCCCATCGAAGACGCCATGGCCAAGGCGATCCGCTCCGCTCTTGCCGGCGAGAGCGGCAGCGTGCTCGCCTTCCTGCCGGGACAGCGCGAGATCGAGCGCACCGCCGAGCGGCTGCAGGGCCGGCTCGGCGCCGACACCGACATCGTGCCGCTCTACGGCCAGCTCGATAACAGGGCGCAGGATGCCGCCATCAAACCGGCGCCGCCCGGCCGCCGCAAGGTGGTGCTGGCGACGTCGATCGCCGAGACCTCGATCACCATCGACGGCGTGCGCGTCGTCATCGATTCCGGCCTGTCGCGGCTGCCGCGCTACGAACCGGCGAGCGGCCTGACCCGGCTGGAGACGGTGCGCGTTTCCAGGGCGTCCGCCGACCAGCGCGCCGGTCGCGCCGGACGCACGCAGCCAGGTGTCGCCATTCGGCTGTGGCGGGCCGAGCAGACGGCGGCACTTCCCGCCTTCACCCCGCCCGAGATTCTTGAGGCCGATCTGTCCGGGTTGCTGCTCGATTGCGCCGCCTTCGGCGTCGCCGATCCGGCGAGCCTGTCCTTCCTCGATCCGCCGCCCACTCCCGCGCTCAACGAGGCGCGGGCGCTGCTCCTGGCGCTGCACGCCATCGATGCGGCCGGCCGGCTGACGGAGGCGGGCGGCGCGATGCGCAAGCTGGCGCTGCCCGTGCGGCTCGCACACATGGTCGCTGAAGCCGCTGGCGGCGGCCACGCGCTCGAGGCTGCGATGCTAGCCGTCCTGCTCACCGAGCGTGGCCTCGGCGGCGATGGCGCCGATCTCGAACGGCGGCTCATCCGTTTTCGCACTGAGAAGTCGCCGCGCGCCGTTGGGGCAAGGCAGCTGGCCGAGCGGCTGGCGAAGCAGGCGGGCGGCGCCAAGAGCAGCGAAGCCGCTTCTGCCGGTCTTTTGCTCATCCACGCCTGGCCGGACCGCGTCGCCAGGGCGCGCGGCGAGCGTGGCCGTTTCGTGCTCGCCAACGGCTCCGGCGCCATGCTCGACGCCGCCGATCCGCTGGCCGGTGAGACCTGGCTGGTCGTCGCCGACCTGCTGGGCAAGGCGCAAAACGCCCGTATAACCGCCGCGGCCTCGGTCCACGAGACCGACATCCGTGCCGCTCTCGCCGACAGGATCGAGATTCGCCGCGAGACGAGTTTCGACCGCGAGCGGCGCGCGGTGCGCGTGCGCGAGACCGCCAGGCTCGGCGCCATCACTTTGTCGGAGCGCATGCTGCCCGCACCAACTGGAACAGACGCCGACCGCGCCATCCTGGATGCCTTGCGCGAGCACGGCCTGTCGCTGCTGGAATGGGGCAAGGACGGCGAGACGCTGCGCCAACGGCTCGGCTGGCTGCATCGCGGCCTAGGCGCGCCTTGGCCCGATGTTTCGGAAGCCGCCCTGCTCGAACGCCTCGACGACTGGCTGCTGCCGTTCCTGTCGGGCAAGGCGTCCTTCGCCGCCATCGACCCCGGCACGCTGTCATCGGGCCTGATGGCGCTGGTGCCGCATGATTTGCAGCGCAAGATCGGCACACTGGCGCCGACCCATTTCGACGCGCCGTCCGGCAGCCATGTGCCGATCCGCTATGACGGCGAATGGCCGGTGCTGGCGATCCGCGTGCAGGAACTATTCGGCCTTGACCGCCATCCGGCAATCGCCAACGGCACCGTGCCGCTGACGCTCGAGCTGTTGTCGCCGGCGCACCGGCCAATCCAGACGACGCGCGACCTGCCCGGCTTCTGGCGCGGCTCCTGGGCCGATGTGCGCACCGACATGCGCGGCCGCTATCCCCGCCATGTCTGGCCGGAAAATCCGCTGCTCGCTGCGGCCACCGCCCGCGCCAAACCGCGAGGGACCTAGCGCTTGTCCTTTCCCGGCTATAATCCTTGGCCATGATCAACATCGTGCACGCGCCAGACTTCCAGCAAAGCCAGCGGCTGCGCCTCAACACGCTGATCCGGCTGCGCTGGCTGGCCATCGTGGGCCAGAGCCTGGCGGTGCTGGTCGTCGCCTATGGGCTCAAATTCCCGCTGCCGGTCAGCCTCTGCTTCGCGCTGGTCGCCTGCTCGGCCTGGCTTAACCTGGTGCTGACCTTCCGCTATCCGGCAGCGCACCGGCTGACCCCGTTCTCAGCCTTTTTCATCCTGACCTTCGACAGCCTGCAGCTTGCCGGCCTGCTCTTTTTGACTGGCGGCCTCACCAACCCGTTCTCGGTGCTGATGACCGTGCCCGTCGTCATCTCGGCGGCGTCGCTGCCGCTGCGGCTGACTGCGGTGCTCGGCGCGCTGGTCATGGCGGCGGCCACGTTGCTGGTCTTCTTCCACCAGCCGCTGCCATGGTACGAGGGCGCGCCGCTGCCCATGCCATTCATCTATGTCGCCGGCATATGGATGGCGGTGTTTTCCTCGATCGCCTTCACTGCCATCTATGCCTTCCGCGTTGCCGAGGAAGCCCGCCTGCTCGCCAATGCGCTTGCCGCCACCGAACTGGTGTTGCAGCGCGAGCAGCATCTGTCGGCGCTCGATGGCCTCGCCGCCGCCGCCGCGCACGAACTCGGCACGCCGCTCGCCACCATCGCGCTTGTCTCCAAGGAAATGGAGAAGGCGCTGGGTAACGATCCGAAATATGGTGAGGATGTGAAGCTGTTGCGCTCGCAGAGCGAGCGCTGCCGCGAGATCCTGAAGCGGCTGACCAGCCTGTCCTCCGAGGGCGAGGCGCATCTGTCGCGTCTGCCGCTGACCTCGCTGGTCGAGGAGGTGACGGCGCCGCACCGCGATTTCGGCATCTCGATCAAGCTTCGGCCGGGCGAGCGCGTCGGCCCCGAACCGGTGGGACGGCGCAACCCCGGCGTCATCTACGGCCTCGGCAATCTCGTCGAGAACGCGGTCGACTTCGCCCGCAACAGTGTGACGGTGCGCTGGAGCTGGGACGAGCTCGACGTCACCTTCTCGATCATCGACGACGGGCCGGGCTTTCCGCCCGAAATCATCGACCGCATCGGCGAGCCCTATATGTCGACGCGCCAGGGCAACGAGGCCGGCGGTGGCCTGGGTCTCGGGCTGTTCATCGCCAAGACCTTGCTCGAACGCTCCGGCGCCACGCTCGATTTCCGCAATTCGAGCGGACTGGGCGAAGGCGCGATCGTGCAGATATCGTGGCCGCGCACGGTCTTCCTCAACCCGGAATCGGTGGGGATCTCGATGTTCGACACCGCGTAAAAGCCTTGGCGGAGGCGGCAAAATTGGACAATGGCGTTCAGGAACTATATCTGCGTAAAATTAAGGCAGCAGGATTTTTTGAGATAATGACTGGCGAAGAAGCAATTGGCGCAATGGTCGAAGGCGAGGACACCTCGCTGCTCATCGTCGACGACGACAAGCCGTTCCTGACGCGGCTGGCCCGCGCCATGGAAACCAGGGGTTTCGTGGTCGAGACGGCCGAGAGCGTCGAGGAGGCAGTGGCCAAGGCGCGCGCCCACCCGCCGGCCTATGCGGTGGTCGACATGCGGCTTGGCGACGGCAACGGCCTCGACGTCGTCGCCGCCATCCGCGAGAAGCGCGACGATGCCCGCACCGTCATCCTCACCGGCTACGGCAACATCGCCACCGCGGTGACCGCGGTGAAGCTCGGCGCCATCGACTATCTGTCGAAGCCGGCTGACGCCGACGACGTGTTTGCAGCGCTCACCCGCACCGCCGGCGAGCGCGCCGCCCCCCCGGAAAATCCGATGTCGGCCGACCGCGTGCGCTGGGAACACATCCAGCGCGTCTACGAAATGTGCGACCGCAACGTGTCGGAAACCGCGCGCCGGCTCAACATGCATCGCCGCACGCTGCAGCGCATACTCGCCAAGCGCGCACCACGCTGAGGTTCACGCGCCGGTGGCGCCGGCCGCCAATTGCCGAACCTCAGCGCTGCCCCTCACCTGCCTGCCGGCATCCTCTCCCCGTATAGAGACGGGGGAGAGGGGCGCTCTCATCGCCGGTTTCGCCAATCGCCGGCGTTGCAGGAGACGACGGCGAGGCTGAAGCTGCTGTCCAGTCGATAGATGGGTAACACTTTGAACCGGATACATAGGTGACACTTCTCTCCCCCTATGCGGCGGACAAGCTTCATGCGGCGTGTGTCGATGATGCCGAGCGGGTGGGCATGGAATGAGAGTGTCCATTGTCCGTCTTCGGTCTCCAACGCAGCGACCGGTTCGCCCGCCAGCGCTTGCGAGACATATATGAAGCCGCCATTCCATCGGATCTCGCCATTGTGGCGCACGCGGCGGACCGAGGCCTCGGCCGGATAGACGGGCTCGGGTGGTGTCCTGGGCATGGCGCGCTGTGAGGACCGGTAGTGCTGGGCGGGCGTATCCATGCCCAGCGCCTCATGGGGACGTTCCTCATTGTAGCTTTGCCGGAAGGTCTCGAAGGCCTGGCCCTGTGCCGTTCAGTCGGCTTCCGGTGCCTCGGCCATCGGCAGCATGGTCAGGTGAAAGCGCTCGTGACGTCCGTTCTGCTGTGGCCTGCCGGGTGCGATCCGCTCCAGCGTGATGCCAAGCTTGATGAAGCGCACGACAAGCGGCGTCAGCCCGGTGACGCCGGCCGATGCGAAGGGCGGGCCATTGTCGCTTCTGAAGCGATCCGGCAGGCCATGCTCTTCAAACAGCCGCTCAAACACCGGCCAGGCTTCGCTATCGGCCGTCGACCCCGTCGCTTCGAGCGCCAGAAGATAGCGGCTCGACGCATCCATCACCGTCAAGGGTTCGCAACGCCAGCCGTCGCGGGTCCGGAACCAGCCCTTGTGATCGCCAGTCCACACCGCGTTCGGTTCTTGCGGCTGTGGCCAGGGTCCATTGCCGCAGGCCCGCAGGCGGGGTCGCTTGCGGGCGCGGACAAGCCCATGCCGCGCAAGGATCGCGCCGACCGTCGAGGCTGAAGGCCACATGAACTCGGGAGCCGTGCGCCTGAGCCGTGCCACGATCTTCTTTGGACCCCAGAGCGGATGCAGCTCCTTGGCCGCCACAATCCGCTCAACTAGGTCCTGAGCTGTCGCCCGGCCTTGATTGAGCGGTGCTCGCGGCAGGTCGTGCAAACCTTCCGGGCCGAACTCCCGATAACGTCCGAGCCATTTGTAGCCGTTCTTGCGTGAGATCCCGTAGGCCGCACAAAGCGCAACCATCGTCTCATCCCCAGCAAGACACTCCACAACAAACCGTAGCCGCTCGTCCATGATGCCAGTCTCTCGTCAAACCATCGCCGGTCCTCCCGGCGAAGGAGAAAACTGTCACCCATGCTATCGGTCCATTCTGTTACCTATCTATCCGGTTCGGACACTGCCTCTTTCTCCCCGTCGCTATGTGGGGAGTTGAGGAATGGTCCGCGAAGCGGACGAAAAGCCAACTGCTTGGCTTTTCGAATGACGAACGTCCGGCAGGACAATGAGGGGCGGCGCCAACGCTGGAAACAGTTGCGCTTGCCGTGCCATCGACCTTTGCCCATCATCGGCAATAACGCCGCCGGAAAACCCGGCAACGGAGCACAGATGCGCGACAAGCAGCCGAAATCCATCCTTCGCGAATTCCTCGACGGCGAGGCGGCGGGCGGCATCATCCTGATGGTTGCGGCAGCCCTTGCGCTGATCGTCGCCAATTCACCATTGGCCGAAACCTATTTCGCCGCTCTCCACGCCTATCTCGGCCCGCTCAGCGTGTCGCACTGGATCAACGATGGGCTGATGGCGGTGTTCTTCCTGCTGGTCGGCCTCGAGATCAAGCGCGAGATGCTCGACGGTCAGCTCTCGACCTGGCCGCGCCGCGTGCTGCCGGGCGTCGCCGCCGCCGGCGGCATGCTGGTTCCCGCACTCGTCTATGTCGCCATCAACCGCAACAACGCCGCCGCGCTCTCCGGCTGGGCGATCCCGACCGCCACCGACATCGCCTTTGCGCTCGGCGTGCTGTCGCTGCTCGGCAACCGCGTGCCGGCGTCGCTCAAGATCTTTCTCACCGCGCTCGCCATCATCGACGATCTCGGCGCCGTCATCATCATCGCCATCTTCTACACAAGCGGCCTATCGCTGGCCTATCTCGGTGCGGCCTTCGCCGTCATCGTGGTGCTCATCGTGCTCAACCGCATGCGGGTGACGAGGCTGACGCCCTACCTCGTGCTCGGCGCCGTGCTGTGGGTGCTGGTTCTGAAATCGGGCGTGCATGCCACGCTGGCCGGCGTCGCGCTGGCGCTCACCATTCCGCTGAAAATCTCTGCCGGTAGCGGCCACGATCTCGACCATTCGCCGTTGCACCGGCTCGAACACGGCCTGCACAAGATCGTGCCCTTCTTCGTCATCCCGATCTTCGGCTTTGCCAATGCCGGCGTGTCGCTGGCCGGCCTCAGCGCCTCTGCCCTGGTCGAGCCGCTGACGCTCGGCGTTGCCGCTGGCCTGGTGCTGGGCAAGCTGGTCGGCGTCTTCGGCTCGTCCGCGCTTGCCATCCGGCTCGGCTTCGCCGACCTGCCGGTCAATGCCGGCTGGCTGCACATGATCGGCATTTCGCTGCTCTGCGGCATCGGCTTCACCATGAGCCTGTTCATCGGCCTGCTCGCCTTCGCCAACGACATGGCGCTGCAGGACGCCGTCAAGGTCGGCATCCTGGCGGGGTCCTTCGTTGCAGCGCTGCTGGGTGCCGCCGTGCTCCTGATGGCGCCGGCGGCAGGGGTGGAGGAGGTGGTGGAGTAGGTGTTCTTGGGTTCCTCTCCCCACTTCGTGGGCGAGGAACTTGAGCTTCGTCTACTCGCTCTCCCCCGCCAGCGCCGGCACCGCCACACCCGCCAGCTCCGCCGCCAGCAGCCGCGCCGCACCCGCCCGCGCGATTCGCAGCATCAGCGCCTTGCGCGTTGCCGCCGCCATCCGGTGCTCCGGCGCATCGCGCAGGATCTCCGCGCCATAGCCGTCGGAAAGGATGAAGCCGCATTCCTCCGGGAAGATCTCCGAGGGCACGCCCGGATGGGTGGCGAAGAAGAAGCGGTCGGAGTGCAGCCGATAATCCGGCCATTTGCGGTCGACGCGAAAATCCTCGATCGAGGATTTGATCTCGATGATCCAGATGCCGCCCTGCCGGGTCAGCGCCACAAGGTCGGCGCGCCGCCCGGTGGCCAGCGACAGTTCGGGCAGCACATGCATGCCCATTTGCGTCAGCAGCCGCCGCACGCCACGCCGCACCAGCATGGCGCGTTCGGACTGGCGGCCGTCGATGAGAGGATTGAGGAGAATCGGGGAGATGATCGGCATGGCAGCCACCATGCCAGATTTTGTTCATGGTTTGAACCCGTGCTTGGACGGCGATTATCCGGTTGACAAACCCAAAGTCAAATAGGATTACATGCCTGACAGGGCGGCACAGGGGAAGCTTCAGGCCCCGCTATCAATCTTTAATATATAACTCAAAAAGGACACAATTATTCCAATAATTACGGCGAGATGAAGTGCCATGTAGACGTATAGCAGGGGTTTCCTCTCGCTCTTTTCCCACCTATTTGCTCTGTTATCTAAAAGACTGAAATATATAAATATCAAGACTGGCGTTGCAGCAAAAAGAAACATCGGAAGTGGCACGGAGCGCCTCAAAGAATATGGAACGCGAACCATACCGTGCGCAATTTCCGAAAGCTACCCAGCCGTAGGGGCATGGCTTTCTAGGTCTTGGGCCGGCGGTAGAGCGGGATAATACAAACACCACCTATCACCAAGGCCAGCGCCGTAAAAAACACCGCGTCGCTATTCTCGAAGGTGATGATCCGATCTACGAACAGCGTGCCTGCCCCGATGGCTATCGCAAATCGTCCAGCTCCGTCTTGGCTGCTTTTGTCTTCGTTTGCATCAGCCACGCTTGGCCTCTTCGCGCTTCCGCCGCACGAGTTCCTTTATCTGCTGCTTAGTAAGCTTCGGCGCGTGGGCGATCTTATTCACCACGGCTTCAAAGGCGGCGTCGGTTTGGTTGATCATAAGTTCCTCAGACGCTTCCCGAAATTTGTCAATCTGCGGCATATCCGATGGCTTGGGCATAGGAATATAGACTCCGATTCGTGCGTATGCTAAACGAATGGGCGGGGATCACTCCCCGCCCAAACTCTATCTTATGAGGCGCGGTTGGGAATAGCCCGCCGCGCGCGGTAAGTGGAGCATGGGTAGCTCCAGTCTCCCGGCAACTGTCCAGTGCCGGGTCTGGCCGTCGACCAGCGGAAGTTCAGCCTTTCAGAAGATCTGACTGGCTCTCGATTGACGAACCTGGCAGTTCGTCGGTGACTTTTGAGGCCTCTGCATCAACGGCAGGGGCCTTATCTTTTGGTAGCGCGTAAAGGTTATCCGGGGTCTTTTCCAATTCCCCACGTTTGAACATGCGCCACGCGATCGGGCCTACAGCCTCATTCGGCACATCGGGCCAAAACGCCCTAGCAATTTCTTCCCTTATCTCTTTCGGCGTCAAACCGCGACGCCCTTGACGATAGTATTTGGCAAGGGCGTCTGTGATCATTTCCGGCATTGCTGGAAGGTCGTCCGGCTTAGGGGTTCGAGCGATATTCGCCGGCAGGATATGATCAATTTCGAGCGGGGCGGCAATTCCCAATAGCTTCGCCACTGTGCGCTCAGTCACGTTGAGTTCCGCGATCTCTGTCTCTAGTCGCGCGATCTTGGTCACCAGCTTTTCGCGCAGGTCTGCAAGGTCGGCCCGTTTGCGCCGAATCGTCTCGATGTCGATGGTCTCGCTCATGGCAAAGGCGTTTAGCACCCGGAAGCCTCGATTGCAAGAGATATGGGATGGGAAGGCATTCCTGATACGAAATGTTCTTCTCTGTTCTCTTGGCTGCCTTGACTCTTGGCCACGACTCGCCATTATGACGACAGGTAGGTTGGCTGAGCGGTTTAAGGCAGTCGCCTGAAAAGCGACCGGAGGTTTGCGTCTCCCGAGGGTTCGAATCCCTCACTTACCGCCACTGATTGCAACGAAAGGCGCGTTGCGAAGGAGGGTTACAAGATAGGCGGGCACGCAAACTCGGCCCGCCTATTTCAATTGAATCGCAACCTTTTATGCATTATGTTGTTCAAGTTCCTACAGGGTACGCAAACCTCCTAGGAGGACTCTGTGGATAGATGCGGTGATTCGCATCTTCTCAGCCGCAAGGCTGGGTGGCGGTAAGTGATCCAAAACGGAAAGAGCTGGCCTCACGGTCAGCTCTTTTTGTTTGGGTGTCGCTTGTGGCGCGCATATCGCCAGAGTGGGAGTTCTAGCTGCACCGGCTTTCGGAAGTGCGTCCGCTTCTCGTCAAGCAGGTCTATGATAGGTGAGGCGCTTGCCAGCGGCACCCTTCAACGCGATGAAAGCGCGGGTGCCGTCATCAACACCCATGGCAATGCGGTTGCTGTAGCGGAAATCGAACTCGGCAAGGTAGCGATGCAGGTGGTGTTCGCCGCAATGCTGATAGACGCCCTTCATGCCGCGCTTGAAAATCGAATAGAAGCCTTCCACTGTGTTCGTGTGGATGGTCTTTTCGCCTTCGTAGCGGACGTATTCGTCCTTAGTATGCGTGACGACATCGTGCGAGGCGAAATCCTGGCTGGCACGGCGATAGATGCCGCTTTCGTCGCTCATCAATGCGCTCTCGCGAGCGATGTTGGCGCGAACGATCGGCATCACGTTGCCCATGCGGGCCGTATCGACGTGGAAGGAACGGGCGCGGCCACCACGCTCTACCAGCGTAACGACCGTGTTCTTGTGAGCGCCACCGCCACGTTTGACGGGAGCGTTAGCGAGACGGCCAATGTAGGTCTCGTCAACTTCTACGGTCTTGCCGTTGCCGCCAAGCGGGGAGAAGTCGCCAGATGCCATTGCAAGGCGAATGCGGTGGCACAGGAACCAAGCGGTCTCATACTTGCATTCGAGTATGCGGTGCATCTGGTGAGCGCTGATGCCCTTCTTAGAGGCACACATAAGGTGGATAGCCTGAAGCCACTTGGTGAGCGGCATATGGCTTTCCTCAAAGATCGAACCCATACGGACGGTGAACTGCGAGCGGCAAGCGCTGCACTTGTACAGGCCGTGACGCTCGACACCATTGGGGTTCTTCTTGGACGGCTTGGTGCGAACGCCCTTCAATGCGTAGTGGCGATCAACAGAGCCGCACTTGGGGCAAACCGGACCATTCGGCCACAAGATGCCTTCCACATGCTCGAAAGCCTTGGCTTCGTCGTGGAACTCGGGGCGGGACAGAACGGACATGGAAATCTCCTATGCCCTTACCCCACGTAATCACTTTGGGTTTGTCAACCGGATAATCGCCTGTGACCATGGCGATCGTATGGTTGACAAACCCATAGGCGAATTTTCTCTCGCAATGATAAGAAGCACGGTCCTTGGCACGAGGGGAGACACCATGGGGTTTTTGGGATTCATCAACCGGCTTTTCCCCGCGACCGAAGAGTTGCGCCGGTACTCAGCGATCGCGGGTCCCTATTCATTCATGTTTCTGGTGAAGCGCATCCCAGCCGAAAACCGGAAATTCGTACGCTTCCGCCTCAGCCATATGGGAGCGGTCCAGGATAGTTACACATTCAGCGTCGAGGAGTTCGGTTCCCTCGTTGATGCCGTCCTGAAGACAAAGGCAGAGCTAGATGACCCACTGCTCACGAGCGCTACCCAGCCGTAGGGGAATGGCGGCAATTATACGGTTGACAGAACTGAGGCTACGACTTGATCCGAGCGCCTTCCGCGATCGCACCATATCTGTATCGGCGCGGTCTGGTATTGCTCCGGAACGCCCCTGCGTCCGCCGATCAACTTCCGTTCTTAGCTATAAGGCGGCCGGACTAAAGTCTTGCGCCGGGAACGCAAAGGTCTGATGTAACCGCTTTGGTTCCGTTCTTGTGCCTTGGACGTTCCCGTATTTTAGTCAGTCGAGATACTACCTATATGGCCGAAGCCGGCCTGTTCTCGAGCAGCGCAGCCCCCGCAATGTCATCCAAAATCGGGCAATCCGGCCGGTCGTCACCATGGCAGGCCTGGATCAGCGTCTGCAAGGTCGTGCGCATCGACTGCAGCTCGCGCACCTTTTCCTCGATGGCGCTGACATGGGCGGCGGCGATCTCGCGCACATCGTGGCTGGCGCGGCTGCGGTCCCGGTAGAGCGCCATCAGCTGCCGGCAATCGTCGATTGAAAAGCCGAGGTTGCGAGCGCGGCGCAGGAAGGCTAGCCGATGGATGTCGTCGCTGGAATAATCGCGATAGCCATTGCCGGCGCGCGCCGGGGCGATCAGGCCGATCTCTTCATAGTAGCGGATGGTCTTGGCCGGCAGTCCGGACCGCGCCGCGGCATCGCCTACATTCATTGTTATTCCTCGATGTGGTTCCCTGATTCTAGGCTATCCGACAGGACCGACCATTGTTTTTCCTTCACAATCCCGTGAGTCCTGTTGCCGAAATGCCATAGTTGCCGGCTTACCGGCACGTAAGCTCCTGCATATAGGCATCGCGCGCTTGGCAAGCAAAGCAAATGCCAGCATGAATGATTTCAGGAAAAGCGGCCGTAACGTGTCGCGACATCTTGGTGGGGCATCGGACCATTTCATGCGCATGAAGTCATTTGCAATCGTCGCCGCACTTGCGTTGTCGGCCGCGATCTCGGGTTGCAGCACGATCGGCTCTCAGCTGTTCACCAACAACTACGGTTCGGTGAACGATGCAGGCTACCAACTGCCGCGCATCCCGATCGAGAGGGTGCCGCTGAAGTACCACCGGCAAGAGGTAAACTACGACACCTCGGAAAAGCCGGGCACCATTGTCGTCGATACTCAGAACAAGTTTCTCTACTTCGTCGAAGGCGACGGCCGGGCGATCCGCTACGGCATCGGCGTCGGCCGCGAAGGCTTTGAATGGCACGGGACCGCCCATATCGCGCTGAAGCGCGAATGGCCGACCTGGACGCCGCCGCGGCAGATGATCCAGCGCCAGCCGGAGCTAGCGAAGTTCGCGAGCGGCATGGAGCCGGGCCTGAAGAACCCGCTCGGCGCGCGCGCCATGTATCTGTTCAACAAGGGCGGTGATATGGGCTACCGCCTGCACGGCAGTCCGGAATGGAATTCGATCGGCAAGGCGATGTCGTCAGGCTGCATCCGGCTGATGAACCAGGACATCATCGACCTCTACGACCGCACGTCGGTCGGCGCCAAGGTCATCGTGATGTAGGACCATGATCCGGAACCGAGGTCCACGAAAGCGAAAAGTGGAACCGGTTTTCGGGAAGATCATGGTCAAAGTAGGCGTTACCCTTCGTACGCGGACCGTCTAGGCAACAACGGACGTCCAAAACAGAAAACCGGGCAATCTGGCCCGGTTTTTTGTTGCTCGCTCGAATGCGTGAAGGGGTCTTAGGAGACCTGCTCGACCTGCTGTACTTCCGGCACGAAGTGGCGGAGCAGGTTCTGGATGCCGTGCTTCAGCGTCGCCGTCGAGGACGGGCAGCCGGCGCAGGCGCCCTTCATGTGCAGGAACACGGTGCCGTTCTCGAAGCCGCGGAAGGTGATGTCGCCGCCATCCTGGGCAACCGCCGGGCGCACCCTGGTGTCGAGCAGTTCCTTGATGGTGATGACCAGTTGCTCGTCAGCCTTGTCGTAGAATTCGCCGGTCTGGCTGGTCTCGGCGGCGGGGCCGGCGTTGACCATCACGGGCGCGCCCGACATGAAATGCTCCATGATGGCGCCCAGGATCGCCGGCTTCAGGTGCTGCCAGTCCGGGCCGTCCTTGGTCACGGTGATGAAGTCATAGCCGAAGAAGACGCCGGTCACGCCGGGGATCTCGAACAGCCGGCCGGCCAGCGGCGAGGCGCTGGCTGCACTGTCGGCGTCGCGGAAATCGGCGGTGCCTTCAACAAGGACTTCCTTGCCGGGCAGGAACTTCAGCGTTGCCGGGTTCGGCGTCGATTCAGTCTGGATGAACATGGCCGTCTCCGTGCCCCAGTCGGGCAGCTAGTTTGGAATAGTTCTAAATAGGCTCAATCTGCTGGACATTCAAGCGAAACGCGTCGCTCAAAACGGCTGGCTGGCGGAATGTCTTTGCTGGCTGGGGATGAATCCCGCGCGGGCTATAAATCCAGGATCGTGATGTTATCCGAACCGCTTCACACTTTCCGGCATCACTCTCTATGCGAGGCTGTCGATCTCCTCGTCGGAAAGGTTCTGCGGCACCACTGTGACGGGAATAGGGAAGGCGGCGCCCTTGCCGGCAACAGCCCCGACCAGCGGCCCAGGTCCTTCCTTGCCGGCACCTGCCGCCAGCACCAGGATGGCGATGTCCTGGTCTTCCTCGATCAGCTTGTGGATCTCTTCGGTCGGCTTGCCTTCGCGCACCACCATCTCGGGCTCGATGCCGAGCTTCTGGCGCACCTTGTTGGCGTAGCCGTCGAGTGCCGCGCGCGCCGTGGCGTTGGCTTCCTCGCGCATGATCTTCTCGACGCCCAGCCAGTGCTGAAAGTCGTCCGGTGTGATGATGTAGAGCAGCACCAGCGTGCCGCTGGTGCTCTGCGCCCGCTTGGAGGCGTACGCGACGGCGCGCTCGCACTCCGGCGTGTCGTCGATGATCGTCAGGAATTTCCTGCGATGGCCGGCTTCGCGACTGAGGCGTTTGGAGACCATGTCTATCTACTCGATGTTTTCGGCCGCAATCTGCCACCGCGACAGACCGGCGGCAAGCCGCCGGCCTTGGGCCAGAATGGTGCGGTGCACTGACGGTAGGATCAGCCCTGCAACAGGCCGATAATGTCGCGTACCGTCTTCATGGTGGTCTCAGCCAGCGCGCCGGCGCGTTCGCCGCCGTCTCTCAGCACCGCGTCGACATAGGCGCGGTCGCCCTCGATACGGCGCATCTCGCCGGCGATCGGCGCCAGTTTTTCCACGGCAAGGTCGGCGAGCGCCGGCTTGAACACGGAAAACTGCTGGCCGCCGAATTCCTTCAGCACGTCCGCCTTCGACATCTCGGCCAGCCCGGCATAGATGCCGACCAGGTTTTCCGCTTCCGGGCGGCTTTCCAGTCCGTCGACTTCGCTTGGCAACGCTTCCGGGTCGGTCTTGGCCTTGCGGATCTTCTTCGAGATGGTGTCGGCATCGTCGGTCAAATTGATGCGCGACAGGTCGGACGGGTCCGACTTCGACATTTTCTTCGAACCGTCGCGCAGGCTCATGATGCGCGCCGCCGGCCCGCCGATCACCGGTTCGGTTATCGGGAAGAACCCGTTTACCGTCTCCTCGCCAACCTGCATCTCGACGCCGACGCCAAGACTGGCGATGCGGCTCGAAAAATCATTATTGAACTTTTGCGCGATGTCGCGGGTCAGCTCCAGATGCTGCTTTTGGTCCTCGCCCACCGGCACATGGGTCGCGCGGTAGAGCAGGATGTCGGCCGCCATCAGCGAGGGATAGGCAAGCAGGCCCAGCGAGGCGTTCTCGCGGTCCTTGCCGGCCTTGTCCTTGAACTGCGTCATCTTGTTCATCCAGCCGATGCGCGCCACGCAATTGAAGATCCAGGCAAGCTCGGCATGCTGCATCACCCGCGACTGGTTGAAGACGATGTGCTTCTTCGGGTCGATGCCGGAGGCAAGGAAGGCCGCGGTAATCGAGCGGGTCTGGTCGGCGAGGTCGTCATGGACGAGTTGTGCCGTCAGCGAATGCAGGTCGACGACGCAATAGATGCAGTCTGACGTGTCCTGCAGGGCGACGAATTTCTTGATGGCGCCGAGATAGTTGCCGAGATGCAGATTGCCGGTCGGCTGTACCCCGGAAAAGACGAGCTGTTTGAAGGCGGTCATGGGTTCCTCATGGCTTGTGGAGGGCCGTATAAGCGTGATTCCGAAAAGTTGCAGACTTTTCGGAGCCAATCACGCGGCTGGAAACCACGCGCGGCGAAAGTCTTGCGACGGCGCGCTTATGGACGAAGGGGCGGAGAGGATCAAGACCGATGTTGCTGTTAGCTCGCCCGGACTATTCGTCCAGATCGGCCTTTGGCGCTGGCGCCGCTGCCTTGCCCGAGCCGCGTTTCACATTGCGCCGGATCATTCCGAAATCGGCGCCGCCGGTGGCGAAAGCCGTGACGAAGTAGAGCAGCGCCCCGCCGGCTACCAATGAGAGAAGCGTCACGGCCTTGATCACCAGTGGCGAGCCGGGGCCGAGCCTGACGGCCAGCCAGTGCTCGGCGAAATAGAGCGCCACCGCCATCACCGCAGCCGACAGCACCAGGCGCGGAATGCGCTTCAGCAATGGCACGTCGCGGCCCCAATGGCCACGTCGGATCAGCACCGCAAGCAGCATCACCGCGTTGACCCAGCCGGCGACGGCCGAGGCCACCGCAATGCCGGGCGCGCCCATTTTGGGGAACAGCGTCAGCGCGGTGATTACGTTCACGCCGACCGAGATGGCGGCGAACATCATCGGCGTGCGCGTGTCCTCGCGGGCGAAATAGCCGGGAGTGAAAGCCTTGATCAGCACGAAGGCCGGCAGGCCGAGGCCGAAAATCGCCAGGATCGCGGCCACGGTCGGCGTCGAGCCGTTGGCGGCGAAGGCGCCGCGCTCATAGACCAGCCGCACGATCGGCTCCGCCATCACCCACAGTGCCGCCGCCGCCGGCAAGGTCATGAACAGGGTGAACTCGACCGAGCGGTTCTGCAGATTGGCCGCCTCGACCAGATTGCCCGATTTCAGCGCCCGCGACAGCTCCGGCAGTAGCACGATGGCGACGGCAACGCCGACGACGCCGAGCGGCAGTTGGTAGATGCGGTCGGCATAGGCAAGCGAGGACACGGCGCTGTCCTGCGCCGACGCGATCGCCGTGCCGATCAGCTGGTTGATCTGGGTGATGCCGCCGGTGATCGCCGCCGGCAGGGCCAGGATCATCAGGCGCTTGACATTGGGCGTCATCTTCGGCCGGCGAAAACCGATGGCGATGCCGGCATTGCGCACCGCCACCCAGACAATGGCGAGCTGTACCAGCCCCGCCGCCAGCACGCCCCAGGACAGGCTGAAACCGACCTCACGGGCATCCATGCCGTGGTACCAGGCGTAGCCGAGCACGCTGATCAGGATGATGTTGAGGAATGCGGGCGCCACGGCAGCCGCGAAATAGCGGCGCAGCGAATTCAGCATGCCGGCCATCATCGCTGCGAGCGACATGCAGATGAGATACGGGAACATGATCGTCGCCAGCAGGACGGTCGTCTCGAACTTACCCGGCGTGTCGGCAAAGCCCGGCGCCACGAGATAGCGCACGATCAGCGGCATCGCCAATTCCATGACGATGGTCAGCGCCAGAAGTGCGGTGAACAGGACGCCGAACACTTCCTCCGAAAAGCGCTTGGCGCCGTCGGTGCCGTGAGTCTCGATCTCCTTGGCAAACAGCGGCACGAAAGCGGCGTTGAAGGCGCCTTCTGCAAACAGCCGGCGAAACGTGTTGGGAAACTGAAAGGCGGCGTTGAAGGCGTCCGCCACCGGCCCGGTGCCGAGTGCGGCCGCCATCAGCATTTCGCGGCCAAAGCCAAGGGCGCGGCTCATCAGCGTGCCGGACGCAACCGTGGCGAATTTCTTGACGAGGCTCATGCGCGGGGAGATTGCCTGGATGGTTGGGACAAAGGGGATGATTGGGACAAAGGGGGTGATTGGGACAAAGTGATGGTCACTCGGCCGCCGCCTTGGCCTTGCCGCCGCGCTCCGGGACAACGCCTTCAAGTGCCTCGATCAGCCTTGTGTGGATGGCGGCGGTGCGCGCCGGATTGTCGATCTTCTGCCCCGTCAGGTCGGTGACATAGAAAGTGTCGATCACCTTCTCGCCGAAGGTGGTGATGTGGGCCGAGGCGATGTCGAGCGAGAGATCGGACAACGCACTGGTGATTTCCGACAACAGCCCAGGCCGGTCCAGTCCCTCGACCTCGATCACCGAAAACCGGTTCGACAGCGTGTTGCGGATTTCGGCGCGCGGCGGAATCTTGAACACCTTGGCGCCGCGCCGCGGCCGGGTGCGCTTCTCGATCATCTCCGGCAACCAGCTCTTGCCCGACAGCACGTCCTCGATCAGCCGGCCGACGCGCTCGGCGCGACGGCGCTCATCCTCGTCGCGGTCGAATTCCCGTGAGATCAGGATGATGTCCAGCGCGCGGCCGTCGGACGTGGTGAAGATCTGCGCGTCGACGATGTTGCCGCCGGCTCCCGCGCAGGCGCCGGCAATGACCGAAAGCAGGCGCGGATGATCCTGCGCCAACACGGTGATCTCGGTCACCGCCTCGAATTGGTGGGTCCTGACCACGGTGGCGAGCTTCTTGCCTGCCGCGTCGGCTTCGCGGATGAATTCGGCATGGCGCAGCTGATCGGGGAGGTCGACCGTCAGCAGATAGTTCTCGTAATGCAGGCCGACATAGCGCTTGCGGGCCTTGTCCGGCCAATCGGCCAGCGCCTCGGCCAGCCGCTCGCGCGCCGCCGCCGTCCGCTTGGCGCGCGACACTTCCGAGAAGCCGCCGGTCAAAAGCAGTTCGGTCTCGTAGTAGAGCGTGCGCAGGAGCTGGCCCTTCCAGCCGTTCCACACGCCCGGCCCGACACCCCTGATGTCGCAGACGGTCAGGATCAACAGCATTTTCAGCCGCTCGACCGATTGCACGATCGAGGCGAAATCCTCGATCGTCTTGCGGTCGTTGAGGTCGCGCGTCTGCGCCGTCATCGACATCACCAGATGGTTCTCGACCAGCCAGGCGACGGTCTCGGTGTCGGCGGCCGACAGCCCCATATGCGGGCAGATGCGGCGTGCGATCCGGGCGCCGGCCTCTGAGTGATCCTCCGGCCGGCCCTTGGCGATGTCGTGCAGCAGCACCGCGACATAGAGTGCCTCGCGGCTCTTCTTTAGCCCCGGCATCAGCGTGTGCGACAGCGGATGCACCTTTTCGCCGTCGCCGCGCTCGATCTCGGCCAAGACGCCGATGCAGCGGATCAGGTGCTCGTCCACCGTATAGTGGTGGTACATCGAGAACTGCATCATGGCGACTATTCTGCCGAAATCGGGGATCAGCCTGCCGAGCAGGCCGGCCTCGTTCATGCGCCGCAAATTAAGCTCGGCATTGCGGTCCGAGGTCAGGATGTCGAGGAACAGCCGGTTGGCCTCCTCGTCGCGCCGCAGCGACTTGTTGACCAGACCGAGCGAGCGGGTGAGCAGCTTCAGCGCATCGGGATGGAACTCCAGCCCGTGCTTGTCGGCGAACCAGAACAGCCTGAGCAGATTGACCGGGTCGCGCTCGAACACGCTGTCGTCGGCGACGTTGATGCGGTGATTGTCGACAATGAAGTCCGACGTGCCTGCCAGCTTGCGCTTGCGGCGCTGGAAGGTGAGGAAGATGCGGTTGAAGCCGGGCACATGCTTGGCCTGCTCTTCCTCGAGCGCGGCGCAGAAGATGCGGGTGAGGTCGCCGACATCCTTGGCGACGAGGAAGTAATGCTTCATGAAGCGCTCGACCGCCGACAGACCGGGATGGGTGGTGTAGCCCAGCCGTTCGGCGATCTCGCGCTGGATATCGAAATGCAGCCGTTCCTCTGGCTTGCCGGTGAGGAAATGCATGTGGCAGCGCACCGCCCACAGGAAGTCTTCGGCCTTCTGGAATTCGCGGTACTCGGCCTCGGTGAAGACACCTTTCTCGACCAATTCCTCGCCGGTGCGCACGCGATAGAAGTATTTGGCGATCCAGAACAGCGTCTGCAAATCGCGCAGGCCGCCCTTGCCGTCCTTGACGTTGGGCTCGACCAGATAGCGGCTTTCGCCGGCCTTGGCATGGCGATCGTCGCGTTCGGCGAGCTTGGCCTGCACATATTCCGGTCCGGTGGTGCGCACCACTTCATGGTCGAAGCGAGCGAGCAATTCGTCGAAGAGCTTCTGTTCGCCCCACAGGAACCGCGCTTCCAGGATCGTGGTGCGGATGGTGATATCGCTGCGCGACAGCCTGAGACACTCGTCGATGTTGCGGGTGGCGTGGCCAACCTTCAACCCGAGGTCCCACAGCATATAGAGCATATATTCGACGATCTGTTCGCCCCACGGCGTCTGCTTGTAGGGCAGCAGGAACAACAGGTCGATGTCGGAGCCCGGCGCCAGCGTGCCGCGGCCATAGCCGCCGACGGCGACGACCGCCATGCGCTCTGCGGTCGAGGGGCTTTTCACCCGGTAGACGTGGGTCGCGGCGAACTCGTAGAGGGCGCGGATGATCTCGTCCATCAGATGCGACAGCCGGGCGGCGCAGGCCGTGCCGCTGCCATCGTCCATCAGCATGCGCTCGGCAACCTTGCGGCCCTCGGTCAGCCGATCCTTCAGCAGCCGGAGCGCACCGACGCGCGCGCCGGGCTCGATGCCGCTGGCCGCCGAGATCAGCGCCGTCATGTCGCGGCGCAAAGCCTCGCTGTCGATCAGCGCGTCGAGCTTGAGGGAGATTTTTGCCATGGATTGCCGGTGGGCCTCGCCTTTGCGCGGCGTCTATAGCGCGTTTTCACGGCGCTGTGTATGGGGCGGACGGACGCGTCGGCCGCGATACCAGAAAGGGATGATCATCTCGCGCCGGAGCCGGAAGAGATCGGCGATCTGCCACGTCAACCGCCTGGTCTCGATCCTTACCTTGGCGGTGATTGGCCTGGGGCGCCGTTTACCTATCCCGCTTGCCACCCATTCCTCTGTTCGCTCCTGCTTGAGCAGGCTTGGCAATCTCACCGGACTGTCGCCGAGGAATTGTGCCTGCAGGCACAATGCTGGGACGAGTTGGTAAATGACCTTGTCGGACGAGGTAGCAAAACGCGGATTGAAGATGAGGTGATCGACGGGAATGCTGATCTCATTCGTTGCCGCAAGAAGGTCCCGCGCGGCCTGTCTGGACAGGATGTATCCCGCCGTACCGATATGGAGCCCGTGCAGTCTGCTCGCAAAAAAACCGTGGCCGCAGGCAACTTGCTTGCGTGAAATTACGGTCCGGTTGAAGAACGTTTCCAACTTGACGATGTCCGCATCGGCGGGAATCCAGCCCGCATCGGCAAGCAAAGCGCCGGCTTTGTCCGGGAAAACGACGTCGTCCTCGAAAATCGCCGCGTAAGCATCCTCACCTGCAGCGATCGTCGACCAACACTGTTGGTGGCTGAGCAGGCAGGCAATCTCGGCGTCGGCCAGGCGCAAATGCTTCTTGCCCTGCGGCATTTCGGCCAGATCCGGCCGATCTCGCGCATCGATGGCGGCGACCCGCTCGAAGGCGATGCCGATGCGCGCGAACTCCGCCGTTACATGGGCGAGGCGATCGCGGGACCGATCGAGATTGATAATCAGGCATTTCATTTGGGTGGGATCGATGCAGTGGGACGCGCGTCCATAGCATGGGAACAAAGTTGCGTAAGCGATTTTCCCTCGATGTGCGCGATGACGGCCACGATCGAAAAGTGGAAATCGCCCCTTGACCTTCCAGTTACTGGAAGCACTACCTCCTCACCCAGACAGATATAAGGCACTTTTCGATGGCGCATTCCGAGCATCACCACCACGCGCACGCGGCCGATGGCAACTGCTGTACGGCAAAGGCTGCTGAGCCGGCCGCCGAAGCAGTGGTGCGCGATCCGGTCTGCGGCATGAGCGTCGATCCGGCAGCCGGCAAGCCGACGGCCGAGCATGGCGGCCGTCTCTTTCACTTCTGCAGCGAGGGTTGCCGTACGAAATTCGTCGCCGGGCCCGAAAAATACCTGACCGCCACCGACCCCGTCTGTGGCATGAGTGTCGACCGCGCTACCGCCAGGCATTTTTTCCGCCACGAAGGCCAGGGTTTCTATTTCTGCTCGGCCGGCTGCCGGGCGAAGTTCGAGGCCGAGCCGCAAAACTATCTCGGTGACAGGCCGACGCCGTCGCCAGTGCGGAAAGGCACGCAATACACCTGCCCGATGCATCCCGAAGTGATAAGAGACAAGCCCGGCTCCTGCCCGATCTGCGGCATGGCGCTTGAGCCGATGGGCGTTCCCACTGGCGATGAGGGCCCGAACCCCGAACTGGTAGACTTCACCAGACGGTTCTGGGTCAGCGCGGTGCTGTCCCTGCCGCTGCTGATCGTTGCCATGGCGCCGATGCTCGGCCTGACGTTCCAGGCGTTTGTCGACGGGCGAACGATGGTCTGGCTGGAATTGGCGCTGGCCAGCCCCGTCGTGCTGTGGGCGGCCTTCCCGTTCTTCCACCGAGGCTGGGAGTCGCTGGTCAACCGCAGCCCCAATATGTGGACGCTGATTTCGCTCGGTGTCGGCGCTGCCTATCTCTACAGCGTGGCGGCCACTCTGTTCCCGGACATTTTTCCACACCAGTTCCGCGGTCATGGCGGCACAGTGCCGGTCTATTTCGAGGCAGCCGCCGTCATCGTCGCGCTGGTATTCCTCGGTCAGGTGCTCGAATTGCGGGCGCGCGAAAAGACCGGCTCGGCCATCCGTGCGCTGCTCGACCTGGCGCCGAAGACGGCACGGCTGATCGGGGAGGACGGCTCCGACACCGACGTGCCGCTCGTTGCGGTCAAGACCGGCGACCACCTACGCCTCCGTCCGGGCGACGCCGTGCCGGTCGACGGCACTGTAACGGAAGGCCGTTCCTCCATCGACGAATCGATGATCTCGGGCGAGCCGCTGCCGGTCGAAAAAACGAAAGGCGATGCCTTGACCGGCGGCACGCTCAACAAGAACGGTTCGCTGATCATGCGCGCCGAAAAGGTCGGCTCCGAAACGACGCTTTCGCGCATCGTCGAGCTGGTCGCAAAGGCGCAGCGTTCGCGCGCGCCGATTCAAGGTTTAGCCGATCGCGTCTCCTTCTACTTCGTGCCGGCCGTCGTGCTGGTCGCGCTCATGGCCTTTGCCGCCTGGGCGATCTTCGGTCCCGAACCCAGCTTGATCTTTGCCATCGTCTCGGCGGTCTCGGTGCTGATCATCGCCTGCCCCTGCGCGCTCGGCCTGGCGACGCCGATGTCGATCATGACTGCCACCGGGCGCGGGGCGCACGCGGGCGTGCTGATCAAGGACGCGGCCGCGCTCGAGCGCTTCGCTTCGGTCGACACGTTGATCGTCGACAAGACCGGCACCTTGACCGAAGGCAAGCCTCGCTTGACCGATGTCGTCGCTGCCGAAGGCCTGTCTGAGAATGAATTGCTGGCGCTCGCCGCCGGCCTGGAAAAAGGCTCGGAGCATCCGCTGGCCGAGGCCATTGTCGGCGGCGCCGGCGAACGCGGCCTGACGCTCGTTGAGGCCGGCGGCTTCGACGCCGTCACCGGCAAGGGCGTATCCGGCACGGTGTCTGGCAGGAAGGTTTCGCTCGGCAACGCCGCCATGATGGCCGATGTCGGCATCGACACCGCTTCCCTGTCGGCCAGGGCCGAGGCGCTGCAGGCAGAAGGCAAGACGGCGATGTTCGTTGCGGTGGACAAAAAACTGGCCGGCATTGTCGCGGTCGCCGATCCGGTCAAGGCAACGACAGCCGAGGCGATCAGGGCGCTGCACGACAGAGGCTTGCGGATCATCATGGCGACCGGCGACAATGAATGCACGGCGCGCGCCATCGCCAAAAGCCTTGGCATTGACGAGGTGCGCGCCGGCCTGCTGCCGGAACAAAAGGCAGCCCTTGTCGAGGAGTTGCGTGCGAAAGGTGCCGGCATCGCCATGGCCGGCGACGGCGTCAACGATGCGCCGGCCCTGGCCAGCGCCGATGTCGGCATCGCCATGGGCACCGGCGCCGATGTCGCTGTCGAGAGCGCCGGCATTACGCTGGTCAAGGGCGATCTCAACGGCATCGTCAGGGCGCGAACGCTCGCCCAGGGGACGATCCGCAACATCCGCCAGAATCTGTTTTTCGCCTTCCTCTACAATGTGCTTGGCGTGCCGGTTGCTGCCGGCGTGCTCTATCCGCTCACCGGCACGCTTTTGTCGCCGATGCTGGCGGCGGCGGCCATGAGCCTGTCTTCGGTTTCGGTCATCGCCAACGCATTGCGGCTGCGGACGTTGAAACTCTGAGCAAAGCCCCCAGATACGAATTTCAATCAACAGGAGATCATGGATGACCTTGGCTAAGAAAATCGTGCTTTTGATGATGGCGGCGGGAATGCTGCTTGCCGTTTTCCTCGAAAGCGTCCCGGCGCAATCCGAAGAGATGAAACACGACATGGGCGCGATGGGCGCGCAAGGTCCTTCGACCGACGGCTACAAGGCGGCGATGGACAAGATGCACACCGACATGATGATCGAATATTCCGGCAATGCCGATGTCGATTTCGTGCGCGGCATGATCCCGCATCATCGGGGCGCGATCGACATGGCCAAGGTGGAACTCGCCAATGGCAAGGATCCCGAAATCCGCAAGCTGGCCGAAGATGTCATCGCCGCGCAGGAAGCGGAGATCACCAAGATGCAGGCCTGGCTCGCCGCCCATCCGGTCAAGTAGCGCAGCAACGACTGCGGAGAAGAATGCGGGATCCATTCTGGATTTCTCCCTGTGCTTGTGATGCCATGCGCATTGACCGCCATACGAGGAGCCTCCATGCCCACGACCATAAGAACCACCACGCTGCCTTCGGGCGAGGCCGTCCAGGTGCTGGGACAGGGCACATGGAAGATGGGCGAGGATTCCCGCCGCCGCGCCGGGGAGGTCAATGCCCTGAAGCTCGGGCTGGACCTCGGCATGACGTTGATCGACACCGCTGAAATGTATGCCAGCGGCGGCGCCGAGGAGGTGGTGGCGGAAGCCATTGCCGGGCGCCGCGACGAACTCTTTCTCGTCTCCAAGGTATTGCCGTCCAATGCCTCGCGCACCGGTGTGGCGCGGGCCTGCGAAAACAGCTTGAAGCGCCTGCGCACCGACCGCATCGATCTCTATCTCCTGCATTGGCCGGGCAGTGTGCCTCTAGGCGAAACGGTCGACGCTTTCGAGGCGTTGAAGAAGGCCGGCAAGATCCGTCACTGGGGCGTCAGCAATTTCGACACCGACGAAATGGAGGAGCTGACCGGCCTGTCGTCTGGAGATCATGTCCAGACCAACCAGGTACTCTACAATCTGTCGCGGCGCGGCCCCGAATTCGATCTCGCACCGTGGAGCCGGCAGCGCGGCATCCCGCTGATGGCCTATTCGCCGGTCGAGCAGGGCGCGCTGGCGCGTAATCCCCGGCTGGAAACCGTTGCCGCCCGCCACAACGCAACGCCGGCACAGATCGCCTTGGCCTGGGTGATGGCGCAGCCCGGTGTCATCGCCATCCCGAAGGCGAGTAGCCAGGAGCATGTCCGCCAGAATTTTGCCGCGCTCGACATCGAGCTGACGGCCGAAGACCTCGCCGAACTCGACCGCGCCTTTCCACCGCCGACGCGCAAGCGCGGGCTGGAGATGATCTAGATTGGAACGGGTTTCGACCGGGTATCATCATACGGCGTATAGAGTCGGAGCCATGACGGTCACGTCGCTGCGCGACGGTTACGTCGACATGCCAATCAGGCGGCTGCGCCAGCCCGGAGACCGGACATTCGGTGACAACCTGCCCTCGCATGTACCGCTCGTCGACGGTGCGCTCAGGCTGTCGGTCAACGCCTTCGCCATCGATGACGGCGACGACATCACGCTGATCGACACAGGGGCTTCGAACGCCTGGCACCCGACAATGGGGCACCTGCCCGAGGCGCTGCGCGAGGCGAAGATCGCCACCGACCGGATTCGGACTGTTGCTTTCACCCACACCCATCTCGACCATATACACGGGCTCATCCTTGCCGATGGTGACGACGGCTTCCCGCAGCTCTCTCGCCTGCTTGTCCCGCGCGCTGAGCTCGGCATGTTTCGCGACGTGGCGAGGCTGGAACGCTTCCACGATCGCGCCCAGCCTCTCGATGCTGGACAGCGCGTCAGCGCTGACATCGATACGATCGGCTCCGCTGGCCATGAAGCCGGCCACACTTGCTTTCGCGTTGTGAGCGCAGGCGAAACACTGTTGATCTGGGGCGACATCGTACATGTGCCGTCGCTTCAATTCGATCGACCCGAGATCACGTGGGAATTCGACGCAGACCAGCAGCAGGCGAGGGCAAGCCGGTTGCAAATGCTGGCGCTTGCGGCCAACAACGACTGCTACGTTGCCGGCGCGCATCTTGATTCGCCCGGCGTCGGCCGGGTTTTTCGAACCGAGACGGCTTTCCGCTTCGAGCCCTTGTAGCACTCTAGCCGAGCGCCGCCCGCGCCCGTCGCAACGCGCGCGAAAACACTGCCGTGTCGTCGAAGGCGCGTGCCAGCGTGAGCGCGCCCTGGATGGCGCCGACCGCTTCTTCGGCGAGTTCGTCCGCCCTGTCAGCGCTGTGCCCGCTTCGGGTCAGCGCTTCGGCAAGATGCGCCACCCAGCGGCCGAAATAGCTTCTGATCGCGATGGCGAAGAGGTCGCGGGATTCGTCCAGCGCGAAGGCGCCGATCAGGCACACCTGGCGGCCCGACCGGAAATAGCTCTCGGTCGCTTCGAACATCCGGTCGATGCCCGTACGAGGGTCGGCCCTGTCCTGCAACGGCACGAAGACATTCTCCTCGAACCAGCCATCTATATGGGCAATGACAGCCGCCGCCATCTCTTCCTTGCCGCCGGGGAAGAAGTGGTAAAGGCTGCCTTTGCCTAGGCCGGTCGCCGCACCGATCCGCGCCAGGCTCGCCCCTTCATAGCCGTGTTCGCGGAAAACCTCGCCGATGATGGAGAGCAAATCGGCGCGATCGGGCGCGATCCTGCGCATGCGCTAGTTTTTCCGCTTGAGCATGATCTTTGCCGAAAACCGCGACACAGCTCTAGGGATCATATTCTAAAGTCCGAGTTCGGACAGGCCGGGATGGTCGTCCGGCCGGCGGCCGAGCGGCCAGTGATATTTGCGCTCACCCTCGGCGATCGGCAGGTCGTTGATGCTGGCGACGCGCCTACGCATCAGTCCATCCGCGTCGAATTCCCAATTCTCATTGCCGTAGGAGCGGAACCAGTGGCCACTGTTGTCGCGCCATTCATAGGCAAAGCGCACCGCGATGCGGTTGTCGTTCCAGGTCCAGACCTCCTTGATCAGGCGGTAGTCGAGCTCGCGAGCCCATTTGCGCGTGAGGAAGGAGACGATCTCATTTCTGCCCGAGACGAACTCGGCGCGGTTGCGCCAGGTGCTGTCCTGCGTATAGGCGAGCGAAACCCGTTCGGGATCGCGGCTGTTCCAGGCGTCTTCGGCAAGCCGAGCCTTCTGCGCGGCGGTCTCGGCGGTGAAGGGCGGCAGCGGCGGACGGCTCATATCATTCTCCCATCGGCAAAGGCGATGGCGAGCATTGTACCAATCGGTACAATTGGTCAAGGCCGAAATCGGGCTAGGTTTTCCCCGCCAGCCCCTTCAGCCGGTAGAGCGCTTCCAGCGCCTCGCGCGGCGTCATCTCGTCTGGATTGATCTCACCCAGCGCTGCGCCCAATGCGTCGCTCTTCGCAGGCTTTGCCGCTTCCCGCTTCATTGCCACCGAAAACAGCGGCAGATCGTCGACCAGCCGGTTGGCCTTGCCGGAGACATCGCCTTCCTCGAGCTGATGCAGCACCTCTTTGGCGCGGCCGACCACCGCTTCCGGCAGACCGGCAAGGCGAGCGACCTGAACGCCATAGGAGCGATCGGCGGCACCCTTGCCGACCTCGTGCAGGAAGACCACGTCGCCTTCCCATTCCTTGACCCGCATGGTGACGTTGGAAAGGCGCGGCAGCTTGCCGGACAGCGCCGTCATCTCGTGGAAATGGGTGGCAAAGATCGCCCGGCAGCGGTTCTTCTCGTGCAGGTACTCGACCGCCGCCCAGGCGATCGACAGGCCATCGAAAGTGGCGGTGCCGCGGCCGATTTCGTCGAGGATCACCAGCGCCCGCTCACCGGCCTGGTTGAGGATCGCCGCCGTCTCGACCATCTCGACCATGAAGGTCGAACGGCCACGCGCCAGATCGTCCGAGGCGCCGACGCGCGAGAACAACCGGTCGACGACGCCGATATGGGCCGATGTCGCCGGCACGAAGGAACCGGTTTGGGCGAGGATGGCGATCAGTGCGTTTTGCCGCAGGAAGGTCGACTTACCGCCCATATTCGGACCGGTGAGCAGCCAGATCGCGCCGGCCTTGGCCCCGTCTTGCGGCGACAGATCGCAATCATTGGCGACGAACGGCCCTTCGCCCGAGCGCCGCAGCGCCTGTTCCACCACCGGATGGCGTCCGCCCGAGATATCGAAGGCGAGGCTGGAATCGACCAGCGGCCGGCACCAGGCTTCACTCTCCGACAACAGCGCGAGCGCCGCCGACACGTCAAGTACGGCAAGCGCATCGGCGCCGGCGCGAATTTTTTGCGCCTCGGCGACCGCCTCTGTCGTCAGCGTGTCGAAAGCGGCAAGCTCGATGCTCAGCGCCCGGTCGGCGGCATTGGCGATTTTGGTCTCGAGTTCGGCAAGGTCGGTCGTGGTGAAACGCATGGCGTTGGCCATGGTCTGGCGGTGGATGAAGCGCGCCTTGGCGCCGTCGCTTCCGGTCATGATTGAATGGTGGTTGGCCGTCACCTCGATGTAATAGCCCAGCACATTGTTGTGGCGGATTTTCAGCGAGCGGATGCCGGTCTCCTCGATCAGCGAGCGCTCCAGTCCGGCGATCACCTTGCGCGATTCGTCGCGCAGCGCCCGCATTTCGTCGAGCTCGGCATGGTAGCCGCCACGCACGAAGCCGCCGTCGCGCCTCAGCAGCGGCAGTTCCTCGCCAAGAGCCTGGGTCAGATGCTCGGCCAGCGCGCGCGGCAGCGCCTTTATCGCGGCAAGTGCCGCGGTCAGCTCAGCGGGCAGGACGGTCGTTCCGAACAGTTCGGCAATGGTGGCCGCCGCTTCGAAGCCGGCACGCAGCGCGCCGAGATCGCGCGGACCGCCGCGGTTGAGCGCCAACCGCGACAGCGCCCGCGGCATGTCGGCGACGCTCTTCAGGCTTGACCGGACAGCCTGGCAGAGCCGCGTCTCGGTGCGGAAGAACGATACCGAATCAAGCCGGGCAGCAATCGCCGCCGGATCGGTCAGCGGCGCCATCAGCCGGTCGGCGAGCAGCCTGGCGCCGCCGCCGGTGACCGTGCGGTCTATAGCCTTGAACAGCGAGCCGTCGCGGCTGCCCGACAGCGTGCGCAACAGTTCCAGATTGCCGCGTGTCGCAGGATCGATGAACAGCGTCGAGCCCTGCTCCTCGCGTTCGGGACGCGACAAAGGCGGCCGCTCGGCCTTCTGCGTCTTTTCGACATAGGCGATGGCGCCCGAGATCGCCGACAATTCGGCGCGCGAGAAGGCACCGAAACTGTCCGGCGTCGCCACTTCGAAGAAGCGCGCGATCCGCCCCGCTGCCGAAGCCGAATCGAAAAGCGACGGCGGCTGCGGGCTGGCGACGCGGCCGATGAAGTCGAACACCGGCTTCAGCTCGGGATCGTAAAACACCGGCTCGGCGACGATCAGCTCGCGCGGGTCGACGCGGAAGACATCGGCCAGCAGCCGGTCGGCCGTGGTTTCGGCGACGCGGAAGACGCCGGTCGAGATCTCGATCCAGGCCAGGGCGAAGGCGTCACCGCTGTTGCCGCCCTTCACCCGCCCCAGCGCCATCAGGAAGCTCGATTCCGACGGCGCCAGCAATTTATCCTCGGTGATGGTGCCGGGCGTCACCAGCCGCACCACGTCACGGCGTACGACCGATTTGCCGCCGCGCTTCCTGGCTTCCGCCGGGTCCTCGATCTGCTCGCAGACGGCGACGCGGAAACCCTGGCCGATCAGCTTCTGCAGATAGTCGTCGGCCGCATGCACCGGCACGCCGCACATCGGAATGTCGTTACCCTGGTGCTTGCCGCGCTTGGTCAGGACGATGCCCAGCGCCTTGCTCGCCTTTTCGGCGTCGTCGAAGAACAGCTCGTAGAAATCGCCCATGCGGTAGAACAGCAGCGAATCCGGGTTCGCCGCCTTGATCTCGATAAACTGCTCCATCATCGGCGTGACGCTGCCGACGGGCGCAGGCGGTGTCACCTCGGGGGCGTCGGTTTCTGCTGAAGTGTGCATGTTCATGCCCGCACGCTAGCAGATGTGGGTGCGGGGTTTAATGCCGGCGGCTCGAAAAGCAGGGGACGACCGGCCTCGACGGCGGCTTGTGCTCCCTCTACGCCGGGTGAAGCCGTTGGTTGCATCGGGCGACAACCAGACCCTATGATCGCCCTGGCGGGATAGGCGGCATGGATCAGGACAAGCAGGAAGGGTTCGAGGAACTGGTCGGTCCAGCTGGATCGACCGGTACGCGCCTGTTGCTTTTGGCGGCGCGGCGCGTGCATCGGACCAAAAGCAAGCTGCGCGGGTCGGTGCGCAAACGCGTTCCCTTCCTCCTGCCGAAACACGGACCGCTGTCCGATCTCGATGGTGGGATCGAGATGTCGCTGCATGTGCTCAGCCGCGACCCGCTGGTGCTCTATGTCCCGATTGGCGGAGCCCGTCCGCTCTATCCGCTGGCGGCCCTTGGCCGGCGCCTGGCGGGACGGCGCGTCACCTTCCTGACGATGCAGACCTGGACCATGGAGCGGCCGGCTGTCATCGCCCGGATGGGCCGCGATCTCGCCTGGTATGCCGGCCGGTTTCCGCTGCACGAAATCATCTTCCTGTGCAACACCGAGGAAGAGCGCCGTCTCGTCGCGGCTGCGGGCGGCAATGCCATCTTCTCCAACCACAATCTGATGGTGTCGGAGGATATATTCCGGCCGCTGCCGGACGTGCCGGTCGAATTCGACGCGGTCTACAATGGCCGCATCTCGCCGATCAAACGCCATCACCTGGCCTTCGACATAGAGCGGCTGGCCCACATCACCTATTCGATCGGCGAATTGCCGCCGGTTGCCGCCCGCGCCTTTGTTCGGCGACTGCAGGCGCGTTCGCCGCTCCACCAGATCGCCAATCCGCTCGTCGACGGCTGGCCGGGCAAGCTGACGGCGCAACAGGTCAACCACGTCTACAACCAGGCCGCCGTCGGGCTGTGCCTGTCGGCCGTGGAAGGAGCGATGTACTCCTCGATGGAATATCTGATGGCCGGCCTGCCGATCGTCAGTACGCCGAGCCTTGGCGGTCGCGACGTCTATTTCGATCCGGATTATTGCATCGTCGCCGATCCGGAACCGGCTGCCATTCGCCGCGCCGTCGAGACGCTGCGAGATCGTGCCATAACGCGTCAGCACATCCGCCGCCGCACGCTGGAGAAGGTTCACGCCCAGCGCATCGAGCTCATGGCGTTCCTGACTGCATTGCTGCGGCGCAAGGGAAGCCGTGCGCCACCCATCGAGACTTGGCCTTTCCCCGGCACAGACGGCATGATGCGTCGGGGAACGGTGCGCGAAATCGCTGCCTTCGTCAGCGAGCCAGAGCCGACGTGACGCCGTTCGACCTCGGGAGATTTCGCTGCGGGCGTGAAGATTGCTTGGCGGTTTACAGCGGTGGCGTGTAGCCTTGATTCAGAAGTTTCAAAAACACGCACCCGTCTCAAGGGTGCGGCACCGGCGAGGAAATCAAAAGCATCATGGCCAAGAAAACCGAAAACAGCGGCCCCTCCGTCAGCGCCGAGGAGGCGCTGGAATTCCACGCTATGGGCCGCCCCGGCAAGCTGGAGATCGTCGCCACCAAGCCGATGGCGACGCAGCGCGATCTGAGCCTCGCCTATTCGCCGGGTGTCGCGGTTCCTGTGCTGGCCATTGCCGAAGACCCCAGCCGCGCCTTCGACTACACGACGCGCGGCAACATGGTCGCCGTCATCTCCAACGGCACCGCCATTCTCGGCCTCGGCAATCTCGGCGCGTTGGCCTCCAAGCCGGTGATGGAAGGCAAGGCGGTGCTGTTCAAGCGCTTCGCCGATGTCGATTCCATCGACCTCGAGGTCGACACCGAGGATGCCGACGAGTTCATCAATTGCGTGCGCTTTCTTGGGCCGTCCTTTGGCGGCATCAACCTGGAAGACATCAAGGCGCCGGAATGCTTCATCATCGAGCAGCGCCTGCGCGAACTGATGGACATCCCGGTCTTCCACGACGATCAGCACGGCACCGCCATCATCTCGGCCGCCGGGCTGATCAACGCGCTGGAGATCACCGGCCGCGACATGAAGACCACGAAAATGGTCTGCAACGGCGCCGGCGCCGCCGGCATCGCCTGCATCGAACTGATGAAGGCGATGGGCTTTGCCCCCGAGAACATCATCCTGTGCGACACCAAGGGCGTCGTCTACCAGGGCCGCACCGAAGGCATGAACCAGTGGAAGTCGGCGCATGCGGTCAAGACCGACACGCGCAGCCTGGCCGAGGCGCTGGACGGCGCCGACGTCTTCCTCGGCCTGTCGGCCAAGGGCGCATTGACCACCAAGATGGTGCAGTCGATGGCCAAGAACCCGATCATCTTCGCCATGGCCAATCCCGACCCGGAGATCACGCCGGAGGAAGTGGCCGAAATCCGCACCGACGCCATCATGGCCACCGGGCGTTCCGACTACCCCAACCAGGTCAACAATGTGCTGGGCTTTCCCTACATCTTCCGCGGTGCGCTGGATGTCAGGGCCACCACCATCAATGACGACATGAAGATCGCCGCAGCGAGAGCGCTGGCCGACCTGGCGCGCAAGGACGTGCCCGACGATGTCGCCGCCGCCTATCAGGGCAACCGGCCGAAATTCGGCCCGAACTACATCATCCCGGTGCCGTTCGATCCGCGCCTGATCTCGGCCATCCCGCTCGCGGTGGCCAAGGCGGCGATGGAGTCGGGCGTCGCCCGCAAGCCTATCCTCGACCTCGACCGCTACGCGCAGGAGCTGTCGGCCCGCCGCGACCCGATCGCTTCGACCTTGCAGCGCATCTACGATCGCGTCCGCCGCCAGCCCAAGCGCATCGTCTTTGCCGAGGGCGAGGAAGAACAGGTGATGCGCGCCGCCGTCTCCTATGTGAACCAGAAGCTCGGCACCGCGATCCTGCTCGGCCGCGACGATGTAATCAAGGAAAACGCCAGGCACGCCGGCATCGACCTGAACAAGCAAGGCATCGAGATCATCAATGCCAGGCTTTCGCGCCGCAACGGCATCTACACCGATTATCTCTACGAGCGCATGCAGCGCAAAGGCTTCCTGTTCCGCGACTGCCAGCGGCTGATCAACAACGACCGCAACCATTTCGCTGCCTGCATGGTGGCGCTGGGCGATGCCGACGGCATCGTCACCGGCGTCACCCGCAACTATTCCACGGCGCTTGACGATATCCGCCGCGTCATCGACGCCAAGCCCGGACACCGCGTCATCGGCGTCTCCATCGTGCTCGCGCGGGGCAAAACAGTCCTCGTCGCCGATACCGCCGTGCACGACATGCCCAATGCCGAACAGATCGCCGACATCGCCGAAGAGGCGGCGGGATTTGCCCGCCGCATGGGCTACGAGCCGAGGCTCGCCATGCTTGCCTATTCGACCTTCGGCCACCCGCAGGGCGAACGCTCCGAGCGGGTGCAGGAAGCGGTGCGTATCCTCGACAAGCGCCGCGTCGATTTCGAATATGACGGCGAGATGGCCGCCGACGTTGCGTTGAACGCCCGTGCCATGGCGCAGTATCCGTTCATCCGGCTGACCGGCCCGGCCAACGTGCTGATCATGCCGGCGTTCCACTCGGCCTCGATCTCGACCAAGATGCTGCAGGAACTCGGCGGCTCCACCGTCATCGGCCCGCTGCTGGTCGGCTTGAACAAACCGGTCCAGATCGTCTCGCTCAACGCCAAGGATTCGGACATCGTCAACATGGCTGCGATCGCGGCCTATAGCGCGGGAGCCTGATTGGCGGCAAAATCGCCAACGCATAAGAGATTGATAATATTCGGCTGCTATAGGGAACGTTCTCGCCCCCTATGGCCTTATGGCATTGGCGGCGCGCTCAGACCGCCAAAACGGGGGTGCGGCCATGAAGCATGACACGGCATCTGTGGTCGGCCAGGGGGTCTATCACGACGAGCGCCTGGATGCGCTGCTGAGCATCACCGGCCGCATGGACGGTTATCTCTACCGTTGCCGCAACGATGCGTCCTACACCATGCTCTACATCAGCGACGGCATTTTAACCGTCAGCGGTTATCGGCCGAGCGACTTCATTCAAAATGCCGTGCGCGACTATGTCTCGGCGATCCACCCGGATGATCTCGCTGCGGTCTATGCCGCCGTCGATACCGCGCTCGAGGCGCGCTGCAACTGGAACGTCGACTACCGCATCGTGCCACAGGTCGGCGAGCCGCTCTGGGTGCGCGAGATCGGAGGCGGGGTCTGGGATGGTGCCGGCGAACTCGAATTCCTCGAAGGTTTCGTCGTCGACATTAGCGACCGTAAGGTAGTCGAGGATCTCAATGCCGAACTGCTGCTCGAACTCAAGGCCGCCAATGAGGAACTCTCCGTACAAAAGCGCGAGATCGAGCTGGCCAAGCAGCAGAGCGATCATTCGGCCAACCACGATGCATTGACCGGCCTGCCCAACCGGCGCGCCTTTCACAACGAGCTGAGGTCGGTGATCGACCGCTGCGACAGCACCGGCCAGGCGGCCGGCCTGCTGTTCATCGACCTCGATAGGTTCAAGAAGGTCAACGACACGCTCGGCCACGAGGCCGGCGACGCGCTGCTGCAGGAGGTGGCGGGTCAGCTTCGCACCATCCTGCGCAGCGCTGATTTCGTGGCGCGGCTCGGTGGAGACGAGTTCGCATTCCTGTTTTCAGGAGAGGCTAGCCGGGCCCGACAGAAGGCCGTGGGCGTCGCCGAACGTATCCTGGAAAAGCTGCGGATCAAGGTGCCGACGCCGAATGGAGCCATCCATGTTGGTTGCACCGTTGGCGTCGCCATCTACCCGGCGGAAGCGTCCGATTCGGAGGCGCTGATAACGCTCGCCGACCGACTGATGTACATCGGCAAAAAGAGCGGCCGCAACCGGCTGGTCACCGCCGGGGCTTTGGAACCCGGGCCTACGTCCGACGACCTTCGCCGCACCGCCTGAGCGGAGCGCCGGACAGCCTGATCCGGCGGGAACCCCTCATCTGGCTCGGCGCTGCGCGCCGAAAGACGGCCCTACAGCAACCCCGCCAATTGGGCCGCGCTGCGCAGGTTTTGCCGCGGCCGTGGCCCGAGCTGCTGGATCACCAGCCCGGCGGCCAGCGAGCCGAGATCGCCGCAATCCTTCAGGCTGCGCCCCGAGGTGTAGCCGTAGAGGAAACCGGCGGCATAGAGGTCGCCGGCGCCGGTGGTGTCGACCAGTTCGCGGATCGTCGTCGCCTGAATGGTGACGGTCTCGTCGCCGCGCACGATCACTGAGCCTTTTTCGGAGCGGGTGACGGCGGCAATCTTGCAGTCTTTGCGGATAGCCGCCAGCGCCTCGTCGAAGGATTTTGTCTGGTAGAGCGACTTGATCTCGTGGCTGTTGGCAAAGACAATGTCGACAGTGCCCGAGCGCATCAGCTCGAGGAACTCGTCCCGGTAGCGGTCGACGCAGAACGAATCCGACAACGTCATCGACACTTCGCGCCCGGCCTCGTGTGCGAGCTTCGCCGTCTGCCGGATCGCCTCCTTGGCGCGCGGCGGATCCCACAGATAGCCCTCGAAATAGGTAACCTTGGCGCCGGATGCCTTGTCGGCCTCGACGTCTTCCGGGCCGAGTTCGACGCAGGCGCCGAGATAGGTGTTCATCGAACGCTCGCCATCGGGGGTGACGAATATCATCGAGCGCGCCGTCGGCGGCTGTCCCTCAAGCGGCCTGGTGTCGAAGGCAACGCCCTGGGCATGGATGTCATGGGCGTAGATTTCGCCGAGCGGATCGTTCGACACCTTGCCGAAGAAGGCGGCGCGGCCGCCGAAGCTGGCGACGCCCGCCGCCGTGTTGCCGGCGCTGCCGCCCGAGGCCTCGATCGCCGGCCCCATGCGGCTGTAGAGCAGCTCGGCGCGCTTGGTGTCGATGAGGTTCATCGCACCCTTGATGATGCCGTTGGTCTCGAGAAAAGCGTCGTCGCACTGGGCGATGATGTCGACAATGGCATTGCCGATGCAAAGCACGTCAAAATCCGGCATCAATGTCTCCGCCTCGGAACCTGCCGGCTTTCTGCCGCGCCCGGGCGGGTCTACAGCATCACCCCGAAAAATGGCAACCGATTTCCATCCTTTGCCGGCCCAAGCCGGCGCGCGCGCCTGGGACGAGGCTCCATCACAGTTCGACCGTGGCCGAAGCATCTGACCGCCGGGTCGCCTACAAGCTTGGCTTCAAATCAAGCGCTGGAAGCACCCGCATGCAAGCAAAGACCGACATGACCACCGAACTGGCGCTGCTTGGCGTGCTGGCCGCCCTGTGGGGCGCGTCCTATACCTTCATCAAGATCGGTGTCGAGACGATCCCGCCGATATCCTTCATCGCTGCCCGCACCTTGATTGCCGGCGCCATCCTGCTCGCGCTGATCCGCTGGCGCGGCCTCGCCATGCCCAAGGACAGCGCGACCTTGTGGCGGTTCATGGTCCAGGCCTGCCTCAACAGCGTCGTGCCGTTCACGCTGATCGCCGCCGCCGAGCGCTCCATCGACGCCGGTCTGGCCACCATTCTCAACGCGACCTCGCCGATCTTCACCTTCCTGCTGACCGCGCTTATCACCCGCCATGAATCCGTGACCGCACGCAAGCTGTTCGGTGTCGGTGCCGGCATTGCCGGCATTTGCCTGATCGTCGGCACCCAGGCGCTTGGCGGGCTCGGCCATCAATTGTGGGCGCAGCTTGCCGTCATTGCCGCCACGGTCTGCTATGCCGGCGCCGCCATTTTCGGCCGCGGCTTTAGGGGACTCGACCCGATGCTGCCGGCCGCCGGCTCGATGCTGTGCGGCGCGGTCATCCTCGTCCCCTTGAGCCTGGCCTTCGACCGCCCGTGGACCCTGTCGCCTTCAATGGCGTCGATACTGGCCTTGTTGGCATTGTCGGTGTTCTCCACGGCGCTGGCCTTCTGCATCTTTTTCCGCCTCATCCACACGCTTGGTTCGGTCGGCACGACGTCGCAGGCCTATCTGCGCGTGCCGATCGGCGTCGGCATCGGCGTCGTGTTCCTCGGCGAGAGCCTTGGGCCGACAGCTTTCTGGGGCATGGGCTGCGTCGTCGCCGGCGTTGCGGCAATGACCATCCCAGCCCGCTCCCGGGCGCTGGCGCGCTAGATCGTGATGAGATTTGGTTGAAATCTCATCATGATCTAACCCTTTGTTGGAGCATGATCTTTTCCAAAAACCGGTACCCACTTTTTGGGATCATGCTCTAGTTCCCGTCCGGAATTGCGCCCGCTCCAGCAGGCTTGCGGCTGACAGGGTCTCAGCCTATGTCGGAGATATCCGTTCGTTCCTGGGGGTGAAACGCCGTGATCTTCAACGCTGCCCGCGCCGCCTTCAGCCGGCTGTTTTCTCCCGAATTCCGCGCGGTTTTCCTGAAGACGCTGGGCTTGACCGTCCTGGCGCTGGTCGCGTTGTGGTTCGTCTTGACCGGGCTTGTCGATTGGCTGGCCCTGCCATGGGTTCACTCCTTGCTGCCCGGCCTGCCGTCCTGGGCCGGATGGCTGAGCGGCATCATCGCTGCCATCGCGCTTGCCTTCGGGATGGCGCTGCTGATCGCGCCGGTGACGGCAATCGTGGCGGGCCTGTTTCTCGAAGACATCGCCGAAGTGGTCGAGCGCACCGACTATCCGGCCGATCCCGTCGGACGCGCCATGCCGGCGCTGCGCTCGCTCGTGTTGTCGGTGAAATTCTTCGGCGTTGTCATCCTGGGCAACATCGTCGCCCTGCTGCTTCTGTTGGTTCCGGGCGTCAACATCGCCGCCTTCTTCATCGTCAACGGCTATCTGCTGGGACGTGAATTCTTCGAATTCGCCGCCATGCGCTTCCGCCCGGAAGACGAGGCGAGGGCGTTGCGCCGGAAACATGCCGGCACCGTGTTTCTGGCCGGGCTGCTCATTGCTGCCTTCCTCGCCGTGCCCCTGCTCAACCTGCTGACGCCGCTCTTTGCCGCCGCCATGATGGTGCATCTGCACAAGGCGGTCGGCGCGCGGGAGAGCGCCGGGCGATAGGCCTATCAACGCAGAAGAAAACCGCGTCCCAATTCGTCATCCGGCTCGACGGTGAATTCCGCCCGGCCCGAATAGTAGGCGCGGCCGCCGACGCGGGCGATGATCGCATCATGCGGGCCGGCCATGGTCGTGCGCGCCACCGCTCCGGAAAAGCGCGAGCCGGCGATGCTTTCGAAGGACCGCTCCTGACCAGGGTTGATCTCACCCTTGGCATGCATTGCCGCCAGCCGCGCGGTGACGCCGGAGCCGGTCGGCGAGCGGTCGACCTCGGCATCGGCAAAGACGCAGATGTTTTTTGTTGCCTTGCCGGAGAACGCATCGTGTCCATCGGTGAGGATGGTGCCGTAGAGGAAAGCGAGATCGGCATGGTCGGGATGCGATAGAGGGAACGCCGCCTTCAGCCGCTCGGTCAGCGCGGTTGCCGCGTCGACGAAATCGCGCACCCGGCTGCGGCCGAACTCCAGGCCGAATTGATGGCAGTCGGCCAGCGCGTAGAAGGCGCCGCCATAGGCGATGTCGAACGCAATCTTGCCGTATCCCCCCAATTCGATTTGTTGGTCATGGGCAAACAGAAAGGCCGGCACGCTTTCGAACGACACCGATCCCGCTTTGCCGTCCTTGACCTCCACCGAAGCGACGACCAAGCCGCACGGCGCCTCGATGTTGACCATGGTGATTGGCTCCTGTTTCGCCACCAGGCCTTCGTCGACGGCGTAGCGGCCAAGCGCAATGATGGCGTGGCCGCACATCGTCGAATAGCCCTCGTTGTGCATGAACAGCACGGCCAGCTCGGCGCCGGGCAGGTCGGGCTCCACCAGCAGCGCGCCATACATGTCGTAGTGACCACGCGGCTCGAAGACCAGCAGCTTGCGCAAATGGTCGAGGTGGTCGCGCACATAGGCGCGCTTTTCCAGGATCGTGCCTTTGGGAATGTCTGGATAGCCGCCGGTGACGATCCTGAGCGGCTCGCCGCCGGTGTGCATGTCGACGACGGTGAGCGTCATGCGCCGGGACCCCCTAGCCTGAGGATTTGGAAAACAGCGCCTGCAATTTGCCGAACGGGATGGCGGCCCGGGTGAAGCCGAACGTGCCGTCCTGCTGGATCTCGCGCGCCGCGGTTTCCAGCATGCCGAAGGCGAAATTGGTCAGCCACGGACCGAGCGAGATGCGCTTGACCCCGGCCATGGCAAGGTCGGCGATGGTGAAGGCCGGGAGTGCCATGACATTGACCGGCCTGCTCACCGCCGAGCAGATGTTCCGGATGGTCTCGACATCTTTGAGGCCGGGCGCATAGAGCACATCGGCGCCGGCCTTTTCGAAGGCCTGCAGCCGCTTGATCGTGTCGTCGAGATCCGGTTTGCCCCAAAGGAAATTCTCGGCCCGTGCGGTGAAGACGAAATCATGCTTGAGCGCCCGTGCGGCCTCAGCAGCAGCTGCAACGCGCTCGACGGCGTGTGAAAACTCATAGATGGGCTTGTCGGGATCGCCGGTATGGTCCTCGATCGAGCAGCCGGCGAGACCTGCCGCTTCGGCCGCAAAAACCGTCTCGGCGGCACTCGTCGCGCTGTCGCCCTTGCCTTTCTCGAGATCGGCCGACACCGGCAGGCTGGTCGCCGCCGTCAGCTCGCGGCAATGGTGGATCATCGCCTCGAAGGTCACTGCGCCATCGGGCAGGCCGCGCGAGAAGGCAAAACCGGCGCTGGTCGTCGCCAGCGCCTTGAAGCCGAAGGAGGCCAGGAGCTTGGTCGTGCCGACATCCCAGGGGTTGGGCATGACGAAGGTCGAGGCGTGCAGGTCGCGAAAGATCTTGCCCTTGTCCATGAGTGCTCCCTTCAGATGCGGAAATGCCGGCAGATTCTATCGTGCAGCAATGCACCGGGCAAACAAATGCGGTTGGCTCAGAAGCGTTTGGCGTTCTCTCCTGCCAATTTGTCCAGCGCATCGGAATCCTTGACGTAGTGCAACGTCTTCTTGTCCCAATGATAGGTAACGGAAATTGTGTGGGCTTCAGGCTTGGGCGGCTGGTCGTCGCAGCTCTCGCCGTTGAGCACCGTGGCGTCGGTCACCGTCACTTTGACCGCGGCATAAGGCTGTCCGTCAGCGATCGTCTGGAAAGCAACATCCTGCTTGCGGCTGTAGGCGCACAGGTTCTCATCGAAGGTGAAGATCATGTCGATCAGTTGGAATTTGTCGTCGCGCACCATGATCAGCGGCGTGATCGCGTAGTTTTGGCTTGAATTGAAATGCGCGCTCATGGTGATCACAATGTCGTCGTTCGGCCCAACGGAAAGCTTGCCCGGTTCACGGAAATAGGTGCCGCGGTCGAGCGCGACATTGACGACGTCGAGCAGCTTCGGCCTGTCTGTGATGTCGTAGAGCGCCAGCACGGCATAGCCTTCGGCGCTGTCGGGAGAGTCGCCGAGGTCGTAGAGCATCGCCAGCCGGTCCTTACCCCCGGCCTTGATGGCGAGCACGCCGGCGTTGGAGAGGCCCGATGTCTCAGGCGGCGAACCGCCGCCATCCGGTCCCTCGATGTGGCGCATCTCGATCGGCAATCCACCCCGGTAGAAACCGTTGCTGTCACCTGCGAGGCCGGGAATGACCATCCTTGCGAGGTCCAGATAGGTCACATCCATGTGACCGGGGATGGCGCTGCCGAATTCCGGGAAGCTGACGGCTTGCGCGCCGGCTGCGGTCCAAAGCCACGGCAGCAGCACAAGCGCTAGAGCAATTTCAGGAAAAGTGTGTGCGGTTTTCCGGCCGGAAATTGCGACAAAACAAAAAGATAGAGCGGTTCGCCGTTTCCATGAAACGGTGAAACGCTTTAGGATGGAGCGAAGCAGGTTCGTTGGCATGGGTGCCTCAGGCTGGCCGCGCGGAACCTAACACAGCTTCAGTGGATCGGCACCAGCCCGGCAAGTTCGCGCATGTCGTCGAACAGGACGCCGCCGGCGCTGGCCAGGCCATCGCGGTCGGAATAGGGATCGCCATGATAGGAATAGACACGCATGCCGGCGGCAATGCCGGCCTGCGTGCCGGCAACGCTGTCCTCGATGACGATGCAGTCGGCCGACGCAAAACCCATGGTCTTTGCCGCATGCAGGAACAGGTCCGGGAACGGCTTGCCGCGGCTGACCATGGTCGAAGAGAACATGGCATGCTCGAACAGCGGCAGCAGCCCGGTCTGGCCGAGCGTGATGTGCATCTTCGAGATACGCGCGGAAGTGGCGACGCAATAGGGAATGCCGGCCGCGCGAACCGCCTCGATGAAGTCGCGCACGTAGGGGATCGCCTCGACGCCATGCGCAAACAGATCGGGCAGGCCGGCATTCCAGCGATCTACGAAATCGGCGCCGAGCCGCACCGTGGTCGTCTCTTCGATTTCCTTCTGCACCGAAGCCATGCTGCGGCCGGAAAAATATTTGCGGCAATATTCGAATGTGGTGGGATAACCGGCGGCAACAAACCACTCGGCAAGCCGCCGGTTGGCAAGGTTCTCGGTGTCGACCAGGATGCCGTCGCAGTCGAAGATGACCAGTTTCGGTATGCTCATTTCAGGCGGTGCCGGTCGATCCGAACCCGCCCGCGCCGCGCGTCGTGGCGCCGGCCAGCGAGCGCTCCTCAACCGTCACCTGCGTCACCGCGGCAAAGACGATCTGGGCAATGCGCATGCCGCGCGTCACCGCGAAATCCTCGTCGCCAAGGTTGATCAGCAGCACCTTGACCTCGCCGCGATAGTCGCTGTCGACCGTGCCCGGTGAATTGAGGACGGTCAGCCCATGCTTGAAGGCAAGGCCGGAGCGCGGCCGCACCTGGCCTTCCATTCCTTCGGGAATTTCCAGGATCAGACCGGTCGGCACCAAGGCGCGCTTGCCAGGCAGGATCAGCAGCGGCCGGTCTTCCGGCACCGCGGCGCGCAGATCCATGCCGGCGGCGCCGGTGCTTTCATAGGCGGGAAGGGGAAGTCCATCTCCATGCGGCAACCTGACGAAGCCGACAGTGGGACCAATGACGGAGGAATTTTGGAAGGCTGCGCGCATAAAATCGATCCTATCGGCGCGAACGGCGATTCGGTCAACTCGTCCGCAGGCCTATCAACGGCTTTCTTTCAGGCGTCAGTGTGACCTAGCGCAATTCCATCGGAACGACGGTCGTCTCCTTGATCTCCTCCATGACGAAGGAGGCCGAAACGTCCGACAGCGCCACCTTGGCGATCAGCCGCTGATAGAGCCGGTCATAGGCCTTCATGTCAGCGACGCGGGCGCGCAGCACGTAGTCGAGATCGCCGGACATGCGATAGACCCCGGTGATCTCGGGAAAACCGGTCACCGCCGCACGGAACTTCTGCAGCCAGTCCGGGTCATGATTGGAGGTGCGGATCAGGATGAACACCGAAAGTCCGAGCCCGAGCTTGTCGGCATCGACCAGCGCCACCCGTCCGGTGATGACGCCGTCCTCTTCCAGCCGCTTGACCCGGCGCCAGCAGGCGTTGCGCGACAGCGACACTTTTTCGGAGAGCTGATCGACCGATAGTGTGCCGTCGCGTTGCAGCTCGGCCAGCAATCTTCGGTCGATTTCATCAAATTCAAGCGCCATGTGGGATGAATGTCCCGAACCACGGCGTTAGACAAGGACAAATTGAGACCGATGAACCTTTACCCCGTGGCAGGATACCCACATCGGGGCTTATCCCGGCAGGAGGGATCACCATGACGACGCTGTTTTCGAAGCTGTTCACCTCTCACCCGGCCAAGGTGGGCGAGACCTATTTCAGCCATATGGCCTTTGCCGCCTGGTTCTGCTCGCGCCTCCTGATGGCCGCTGGTGCGGCACTCGTTCACGCTTTCTTGCCGTTTCTCTTCGAAACTACGGCAAGCCGAATCGTTCGCGAACTCTACGAGCGGACGCACAACAGAGGCTCGCACGCGGTCAAGGAGCCCCAGGCTCTCTTGGATCGCGCCTAGGATTGGTTAGAAGCCATGTGCCGATGGGCGGCCTATCTGGGTGAAGCGGTCTTCCTCGAAGACGTCGTCACCGCACCTTGCCACTCGCTGATCGCCCAGAGCCATTGCGCCCAGGAAGCCAAGTCGCCGACCAATGGCGACGGTTTCGGCCTTGCCTGGTATGGCGACCGGCCCGAGCCCGGCCTCTACCGCGACATCCTGCCGGCCTGGTCGGATCCCAATCTGAAAAGCCTATGCCGGCAGATCAAATCCGGCCTGTTCCTCGCCCATGTCAGGGCGTCGACCGGCGGCGCCACCAGCCGCATGAACTGCCATCCCTTCATCTCCGGCAACTGGTCGTTCATGCACAACGGCCAGATCGGCGGCTTCGAAAAGATCCGCCGCGCGCTGGAGAACTCGCTCTCTGACGCCGTCTTCGACCAGCGCGAGGGCACCACCGATTCCGAATTGTTTTTCCTGCTGATGATCGACGAGGGTCTTGCTGGCGACCCGCAAGGGGCAGTATCGCGCGCCACCGCTCGGGTTCTGGAGGCGTCACGCCACGCCGGTCTCGAACCGGCCTTGAAACTCACTGCAGCCCTTTCCGATGGGCGCGCGCTCTATGCCGTGCGCTACGCAAGCGATGCCCACGCACCGACGCTGTACACGTCGCTCCGCAACGGCGGTCGTTGCATCGTGTCCGAACCCTTCGACCGCGAAGGCGGCGACTGGCAGGCGATCCCGCCGGCGAGTTTTGTCACGATCACTGGCGATGGGATGAGCATTCGGCCGTTCGTGCCGGCTGTGGCAAGGCTGGCACTGGTCGTCTAGGCCCTAGTCTAAGCCGCATTCCTTCGCGCCCCCCTCTGTCCTGCCGGACATCTCCCCCACGAGGGGGGAGATTGGAGGTCACGGCGGCCTTCGCCAATTTTCAACGCAGGAAAAGGGGCGCCGAAGCCAAAGCTGCCAATCTCCCCCCAAAGTGGGGGAGATGTCCGGCAGGACAGAGGGGGGCGCCGTAGAGCGCCAACCTCAACCGACCGGCAAGCGCAATTTTGATCAAGCGCCGATGATCTCCGAATGCTGAACTTGGTTTTAAACCGCGATACGTTTGGCAGCAGCCGGAGCAATCATGGACCTCGCCTTTTCCTCTACCATCGATCTCGCCGCCGCAATCGCGGCGCGAAAGATCTCCGCCGTCGAAGCTCTGGACGCCCATCTGGTCCAAATCGACCGACACAACGAGGCCGTCAACGCCATCGTCAATCTCGACCGCGAAGGCGCCCGTGAGCGCGCTGAAAACGCCGACGTGGCATTGGCGCATGGCGATGCGCTCGGCTCGCTGCATGGCGTGCCCTTCACCCTGAAGGATACGCACGAAACGGCCGACATGAAGACCACGGTTGGTTTCGCACCATTCGCCGACTATGTGGCAAAGGCAGACAGCCCGGTCGTCGCCCGATTGAAAGCCGCAGGCGGCATCCTGATTGGAAAGACCAATGTCGCGACGATGCTGGGCGACTGGCAATCGGACAATCCGCTGTTCGGTCGCACCAGCAATCCGTGGAACCGATCGCGCACGTCAGGCGGGTCCAGCGGTGGCGCAGCGGCAGCGGTGGCGACCGGCATGACGCCGTTCGATGTCGGCACCGACATGCAGGATTCGATCCGCCTGCCGTCGGCTTTTTGCGGCGTCTACGGGTTGAAACCGACCGAGCACCGCGTGTCCCTGGCCGGCGCCTTCCCCGATCCGAACGGCGCGGCGCGTAGCGTGCGGCTGATGTCCTGCCTCGGCCCGCTGGCGCGCAGCGTGGGGGATCTTGCGCTGATCTACAAAATCATCGCCGGCCCGGACGGAGCAGACACCGACCTCGCGCCGGTGCCCGTAGAGGCCATGCCCAGGCTCGACCTCAAGACATTGCGCATCGCCGTCGCGCCGTCCTTCCCCGGCTTTCCGGTGGCTGGTAAAATCGCTGCCGCGGTCGAAAGCCTTGCCAAGCGGTTGCAATCAGCAGGGGTGATTGTGGAAGAAGCGAACTTGCCTGAGATCGATCTGCATGACGATCTGGAGCAGGGCGGCGATCTGATCGGCATGATGCTGGAGGCAGCGCAGCCCGAACCGCCGGAGCAGCCAACGCCGATCACCAATTGGTTCGAGGCGCTCGCTCGCCGCGACCGCTCGATCCTGGCCTGGGACAGGTTCTTCGAAACCTGCGATGCCTTGCTGTGCCCGGTCGCCATGACCACGGCCTTCGCGCATTGTGAGCCCGGCACGCCGATCGAAGTCGACGGCAAGGAGCAAAGCTATTGGATGCTACCGGCCTATGGCGCGGTCTTCAATTATTCCGGCCATCCGGCACTCTCGCTGCCCTGCGGGCAAGACCGCGACGGCCTGCCTATCGGCCTGCAACTGGTCGGCAAGCGCTGGTCGGAATCGCGGCTGCTCGGCATCGCCAAGGCGATCGAAGCGCTGACCGGCGGCTTCAAGCGTCCGCCGGGCTACTGAGCAAACCGACCCAACCCATAAGGCGTCAGCAGCGGATCACGCTCGCCGTCGAGAATTTCGCGCGTGGCGAACAGCCCGACCGCGGGCGCCAGCGTTATGCCGGAATGCATGACGGCGACATAGAGACCTTCCGTGCCCTCGGCGCGGCCGATGATCGGAAAGCCGTCGATCGGCGTCGGCCGGTAGCCAACCGTGTGGAAATCGAATTCCAGTTCGTCGGCGCCGCGCAAAGCCGCCTTCATTGCTGCAAACAGCTCGCGCGCCGTGGCGTCGGGATTCTCACCGGGATCGCTCCCCGCGAAATCCGAGCCGGCGATGATGCGGCCCTCCGCCGTCTGGCGCATATGCAGCTTTTCGGCATGCACCAGCCCGTTGAGGAGCTTCTTGTAGGGCTGCGAGTGGACGATCAGACCGGGCGGCGTCTCGATTGGCAGCTTGATGCCGGCGGTAGCGGCAATATCGGGCGCCCCGACACCGGCTGCGATCACCACCTCTTCGGCTGGCATCAGCCCATGCGATGTATCGACACCGGCAATCCTGCCATCGGTCTGGACAAGTGCGGTTACAGAACTGGAGAGAACGCGCGCACCTTGCCGTTCTGCGTGGGCCAGCAGCGCCTTGGCCGCTGCGACCGGTTCGGCCACGCCTTCCTCCGCGACATAGACAGCGAATTCCGGCGGCTCGACGAGATTGGGCTCGATTTGCGCTGCCCGCCCGGCGTCGACGCGTTCGATGCCGTAACCCCAGCAAGCGTGCTCAGCCGCGTAGGCTTCGAGCCTGTCGGCCGGCAGATCCCAGCACAGCCCGCCGCACCAGGCGAGCGGCAGGCCGGGCAGCTCGTTTGCCAGCCGCTTCCATTCGGCCATCGCACGGATGCGCAGCCGGAAATAGATTTCGGGATTGCCCCAGCTGGCGTTGATCCAGGCAAAGGAGTTTGGCGTGGCGACGCCGCCGGCACCACTATCGGAAATCACAGTCACCCGCGCCCCGGCCTTGGTCAGGTGCCAGGCGATGGACGCCCCGATAATGCCGGCGCCAATGACGATGACTTCTTTAGCGCTGCTCATACCGGACCTCTCAGAATGGGCTCCTCTGATGCCACCGTAACGATTCAAGCTCAAGTGTGGTCGGCCTGCCGGCCCGAAACTGTCGACAGGCCAGCAATGCGCTGCTAGAAGCCCGCGCCACAGACAGGATTCCAGAAATTGGCTGAAGACATCGAACAGGCGGTATCGCGCCGCCGCACTTTCGCGATCATCGCCCACCCAGACGCCGGCAAGACGACGCTCACCGAAAAGCTGCTGCTGTTCGGCGGCGCCATCCAGCTTGCGGGCGAGGTCAAGGCCAAGAAGGACCGCATCCAGACGCGGTCCGACTGGATGAAGATCGAGCGCGAGCGCGGCATTTCGGTCGTCACCTCGGTGATGACCTTCGAATACGAGGACAATGTCTTCAACCTGCTCGATACGCCCGGCCACGAGGATTTTGCCGACGACACCTACCGCACGCTGTCGGCGGTGGACTCGGCCGTCATGGTCATCGACGCCGCCAAGGGCATCGAGCCGCGCACGCTGAAGCTGTTCGAGGTCTGCCGGCTGCGCGATATCCCCATCATCACCTTCATCAACAAGATGGACCGCGAAAGCCGCGACCCCTTCGAGATTTTGGACGAGATCGAGCAGAAGCTGGCGCTGGACACTGCCCCCATCACCTGGCCGATCGGCCGCGGCAAGACTTTTGCCGGCACCTACCACCTGGCGCTCAACGCTGTGCGCAGGGGCGATGCAGAGAAAGACCGCACGCCGGTCAACGGCCCCGACTCCAACCGCGTCGCCGGCCTGCTGCCGGAAAACGAGCGCGAAGCCTTCATCGAGGAGCTGGAACTCGCGCGCGAAGCCTGCCGCCCGCTCGACATCGACGCCTTCCGCGAAGGCCATCTGACGCCGGTCTATTTCGGCTCGGCGCTGCGCAATTACGGCGTGCGCGACCTGATCGAGGCGCTCGGCGCCTTCGGCCCGCCGCCGCGCGCGCAGGAGGCAGACACCCGCAAGGTCGAGGCGACGGAGGAGAAGATGACGTCCTTCGTGTTCAAGATCCAGGCCAATATGGACCCCAACCATCGCGACCGCATCGCCTTCGTGCGCGTCTGTTCGGGCAAGCTCGAGCGCGGCATGAAGGCCAAGCTGGTGCGCACCGGCAAGCCGATGAGCCTGTCGGCACCGCAGTTCTTCTTCGCTCGCACCCGCGTCACCGCCGACGAAGCGTTTGCCGGCGATGTCGTCGGCATTCCCAACCACGGCACGCTGCGTATCGGCGATACGCTGACCGAAGGCGAGGAGATACTGTTCCGCGGCGTACCTAACTTCGCGCCGGAAATCCTGCGCCGTGTGCGCCTCGGCGACGCGATGAAGGCGAAAAAACTCAAGGAAGCGCTGCACCAGATGGCCGAGGAAGGCGTCGTGCAGCTGTTTTCGCCGGAAGACGGCTCGCCGGCCATCGTCGGCGTTGTCGGCGCGCTGCAGCTCGACGTCTTGAAGGAAAGGCTGAATTTCGAATACACGCTGCCGGTCGAATTCGAAATGTCGCGCTTCTCGGTCTGCCGCTGGATCTCTGCCGACGACAAGGCCGAAACGCTTCGCTTCATTGAGGCGCATCGCGGCGACATCGCCCGCGACCTCGACAACGACCCGGTGTTTCTGGCCCAGCACGCCTTCTCGCTGAACTACGAAGCCGAACGCTGGAAGGCGATCCGCTTCGCAACCGTCAAGGACTACCAGGTCCGCGACAAGGCGGCCTAAGGCGCCCCTTTTCCTTCTGCCCGCTTACGGGGAGAAGGTGCCCGAAGGGCGGATGAGGGGCAGCGCCGACGTTGAAGGGTCAATTGGCTCCAACGCGCGCCGGCCCTTCGCATGGCTCAGGGCGTTCGAAGCTCGAAAAGCCAAGCAATTGGCTTTTCGTCCGCTACGCGGACCCCTTCTCACCCCTCCGCAGCTTCCTCGATCTTCGCAATATCGATCTTGCTCATCTGCATCATCGCCGACATCACCCGCCCGGCCTTGGCCCGGTCCGGATCCAGAAGCAGGCGCGGCAGTTGCTCCGGCACGACTTGCCAGGAGACGCCGAACTTGTCCTTCAGCCAGCTGCATTGCGACGGTTCGCCGCCGCCTTCGATGAGCTTGTCCCAGAAATAATCGACCTCTTCCTGCGTCTTGCAGTCGATCGACTGTGACATCGCCTCGTTGAACTTGAATTGCGGTCCGCCGTTGAGTGCCTGGAACTGCACGCCGTCGAGTTCGAACGTGGTCACCAGCGCCTTGCCGGCATCGGCATGGCCTTCGGGCCAACGCAGCACGCTCAGCACCTTCGAATTCTTGAAGATGGAGACGTAGAAATTCATCGCCTCTTCGGCCTGGCCATCGAACCACAGGCAGGTGGTGATCTTTTGCATGTCATGCTCCTCGGGTGTTTGGTTGCGGTTACAGGTGAAGCGGCTGACTTATTGAAATGGTGCCATTCCCTTGCCGTCGTCCCAAGGACGGATGCCGGGCTAGCGATCCGACACTGGCCGGCAATCTTTTTCGAAACCCTGATTTCAGCGAGACTCTGGCGCATTGCAAAAATGTGGCCAGACCATACTTGCCGGTCTATAAACCCTGCGATCCAAATCCAGCGCCGCCACGCTCCGCGTTGAGCGCAGCCAGCCAGCCAAGGAAAATTCATGCCTGCCTATCGCTCCCGCACCACCACCCACGGCCGCAACATGGCCGGCGCCCGCGGCCTGTGGCGCGCCACCGGCATGAAGGATTCGGACTTCGGCAAGCCGATCATCGCGGTGGTCAATTCCTTCACCCAGTTCGTGCCGGGTCATGTCCATCTGAAAGACCTTGGCCAGCTGGTGGCGCGCGAGATCGAGAAGGCCGGCGGTGTCGCCAAGGAATTCAACACCATCGCCGTCGATGACGGCATCGCCATGGGCCATGACGGCATGCTCTATTCGCTGCCGTCGCGCGAGCTGATCGCGGACTCGGTCGAATACATGGTCAACGCGCATTGCGCCGATGCCATGGTCTGCATCTCCAATTGCGACAAGATCACGCCCGGCATGCTGATGGCCTCCTTGCGCCTCAATATCCCAAGCGTCTTCGTCTCCGGGGGGCCGATGGAAGCCGGCAAGGTGGTGCTCGCCGGCAAGACACAAGCGCTCGACCTGGTCGACGCCATGGTTGCCGCCGCCGACGACAAGATCTCCGACGAGGACGTCAAGGTCATCGAGCGCTCGGCTTGCCCGACCTGCGGCTCGTGCTCGGGCATGTTCACCGCCAATTCGATGAACTGCCTGACCGAAGCACTGGGGCTCTCGCTGCCGGGCAACGGCTCGACGCTGGCAACCCACGCCGACCGCAAGCGGCTGTTCGTCGAGGCGGGTCACCTTATCGTCGATCTCGCCCAGCGCTACTACGAGCAGGATGATGAGACGGCGCTGCCGCGCAGCATCGCCTCGAAGGGCGCCTTCGAGAACGCCATGACGCTCGACATCGCCATGGGCGGCTCGACCAATACGGTGCTGCATATCCTGGCCGCCGCCCACGAGGGCGAAGTCGATTTCACCATGGAAGACATCGACCGGCTGTCACGGCGGGTTCCGGTGCTATGCAAGGTCGCACCGGCCAAGTCCGACGTGCATATGGAAGACGTCCACCGCGCCGGCGGCATCATGGCGATCCTCGGCCAGCTCGACAATGCCGGGCTGCTCAACCGCGACCTGCCCACGGTGCACACGGCGAGCCTCGGCGAAGCGCTCGACCATTGGGACATTTCCCGCACCTCCAGCCAAAGCGTCCGCGATTTCTTCCTCGCCGCTCCGGGTGGCGTGCCGACACAGGTCGCCTTCAGCCAGGACCGCCGCTGGGACGAGCTCGACCTCGACCGCGAGAAGGGCGTCATCCGTTCGGCCGAAACGCCGTTCTCGAAAGACGGCGGCCTTGCCGTGCTGAAAGGCAATCTGGCGCTCGACGGCTGCATCGTGAAGACGGCCGGCGTTGACGAGTCGATCCTGAAGTTCACCGGCCCGGCCCGCGTGTTCGAAAGCCAGGACGCTTCGGTGAAGGCGATCCTGTCCAACGAAATCAAGGCCGGCGATGTCGTCGTCATCCGCTATGAAGGGCCGCGTGGCGGCCCCGGCATGCAGGAAATGCTCTACCCCACCAGCTATCTGAAGTCGAAAGGCCTCGGCAAAGCCTGCGCGCTGGTCACCGACGGCCGCTTCTCCGGCGGCACATCAGGCCTGTCGATCGGCCATGCCTCGCCCGAAGCAGCGGAAGGCGGCACGATCGGACTGGTGCAGGAAGGCGATACGATCGAGATCGACATCCCCAACCGCACGATCCGGCTTGCTGTCAGCGACGCTGAACTCGACGCGCGCCGCGCGGCCATGGAGGCGAAGGGCGCCATGGCCTGGAAGCCCGAGGAAAAGCGCAAGCGCAAGGTGACGACCGCGCTGCGCGCTTACGCCGCCTTCGCCACCAGCGCCGACAAGGGCGCGGTGCGGCACGTGCCGGAGTGATCCAGCCCGGCTAGTGGTACTGGCCGTACCAAGGCGATTTCGGATCGGGAAGATAGGGCCAATCCGTGCGGGTTGGCAGCGATCGCTTTGCGTCTTCCGCCTGTGATGGTGTCAAGAAGATGCCGAACAGGTCGTTTCCACCGTTGAGCGCGTAGTATCGCACGCCCGAATGGGTGAGCTGGTCATTGATGATTTTGAAGAAGACATAAGTGGCCGTGCCCCAGCTTTTGTCTTCGCTGCCCACACTATCCGGGGCGTATATCACGAACTCCTGGCCAGCCGAGCGCACGGCATATCGTGAAGCGTACATGTCTACGCTTTCCTCGATTGCGATTGGGTCTTTCACATATTGCCGAAGCTCGGGCAAAACTTCTTGGTAGGTCTTTGCGATTCCTTGTTCGGCGAGGTTCTCCGCGTCGAGGTGATGCGCCTTGTCGTAGTCGAGAGCCATGGCAGGAGATTGCGCGGCAAAGGTGCCCAACAAGACGGATCGTAGAAAGGACATGAACCGAGCAGCGCGCATACTCGCACTCCGTTATGGCATCAGCTGATATTCGTAAAGCTTCTGATACAGCCCGCCCTGGTTGAGCAGCGTGCGATGCGCGCCGCTTTCCACCACCTTGCCGGCCTCCAGCACCACGATCGTGTCGGCCTGGTGCACGGTCGACAGGCGGTGGGCAATGACGATGGTGGTTCGCCCGACCGTCAGCTGCTGCAGCGCGTCGCGGAACAGCGCCTCGGATTCGGCGTCGAGTGCGCTGGTCGCCTCGTCGAGCAGCAGGATCTCCGCATTGCGCAGCATGGCGCGCGCGATCGAGATGCGCTGGCGCTGGCCGCCTGACAGCAGCGCGCCATTCTCGCCGACATCCGTGTCGTAGCCTTTCGCCTGGGCGCTGATGAAGTCATGTGCATTGGCGGCCCTTGCGGCGGCCATTACTTCCTCGTCGGTGGCGCCCTCGCGCCCGAGCCTGATGTTGTGCATGATCGTGCCGGCAAACAGGAACGTGTCCTGGCTGACATAGGCGATCTTTTCCCTGACCGAGGTGAGCGTGGCACAAGAAATGTCCTGGCCATCGAACATCACCTTGCCGACCTGCGGGTCGTACATGCGCATGATCAGGTTGAGGATGGTCGACTTGCCGCTGCCCGAGGGTCCGACCAGCGCCGTCATCTTGCCGGCGGCAAGCGTCAGGTCCAGTCCCTCGAACACCGGCGCGCTTTCGGGGTAGGCGAAGCTGACATTGTCGAAATGGATCTCGCCCGGCCCGGCCCGCAGCGGCTTTGCATCCGGCTTTTCGGCCAGCGTCAGCGGCCGGTCGGCGAGCTGGAACATCATGCGCACGCCGACAATGCCGGTTTCAAGCGAGATGCGTACCCGGGCCAGGCGCTTGGCCGGTTCATAGGCCAACAGCAGTGCCGCGATGAAGGCCATGATGTTGCCCGGCATCTGACCGCCGCCGCCCAGAACCAGAAAGCCGCTGACAAAAACGGCGCCAGCGATGGCCAGCCCCGCAAGCGTTTCCATCACCGGGCTGGTGGCGGCCTCCAGCGTGGCGATGTTGTTGGCGCGGCTCTCCACGTCCGACACGGCCTTGTACATGCGCTTGCGCATGGCGCCTTCGAGACCGAAGGATTTGACGACGCGCACGCCGATCGCCGTTTCCTGCATCACCTGCACGATCTGGCCGAGCGAACGGAATTCTTGCGAGGCAATTTTTCGGACGCGCTTCAGGATACGATTGACGCCGTAAATGGCGATCGGCCCGATCACCAGACAGATGAGGGACAGCGCCGGCTGCTGCCAGACCATCACCCCCACCAGCGCAGCCAGCGTCACCAGATCGCGAACATAGGACGTGACGATTTGGTCGAGCACGCTGCGCGCGGCCTGGGCATTGTTCGTCATGCGCGAAATCAGTTCGGACGAAGAGGTCGAATGATAGAATTCGATGCCTTGTGCAAGAATGCTGTCATAGATCTTGCGCTGCCGGTCGGCGATGATGGCATTGCCGACCCTGCTCATGAAGTAGGCCTGGATGAAGTTTGCGAAGCCCTTGAGAATGAAGATCGCTCCGGTCGCCGCCGCGATCAGATTGACCTGCCCAATCCGCTTGTAAACCACGAATTCATTGGTGATTTCGCGCAGCATATAGGCGCTGGCTGCTGTCGTTGCCGCCACCACCAGCATCGACAGAATGGCCGCAGCGTAGCCAAATCTATGCGCGTGAAAGGATTCCCGCAAAAGCCTTGCGATAAGGCGCTGGTTTTCCGTCGAAAGGAAGAAGCGAAACAAATGGCAGATCCCATGCCTGACTGACGAATTTCGGATTCGCCACCGGGGCGAAAGGCGGCTTATAGAGCGAGTTGTGGCTGGATGGAACCTTTCGCTTCGGCGAAGGCAAACGGCTGCGGCAAGGTGTCTTTTACGCCACGATTACGGCGTTCGAGCTTCAGGGAGATGACGGCAGATGGATTTCGACCTTGTTGTGCGCGGCGGAACGCTGCCCGACGGCACCGTCGCCGATCTCGGCATCATCGGCGAGACGATCGTCGCCATAGAGCCCGAACTGCATGTCAGCGCCGGCACGTCGATCGACGCCCGTGGCAATCTGATCTCGCCGCCCTTCGTCGATCCGCATTTCCATATGGATGCAACGCTGTCCTACGGCATTCCACGCATCAACGCTTCGGGTACGCTGCTGGAGGGCATTTCGCTATGGGGCGAGCTGAAGCCGCTCCTGACGCATGACGCGGTGCGCGAGCGGGCGCTCGCCTATTGCGACTGGGCGGTCTCGATGGGCCTGCTCGCCATCCGTACCCATGTCGATGTCTGCGACGACCGGCTGCTGGCGGTCGAGGCGCTGCTCGACGTCAAGAAGATTGTCGCGCCCTATATCGATCTGCAACTGGTAGCCTTCCCGCAGGATGGCTTCTACCGTTCGCCGACGGCGCGCCAGAACACGCTGCGCGCGCTCGACATGGGCGTCGACATCGTCGGCGGCATCCCGCATTTCGAACGCACCATGGCCGACGGCACGCGCTCGGTGACCGAATTGTGCGAAATCGCGGCTAAGCGCGGGCTGATGGTCGACCTGCATTGCGACGAGACCGACGATCCGCTGTCGCGCCACATCGAGCAGCTTGCCTATGAGACCCACCGCCTTGGCCTTCAGGGCAAGGTGGCCGGCTCGCACCTGACTTCAATGCACTCGATGGACAATTATTACGTCTCCAAGCTCCTGCCGCTGATTGCCGAGGCCGGTGTGTCGGCGATCCCCAATCCGCTGATCAACATCATGCTGCAGGGCCGCCACGACACGTTTCCCAAACGGCGCGGAATGACCCGGGTGAAGGAGATGCTGGCGCTCGGCATCCGCGTCGGTTGGGGCCAGGATTGCGTTCTCGACCCCTGGTATTCGCTGGGCACCGCCGACATGCTCGACGTCGCCTTCATGGGGCTTCACGTCGCTCAGATGTCGAGCCCTGCCGACATGGCACGCTGCTTCGACATGGTCACCAATGTCAACGCCGCCGTCATGGGCCTCGATCATCTCGGCCTTGCCGTGGGCAAGCGCGCCAGCTTCGTCATCCTCGATGCCGGCAATCCGATCGAAGCCTTGAGGTTACGTGCCGAACGGCTGTGCGTCGTCGCCAGGGGCAAGGTGGTGGCCGAGCGCACGAAGCAGGAGACACGGCTGTCGATCGCCGGCCGTCCCGGACAGGTGAACCGGCGGCACAAAACTGCGTAGAAACAGCCGATTTCCGCCGCTGGTCTTACCGATTTGCCTCGTCAAAGCGGCCGCTTGCAGCTAGGGAGCCGCATGGCCCAGTCGCTCGTCCGCACCTTTACCATCAGGAACGTGCTTTTGGCCGGCATCCTTTTGATGCTGGCCGGCGACTTCATGTTCGCGCTGAACGACGCGATGGGCAAATGGCTGGTCGCCAGCTTCTCGGTCGGTCAGGTGGTGCTGATCCGATCGATCGGCGCCTTCATCGTGCTCGGCCCGATGATCGCCAACCAGGGCGCCGGCAGACTGTTCCGGATGGAGCGGCCGGTCCTCCAGATTCTGCGCGTGCTGGCGACCACGGTGGACACAGCCTTGTTTTACGCGGCCGTCGTCTATCTGCCGCTGGCCGATGTGATGAGCTTCTACATGGCCGGGCCGATCTATGTGGCGGCGCTGTCGCATTTCCTGCTCGGCGAAAAGGTCGGCTGGCGCCGCTGGGCCGCCATCCTGGTCGGCTTCTGCGGCGTGCTGATCATCTTGAAACCCTCTTCGGCGGCGTTCTCGCAGTCCTCGCTGTTCGCGCTGGTCGGCAGCATTGCCTTCGCCTTCGCCATCATCCTCAGCCGCCGCCTACGCGGCACCAGCGACACAACGCTGGTCACCTGGCAGACTATCGGCACGCTGCTGGTCGGCGGCGTGATGACCATAGGCGCCTGGCAGACGCCCTCGGCACTCGATTTCGGCGCCATGCTCCTGCTCGGCATCGTCTCCTGCAGCGCGCATCTGATGATTACCAGGGCGCTGAAACTGGCCCCTGCCTCGACGCTGGCGCCGCTGCACTACAGCCTGCTTCTATGGGCGGTGATCTTCGGCCTGGCATTCTTCGGCGACGTGCCGGGACCGCGCATCCTGATCGGCTCGGCCATCGTCGTGCTCGCCGGCCTGTTCATCTTCCACCGCCAGAAGGTGGTCGAAACAGTCGTGCCGCCGGAGAACGTGCCGAAAGGCGTGAATTGACCTAACCTTGGCGCACCGCCGCCAGATGCCGTGAAAACTCAGGCGTTTCCATCAGCGCCTTGCAACGGGCGAAGCGGCCGTCGGCATAGGCGCGGAAATCCTCGACCGGGTTGTTGTTGGCAAGCTGGATAAGGCCCCAGAGCGTCCACAACAGGTCGCACATCGCCTTGTAGGTGACGACGCGGCCGCGCTCGGCCGGTTTTGCCTCGCCGCCGAAATAGGCGCGCATCATCTCTTCCTCCTGCGCGGTGTCGAACCGGCCTTCGACCGAGAGGTCGCCGAGGTCCCAGAGCGGGTCGTTCATCCCCGAATATTCCCAGTCGACGATCCACATCCGCTCGCCCGTATCGAGAAAATTCTCGCACAGTGGATCGCAATGGCAGGCGGCAATCGGCAGTCTATGCGCGGCAAGGGACGCACGCACGGTGTCGGATTCGCGCACCACGTCGTGGTAGCCCGGCGGCAAGGCGACTTCCTTGGTCGATAAGACCTTGAGATAGTCGTCGATCATCGCAAACAGCTCGAAGCGGAACGGAAATACCGCACCGGACGTGTGCAGCTTGCGGAAGGCTTCTCCGGCGCGGGCCGGGCTGCCGGCGCGCAGCTTGAACTTTTCCGGCGACATCGTCACGGCGCCGGCAACGAAGCGGCTCGCCAGCACGCCTGTCGCGGGGTCGACATGCAGCACTTCGGGGCTGACGCCCGCTTTGGCCGCCTCACGCGCCGCCACCGCTTCATTGGCGCGGTTGATATACTCCTCGGTGCCTTTGCCGGGGATACGCAGGCAGATATCGCCGGCCCGAAAGACGAGATTGGTCATCCCGCCCAGCCGCTCCAGCGGTCCGTCGTAGCCCGCCAATGCCGGAATTGCCGCAAGTGTTGCGCGTGCCTCGTCCGTCCCCATGCCTGTTGCCCTTGGCCGTGTATTTCTTGCGACAACGGTTCCACAGTTTTCGCCGTTTGGCTATCATCCGATCGAGGGTGAGCAGCGAACTGGCGGAGAAACAGCCATGGCGGGCAACAAGGATCATGGCGGGCTTGGCGCCGCCTATGCGGCGCAACGGCCCGAGGACGTCGCCGCGATCTATGACAGTTGGTCGGAAACCTACGATGCCGACATGTCGGCCGCCGGCTACCGCCATCCGACGATCTGCCTGGCCCTGCTCGCACGGCATCTGCCGCGCGGCGCCGCACCGCTTCTCGACGCCGGCGCCGGCACCGGGCTGATCGGCGAGTGGCTGGCCATCACCGGCTATCCCCAGGTCGAAGCGCTCGATATTTCGCAAGGCATGCTGTCTAAAGCGGCGGCAAAGGGCGTCTATTCGGCGCTGCATTGCCTGGCGCTCGGCGGGCCACTGCCCTTTGCCGACAATGCCTATGCCGGCATCGTCTCGGCCGGCGTTTTCACCTCCGGCCATGTCGGCGCCGAGGGGCTGGACGAACTGATCCGCGTCTGCCGTCCCGGTGGCGTCATCGTGCTGACCATCAAGAACACGCTGTGGAACGCCGGCTTTGCCGATCGCATCGCTGCGCTCGCGGCTGAGGTCAGGGTCGTTCGTGCCGAGGAGACTGCGCCTTATGTTTCGATGCCGGGCGAGGCTGACACCGTGCCCAGCCGCGGCCTTGTGCTGCGCGTGAGCTGAGTCTGGCGCAGCCTATGCCTTGATCCTGCTCATCGAAGGATCGTACATCGGTTCGAGATGGATCTTCGCCGGCGTCCGTTCCATCGCCACCACCAGCTCATAGTCGCCTGAGCTGAGAAAATCGTCGCTGACGCCATCGGCGTTGCGGACATAGCCATAGCCGATGTTCTTAGCCAGCGTGTAGCCATATCCGCCGCTGGTGAGATAGCCGACCGGTTCGCCATTGCGCAAAATCGTCTCGCGCCCGACCAGCACGATATCGGGATCGTCGACCGTGAAGCCGGCAAAGCGTTTCTTCAGGTCGGCGCCGCTGATCTTTTCGAGCGCCCGCCGGCCGACGAAATCGGTGTTCTTCCTCAGCTTCACCGCCCAGCCGAGGCCGGCCTCCTGAGGCGTGTCGTTGGGGGTGATGTCGGAGCCCCAGGCGCGGTAGCCTTTCTCCAGCCGAAGTGATTCCAGCGCCCGGTAGCCGATCGGCCGGATGCCGTGCGGCTTGCCTGCCGCCATCAGCGTGTCGAAAATCTCGCCGGTGGCGGCGATCGGCACATGCAATTCCCAACCAAGCTCGCCGACATAGGTGACGCGCAGCGCCCGAACCGTATGGCCGGCAGTCGTGATCTCGCGGATATGGCCGAACGGGAAGGCGGCGTTCGAGACATCGGCATCGGTCACGGCAGCCAGAACGTCGCGGGCCCGCGGTCCCATCAGTGACAGCGTGCCGAAATCCTCAGTGACATCTTTCAGCGTCACGTCGAGACCCTTGCCGACATGGTCGCCGATCCAGGAGAGATCATGCGTGCGGAAGCCGGTGCCGGTCACGATGTAGAATTTGTCTTCGGCGAGCCTGGCCACCGTCAAATCGGCCTCGATGCCGCCGCGCGTGTTGAGAAGCTGCGTGTAGGTCAGCCGTCCCACCGGCTTGGCGACATCGTTGGCGCAGATCCAGTCCAGCGCCTTAGCCGCATCCGAACCCGTCATTTCGTATTTGGCGAAGGACGACTGGTCGAAGATGCCGACTTTCTCGCGCACATGGCGGTGCTCCTCGCCCACCGGGCCAAACCAGTTCTGCCGGCCCATGGAATAAATGTCTTCGGGTCTGGCGCCCTGCGGCGCGAACCAGTTCGGCCGCTCCCAGCCGAGTTTGGAGCCGAACACGGCGCGATGTTCTTTCAGCCGGTCATAGAGCGGCGAGACGATGCGCGGCCGGCCCGAGACGTACTCCTCATGCGGAAAGCCGATCGTGTAATGCTTGCCATAGGCTTCCAGCGTGCGATCGCTGACCCATTGCCGATCGCGATGCAGGCCGGAAAAGCGCCTGATGTCGACCACCCAGAGGTCGAGCGGCGCTTCGCCGTCGACCACCCACTGCGCTAGCACCCAGCCTGCGCCGCCGCCCGAAGCGATGCCGAAGGCGTTGAAGCCGGCGCCGACGAACATGTTGGCGCATTCGGGCGCGACACCGAGGATGAAATTGCCGTCCGGCGTAAAACTCTCCGGCCCGTTGATCATCTGCTTGACGCCGACCGTCTCCAGCGCCGGCACGCGCACGATCGCCTGGCTCATATGCTGCTCGAAATGATCGTAGTCGTCGTCGAACAGGCGGAACTCCCAGTCATCGGGGACATCGCCGCCGGACAGGCCGGTCGTCCAGGCTTGTGGGTTCGGCTCATAGCCGCCCATCACCAGCCCGCCGACCTCTTCCTTGAAATAGGTACGGCGGTCGGGATCGCGGATTGTCGGCGCGTCGGTCGCCAGCCCGTCGATCTTCTCGGTGATGATGTACTGGTGCTTGACGGGTTGCAGCGGCACGGAAATGCCGGCCATCGCGCCGACCTGGCGCGCCCATTGCCCGGCACAGTTCACCACCTTGTCGCAAGCAATGTCGCCCTTGTTGGTCTTCACCGCGGTGATGTGCCCGTCCATCATGTCAAATCCGGTGACGCGGACATCCTCGAACAGCTTCGCGCCATGCATGCGCGCGCCCTTGGCCAGCGACTGCGTGATGTCGGAGGGGCTGGCCTGCCCATCGGTCGGCAGCCAGGAGGCGCCGACGAGGTCGCCGGTCTCCAGCAGCGGCCACATCTTTTTGACCTCCCCCGGCGACAGCAACTGCATGTCCATGCCGAAGCTCCTGGCCGTCGTCGCCAGCCGTTTATATTCGGTCCAGCGGTCGGCATTGGTCGCAAGCCTGAGGCACCCGGTCATCTTCCAGCCGGTAGCGAGCCCGGTTTCGGCTTCCAGCCCCTTGTAGAGCTCGACCGAATATTTGAGCACGCGGGTGATCGAGGCGGACGAGCGCAGCTGGCCGACCAGCCCGGCCGCGTGCCAGGTCGAACCCGAGGTCAGCTTCCCCTGTTCCAGCAGCACGACATCGGCCTTGTGGTCGCGTGCCAGGTGATAGGCCGTCGAACAGCCGATAATACCGCCGCCGATGACGACGATGCCGGCATGTGTAGGCAATGTCATGGCTGTGTCCCGTATTTCGTCCGGTAATTGTCCAGCGCCGCGTCGAGCCGCGTCAGGTTCTGCGCGGTGTAGGCGACGTAGTCGATGCCGGGCGCGTCGAGGTAAAGTTCGGAAACCATGCTCCACATCGCCTCGCGCAGCAGCGAGGCGCATTGCATGGCCGCGTGCGAGCGGCGGATCGCCTCATCCGGCTCGCGCATGAAATACGCGGTGAGGAAAGTGAAGGACTCCGCGTCGCTCATCTCGGCGTTGGAGGCAACGCCGGCAAGATCGAACATCGCGGTGTTGAAACCGGCATATTCGAAATCGATGAGCCACAACCTGTCGCCATCGTCGAGAATATTTGCCGGCAAAAGATCATTGTGGCCGAAGACGATCGGCAGCAGTTTCTGGGCCCGCTCCAACTCGTCGGCCAGAGCCAGCAGCCTGGGCAGCTCGTCGCGCTTGCGGCTGCCGCCTTCGCTCAGCGTTCGCGCATAGTCGCGGATGACATGGAAGACCCAGAACATGAAGCCGGCGCCGGAGATGTGATTGGGCATCTCGCGATGGAACCCGCGCATAAGGGCCGCGACGCGGCCGATATTGGCGCGCACGTCCTCGGCAACATAGGTTTTCGCGCCGAGAAATTCCGTGACCATGATGCCGGGTTCGGAATGGTGGACCGCCGGCGCGAAGCCTGCGGCGTGCGCCGCGCGGGCCGTCATCACCTCGCGGTCGCGAAAGACGTGGTGAAATGGATAGTCCTGGCCGAAGCGCACGACATGCCGCCCGGCCGCGTCCTTGACCAGATAGTTGGCGTTGCTGAGGCCGCCCGGCAGCGGCGCAATGTCGATGCTGCCATTCCAGCAAGGCAAGGCCCGGATGCGGTCTTCAGCAGTCACGGGGCCATCCCTGACTTTTGCGGAGCTTTCCTGGGCGCCATGCGCCGCGCAACGAGCGTTGGGAAACGCAAAAAATCTCGTCGGTGCGGGACGCAGGAACTCCTATCCCGCGCCGCACCGACGAGCCCCTCTGGCCAGGTTTTGATACCCGGTCTCCGCCCCCGCGGATTTGAGAAACTTTTGTGCCAGTTCAAACCCAGACGGTCTGGCCAGACGGTCCGGTCCGTGAATTGCGGCTCTGCCATCACCCTCCCGTGGCAGTTCCGAAGCTGTCACGCCGTCAATGTCACGCCAGTGCTACCTAACTGTCAATGAAATGTTGTGACTTTTTTTGGGTGTTTTGCCCGAAACCACGAGCAATTCCTTTAAAAACGGCGGCATTGCCCTAAAACCGGGCAGGCCGCAAATTCAGGAAGCCAGATGATCCATTCGAAACGGCATGGCGAAATCCTCCGCCTCCTCCAGGAAGAGGGCACCGTCACCATTGCCAGCCTCGCCGACCGGCTGGGGGTTTCGCTTGAAACGGTGCGCCGGGATGTCAAGCCACTGACCGGCAATGGCTCGGTGCTCAAGATGCATGGCGCCATCGGCCTGCCGTCGATGGCCGGCGAAGCGCCGTTCGAGCGGCGCATGCGCGACAATGCGGAGGCCAAGCGGCTGATCGCCCGCATGGTCGCTGCCACCATTCGCGACGGTGAATCGGTCATGCTGGACACCGGCACCACGACCTCGTTCCTGGCCCGCGAACTGCTCGGCCACCGGCGGCTGACCGTGGTCACCAATTCATCCGACATCGCCCGCACGCTGGCCACCGTCAACGGCAACAAGGTCTATATGGCCGGCGGCGAATTGCGCAGCGATTCCGGAGCCGCCTTCGGCGCCTCGGCGATCGATTTCGTCAGCCGCTTCTCGGTCAGCCATGCGGTGATTTCGATCGGCGCCGTCGATGCCGCCGCAGGCCTTGCCGACTACGATCTGGAAGAGGCGGAGTTCGCCCGCATGGTGCTGTCGCGCGGCCAGCGCTCGCTGGTCATCACCGACCACACCAAGTTCGGTCGCCAGGGTCTGGTCCAGGTCTGCGGCTTCGACGGTTTTTCCGAACTCGCCACCGACCAGCCGCCGCCGCGCGACATTGCCTCGGCACTTGCCGAGGCTGGAGCGCGCCTCAGCATCGCTGCGGCCTAGCCAAACACCAGCGACTGGCGCGCCGCGATCCCGGCCCATGCCGCCACCCGATACCACGAAGGCGATGTTGTGCATCATGCGCGCCGCGTCGCCGGCCGCATAAGATGTCGTTCTGGTGAAAAATTGCTTTTTTCAATCATCCCGCTCTTCGCAATGTCCATGCAACTTGGCAGCCGCAAACAGCGCCTCGTCGAAATGCGGGCCGGGCGAATCGCCCGCATCAGCAATGAGGCCACCATGCTGCAAACGATGCCTTGTCTTTCCTGGACGCTTGCGCGCTCCGACCTGGAAGCGGACCCGGCTTGGCCGGACATTCCGCAACTTTCCGCCGGCGACGGTGTATGACGGTGTATAAGGTGTCCAGGATCAAGAACCTCAAAACCTATGACTGGCGCTTCGCATGACTGATCCACTGTCGGCGATCCTGGGCTTCGGCCTGCTTGGTGTCGGCTGTCTCGCCTTCACTGAAAAGATCCTGCCGCTGCCGCCCTCGCATGTGCTGCTGCTGTTCCTCGGCATGACGGCAGCCTCCGATCTCCTGGCGCTGGCGATCCTGCTTCTGGTGACGACGCTGTCCGCCATCACAGGCTGCCTTGTCTGGTATAGTGTGGGCCGTAGGATTGGATTGGATCGTGCCGACAGGCTGGTCGAGCGTTTCGGCAAATATGTCTGCTTGCGCTATGCGACCTACAGCAAGCTTGGTCAGGCCTACCGCCGCCATCATGTCCGGGTCTCCTTGCTGGCGCAGTTCATCCCGACGGTTCGCAACTATCTGCCGATCGCGGCCGGCGCGCTCCGTCTTCCACTCTTGCCCTTCGCGGCGGCGACGCTGCTCGGCGCCACGCTATGGAACACCGGCTTCCTCGTCACCGGCTACCTTATGCGCGGCAGCGGCCGGGATTCCTATGCCATCGGCTTTCGCATCATCGTCATCGTCCTGGCGCTGGAGACGGCGTTCATGCTCGCGCTTCGCTACGGTCCTGCCTGCCGGCGGCGCCTCGGGTTCGGCTGACCAGGAGGCGCCTCAAGCCGTATGGGTATAAGCTCCGCCTTCGGCTTTCCTTCCCCGGCGCGCCGGTGTTTAGTCCGGCCATGGCTTTCACCATCCGCCAGCTGCAGTTCTTCATTGCCGTCGCCGAGCAAGGCACGGTGTCGGGCGCCGCACAAAACCTCTCCATCTCGCAATCCTCGGTCACCGAGGCGATCAAGGAGCTGGAGAGCGATCTCGGCGTCGAATTGTTCGAGCGCCATCCGCGTGGCCTCAACATTACCCACAAAGGCCACCAGTTCCTGCGCCATGCGACCAAGATCCTGGCCGACGTCTCCGACGCGCGCCGCGCTTTTTCCGACGACCAGGTGGTGGCCGGCGGGCGGCTGCAGCTCGGCGTCACCTCGCTGGTCGCGGGCTATGTGCTGTCCGATCTGCTGGCGCGCTACCGCCGCGCCTATCCCGGCGTCGATGTCTCGGCCATCGAGGACAATGGCGACTATCTCGAACATCTGCTGATCGGCGGCAAGCTCGACATTGCCGTCATGGTCACCTCCAATTTGCGCGACCGCACCGCTCTGCAGTCGGAAATCCTCGAGGTCTCGGCCTACCGGCTGTGGGTCCCGCTCGGCCACAAGCTGGCCAGCGCCGACATTATCGGCATAGGCGACATTGCCGGCGAGCCGCTGATCATGCTGACCGTCGACGAGATCGAGGAGAACACCGGCAAGCTTCTGGCGGCGATCGGCGCCAGGCCGCATGTCGCCTTTCGCACCCGCTCGGTCGAAGCCGTTCGCAGCCTCGTCGCCACAGGTGCGGGCGTGGCGTTGCTGCCCGACCTAGTCTACCGGCCGTGGTCGCTGGAAGGCGACCGCATCGAATCGCGCGACATTTCGGGTTCCCTGCCGGTCGTCCAGGTCGGCATGGTCTGGCGCCGCGGCTCCGGTCTGCCGCAGGCGTCGCGCGACTTCATCGGCCTTGCCCAGTCGCAGCGTATGGTACGCCAGCAGCGTTGATAGGGTGCGTGGTTATCTATCGGAAAAACCGATATCGCGTTTCTGATAAATGAATTTGCGAAACCGGAATTTTCCGAGCACTTTTCATGTCAGGGACGAAAGCCGCGATCAGAGCGGCAACGTGCCATCGGATGAACTGACGCTTTTCAGCCTGCGGCTGACCGCGGCGGCGACTCGCTTCGCAGTCAGGCGCCAAAATGGGAGATTGACGATGAATTCATTCCTGAAGACGTGCACCGCCTTGACGGTCGCGCTGACCTTTTCCGGTCAGGCCGTCGCCCAGGTCAAGGAACTTGGCAAGGGCGAAGGGGAGGTCAGCATCGTTGCCTGGCCGGGGTACATCGAGCGCGGCGAAACCGACAAGGGCTATGACTGGGTGACCTCCTTCGAGAAGGAGAGCGGCTGCAAGGTCAACGTCAAGACCGCGAACACCTCCGACGAGATGGTCTCGCTGATGAATGAGGGTGGGTTCGATCTAGTCACCGCTTCGGGTGACGCATCGCTGCGCCTCGTTGCCGGCAAGCGCGTGCAGCCGATCAACACCGATCTCATCCCGAGCTGGAAGGCGGTAGACGACCGTCTGAAGGATGCGCCCTGGTTCACCGTCGACAAGGTGCATTACGGCGTTCCCTATCAGTGGGGCCCGAACATCCTGATGTACAACACCGATGTCTTCAAGGAAGCGCCCAAGAGCTGGAACGTCGTCTTCGAGGAAATGAACCTGCCGGACGGCAAGTCCAACAAGGGCCGCGTCCAGGCCTATGACGGCCCGATCCACATCGCCGACGCCGCCAACTATTTGATGTTCCACAAGCCGGAACTCGGCATTAAGGACCCGTACGAATTGAACGAAGACCAGTACAAGGCAGCGCTCGAGCTGCTGCGTGTTCAGCGGACGCTGGTCGGCCGCTACTGGCATGACGCCGCCATCCAGGTCGACGATTTCCAGAACGAAGGCGTCGTCGCTTCCGGTTCGTGGCCTTACCAGGTCAACACGCTGGTTGCCGCCAAGAAGCCGGTCGCCTCGACCGTGCCGGAAGAAGGCGTCACCGGCTGGGCCGACACCACCATGATGGAGGCCGACGCCGCGCATCCCAACTGCGCCTATATGTGGCTTGAGCATTCGCTGTCGCCCAAGGTCCAGGGCGATGTCTCGGCCTGGTTCGGCTCGCTCCCCGTGGTGCCCGCTGCCTGCAAGGGCAACGAGCTGCTCGGCGAGGAAGGCTGCAAGACCAACGGCTACGAGAACTTCGACAAGATCAAGTTCTGGAAGACCCCGGTCTCCAAGTGCGCAACCCAGAACGACCAGTGCGTGCCTTACTACCGCTGGGTGTCCGACTATATCGGCGTCATCGGCGGGCGTTGAGCTCCCTTTAACCCACCCCCTTGTGGGGAGGGTCGACGCGCAGCGTCGGGGTGGGGGCAGCGCTGACGTCCGGTGCTAGTCACCCCCACCCGCGGCTTCGCCGCGACCTCCCCATCGAGGGGGAGGTGAAGTGCCGTGCCCGCTGGCCTGATTGGTGGCGGCAAGAGCTATTTCGACGAACCACAAACCGGCAACAGATCAGGACAGCCCATGACCTCGGCCGTTTCCTTCCAGAAAGTCTCTCGCCATTTCGGCAGCGTGCGCGCCGTCGATGCGGTCGATCTCGACATCGTGCCGGGCGAGTTCTTCGCCATGCTTGGTCCGTCGGGGTCCGGCAAGACTACCTGCCTGCGCCTCATCGCCGGCTTCGAGCAGCCGACATCGGGCTCGATCTCGATCTTCGGCGACCGCGCCGAGGGCATGCCGCCCTATCGTCGCAACGTCAACACCGTGTTCCAGGACTACGCGCTGTTCCCGCATCTGAACGTGCTGGACAATGTCGCCTACGGGCTGATGGTCAAGGGCGTCGCCAAGCCGCAGCGGCAGAAGGCGGCGGAAGAGGCGCTGTCATTGGTGCGGCTTCCAGGCTTTGGCGCCCGCCGTCCCGGCCAGCTCTCCGGCGGCCAGCGCCAGCGCGTGGCGCTGGCCCGTGCGCTGGTCAATCAGCCCAAGGTGCTTCTGCTCGACGAGCCGCTCGGCGCGCTCGATCTCAAACTGCGCGAGAACATGCAGGAAGAGCTGAAGTCGCTGCAGAAGGCGCTCGGCATCACCTTCGTCTTCGTCACCCACGACCAGGGCGAAGCGCTGTCGATGGCCGACCGCGTCGCCGTCTTCAATGACGGCAAGATCATGCAGATCGGCACGCCGGAAGACATCTACCAGCGGCCGAAGACCCGCTTCGTCGCCGATTTCGTCGGCTCCTCCAACGTACTGCCGCCGGACTTCGTCCAGCGCTATTCCGGCCAGCATCGCTGGGGCAGCCTGCGTCCCGAATCCATCCGCATCGGCCGCGCCGCCAAAGGCGAGGGCGTCGCCGCGCGCCTGGTCGGAACCAACTATCTCGGCGCTACGACCAAGCTGGCGCTCGACGCCGACGGGTTGAGGCTGCACGCCATCGTGCCGGCCGGGACAAAGCTGCCGGCGGAAGGCGAAGCGGTGGTGCTGACGTTCAACCGCGAGCATTTGCATTTGATGGACGAGCCGGCATGATTGAGGTTTGCGCCAAGCACCCCCCTCTGTCCTGCCGGACATCTCCCCCTCAAGCGGGGAGATTGGCTGTTCCTCCCGGTTTCGCCAATCTTCAACGTTGGGGATTTGGCGAGGCAGCGAAACTGCTGATCTCCCCCCTTGAGGGGGAGATGTCCGGCAGGACAGAGGGGGGTGTGAAGGAACGCGGCTTCTCAGGGTTCCTTCAGCACGCGGTCGCCCCATGACCATCGCCGCGCTCAACTCAACCTCCGCCCCCGCCATCCTGCCCGGCAGCGGTGGCATGCGCGGCGCACTGTCGGACCTTTTCTGGCGCAAGCCGCAACTGCTGCTGTTCCTCATGCTGCTGCCGCCGGTTCTATGGCTCGGCGTTATCTATATCGGCTCGTTGTTCGCACTTCTGGCGCAGAGCTTTTTTTCGATCGACGAGTTCTCCGGCCTCATCAACCACGAATTCACGCTGAAGACCTATGGCGACCTGTTCCAGCCCGCCAATCTCGACATCATCCTGCGCACGGTCACGATGGCGGTGCTGGTCACGCTGGCCTCGGCCGTCATCGCCTTCCCGATCGCCTATTATGCGGCGCGCTATGCCCGCGGCCGGTGGAAGGCGCTGTTTTATCTCGGAATCATGCTGCCGCTGTGGTCGAGCTACCTCGTCAAGATCTACGCCTGGAAGTTGATCCTCGCCAAGGAAGGCATTCTGACCTGGCTGCTGGCCAAATTGCATCTGCTTTGGATGCTCGATGGCTGGCTGTCGCTGCCGGTCGTCGGCGGCAATTCCCTGTCGGTCTCCGCCACCGGAACCTTCATCGCCTTCGTCTATGTCTGGCTGCCGTTCATGATCCTGCCGGTGCAGGCGGCATTGGAGCGCGTGCCCGGCAATCTGGTCGAGGCGTCCTCCGATCTCGGGGCGTCGCCGGGCCAGACCTTCCGCAACGTGCTGTTCCCGCTGGCGCTGCCCGGCATCGTCGCCGGCTCGATCTTCACCTTCTCGCTGACGCTGGGCGACTACATCATCCCGCAGATCATCGGCACGTCGCGGCTGTTTATCGGCCAGGCCGTCTATTCGCAGCAGGGCACAGCCGGCAACATCCCTCTCGCCGCCGCCTTCACCGTCGTGCCCATCGTCATCATGGGTTTCTATCTCTGGGGCGCCAAGCGCATGGGGGCCTTCGATGCGCTCTGACGGTTCGCAATCCGCCCCGCTCGGCCTCAAGATCGCAGCCGCTTGCGGCCTGCTCTTCCTGCACCTGCCGATCCTGCTGATCTTCGTCTATGCCTTCACCACGGAAGAGAAGAGCTTCGTCTGGCCGCCGCCGGGGCTGACCACGCAATGGTTTGCCGTCACCTGGAACCGGCCGGATGTCTGGCAGGCGCTGTCGCTGTCGGTCCGTGTCGCCGCCATCTCGACGGCGATTGCCTTGATCCTGGGCACGCTGTGCGCCGCCGCCGTGTCACGGACGAAATTCTTCGGCCGCGAGACGATCTCGCTGCTCGTCATCCTGCCGATCGCGCTGCCCGGCATCATCACCGGCATCGCGTTGCGCTCGGCCTTCTCGCTAGCCGACATCCCGTTCTCGTTCTGGACGATCGTGCTCGGCCACGCCACCTTCTGCGTTGTCGTCGTCTACAACAATGCGGTCGCCCGTTTCCGCCGCACTTCCGGCTCAATGATCGAGGCCTCGATGGATCTCGGCGCCGACGGCTTCCAGACCTTCCGGCACGTCGTGCTGCCCAACATCGCCACCGCTCTGCTTGCCGGGGGGATGCTCGCCTTCGCGCTCTCCTTCGACGAGGTCATCGTCACCACCTTCACCGCCGGCCAGCAGCAGACCGTGCCGATCTGGATGCTGGAAGAGCTGATCCGCCCACGCCAGCGTCCGGTCACCAATGTCGTCGCCATGGTCGTGGTGCTGGTGACGCTGCTGCCCATCCTTGCCGCCTATTACCTGACCCGCGACGGCGACCAGATCGCCGGTTCGGGCAAATGAAGAACAGCGAATAGGGAGTAGCGAATAGCGAATAGGGGAGATTGCACGACCAGCCCTATTCGCTACTCGCTATTCGCTACTCGCTCCTGACCGAGGAGAACCTGCATGGACACCCAGATGCTGATCGGCTCGAAGTTCGAGAACGGCACCGAGACCGAGGAGCCGATTCTGAATCCAAAGACCGGGGCGACCATTCTCAACCTGCCTGAAGCAAGCCAGGCGCAGATCGAGGCGGCTGTTACTACCGCCGGGCGAGCATTCGTCTTGTGGTCACGCACAACGCCGGCGCAGCGCTCCGGCTATCTCCTCAAGATCGCCGACCGCATCGAGGCCAACGCGCGGGAGTTCGCGGCGCTCGAGGCGCTGAATTGCGGCAAGCCGATCAACGCCGTGCTCAATGACGAGATCCCGGCGATCGTCGACTGCTATCGTTTCTTTGCCGGCGCTGTGCGTTCGATGCCGGGCGTGGTCGCCGGCGAATACATTCCCGGCCACACCTCGATGGTGCGGCGCGATCCGATCGGCATTGTCGCTTCCATCGCGCCGTGGAACTATCCACTGATGATGATGGCCTGGAAGCTGGCGCCGGCCATTGCCGGCGGCAACACCGTCGTCTTCAAGCCGTCGGAGCAGACGCCGCTGACGGCGCTGAAGCTGGCCAGGATCCTGGCCGAGGTTCTGCCCGAGGGCGTCGTCAATGTCGTGCTCGGCCGCGGCGACAGCGTCGGCAACACGCTGATTAATCACGCCAAGGTCAACATGATTTCGATCACCGGCGACGTCGCCACGGGCAAGAAGGTGCTGCAGGCCGCCGCCAAGTCGGTCAAGCGCACGCATCTGGAACTCGGCGGCAAGGCGCCGGTCATCGTTTTCGACGACGCCGACCTTGGCGCCGTGGTCAACGGCCTGCGCGCTTTCGGCTACTACAATGCCGGGCAGGATTGTACAGCCGCCTGCCGCATCTATGCCGGCAAGAAGATCTACGACAAGCTCGTCGCCGATCTCTCATCTGCCGTCTCGACCATCAAATACAACCAGCCCGACGACACCGAAAACGAGATCGGGCCGCTGATCTCGCGCCGCCAGCGCGATCGCGTCTCGAGCTTCGTCGAGCGCGCTTCGGAACTGAAGCACATCGAGATCACCACCGGCGGCAAGCCCGGCGAAGGCTCCGGCTTCTATTACCAGCCGACGGTGGTTGCCGGCGCGCTGCAGGAAGACGAGATCGTGCGCCGCGAAGTGTTCGGTCCGGTCGTCTCCATCACCCGCTTCTCCGAAGTCGATGAAGCCGTGAACTGGGCCAATGACAGCGACTACGGCCTGGCATCCTCGGTGTGGACCAAGAACGTCTCGCGCGCCATGGCGACGGCCGCCCGTCTGCAATATGGCTGCACCTGGATCAACACCCATTTCATGCTGACCAACGAGATGCCGCATGGCGGGCTGAAGCAGTCTGGCTACGGCAAGGACATGTCTCTCTATGCGCTGGAGGATTATACCGCCGTTCGTCATGTGATGGTGGCGCATGGGTAGAGGCCGCCACTATCTCTAAAATATTCGCCAACCCGTTTTCTGTACATTAAGCGAGAGTTACTTTTGCGGTACGGCGGGAGTTCACGATTTACTGAATATTCAACCTGAACGAGCAGCCTCTTGCCGGGAAACCGCGCGGCGAGGGGTTTGCGCATGAACACGACCAAGATCAAGCTGGTACTCATTGCCGGCTTCTGTCTGATGATCGCTGTGTTCGGCGGCAAGGACATGATCAAGAAGAGCGGCTGGCCCGAGGCGCCTGCTGAAATCCTCGCGGTCAATGTCGAATGCGACATGGAATCGACCACCCACAAGATTGTCTACAAGACCGTCAGCACCGCCACGATCCCGTGCGAACTGGTGGATGCGTTCAAGACGGTTCATGCTGACAAAGAGTGGAAGGTGACCCAGAAATTCACCGGCACCTTGCGCGTCGGCACCGGCGCCGACGCCGTCGAGGCCACGATGGAGCTGAACAAGAACGGTGCCCGCGAACCGCAGGTCGGCGACAAGCTCACCGTCGTCCAGAACCCCGCCAACCCCACCCAGATCGAACGCACCGGCATGACCGGCACGCGTTTGACGATCGTCATTGGGGCTGGACTGCTCGGCGCGTTGCTTCTCTATCTTGCTTTCAAACCCCGCCGGCGGATGTCGACCTCCGCCGTGGCGGGCAACCCTGCCGGAGATGCCGGCGCGGACCAGCGCGCGCGCCAGGCCGACGCCTTGATAGCGGCGGCCCTGGCCAAGCAGGCCACATTGCCCAATCAGCCGGCACGTGTCGCGGCTGCCGGATTGGCCAGGGAAGGGCGGTTTTCCGGGCAGCGGACGAGTTTCGGCCGCCGCAACTGATGGCCGAAAACTGCTGCACCTGCCACGGCTACTCCACGATGCGGTAGATGTTCCAAAGGCTGGTGCCTGAAACGACGTAGGGCTCCATCTCCTTGCCCCATTTGGCGTGGGCGTCGATCATGCCGATCCTGGCGAAGAAACCCTCCAGCTGGGCAAGGCTTTCGACCTGATGATGCGATTCGACCGTCGCTTCCCGAGCTCCGATCGAACCGGTCATGATCTGGAACTCGAGATCGGCAATGCCGACCTGAGAGCCGATCTCGCGTTCCCATTTCTTCAACAGGTCGAGCACGGTCTGCTTGTGCCCGAACTTGGCGTCGATCTGCCATCTGGCGCTGAACATTTTTGTCTCCTCCAGTTTTGCGGCCCAAACCGCGGTTGATCTTTTCGCGGTGCAACTACTCGTCCCAAGCCTGCACGACCGTCTGTCGTGCAATCCGCCCATTCTTCAGCTCCAGCATCGCCGCGCAGAACACTTTCGTTCCGTCCGGATAGACGCAGGCCTGGGTGAAGGCGAGATTGTCGCCGTCGGCGATGGTGGTGTCGACCTTGTGGGTCATCGCCCGGCTGCAGATGTCGTCCCAGAACGTGCTGATCGCCGCCCGGCCGCGGATCTCGCGCGGCTTGCTCGGCGGATTGTTGCGGTCGATCACCCGCACCAGCGCGTCGTCGGCATAGAAGCTCGCCAGCATCCTGCCGTCCCGTCCTTCGATCGCTTTCTTGATCGCCGCGCCGTCCACGCTTTGCGTCTTTGTCAGCATTTCTTCCTCCATGGCCCGTCGATCGGGCGGTTGATGATCAAGCACTGCCCGGCGCGCACCGCCGGGCGTTTGTCTTTCACTGCGACTTGGCTTTGACGGCTGCGAACACGCCGTCGGTCTGCTGTTTGAAGGTCGCGAAATCGACCTGGCTGCCGTTGAGCATCGTCGACCAGTGGCGAACGATGGCCGCCATCGCGATCGCTTCCTTGATCTCCTCATCGGTCGCGCCATTGAGCTTGGCGGCCTCGGTGTGGAAATAGATGCAGTACTGGCAGGGGATCTGCGAGGCGACGGCCAGCCCCAGCAGTTCCTTGGTCTTGCCGTCGAGCGCGGTCTTGGGGTTGAGCTGCACACCCTTGATCTCGGCCCAGGCGCCGGCAACCGCGACATCCGGCAGCGTCTTGAACATGTCCGGCACCGAGCCGAGCGTCGCCTCGATGTCCTTGTAGGCGGCGGCCGCCGAGGCATCCTCGGCCCTGGCGGGAGCGATCGTGAACAGCGCGCCAACGCCTGCCGCTATCACCAGCGATTTGATCGACCTGTTTGACTTCAGCATTGCATCCTCCATCCGCAGTGCCTTTCCCGGCGACATCCGCCTGGCCTGCGTGGAGAGAATTGGTACGCCTCGACCCCACCTGGCCGCTTCGCCCGAAAGCGCCATGGTCCCTATGGCCCGTCCGGGCCAGCCTGCCTGGCGGAAAATGCCGCTGCCGCCGCCCGTGACGGCAAATCGAGCTTCAGCAATATGTTGGCGACATGACGCTTGACCGTATGCTCGCTGAGCCTCAGCTCGGCGGCGATCGCGGCATTGCTCTTGCCGTCGGCGATCAGGATCACCACCTCGCTTTCGCGCGCCGTCAGTTGAGCCGGCTCGGCGGGTTTCGCCTTGGGGCGGCAGGCCGGCTCCAGGTGCTGTTCCGACGTCGCCTGGACCAGCGCCAGCGGCTCGTCCAGCTCATCCACCGTGACACGCCCGGCATCGATGAAATACAGGCCGGACCCCGCCGCCAGATCGGCCGCCAGCCGCGACGCCAGAATGTCGCCGCGCCCGGCATGGGCGGCGATCTGCATCGTCACCCGTGCCATCAGCCCCACGGGCGGCCCGCGCATTTCGACCTCGCCGACATGGGCGCCCTGGGCGCTTGCAATGCCCATATGTTGCGCCGCATCGCGCAGTGCCGCCGCGCAGCGTATGGCCCGCGCCGGCCCGTCGAAGCGCGAGATCATCAATTCGCCATGGATGCCGGCAACGCGTCCGCCATGACGGCCGACCAGCTGCCGCCAGCTCTCCTGGAAGCGCTCGCTGCGCTCGCTCCACATGCGGTCGCCAACCCGCGCCGTGTCGTAGATGCGTGTCGCCAGAAGAGCGGCAAGCACGCGCTCCGCTTCGGCCACGGCACGCTCGCCGGTCAGGAATTCCTCGATCAGGTCGGCCACCCGGTCGACATCGCCGGTCCAGATCGGGTGGTCGCGCCCGGGGACCTCGACCAGTCGCGCATTCGAGATGTTTTTCGCCAGAAAGCGGCTGGCTCCGGGGTCCACCCGCGCGTCGTTGCGGCGATGGATGAGCAGAGTCGGTGCGCCGATCGCCGAAAGCACGCCGCGCACGTCGATCCCGGCATTCATTCGGGCAAGAGCGGCCGCTGCCGTCGGACTGGCCGACAGCCGCTCGAAGCGGGCCCACCACTGGGTGAAATGCGCATCATCTACCCGGCCGGGAGCGAAGTTGGGCAGTGTGGCGCCCGTGCCCCATTCCGTGCCGGCCGTCGCGATGAAGGCCTCGAGGCGCTCCGGCGACATCACCCATTTGTGGAAATGCGCATAACCGCCATAGAGCGCCAGCGCTCGTGTCCGTTCCGGATAGGTGGCGGCAAACAACATTGCCATCGGCGCGCCTTCCGAAGCGCCGAGCAAGGCCGCGCGGCCGCTGCCGGTGGCATCCATCACCGCGCGCACATCGTCCATGCGGGTTTCGAGGCTGGGCAGGTGGCGTGGGTCGACGCGGTCGGACAGGCCGGTGCCGCGCTTGTCGAACAGGATCAGCCGCGAGAACGCCGAGAGCCGTTTCAACAGCCTGGCGTAGCCCTCGTCTTCCCAATGCAGGTCGAGATTGGAGATGAAGCCAGGCACGAAAACCAGGTCGAACGATCCCTGGCCGACCACCTGATAGGCGATCCGCACGTCGCCGCTGAGGGCATATCGCGTCTCGATCGGCCTCACGTTGCTATCCCGCCCGGCCAGACGATTTCTGATCGCCGACCATAGCAGACGCCCGGCGGATGCGGCAGCCAAACTTTAGAAGACAGGAATATAGCCCGCGGCGAACCGTGTTCGCCCGCCATTTCTGGGGGAGGCTATTTCTGGGGAGCGGCGCTCTCTGCACCCGTGGGTTGGACGTAGCCGATGCTCACATCGGCCTGCTCCTCGGTCTTCGGCCGCTTGATCCTGGCCGAGGCCACGACGACGAGTTCGTCAAAACCTTCGCCGCCGCTGTCCAGCATCTCGAAGAACTGCCGGCGCATCCTGGGCTCCCAGAACTTGTTGATGTGCTCGGCCACGCCCGCCACACCTTCCTCGCGGGGCCTTGAATGGAAGAAGGCGGCGATCTGGTTGGCCATGCGCACCAGCTTTTCCCCGGTGCTCGTGATGTGTTCTTCGTCATGCGACATGCTGGGCAACTCCCAAGACCACCCGTTCCGGGTGGGTGAAAACATCGAAATCGTCGCCGCGCACCAGCGCCACCAGCGTCATGCTGGCCTCATCAGCGGTGCGGATGGCGAGCGCTGTCGGCGCCGAGACGGCGATGATGAAGGCCGAGCCGATCGCCGCCGTCTTCTGCACCATCTCCACCGAGACGCGTGATGTCACCACCACCGCGCCCGATGCACCGTCAATGCCGGCCTTCGCCAGCGCGCCGGCCAGCTTGTCCAGCGCATTGTGCCGGCCGACATCCTCGCGCGCCATGACGATGCCTTTGCCGGGAATGTAGAAGCCCGCTGCATGCACGGCGCCGGTTTCTGAATGCAGAGGCTGCACCTTGGACAAAAGCTTTACCGAACGGGTGATATCGTCGGCTTCAAGCGTAAGCTTGGACGCACCAACCTTGTCGACCGAGCGCATCGCTTCCTCAATCGATTCGATGCCGCACAGCCCGCAGCCAACCGGCCCGGCCAAGCGCCGGCGCCGCGTCTCGAAGCGCGTATTGGCCTGGTCCTTCAGCCGGATCTGGATATCGATGCCGGCGCCATGGTCCTCGACCTCAATCGCATCGATTTCGTCAGGCAAGGCTATGATGCCTTCGGTCAGAGAGAAGCCGAGCGCGAAATCCTCGAAATCGGCCGGGCTCGCCATCATCACCGCATGGGTGGTGCCGGCAAAGGAGAACGCCACCGGCGTCTCCTCCGGCACCATGCGGTTGGCCGCCGCAGTGCCGCTGGCGCGGTGGGCAAGGCGAGAGATTTGGGTGGTGGCTTGGCCTTTTCGGGTCACGAGGCGCGCCCCTCTGCCCTGTCCGTCCTTCGCAGTAGCTGTGGAGGCTCGCGCCTTTCCTCTCCCCCCTCCGGAGGGAGAGGAAAGGCGCCAGGCGGCATAAGCTCGCGTCCTTCCTCTCCCCCGTCGATCGGGGGAGAGGTGTTGAGCAAAGCTCGACGGAGTAGGGGTCGACCAACCGTCAAGATTGAAGCTCTTATTGTCGAACGCCGTGGCAAGACTACTCCGCCGCTTCCAGCTTTGCGATGCGGCGGCTCTGCTCGGCCTGCTCGTTATAATCGCGCTGCCAGTCCGAAGGCCCGTTGGAGGCGCCGACCTGCACCGCGGTCACCTTGTACTCCGGGCAGTTGGTCGCCCAGTCGGAGAAGTCGGTGGTGATGACGTTGGCCTGCGTGTCGGGATGGTGGAACGTTGTGTAGACCACACCTGGCGACACCCGGTCGGTGATCAGCGCACGCAGCGTCGTCTCACCCGAACGGCTGGTCAGCCGCACCCAGTCGCCATCGCGCAGGCCGCGGTTCTCGGCATCGTGCGGATGGATCTCCAGCCGGTCCTCCGAGTGCCACATGACGTTTTCGGTGCGCCTTGTCTGTGCACCGACATTGTACTGGCTGAGGATGCGGCCGGTGGTCAGCAGCAACGGGAAACGGGGCCCGGTCCGCTCGTCGGTCGCCACATATTCTGTGCGGATGAACTTGCCCTTGCCGCGCACGAAGCCGTCGATATGCATGATCGGCGTGCCGAGCGGCGCCTTCTCGTTGCAGGGCCATTGCACCGATCCGACACGGTCGAGCAGATCGAAGGAGACGCCGGCGAAGCTTGGCGTCGTTTTGGCGATCTCGTCCATGATTTCGGAGGGATGCTGGTAGTTCCAATCCAGCCCGATCGCGCGGGCAAGCTCCTGTGTCGCTTCCCAGTCGGCATAGCGCGCCTTCGGCTCCAGCACCTTGCGCACCATGTTGATGCGGCGCTCGGCATTTGTGAAGGTGCCGTCCTTTTCCAGGAAGGTCGAGCCCGGCAGGAAGACATGCGCGTAGTTGGCGGTCTCGTTGAGGAACAGGTCGTGCACGACCACGCATTCCATCGCCGCCAGGCCGGCCGCGACATGCTTGGTATCAGGGTCCGACTGCAGAATGTCCTCGCCCTGGATGTAGATGCCCTTGAACGAGCCGTCGACGGCGGCATCCAGCATGTTGGGGATGCGCAGGCCGGGTTCGTCGTCGAGCTTCACCCCCCAAAGGCTCTCATAGATGTCACGCACCGCCTCGCCCGAGATGTGGCGGTAGCCTGGCAGTTCGTGCGGGAATGAGCCCATGTCGCAGGAACCCTGCACGTTGTTCTGGCCGCGCAGCGGGTTCACGCCGACGCCGGGACGGCCGATATTGCCGGTCGCCATGGCAAGGTTGGCGATAGCCATAACCGTGGTCGAACCCTGGCTGTGTTCGGTGACGCCAAGGCCATAATAAATCGCGCCATTGCCGCCCTTGGCATAGAGGCGCGCAGCACCCCGGATCAGTTCGGGGTCGACGCCGGACAGCTTGCCCACGATTTCGGGGCTGTTTTCCGGCAAGGCGACGAAAGAAGCCCAATCCTGGAACTCCGCCCAGTCGCAGCGATCGCGGATGAAGGCTTCGTCGAAAAGCCCTTCGGTAACGATGACATGCGCCAGCGCCGTCAGCACCGCCACGTTGGTGCCGGGCTTCAGCGGTAGGTGATAGTCGGCCTCGATATGCGCTGACTTGACCATTTCGGTGCGGCGCGGATCGAGCACGATCAGCTTGGCGCCCTGGCGCAGCCGCTTTTTCAGCCGCGAGGCGAACACCGGGTGCGCGGAAGCCGGATTGGCGCCGATGATGACGGCGACATCGGTGAAGTCGACGGAATCGAAATCCTGCGTGCCGGCCGAGGTGCCATAGGTCTGGCCGAGGCCGTAGCCGGTCGGCGAGTGGCAGACGCGGGCGCAGGTGTCGACATTGTTGTTGCGGAAGCCTTGGCGCACAAGCTTCTGCACCAGATAGGTCTCTTCATTTGTGCATCGCGAGGACGTGATGCCGCCGATCGAGGTGCGGCCGTATTGATACTGGATACGGCGGAATTCCTTGGCCGTATGGGCGATGGCCTCTTCCCAACTCACTTCGCGCCAGGGATCGCTGACCTTTTCCCGGATCATAGGCGACAGGATGCGGTCCTTGTGGGTGGCATAGCCATAGGCGAAACGGCCCTTCACGCAGGAGTGGCCGTGGTTGGCCTTGCCGTCCTTGTAGGGCATCATGCGAATGACTTCGTCGTCCTTCACTTCGGCCTTGAACGAGCAGCCGACGCCGCAATAGGCGCAGGTGGTGACGGCGGAGCGCTCGGGCATGCCTTTCTCAAGCACGGTCTTTTCACGCAGCGCATCGGTCGGACAGGCCTGCACGCAGGCGCCGCAGGATACGCATTCGGAGGCGATGAAATCCTCGTGCATGCCGGCGACCATGCGCGATTCGAAACCGCGGCCCTCGATCGTCAGCGCGAAGGTGCCCTGCACCTCCTCGCAGGCCCGCACGCAGCGCGAGCAGACGATACATTGCGCCGGATCATAGGTGAAATATGGGTTGGACTCGTCGCGGGCGATGTAGTCGACCGCCAGCGAGCCATGGCCGGGCGCGACGCCGTTTTCCTGCTTGACGTGGTTGCGGCCCTCGATGCCGAAGCGGTTCTCGGTCAGGCCGACCGATTTCGCCACAACGTCGAACTCGCTGGCGCCGGTGCCGGCCTTCTCGTTCCAGCCGGTCGGGTGGTCGGAGACGTAAAGCTCCATGACACCGCGGCGGATGGCGTCGAGCCGCTCGGATTGCGTGCGCACCACCATGCCTTCGCCGACGGGCGTCGTGCAGGATGCCGGCGTGCCGCCGCGCCCGTCGATCTCGACCAGGCAGACGCGGCAGGAGCCGAACGAGTCCAGCATGTCGGTAGCGCAGAGTTTTGGGATCTCGACCCCGCCTTCCATCGCCGCGCGCATGATCGACGTACCCTCCGGCACGCTGATGCTGCGGCCGTCGACGATCAGCGTAACCTGCTTTTGCGCCTTCGATTCCGGGGTTCCGTAATCGAGTTCTTCGATGAGTGTCGGGAAGTCGGCCTTGATATTCATCTGCCAGCTCCTATTCAGCAGCCACGCGCGCCGGCGCGGGCTTGAAATCTTCGGGGAAATGGGTGATCGAGCTCATCACCGGATAGGGCGTGAAGCCGCCCAGCGCGCAGAGCGATCCGAACTTCATCGTGTTGCAGAGATCGGTGACCAGTGCCAGGTTCTTCTCCGGCTCGATGCCGGCGGCAAGCCGGTCGATGGTCTCCACCCCGCGTATCGAGCCGATGCGGCAGGGCGTGCACTTGCCGCAGCTTTCGATGGCGCAGAACTCCATGGCAAAGCGCGCCTGCTTCAGCATGTCGGCCGTGTCGTCGAACACGGTGATGCCGGCATGGCCGATCAGTCCGTCGCGCTTCGCGAACTCTTCGTAGTCGAACGGCGTGTCGAACAGGCCGCGCGGGAAATAGGCGCCGAGCGGGCCGCCGACCTGCACCGCCTTCACCGGGCGACCAGTGGCCGTACCGCCGCCGATATCGTCGACGATCTCGCCCAGCGTCATGCCGAACGCCGCCTCGAACAGGCCGCCGAACTTGACGTTGCCGGCGATCTGTATCGGGATCGTGCCGCGCGAGCGGCCCATGCCGAAATCCTTGTAGAAGGCAGCACCCTTGTCCATGATGATGGGCACGGAGGCCAGGCTGATGACGTTGTTGATCACCGTCGGCTTGCCGAACAGACCCTGGATTGCCGGCAGCGGTGGCTTGGCTCGCACCACGCCGCGCTTGCCTTCAAGGCTGTTCAGCAGCGAAGTTTCCTCGCCGCAGACATAGGCGCCGGCGCCGACGCGGATTTCCATGTCGAAGGCGTTGGGCGAACCCAGCACGCTGACGCCGAGCACGCCTGCCTTGCGGGCGACCTCGACAGCCTTGTTCATGACAGCCACCGCATGCGGATATTCCGAGCGGATATAGACGAACCCCTTGGTCGCGCCGGTGGCGATGCCGGCAATCGTCATGCCTTCGATGAGCACGAAGGGGTCGCCCTCCATAATCATGCGGTCGGCAAAGGTGGCGCTGTCGCCCTCGTCGGCATTGCAGACGATGTATTTGCGGTCAGATGTCGTATCGAGCACCGTCTTCCACTTGATGCCGGTCGGGAAGCCGGCGCCGCCTCGGCCGCGCAAGCCCGATTCCGTGACCTGTTTGACGATGTCGAGCGGCGCCATGGCCACCGCGTTCTGCAGGCCCTTGAGCCCGCCCAGTGACTTGTAGGCATCGAGCGATAGCGGGTCGTTGATGCCGCAACGCGCAAAGGTCAGGCGCGTCTGCTTGGCCAGGAACGGGATTTTGTCGGGCGCGCCCAGCCAGCGCTTGTGATGCCCGCCGGTGAGAAAGCCGCTGTCGAACAGGCTCTTGACGTCCGATGGCTTGACCGGCCCGTAAGCGACGCGGCCCTTTTCGGTCGCGACCTCGACCATCGGTTCGAGGAAATAGGCGCCGCGCGAGCCGTTGCGGACGATCTTGGCCTCGACACCCCGTTCGGCCAGTTCCGCACGAACAGCCTTGGCGACTTTTTCGGCGCCGAGCGCCAGCGCGCCGGAGTCACCTGGAATGTAGATGCGCGGGATCATGAGCGTACCTCCGCGACGATCTCTTCGATCTTCTCGTCATCGAGCCGCCCGATCACCTCACCATCCAGCATCGCCGACGGTGAACAGGCGCACAGCCCGAGGCAATAGACAGGCTCAAGCGTAACCGATCCGTCGCGGGTGGTCTCATGGAAATCGATGCCGAGCAACTGCTTGACCTTTGCGGCGATCGCATCCGAACCCATCGACTGGCAGGCTTCCGCCTGGCAAAGCTTGAGCACATGCCGGCCAGCCGGCCGGGCACGGAAATCATGATAGAAGGTCACGACGCCATGCACTTCGGCCCTCGACAGGTTCAGCCCATCGGCGATGACGGGCACGGCGTCCTGCGGCACGTGGCCAAATTCTTCCTGGATCTCGTGCAGGATCGGCAGCAGGGGGCCTTCGAGGCCCTTCAACTCCTGGATGATCGCCGCCGTGCGCGACTGTATCTCGGTACTTGCAGGCTGCATCGTCACGCAGCGCCCTCCCTATCGTAGCGATCGATGCATATAATCGTCCAAAAGCATGAAGCAGTTTTGGAACAACGACATGCCTACGCCGCTTAATCGCTAAGTGCTTAAGAAATCAGAGAAAACCTCTGAAATCAATAAAGCGGTTTCGTTGCACGATAGAAAATTTCTATCGCGCTGATTGACCAGTTATGACTAGCTCAGCGATTGGCGCGGAAATCGTCTGCCAGCGCCATCGCCTCGTCCAGCAGCGCCTGCACCAGCGGCGTGTGCGGTTCGCGCGGCGCGGCGACCAGCCCGACAGTGTGGCTGGCATCCGGTTCGACGATCGGAATGGCCCGGATCGGTTCGGAAAAACCGAATGTTTCCGCCAGGTTGAGCGGCATGATCGACGACCATTTGCCTGTCCGTATGTGGGAGAACAGCACGATCATCGAGTTGGATTCCAGTGTCGGCCGCACCTGCACGCCGGCCTCGGCCAGATGCTGGTCGATGATGCGGCGGTTCTGCATGTCCGGCGTCAACAAGCAGAGCGGCAGCTGGCTGATTTCGGCCCATGTCACTTTGTCGCGATCCGAATAGGGATTTCCGACCGCCGTGATCAGCTGGTAGCGCTCGTCATAGAGCGGCACGCTGGTCACCCGTCCGAGAGGCTCGTTGTCGAGATAGGTGATGCCGGCATCGACGTCGAAATTGCCGAGCAGCGACAACACCTCGATCGAGGTGCGCGACAGGATAGAGAAGGTGACGCCCGGATGCTTCTCGCGAAATGGCGTCGTAAGCCGCGCCACCATGGCGAGGGCGGTTGGGATGGCGGCAATACGGATACGCCCGGACAGGCCATGTCGCGCCGCCCGCATCTCTTCGCGCATGGTCCTGGAATCGCCGACGATGCGACGCGCCCACACCAGCACCTGCTTGCCTTCCGGCGTCAGCCCCTGAAAGCGCGAACCGCGATTGACCAGCATGACGCCGAGCTGGCCCTCCAGCTGCTTGATCCCGGCCGACAAGGTCGGCTGCGTGACGCCGCACGCTTCCGCCGCCCGGCCGAAATGCTCCTCCTTGGCCAGCGCGATGAAGAATTCGAGCTTGTCGATCATACCATCCGTCCGTTCGTTGCGCGCAAGGTCGGGGAAATTGCCTTTCGCCGCAAGCTCTACCCGCAATTGGCCATGCATCCACATCTTTGGGCCGGCTGGCTGTTTCCCCCGGCCGAACACGGCGCTATGTGGTTGGATGGAATACGAGGAGATCGGACATGCTGGGCTGGTTCCGCAAGCTTTTGCCGCGCGAAGATCGCTTCTTCGACCTCTTTGAACGGCATTCCCGCACCGTGGTCGGCGGCGCCGAGGCGCTGGAGCAGCTCCTGCAGGGCAAGGACATCGATCGTTGGTGCCAGAAGATCATCGATCTCGAGGACGAGGCCGATCATATCACGGCCGAAGTGCTGCTGGCGGTGCGGCGTTCCTTCATCACGCCCTTCGATCGCGGCGACATCAAGGACCTGATCCAGTCGATGGATGACGCCATCGACATGATGCACAAGACCGTCAAGACGGTGAAGCTGTTCGAAAAGAAGGAATTCGACCCGCTGATGCAGGAGATGGGCGGCGTCATCGTTGCCGCCTCCAGGCTGGTTGCCGAAGCAATCCCGCTGCTCAGCAAGGTCGGCACGCACACGGTACGCCTCAACGCCATCGCCGAAGAGGTGATGCGCGTCGAAAGCCGCGCCGACGATCTGCATGAGCAGGGATTGAAGGACCTGTTCAAGCGGCATGGCCGCAGCGATCCGATGGCCTACCTGATCGGCTCGGAGATCTACGGCCAGCTGGAGAAGGTGGTCGACCGCTTTGAGGACGTCGCCAACGAGATCAGCGGCATCGTCATCGAGAACGTTTAGGCAATGGAAGCCACCATCGCCTTTCCCGTGCTGATCGGCCTTGTCGCCGTCGCGCTGTTTTTCGATTTTCTCAACGGCCTGCACGATGCAGCGAACTCCATCGCCACCATCGTCTCCACCCGCGTGCTGAGACCGCAATATGCGGTCCTGTGGGCGGCTTTCTTCAATTTCATCGCCTTCATGTTCTTCGGCCTTCACGTGGCTGAAACTGTGGGAAAAGGTATCGTCGACGTCAGCATCGTCACGCCGGCGGTGATCTTCTCGGCGCTCGTTGGCGCCATCGTCTGGAACATCGTCACCTGGATTGCCGGCATCCCGTCCAGCAGTTCGCATGCCCTGATCGGCGGGCTCGTCGGCGCCGGCGTTGCAAAGGCTGGGCCCGGCGCCATCGTCTGGACCGGGCTTGGCAAGACGGTCGCCGCAATCGTCGTGTCGCCGGCGACAGGGTTTGTTCTGGCGCTGGTCCTGATCCTGGCCGTTTCCTGGCTGTTCGTGCGCCAGACACCGTTCGCCGTCGACAGCACCTTCCGCGTCATGCAGTTCTTTTCGGCCTCGCTTTATTCGCTAGGGCACGGCGGCAACGACGCCCAGAAAACCATGGGCATCATCGCCGTGCTGCTCTATTCGCAAGGTATGCTCGGCGGGACGTTCTACGTGCCGCTGTGGGTCGTCCTCACCTGTCAGACAGCACTGGCGCTCGGCACTTTGTTCGGCGGCTGGCGCATCGTTCACACGATGGGCTCGAAGATCACCCGGCTGAATCCGATGCAGGGCTTCTGCGCCGAGACCGGCGGCGCCATCACCCTGTTTGCCGCCACCTGGCTCGGCGTCCCCGTGTCGACCACCCATACCATCACCGGGGCCATCATCGGTGTCGGCGCCGCCCGCCGCGTCTCGGCCGTGCGCTGGGGCATTGCCGGCAACATCGTCATCGCCTGGATCGTCACCTTGCCGGCCACGGCTGCAATTTCGGCGCTCACCTACCTAGCGGTTGGCCTGGCAGGGTGAGGCGGACACCGGTGGTGCTTGGAGTCGCTGCCAATCTGCACTATCTGAGCCGCAGCCAAACGCCTTAGGGAATAATGCATGTCCGTCACCAAGGAAATCGTCACCGAGCGTCTGAAGACGGTCAACGGGCCGGACTTCACCGGCAACATCGTCGACCTCGGCATGGTTTCGGAGATTTTCATCGCCGATTCGAAAGTGTTTTTCTCGATCACCGTTCCCGCCGCCCGCGCACAGGAGATGGAGCCGCTGCGCGCTGCAGCCGAGCGTGTCGTCAAGGCGATCCCTGGTGTCGCCGGCGCCGTCGTCGCGCTGACGGCGGAGAAGAAGGGCGGCGGCATGGAGGCTCCGGTTGCGTCGCGTCCCGCGCCCAGGCCCGCACCGCCGGCTGCGCCAGGCGGGCCGCGCCCAGCTCCACACACTCCAGCCCCGCACGCCTCGGCCTCGCAAAGCTCGGGCAAGCGCGGCGTGCCCGGAATCGAGGCGATCATCGCGGTGGCGTCCGGCAAGGGGGGCGTCGGCAAGTCGACCACCGCTGTCAACATCGCGCTTGGCCTCGCCGCCAACGGTTTGCGTGTCGGCGTGCTCGATGCCGATATTTATGGCCCGTCCATGCCCAGGCTGCTCAACATCCATGGCCGGCCGCAGACCGTCGACGGCAAGATCCTGAAACCGATGGAGAATTACGGCCTTAAGGTGATGTCGATGGGCTTCCTCGTCGACGAGGAGACGCCGATGATCTGGCGCGGTCCGATGGTGATGTCGGCGCTGACGCAGATGCTGCGCGAGGTCGAATGGGGCCGCCTCGACGTGCTCGTCGTCGACATGCCGCCCGGCACCGGCGACGCCCAGCTGACCATGGCCCAGCAGGTGCCGCTGGCCGGCGCCGTCATCGTCTCGACGCCGCAGGACCTGGCGCTGATCGACGCCCGCAAAGGATTGAATATGTTCAAGAAGGTCGACGTGCCGCTGCTCGGCATCGTCGAGAACATGAGCTATTTCATCGCCCCCGATACCGGCAAGCGCTACGACATCTTTGGCCATGGCGGGGCGCGGCGCGAGGCCGAGCGCCTCGGCGTGACTTTCCTCGGCGAAGTGCCGTTGGAAATGGGCATTCGCGAAAGTTCTGATGAAGGTGCTCCGGTGGTGGCGTCGAAGCCAGACAGCGCCGAGGCGAAGATCTATCGCGGCATTGCTTCGAAGGTCTGGGACCGGGTCAACGAAGAACGCGGCGCGGCCGAAGCGGCGGTGCCGAACATCGTGTTCGAGTAGCTCGGATATCCCTCCCCTCAAGGGGGAGGGTGGCCCGAAGGGCCGGGGGGGTCCGCGGTGACACGCTCGACGCTATTTCTTTACAAGTCGAGGCAGCTCAACTCAGGTTGAGGCGGTTGAGGCGACCCCACCCGCCTCGCTTCGCGAGGCACCCTCCCCTCAAGGGGGAGGGGAACCCACCTTCTCGCCAAAGCTTGAAAAAAACTGCCCGGCCAGCTTCTTCGAAGTCGATTCGATGAGCCGGCTGCCGAGTTGGGCGATCTTGCCGCCGACTTCGGCTTTGGCCGCGTATTTGAGGACCGTCGCATCCGGCCCGTCCGCCGTCAGCGTCACGTCGGCGCCACCCTTGGCGAAGCCGGCAATACCGCCCTTGCCCTCGCCCTGGATGGTGTAGGAGTGCGGCGGCTTCAGGTTCTTCAACGTCACCTCGCCGTTGAATGTCGCCTTGATCGGTCCGATCTTCAGGACCACCGTCGCTGCCATTTCGGTCGGCGATTTCATCTCCAGGTTCTGGCAGCCGGGAATGGTCGCCTGCAAAACCTTCGGATCGTTCAGCGCGTCCCACACTTTCTGCAGGGGGGCGGCAATGCGTTCCTCGCCTTCGATCACCAAAGCCATCGATACCTCCCGGACAGACTTCGAAGGCCTAACGCACGGTCTGGTCTGTGTCTATCGCACCAAAGTCCGGTTGCGACGGTGCGCCCTCTTGCCTGCTTCCGCGCGTTGCCATATCGATTTGTCTTACAAATACGGAGACCATGATGGCAGGCGCCCCCACCGGAAAGAAGAAATTTCGCTCGCAGGAGTGGTTCGACAATCCCGACAATCCAGGCATGACCGCGCTCTACCTCGAGCGCTACCTGAACTACGGCCTGACGCGGGCCGAGTTGATGTCGGGCAAGCCGCTGATCGGCATCGCCCAGACCGGCTCGGATCTGTCGCCGTGCAACCGCCACCATATCGAACTCGCCAAGCGCGTGCGCGAAGGCATCGTCTCGATGGGCGGCATCCCCTTCGAATTCCCGTGCCATCCGATCCAGGAGACCGGCAAGCGCCCGACCGCGGCACTCGACCGCAACCTTGCCTATCTCGGCCTGGTCGAAGTGCTTTACGGCTATCCGCTCGACGGCGTCGTGCTGACCATCGGCTGCGACAAAACCACGCCGGCGCTGCTGATGGCGGCGGCCACCGTCAATATTCCGGCCATAGCACTTTCGGTCGGACCGATGCTCAATGGCTGGCACAAAGGCAAGCGCACGGGATCCGGCACCATCGTCTGGGAATCGCGCCAGCGGCTCTCCGCCGGCGAGATCGACTATGACGAGTTCATGGACATCGTCGCCTCATCGGCGCCGTCGACCGGCTATTGCAACACCATGGGCACCGCCACCACGATGAACTCGCTGGCCGAGGCGCTCGGGATGCAATTGCCGGGCTCGGCTGCCATTCCGGCACCCTACCGCGAGCGCGGCCAGATCTCCTATGAGACGGGCAAGCGCATCGTCGAGATGGTGCATGAGGATCTGAAGCCGTCCGACATCATGACGCGCAAGGCGTTCGAGAACGCCATTGTCGTCAATTCGGCGATTGGCGGCTCGACCAATGCGCCGATCCACCTCAACGCGATTGCCCGCCATCTCGGCGTGCCGCTCACCAATGACGACTGGCAGACGGTCGGCCTCCATGTGCCGCTCATCGTCAATCTGCAGCCATCTGGCGAATATCTCGGCGAGGACTATCATCATGCCGGCGGTGTGCCGGCTGTGGTTGCCGAACTGATGAAGGCCAAGCTGCTGCCCTATCCCGAAGCCATGACCGTCAACGGGAAATCGATCGGCGACAATTGCAAGGGGGTCGCCAACGAGAATACCGATGTCATCCGCACTGTTGCCGAGCCGCTGAAGGCCAATGCCGGCTTCATCAATCTCAGCGGCAATCTGTTCGATTCCGCCATCATGAAGATGAGCGGCATCTCGCCGGAATTCCGCGAACGCTATCTCTCCAACCCGAACGACCCGGAAGCCTTCGAAGGCAAAGCCATGGTCTTTGACGGGCCGGAGGACTACCACGCCCGCATCGACGATCCGGCGCAAGGCATCGACGAGCACACCATCCTGTTCATGCGCGGCGCCGGCCCGATCGGCTATCCCGGCGGCGCCGAGGTCGTCAACATGCAGCCGCCCGCTTATCTCATCAAGAAGGGCATTCACGCGCTGGCCTGCATCGGCGATGGCCGCCAGTCGGGCACATCCGGCTCGCCGTCTATCCTCAACGCTTCGCCGGAGGCCGCCATTGGCGGCGGCCTGGCGCTGCTCAAGACCGGCGACCGTGTGCGCATCGACTTACGCAAAGGCACTGCCAACATCCTCGTCACCGACGAGGAAATCACGCGCCGCCGTGCCGAACTGCAGGTCGATGGCGGCTATCATTATCCCAAGCATCAGACGCCATGGCAGGAGATCCAGCGCTCCATGGTCGACCAGTTCTCGGAGGGCATGGTGCTGAAGCCGGCGGTGAAATACCAGGACGTCGCGCACACCAGCGGCGTGCCGAGGGACAACCACTAGGCGTTGCAAGTTTGGTGAAATCGAAGGCGGCTTGCCATCGGGCAGGCCGCCTTTTCTCATGGCAACGCTCTTGTATCGATTGGGCCAAGTCTACAGATACGTCGTGTCGATAGGTCCTGCACAAGGGCACCCATCAATGACGAAGCGGCGCTCTTCCCTCGGTTTCCTCGGCATGTTCGGCCGCTCGGGTGACTTGCGGGAACTGGACAACGCGCTGCGCGGCGCCGACCTTCACCCGGCACTGGTGCCAGAGGGAGTAAAGCTCACCATCGTCAATCTGATGAAGGATCACTGGCCGGACGAGCCCCCGCCAGAGGCTTATCGGTCTGTGGCGCAGCTGTTTGGTTATTGCATCGCAGGCCCACAAACCTTTGAGCAGGCCAATGGGCCGGAGCGGCGGCTGGACGCTGAGCGCCGCATCGAGGCAGCGCTTGAAACCGGCGACAGCCTGGATGCCCAGATCGTGCTGATGGCGCTGCATGGCAAGCTGATCAGCGCCGAAGTCGTCGAGCGCTTTGGGCTAAGTGCGGACTGACCTTCGTAAGGTGAAGCTTACCCGCCCATGCCGCTGCGTGGCAGCTTGATCATCTCGCCGAAGCGGGCGCGCAATTTGTCGTCTAGCAGCTTCGGCACATGGCGCGGGAAGCGCTCGGCAAGCACGCGCTTCTTTTCGATGATCGCCCGCTGCAAGATGTCGGGCCGGCCCTTCTCGTTCCATTCCTTGGGCGAAAAGCGGTCGCCGACGGCCGGATAAAAATACTCGGTCTGCATCAGGCGCAGCGTCTGCTCGTTGCCGAGATAGTGGCCTGGGCCATTCATGCAGACTTCGGTGATGGTGTCGATCGACAGCGCTTCGTCGGTCACTTCGATGCCCCGCACGCAGCGCAGGCAGTGGCCCAGCATGTCATTGTCTATGATCAGGCTCTCCAGGCAAAAGCCGAGCAGCGAGGCGTGCATGCCCGCCGATTCATAGACCAGATTGAGGCCGGCAAGACCGGCCATCACGTCGGTGATCCCCTTTTCATAGCCGGACTGGATGTCGGGCAGTTTCGAATCCGTCATGCCGGCGGCCGAGCCGCCCGGCAGGTCGTAGAACTGCGCCATCTGCGCGCAGGCCGAAGTCAGTACTGCCTGCTCGGCCGAGCCGCCCGACATGGCGCCGGTCCTCAGGTCGGAGACGAACGGCCAGGTGCCGAAGATCGCCGGATGCCCGGGCTTGATGGCGTTGACGTAGATGAGGCCGACCAGCACTTCGGCCACCGCTTGCACCACAGCGCCGGCAATCGCCGCGGGAGCGGTGGCGCCGGCCTGGCCGGCCGATAGAAGCAGGATCGGGATGCCGCCGTCGACACAGGCTTCGAGCACGCCGCAGGCGTCCTCGGCAAACTTCATCGGCGGCACGACGAAGCAATTGGAGTTTGACACGAACGGCCGGGCGCGAAAGTTCTCCTCGCCGCCGGCGATCGCATAAAGCATTTCCAGCGCCGGCTGCACGTTCTCGCGCACCGTGAACGAGGTGCCGACATGCTTCGACGTGCCCATCACGCAGGCGTAGAGCGTGTTGAAGTCCATTTCGAGCGGATCGGGAATGTCGCGCGGCACCATCGGCCGCTGGAAGAAATGGATGTTGTCGAGCCCTTCGACGAGGCGAGCGGCATCATAAATGTCCTGCACCAGCGACTCGCGGTATTCGCGCTTTTCGACATCGACCAGATGCACCGCCGCACCCGCCGTGCCGTAATGCACGCGCTTGCCCTGGATCAGCATGTCATGCCTGGGGTCCTGGCCGTGCAGCGTAAAATTTCGCGCGGCTCGTCTGATCGTGTCCATCACAAGCCCGCGTGGGAAACGGACGCGGCCGTCATCGCCGTAAACGGCGCCGACCCCGGTCAGCGCCTCGACGCAGGAGGGAATGGCATTGGCGAAGCCGACGGTCTCCAGCAGCGTCAGCACCGCTTCATGGATGCGCTCCTGGTCGTTCCGGTTGAGCGGGCCGTAACTGCCGCCTTCAAGCCCGGCACGTACCGGCCTGATGTCGTCGGCCAAAGGTGCTGCCCGCATGGCGCGGCGCGCTTCGCGCCCGCCGGATCGTCGCGAACGCTGGTCGGCTGATGTATCTTTAGGAGCCGCATCCTTAAGAGCCGCATCCTGCTGCTCAACAGCCACTGACATGGGGGGCACTCCACCTTTAGCTTGCGAAACACGACGCGGTGATTGGTCCACCGTCGGCCTGCTTCGTCCCTCTGTCAGCCGACTATGCCGTTGCCATTGGCCCAGCCTATGGGCCAGTCAACGCAGCCGAGTATGCCAGAGAGCTAATGCAGAATGTTGGTGATCATGCCAAGGGCCGGGCTGTTCAAAGCCCCGGCACAGGCAAATCAGGCTGCAGCGGGCCTGCGTCCGGCTGCGGTCGCGAGCTCGCGAATACCCGGCTCGATGTGCTGCAGTGCGATCGAGGAAATGCCCAAGCGCATGAAACGCGACGGCTTTTCGGTGCGATCGAAGAAGCGATCGCCCGGCTCGATGATGACGCTGCGCGAGGCCGCGGCCTCGGCCAGTCCACGTGAATCGGTGCCGCGCGGGCCTTCCAGCCAGAGCGATGTGCCGCCGGCCGAATCGGTCGAGCGCCATTCCGGCAGGAATGCGGAAATCGCATGGACCAGACGCTTGCGCCGCTCGTCGAAGGCCGACGACAGCCGCCGCACCAGGGCTTCGTGATGGCCGAGCGACAGGAATAGCGCGACCGCGCGCTGGTTGTTGGCCGGCGGGTGCCTGAGCATGAAGCGACGCAGCGCCCTGAGCTCGGAGATTAGTCCAGCCGAAGCGACGATGTAGCCAAGCCGCAGGCCCGGAGCCAGCGTCTTCGACATCGAGCCGACATAGACGACGCGACCCGAGCGATCGAGGCTCTTCAGCGCCTGCTGCGGCGCCTCGTCGAGAAGCTGGCTGTCATAGCCGTCCTCGATGATGATCTGGTTGTGGCGGTTGGCGCGCGCCAGAAGGTCCTGCCGCCGCTCCGCCGACAGCGGCACCATGGTCGGGCAATGGTGGCTGGGGGTGACGAAGACAAAGCCGGAATCGTTGGGAATGGACGAGGTGACGATGCCGGACTGATCGACCGGAACCGGCTGGATTTCGGCGCCTGCCAAGCGGAAGATCGAGCGCGCGTCAGGGTATCCCGGGTCTTCCATCGCGACCTTGGAGCCCTTGGCCATCAGCAGTGTCGCCAGCATATAGAGCGCGTTCTGGGCGCCAAGCGTGACGATGATCTCGTCCGGATTGGCGAAGATGCCGCGCCGCGGCAACAGCCGCGCCTGGATCTGCTCGATCAAGAGCGGATCGTCGCGATCGACCATGTCGGAGGCCCAGTTGCGGATTTCGAGCACGGCCAGCGCCATGCGGTTGCACTCACGCCATTCGGCTGTCGGGAACAGCGCCGGGTCGAACTGGCCGTAGACGAAGGGGTAGGAGGACTTGATCCAGTTGTCGTGCTTGGCCGGTGGCGGCATGTCGCTGGCGGCGATCTGCCGGCGTGCCTTCCAGTCGATCTCGTTCTGCTGGTCGGGCGCCTTCTGGTGCGGCTTGGCGGGGGTGGCCAGCACATCCGGATTGACGAAATGGCCGCGCCGTTCGCGCGCCACCAGGAAACCTTGGTCGACCAATTGCTGGAACGCCAGCACCACAGTGCCGCGCGCGACGCCGAGTTTTTCAGCCAGGATGCGGCAGGACGGAAGCGGCATCGAAGCGGCGATCTGCCGGTCGAGAATGGCGGCGACGATCGCCTGACGGATCTGCGCCTGCAGGGTCTGGCCCGATTCCGCCGAAATCCGGAACAGGCCGGACCATATGGCCGTGTCGTTACGCTGTGGCATGGAAGGTGTTCCTCGATGGCCAGTCTTTTTTGCTTGGCTGGACCAGCGGAAGGTAACCGTGGCACAAGGGGTTGCGCCAATCAATTTTTCTGATCGCTGGGATTTATGCCAGTGATCTATGCGCGACGCGCAGCGTCGTCGCATCCCCGGGTGACGCTTGCGTCATCCCGCAGCGCGGACGCCCGCGCGATGCGCAGCGTCGTCGCGCCTCATTGTCCCCAGCGCGATGCGAAGCGTCGTCGCTACTCCCATCACATCATCCAGCGCGACGCGCAGCGTCGTAGCTTCATCACATCGCACTATGCTGCACTGCGTCATCCCCACGCATTGAAACATGGGGAATTCGGCTCGATAACATCACCCCGACGACACGCGCCGGAAACATCCGGTCTGATAAGATGTCGTGAAAAACGATCAGGAGCCGGCAGTGGATCATTCCTCCTTCGACAACCAGCTTGTCGCATTGCGTGCTGCGCGCGCGGCGGCATCGGGCACGATGCGCGAGGCTTTTGCCGCGGACCCCAAGCGCTTCGAGACATTTTCGGCCAGCGACGGCGACCTTTTGCTCGACTGGTCGAAATGCGCGGTCGACCAGCGCACGATGGAACTGCTCGAGAAGCTCGCCGCCGCCGCCGATCTCGAAGGTCGCCGCGCCGCAATGTTTTCCGGCAAGAAGATCAACATCACCGAAGACCGCGCCGTGCTGCACACGGCGCTGCGCAACCTCTCGGGCAAGGGCGTCACGGTCGATGGCCAGGACGTCAAGGCGGATGTGCTGTCCGTGCTCGACGCCATGGGCGCTTTCGCCGACGCCATTCGCTCCGGCAAGGCCGCCGGCGCCACCGGCAAGAAAATCACCGACATTGTCAACATCGGCATTGGCGGCTCCGATCTCGGCCCGGCCATGGCGACGCTGGCGCTGGCGCCCTATCACGACGGCCCGCGCGCGCACTACGTCTCCAACATCGACGGCGCCCATATCCACGACACGCTGAAGGGCCTGTCGGCCGAAACCACTCTGTTCATCATCGCCTCGAAGACCTTCACCACGGTCGAGACGATGACCAATGCCGAGACGGCGCGCGAATGGGTGCAGAAGGCGCTCGGCAAGGAAGCTGTCGGCAAGCATTTCGCCGCCGTCTCGACCGCGCTCGACCTGGTTTCCAAGTTCGGCATCGAAGCCGATCGCGTGTTCGGCTTCTGGGACTGGGTCGGCGGCCGCTATTCGCTGTGGGGCGCCATCGGTCTGCCGGTGATGATCGCCATCGGTCCGCGCAATTTCCGCGCCTTCCTCGACGGCGCGCATGAGATGGACGAGCACTTCCGCACCGCGCCCTTGCAGAAGAACCTGCCGGTGTTGCTGGGGCTGGTCGGCTGGTGGCATCGCGTGATCTGCGGCTATCCGGCGCGTGCCGTCATCCCTTATGACCAGCGCCTGTCGAGGTTGCCGGCCTATCTGCAGCAGCTCGACATGGAATCGAACGGCAAGGGCGTCACCCTCGACGGCACGCCGGTGACGACGCCGACTGGGCCGCTGGTCTGGGGCGAGCCCGGCACCAATGGCCAGCACGCCTTCTTCCAGCTGCTGCATCAGGGTACCGATTTCATACCGGTAGAATTCCTCGCTGCCGCCGTCGGCCATGAGCCGGATCTCAAGCACCAGCACGATCTGCTGCTTGCCAATTGCCTGGCGCAGTCGGAAGCGTTGATGAAGGGCCGCACGCTGGACGAGGCGCGCGCGCAGATGTTGGCAAAGGGCATGAAGCCGGCCGATGTCGACAGAATAGCCCCGCACCGTGTCTTCTCCGGCAACCGCCCCTCGGTGACGATCCTCTACCGCAAGCTCGACCCGCGCACCTTCGGCCGGCTGATCGCGCTTTACGAGCACCGCGTCTTCGTCGAAGGCACTCTGTTCAACATCAATTCCTTCGACCAATGGGGCGTCGAGCTCGGCAAGGAGCTGGCGACCGGCCTGTTGCCAGTCGTGGAAGGCAAGGAGAGCGCCGACAAGCGCGACGCATCGACCGCCGGGCTGGTGGCGCGCATCCAGCAACTGCGGGGGGCGCAATGAAAAATCCGGCCGACATCAAGGGCATCTTGTTCGACAAGGACGGCACGCTTGTCGATTTCAACGCGACCTGGCTCAGCATTGCCGATTTCATGGCCATGGACGCAGCCGAGGGCGATCGCTGGAAGGCCGACAGGCTGCTTTCGGCGGCGGGCTTCGATTTTGTCGCCAAGCGCTTCAAGCCCGATTCCATCTTCGCCTCGGGCACCAACATGGATGTCGTCGAACTATGGTTCCCGCGTCTGTCCGACGAGGACCAGATGCTGGCCGTCGCCCGCTTCAACGAGATCACCTCGGTGCAAGGCTCGTCGATGGCGGTTGCCTTGCCCGGCGTCGTCGCAGCGCTGACGGCTCTGCACAAGCGGTCCTACCGGCTCGGCGTCGCCACCAACGATTCGACTGCCGGTGCCGAAAAGACCATGGTCACGCTCGGCGTCGCGCAGCTGTTCACCGCCGCCTATGGCTATGACGCGGTCGCCAATCCGAAACCGGCGCCGGACACGATCGTCGCCTTTTGCGACCTGACCGGGTTGAAGGCGTCCGAGATCGCCATGGTCGGCGACAACCGCCACGACCTGGAGATGGCGCGTGCTGGCGGCTGCGGCCTGGCGGTCGGCGTGCTCTCCGGCACCGGCACGCGTGAATCGCTGTCGGCGATCGCCGATGTCGTTTTGGATTCGGTCGCCGATTTGCCAGACTTTCTCTCGGCGCGGGTCAAGGAGACAGTCTGACGGGGGCTTGGGGGGATTCAATCAACTTCGGCTTTCCTACCAATGGAAGTTGCCGTTGGGCTCATCTGCCTGAACGGGCAGGTTGCGGTATAGCGGACATCGGGTCAGCAGTCAGGGGTGCAACTCGCACCGATGCCCTCTCACCGCCCAAGACCTCCCAGCGTAGCCCGCTGCTTCCTGTTCCGTGTCTTGTTGATATCTTCGATCGCTTCAACCGACTGGATGTATTCGGCAATATACTCCGGCGGCAGGCCGTGTTCCCTGCCACCTGCAAGGACAAAATCCTTGTACCAGCTATAGGGTTTGAGGCTATCGTCGATGTAGTCGGGAGTGGAGAGATAGGTAAGAACTTTTCGCCTGCGACCTTTGTCATTGATGACCGTGACCGTCGCGTGCTCGTAGCCGCTGCCGACGCCTTCGGCCTTATCTAGCTTAGCGCGCTCGGTAGGATCGAAGCTGAACAGGACTCCAATCACGCTATTCTCGTCGCCCGTGGCAAATGCGTTGCACTTCCCGGACTCGTCAACGCTACGCTTATGAAATCGAAGCGTATGACCCGGCAAGGTGGCAATGCCGATTGGATTGCAGCTCGGCATGCGATCGCGCAGCCGGGCGGTCGACATATTGGACCCGTAGGCAAAATACACAACGTGCTCCGGAGGACCGGTCTCCGTGTTCTTCAGCGGCTCGATCAAGGGACTTCCCGGCTTTAGGATCGTGCGTAGCGGTACTGTCATGATGCTGCACCCGTCGGTTTTTTCGCCTTCGCGTGTGATGATGGGCTGTCCGTCGCCGAGATCGAGAATTGGAACCGGCCTGCCGGCCCATCCGCAGTCGACGCACTGCGGTCGTTCCCAGAGTACACCGGGCGCCTCAGTATTCTCGCCATGTCCGGGTTCAAGATGCGGTGAGCCGCAGTTCGGGCATTCCCAAGGCACACCGCGCAACTCGCGAATGATCAACGATGTCGCCAAGCCGACGGCGTGTTGGATCAATGAGTGCGCCATCTCGGCATCAATCCAGGTGGCCGACTTTGAATGCGTCAGCCAGTTGGAAAACGTCCATGCGGACTCAAGCGCGCTCTTGACGGTCCCGCGACGCTCCTTGTTGGTGTCACCCGGCAGAAGATCGTTGCAAATGATCTCGGTCCACGCGCGGAAGTTCGCACGCTGTGGTGGCGTGTCTGTCCATATTGCAGCGTCCTGCGCGACGCCGATGAGCTCGAGCAGCGCCTCGCGGCAGCGAACACCGACGGCCTGATAGTCCGAGAGGCCATGCGCCTGTGTCACGGCGGTTCCTGCTTCTTCCATCTTTTCGAAGACCGGGCCGAACGGGAGGATGCGTAGATCATCTTCCTGTTGTTTTTCCGTACGCGGGATCCGGAGCATCAGGCCAATATGGAAGGTAAGGGCAAGATCCATATTTGGGAATTGCTCCTGAGAGTAGAGGTTTGTGCCGCCCGTGATGACCCACCAGCGATCCTTGTTGGTGTGGACGTCCCACACATCGTGGCGGGTGTTGAGGACGGCCTCCGAGTAGACCTTCTGCATAAAGGCCACTTCGAGGTCGGGCGCCTGCCATTCAAAGTATTCCCGTACTTCCTCGATCTCCTCTTCGGTAGCTTTCAACATGATTGGCTCCCTGCGGTGGACTCGTTGCACCCCGCTGCAAAGGGCTGTGAACCTCAACATAATCCGATGTCGCTGAGCTTTCAAAATCCGGCACGTAACGCGGGATGTCCGCAATGGGCCGAACCGGGTCATTCAGAGTGATCGGCTTTTGATCTCAGCGCAGCAATCTTCCACCTCAAACGAAAACACACCGCTCAGCCTGCCCGCAGCGCCCTTCGCGTCACCGAAGTCCGGCACTTGATATTCCGCAACCAATCGTAGCCGCGACAGCGGCAGATCGGCGCGGCGGGGGTCGCCGACCAGCACTTCGATGCCGGCTGCCAGGCAGCGGTCGAGGAACGGAATAACCCGTATCGCAACCTCGCGGCCGTAGAACACGTCGCCGGCAAGCACGAGGTCGACGGCCGGCGGCGGGCCTGTGGTGATGTCCTTGTCGACAATGGTGATCTCGACGCCGTTGGCCGCGGCATTGATGCCGATCGCGGCGACGCCGTTGCGATCGATCTCGGCCGCGATCACCGCGCTGGCGCCGGCCTTGGCGGCGGCGATGCCGACGAGGCCGGAGCCGGCGCCGAGATCGAGCACGCGTCGGCCGGCTACGCTTTGCGGATGGTCGAGTATATAGCGCGCAAGCACCGCCCCGCCGGCCCATGGATAGGCCCAGTAGGGCGGCGGTGGCTGAGGCGCGTCGTCGACTGGCTCAACCGCATCGTCGTCCGCGCCTTGGTGCGGGTCGACAAGCCGCCTCAGGCCGCTGCCGGGATGAGCCGTGTAGAGTTGGATTTCAGGAAGTGCTGGAACAGGCGCAAGGCGCATGTTCGCCTTGATGAACGTCGCCGCGTCGGGACGCGGATTGTCGTCTACACTTTCGCCGCGACTAGGCTCGTCGTTCAAATCTATTCCCGCAGCGCCCGGCGCAAAATCTTGCCCACCGGAGTCTTCGGCAGTTCGGTCCTGAACTCGATGTATTTCGGCCGCTTGTAGCCGGTCAGGTTCTCGCGGCAATAGGCGGTCAGCGCCTCGACGGTCAGCGCCGGGTCCTTCTTGACCACGAACAGCTTCGGCACCTCGCCCGAATGCTCGTCCGGCACGCCGATCGCCGCTACTTCGAGCACGCCCGGATGCTGGGCGACGACTTCCTCGAGTTCGTTGGGATAGACGTTGAAGCCGGAGACCAGGATCATGTCCTTCTTGCGGTCGACGATCTTGGTGTAGCCGCGCTCGTCCATGAAGCCCATGTCGCCGGATTTGAAAAACCCGTCCTTGGTCATCACCTTGGCGGTCTCGTCCGGCCGGTTCCAGTAACCGGCCATGACTTGCGGCCCGCGGATGCAGATCTCGCCGACTTCGCCCAGCGGCAGGTTGTTGCCGTCATCGTCGCGGATGACGATCTCGGTCGACGGCAGCGGCAGGCCGATCGTACCGGTGAAATTGCCGTCGCTGAACTTGTTGGCGGTGGCCACGGGCGAGGTCTCAGACAGCCCGTAGCCCTCGGTGATCGAATTGCCGGTCAGCGCCTTCCAGCGCTCGGCAACCCCCCTCTGCACCGCCATGCCGCCACCCAGCGTCATGATCAGCGGCTTGAAGTCGAGCTTGCGGAAATCCTCGTTGTTGAGCAGCGCGTTGAACAGCGTGTTGAGGCCGGGGAAAATGTGCATCGGGTATTTCTGCAGCTCCTTGACGAAGCCGGGAATGTCGCGCGGGTTGGGAACGAGCACGTTCTGGGCGCCCTGCTGCATGCCCATCAGCGCGTTCACCGTCAGCGCGAAGATATGGTAGAGCGGCAGTGCGCAGATGAAGTTGAGATGCGCCGGTTTCGGCTTGATCGCATAGGCGTCCTGCAGCCACAGCGTGTTCTGCGCGACATTGGACAGCACATTGGAGTGCAGCAGCACAGCACCTTTGGAAATCCCCGTGGTTCCGCCGGTATATTGCAGGAAGGCAACGTCGCCGGCCTCCATCTTGGCCGGTTTGAAGGCGATGCCGGCGCCGGCTTTCACCGCCGCATTGAATTTGACATGGCCGGGCAGCGACCAGGCCGGCACCATCTTCTTCACCCGGCGCACGACGAGGTTGACGATCGTGCCCTTGAGGGCGCCGAGCATGTCGCCCATCGCCGCGACCACCACATGCTTGACCGCCGTCCTGGCAATCACCGCGTCCAGGGTGCTGGCGAAATTCTCCAGAATGACGATCGCCTGCGCGCCGGAATCCTTGAGCTGATGTTCGAGCTCGCGCGGCGTGTAGAGCGGATTGATGTTCACCACGACATAGCCGGCGCGAAGCACGGCCATCATCGCCACCGGATATTGCAGCACATTCGGCATCATCAGCGCCACGCGTGCGCCTTTCTGCAGGCCCTTCGATTGCAGATAAGCGCCGAAGGCGGCCGATTGCCGCTCGAGTTCGGCATAGGAGATCGACTTGCCCATGCAGACGTATGCCGGCTGGCCGGAAAACTGCTTACAGGCGCCGACGAGGAAGTCGCCGATCGAACTGTAGGGCAGGGCGCCGATCTCCGCCGGCACTACTTTCGAATAGCTTTTTAGCCATGGCTTTTCCGGCAAGCCCGCGGCAAGCGCCGTCAGCGTATTAGGCAGTTTTTTGGCCGCGCCCGGCGATGGCTTCGAGGCGGGCTTCGCCGCGGCTGTCTTGGCGGCTGGCGGCTGGGCGGGCTTTGCAGCGGGTGCTGTCTTCGCCGCGCGCTTGACCGCAGGTTTCGCTGCCGGCTTGGCGCTTGCCTTCGCCGGCGTCGAGGTTGCCGTTGGCTTGACGGCGGGAGTGGCTTTGGCCGGTGGCGCTTTCGACTTGGCGGCAGCGGCGGCCGGTTTTGAAGCTTTCGCCGCTTTTGCTTTCGCCGGGGCCGTTGTCTTTGTTGCTTTCGCCACCTCTAGCCTCCCTCGGTCGTTCTGTTGCCTGCTCCTGCTGCGCCGCCTCGATGTGGTGAGGCGTCCTCCGCTGCAGCGATGTCGCGGATTCCCGGAAAATCCAGCGTGTCATCTATCTATTGCGACTATCGGCGGCCGTGCAAGTCTTGCCCCAGCGGCAGGACGGCAAAGATTTGCCGTCGAAATCCTTCCCGCGATGCCAGCTCAGGCAATGCCGTCCGGTCATCTCGGTGGCGAAACCCAGGCTTGTGGATTTTTGGCTTACGATTGCTGCGATCAATGAAAAAATGCGGTCGTTAACAATCCCGTGATTAGCAGATTTTGCTATTTGTTTCTGCAGTTCGTCAAAGACCGAGAAATATTTTCTGCTTACGGTGGGGTAGGCAAACAGGGTGTTCCAAAGCCGGAAAAACGGTGCTTATATGCGCGCTTCGCGAGCCTATAGAGGGGCTTGGAAGAACATCAGGGAGTGCTCAATGAAAAAGAAACTGACTTTTGCAGCCGCGTTGCTGGCTGCAAGCGTCCTCGGCGGTGTGGCCAATGCCAAGACGCTGGTCTATTGCTCGGAGGCCTCGCCGGCCAACTTCGACCCGGGTACCACGACGGGCGGCAACGACTTCGACGCCTCGTCGCGCACCGTCTATTCGCGCCTGGTCGAGTTCAAGCATGGCGGCACCGAAGTTGTGCCCGGTCTCGCCGACAAATGGGAGATTTCGGACGACGGCCTGGTCTATACTTTCCACCTGCATCCGGGCGTGAAGTTCCAGACGACGGATTTCTTCAAGCCGACGCGTGATTTCAATGCCGACGACGTCGTCTTTTCGTTCGATCGCCAGTTCAACAAGGAAAACCCCTGGAACGGCGAGAAGTACCTGCCGAACCTGACCTGGGACTACTACACCGGCATGGACATGCCGAAATACGTCGCCAAGTGGGAAAAGGTCGATGACCTGACCGTGAAGCTGACGCTGACCGAGCCGAACGCGCCGATGCTGGCCAATCTCGGCATGGACTTCGCCTCGATCGTGTCGAAGGAATATGCCGACCAGCTGGAAAAAGACGGCAAGATGGCCGACTTCTCGACCAAGCCGGTCGGTACAGGTCCGTTCCAGTTCGTCGACTACCAGCTGGATTCGGTCATCCGCTATGCGGCCAACCCGGACTACTTCAAGGGCAAGGAAAAGATCGACGATCTCGTCTTCGCGATCACGCCTGACGCCACCGCCCGCATCCAGAAGGTGCTCGCCGGCGAATGCGATATCGCGCCCTATCCGAATCCTGCCGACATCGGCACGATCAAGGCCAACGCCGACGTGACCCTGATGGATCAGGCTGGCCTCAACATCGGCTATATGAGCTATAACACCACCATCCCGCCGCTCGACAAGCCTGAAGTGCGCCATGCGCTCAACCAGGCGATCGATCGGGAATCGCTCATCAAGTCGCTGTTCCAGGACGCCGGCGCCACGCCGGCCGTAAACCTGATCCCGCCGACCATGTGGTCGTGGAACAAGGACGTGAAGTCCGACGCCTATGATCCGGAAGCCGCCAAGAAGGTGCTGGCCGATGCCGGATTGAAGGAGATCCAGCTTTGGGCCTCCGACCGCGTCCGTCCCTACAACCCGAACTTCCAGCGCGCCGCCGAACTGATCCAGGCTGACTGGGCCAAGGTCGGCGTCAAGGCGGAGATCGTCAGCTACGAGTGGACGAAGTACCGCGAAGAAGGCAAGAAGAAGGAGCGTCCGGGCGCCTTCCAGATCGGCTGGACCGGTGACAATGGCGATCCGGACAATTTCTTCGCCACGCTGTTCGCCTGCTCGGCCATCGGCGTGTCGAACTACTCCAGCTGGTGCGACAAGGACTTCGAGGATCTGATCCAGAAGGCCAAGAAGACCAGCGACCAGGCCGAACGCACCAAGCTCTATGAAGAGGCGCAGGTTGTCTTCCAGAAGCAGGCTCCGGCCTTCCTCATGGCACACAGCCAGGTCTACGCAGTCGTGCGCAAGAATGTCAGCGGCTTCATGATGGACCCGCTCGGCATTCATCGCTTCGACGGCGTCGACAAGGCCGAATAGAACTGTTAGGCGGGCGGCGCGCAATCAGGCGCCGCCCGCTTTTCAAGATGCTCCGATATCTCCTAAACAAAATCGTCTTGGTGCTGCCGACGCTGATCGGCATCACCATCTGCGCCTTCGCTTTCGTCAGGCTGCTGCCCGGCGATCCCATTCTTGCCATGGCCGGCGAGCATGGCGTGTCGCCCGAGCGTTACGCGGAACTGAAGGAACAGTTCGGCTACAATTTGCCGATCTGGCAGCAATACGCGCATTATGTCCGCGATGCCGCGACCGGCAATTTCGGCGTGTCGATTTCGTCCAAGCGGCCGGTCATCGAAGATTTCATGACGCTCTTCCCGGCAACCGTCGAGCTCTCAGTCTTCGCCATGATCTTCGCCATGGTGCTGGCCATCCCGGCCGGCATCATTGCTGCGGTCAAACGCGGCTCCTGGTTCGACCAGGGGCTGATGGGCACCGCCCTTGTCGGCTATTCCATGCCGATTTTCTGGTGGGGTCTGCTGCTGATCATCTTTTTCTCCGGCTATCTCGGCTGGACCCCGGTTTCAGGACGCATCGGCCTTCAGTTCTTTATCAAGCCGATCACCGGCTTCCTGACCCTCGACAGCCTGCTCTACGGCAAATGGGATGCTTTCCGCTCGGCATTGAGCCACCTGGTGCTGCCGACAATTGTGCTCGGCACCATCCCGCTGGCGGTGATCGCGCGCCAGACGCGCTCGGCCATGCTCGAAGTGCTGGGCGAAGACTATGTGCGGACCGCCCGCGCCAAGGGCCTGTCGTCGTCCCGCGTCATCGGCGTGCATGCGCTGCGCAATGCGCTGATCCCGGTGGTCACCACCATCGGCCTGCAGGTCAGTACCCTGCTCGCCGGCGCCATTCTCACAGAAACCATCTTCGCCTGGCCGGGCATCGGCAAGTGGATGGTCGAATCCATATCCAAGCGCGACTATGTCGTCGTGCAGTCAGGCTTGCTGCTGATCGCCCTTATCGTCATGGCCGTGAACCTGATCGTCGACGTGCTTTATGCCGTCATCAACCCGCGCATCAGGGCGGCGTGATGAGCCAGTCGACCGAAATCGCCCCGATGGCCGCCGGCAACCCTGACCGACTGACCGGCTTCAGGACTTTCTGGCACTATTTCTCGGTAAACCGCGGCGCCGTCATCGGCCTGTTCGTCTTCATCCTTTTGGTGCTGGCCGCGCTCTTTGCACCGCTGCTCGCGCCCTATGCGCCCGACATCCAGGACAAGACCGCTTTCTTGCGTCCGCCGGCCTGGCAGGCAGGCGGCAGCATGGAATATCTGCTTGGCACCGACGCGGTCGGCCGCGACATGCTCTCGCGCCTGCTCTATGGCGCGCGTTTCTCGCTGCTCATCGGCGCCGTCGTGGTCACGCTGGCGCTTGTCGGCGGCATCACGCTCGGCCTTTTGGCTGGCTATTTCCGGGGCTGGGTCGACGTGGCGATCATGCGGGTCATGGATCTGATCCTGTCCTTCCCGTCGCTGCTCTTGGCGCTGGTTCTGGTCACCATCCTCGGCCCCGGCCTGTTCAACGCCATGCTGGCCATCGCGCTTGTCCTGCAACCCCACTTTGCCCGTCTGGTGCGCGCTGCCGTCATGGCCGAAAAGAGCCGCGAATATGTGGTCGCCGCCAAGGTCGCCGGCGCCGGCCATATAAGGCTTATGCTGCGCACCATCCTGCCCAACTGCCTGGCGCCGCTGATCGTGCAGGGCACGCTGTCCTTCTCCAACGCCATCCTGGAGGCGGCCGCTCTCGGCTTTCTCGGCCTTGGCGCCCAGCCGCCGACACCGGAATGGGGAACCATGCTCGCCTCGGCGCGTGAATTCATCCTGCGCGCCTGGTGGGTGGTGACCTTCCCCGGTCTGGCCATCCTCATCACCGTGCTTGCCATCAACCTGATCGGCGACGGTCTGCGCGATGCGCTCGATCCGAAGCTGAGGAGGTCGTAATGGCGCTGCTCGACATCCGCAATCTCGTCGTCGAGTTCCAGACCGCATCCGGCCCGTTCCGCGCGGTCGATGGCGTCTCGCTCCATGTGAACGAACGTGAAGTGCTGGCCATCGTCGGCGAATCCGGCTCCGGCAAGTCGGTGTCGATGCTGGCTGTGATGGGGCTGTTGCCGTGGACGGCGACGGTCACTGCCGACCAGATGAGCTTCAACGGTCGCGATCTTCTGAAGATGAGCCCGGCCGACCGTCGCAAGATCGTCGGCAAGGACATGTCGATGATCTTCCAGGAGCCGATGGCCAGTCTCAATCCGTGCTTCACCGTCGGCTTCCAGATCGAGGAAGTGCTGCGCTTCCATATGGGCATGGACAAGGCCCAGCGTCGCGAGCGCGCCATCGAATTGCTGACGCAGGTCGGCATTGCCGAGCCGGCCGAACGGCTGAACTCGTTCCCGCACCAGATGTCGGGCGGCCAGTGCCAGCGGGTGATGATCGCCATCGCCATCGCCTGCAATCCCAAGCTTCTGATCGCCGACGAGCCGACCACCGCGCTCGACGTTACCATCCAGAAGCAGATCCTCGACCTGCTGGTCTCGCTGCAGGTCAAATACGGCATGGGCCTGATCATGATCACCCACAATATGGGCGTCGTCGCCGAGACCGCCGACCGCGTCATCGTCCAGTACAAGGGCCGCAAGATGGAAGAGGCCGACGTGCTGTCGCTGTTTGAATCGCCGAAGAGCAATTACACCCGCGCGCTTTTGTCGGCGCTGCCGGAAAATGCCGTCGGCGACCGGCTACCGACCGTCTCGGACATGCTGTTCGAACCGGCTGCCGGGGGCGTCTGATGAGCATCAAGGTCGTCGAAGGCAAGGACATCGTGCGCGACTATCACGTCGGCGGCGGCCTGTTTCGCGGCGCGCGCACCGTGCATGCGGTCAAGGGCGTCTCGTTCAGCGTCGACAAGGGCAAGACGCTGGCCATCGTCGGTGAATCGGGCTGCGGCAAGTCAACGCTGGCGCGCATCATCACGCTGATCGATCCGGCAACGTCGGGCGAACTGTTCATCGACGGCAACAAGGTCGACATCGCAAGGAACGGCCTGACCAGGGAGATGCGCCGCAAGGTGCAGATCGTCTTCCAGAACCCTTACGGATCGCTCAATCCGCGCCAAAAGATCGGAGATGTGCTGGGCGAGCCGCTGCTCATCAACACCGACAAGCCGGCCGAAGAGCGGCGCGACCTCGCCATGAGGATGCTGAAGAAAGTCGGCCTCGGAACCGAGCACTACAATCGCTATCCTCACATGTTCTCGGGCGGCCAGCGCCAGCGCATCGCCATTGCCCGCGCGCTGATGCTGAACCCGAGCCTGCTGGTGCTTGACGAACCGGTCTCCGCGCTCGATCTTTCGGTGCAGGCGCAGGTGCTCAACCTGCTCGCCGACCTGCAGGACGAATTCCAGCTGACCTATGTCTTCATCAGCCACGATCTGTCGGTCGTGCGCTACATCGCCGACGATGTGATGGTGATGTATTTCGGCGAAGCCGTCGAATACGGCTCGCGCGAGGAGGTCTTCGCCGACCCCAAGCACAACTACACCAGGACGCTGTTCGCCGCGACGCCGCGCGCCGACGTCGCCTCGATCAAGGCGCGGCTGGCGAAGAAGAAGGCCGCCTGACCTCTCACCGAGAATTGTTTTTGAACAATCGGAAATGCGTCGCGGCGGTGGTTTGCCGGCAGGATTGATCGCGATCTGCGAGCTGCCGGGCGTAAGCCGCGTCGCAGGTTGGGGTGCGCCCCATCACTCACCCGCTCCGTGCTGGTAAAGCTCGTCCATGCTGAGCATTGCCAGGGTTGCGAAGGGGGCCTGTTTTTTCACCCGACCGCGGCTCAAGATCACCACGTCGTCGCAGAACGATATGGTGCTGTAATGATGACTGATGACAATGGTGGTGCGGCGGCCGGCCCGCGACTTCAGCGTCTCGACAATAGCGGCTTCTGACAACCCATCCACCGCACTGGTGGCTTCGTCGAGGATGAGAATATCGGGATCGCGCACCAGCGCCCGCGCCAGGGCGATCCTTTGCCTTTGTCCGGCTGACAGGTTGATGCCCCGGTATCCGACCAGCGTCGCGTAACCCTGCGGCAGGTGCTCGATGAATTGATGTGCCTCGGCCAGCCTTGCGGCGCGCATGGCGTCGCTGGCCGAGGCCGTGTCGTAGCCGTAGATAATGTTTTCAAAAATGGTGCCATCGACCAGTTCCAGCTCCTGACTGGCCAGGGCAATGTTCCGCCGCCACTGGCTTGGGTCGACTTCATCGAGCGGTGCCCCATCGACGAGGATCCTGCCGCTGTCGGGTTTGACGAAGCGGCACAGGAGATTGACGATCGTCGTCTTGCCGGCGCCCGAGCGGCCGATCAGCGCCGTCGAGCGGCCGCTGCGGATATCGAACACCGCCTTATGCAGCACCGCCTCGCGCGCGTCGGGGCCTGACAGGGGACCGGAATAGGCGAAGCTCACATCATCGAAGCTGATCCCTTGGCGCAAGCCGTCGAACGGCAGGCTGCCCTGCGGCGCCTCGGGCTTGTCGGAAGGATCGAGCAGCCATTGTACCTCCTCCAGCGAGCCGCTCATGCCTTGCAACTGACTCCAGGACATCTGCAAGGCGCGCATATGCGGCTGCAGTCGGTAGAGCAGGATGAGGAAGGCGACGGTCAGCGGGAAGCTTACATTCGCCAGCCAGGCTCCGATCACCACCGCCAGGAACAGCATCGCGTGCAACACCTCGGTCAGTGGCGGCAAGACGCCCTGGCGGATTGAAAGCACGAAAGCCGCCCGCCGCACCCCGTCGGACGCTTTGGCGAAGACCGCCTTTTCGCGGTTCTCCTGCCCGAAGATGCGAATTAGGCGCCCGGCATGCACCAGATGCAGCATCTGCGACGCCAGTGCGCTGTTGCGCGAGACGACGCTGCGGCTCGGCGCCTTCAGATTGGACGACAAAACCCCGTGCGCCAGCTGGACGAGCGCCAGCCCTAGCGTCACCAGCAGCGTCATCTGCCAAGAGAGGAGCAGGAGGAAGGCGAGCAGGATGACGGCGGCCGAGGCACTGACGATCGCGCCGAGCAGGGCCTGGATAGCGTCGGATGCTCGCCACGATTCGTTGGAGATGATGTTGAGCAGCCGCCCGGGGCTTTGCTGCAGGAAAAAGGGGTAGCCGACCCTGAGCAACTGCTCCGACAGTGCGCTACGGATCGAATAACCTGCCTTGCCGTAGATGTAGCTGGTCAGCAGCGTGTTGGCGAAGGCAAAGACATTTTTCAGTACGATCGAACCGAGGATCGCGGCCGAAATGGCGATCAGCCGCTGGCGCTCGCCGAGGTCCGCTCCAACCTGCTGGAGGAGGGCGGAGAAACCGGCCATGCCTGATGTTTCGCCACGTCCCATAATGATGCCAAGCAGCGGAATGATGAGACCGATGCCGAGGCCTTCCAGCGCGGCGCCCGCAAGCCCGAGCCCCACCACGACGGGAACGAGCCGCAACAGCCTGCCACCAAGCGCGCGGCGCAGCATTGGCAGGGCTGACGGAATCAGTGACATTATCGCGCTCTGGCCTCCGCATTGGCTTCGCTGGCTTCTCGGTCGTGGCGCAGCGGCAGCCGTTTTGGCCATCCCATCATGACGAGCAGCGCAAATCTGGCGGCACCTGCCAGATTCATAACGACAATAGGCCAGTGCGACAGATCGAGGTCGCGGTCAAAGCGAGGACGGCCCGCCAGTTCCCTGAACGCGGCCCGCGCGGACCAATAGACATGGCGAAGCAGCCAAGGGGCGTGGCGGACATGTTTCAGGCACAGCGCACCATTACCGAGGCTATAGTCGCGGTGCAGCCTGTCGATCGATTTGCGGTCTCGCCGGCCGTGATGATGCAAGACCGTCATGTCGGGCACATACTCGACCGGCATGCCGAGCAGCATCGCCCGCACGAGATAATCAGTATCTTCAGCCGAGCGTAGCGGGCCGCCAGCGCCGAAGCGTTCGTCGAACGACCCGATGCGGGCCGCGACGTCGCGGTGCATGGTCATGTTGCAGCCGAGCACGAAGCCGCCGGGGTGGACCGCCGGGGTCAGCCGCTCGCTTGCCTCGCAGAGCTTTATGGTGAAGGGCAGGTCCCGGGCATCACCGAGCTCGACCCGGCCGCCGCGGATCAGCCACTTCTCGCCACTCCGGTAGTGCCGCTCCAGGTCGCGGAGATAGTCGCGGTCGAGCTTGCAGTCGTCGTCGACGAAGACCAGCACGCGGCCTCGCGCTCGCGCCAATCCGGCATTGCGGGCAGCGGCTAGTCCGGGGCGAGTCTCCGAGACGGCTGTGACTGGGATGTCGGAAGTTTCGGCGATAGCGGCCAGCCGCTTTGACGTGCCGTCCCGTGAACCATTATCGACCACCACCAACTCTGCCGCGAAGGTGGCGTGCACCCGGCATGCCGCCTGGATCGAGGCTATGCAAGCCTCCAGCACAGCGGCGCGGTCGCGCGTGCAGACGATGAAACTGACCTCGAGCGACGGCCGCTCCGATCGGGGAGATGTCGGGACAGGCGCACTCGCAAACTGGTGATCGCGCAGGAGCGGGTGGGGCCTGTCGGTCATACCAGTCCCCGCTGATAACGCGCAAGCACCGCTTCGGCCGGCGTGGTTTTGAAGAAGTAGGCCACCGCGTCCGCCCGCTTTCCGGCCCTTATCGAGAGCAGGCTGAGCCAAGGCGCCCAGACGCCGGGACGCAGCGCATATTGTTCGCGGCGCCGGATGAAATTCCATCTCGCCGTCCGCGTGAGCAATTCGTGGGTCAGCGGCGGTTCTCCTTCGTCGCCGACGAGTTGGTAGAGGAAATAGAACAGGTTCAGCGCGCCTGCCTCGAAGCTTGGCCGTGTGTCGGTCGGCAGCTCGGAAATCCGCTCTTCGAGCGCACGGATGAAATCGGCTGCGCGCGAAACCGTGTCGAAAGAGACGGCCTCGCCGATGTCGCGCAGATCCGCTGTGGTTTCCGCAAGCCCCTCACGCTCGAGATTTTCGGCCACGATCCGCAAATGCGTCCTGCGCATTTCCTTGGCATGCCGCATGGTCACGCTTCCCGCATGGATGCGATAGACGAGCAGGCTATCGGGCAATATGGTCGCCGGGAAACGGCCGGCAAGCCGTCTGAAGAGATCGAAATCCTCGGCATGCCTATACTTTGGATCGTAATAGAGATCGTTGTTCCCAATAACCTTCCTGTTATAGATCACCGTCGGATGTAAGAATATCGTAAAGAACATCGACAATATGTCGAGCCGGCCGAGCCGGAACACCGGGTCTAGCCTGCCTTTGGCGATACGGCCGTGAAGCAAGGTATCGACGCAGGCGCCGCAGAAGCCGAGATCGGGCCGCCGCTCGAACAGTGCGACCTGGCGCGAGAGGCGCCGGGGATAGGCGACATCGTCCGCATCCATTCGCGCAACAAGCTCGCCCTGGGCCAGTCGTAGCCCTTCATTGAGGGTGGCGACGAGGCCGCGGTTCTCACGCGAGATGACAGAAACGCGATTGTCTGCCCGGCGGTATCGTTCGAGAATCTCGAGCGAGTTGTCAGTCGATCCGTCATCGATAGCGATGACCTCCAGGCGATCGTAGTCTTGCCGCAGAATGCTCTCCAGCGCAGCGGTGAGATAAGGCCCGGCATTGTAGACCGGCAGCAGGACGGAGACGAGCGGCGCGGTGGTCATCTCTGTGCATCCGTTCGCCGGAGTTCGAGTGCGGCGCGGCCATCGGGGGATCCGCCGGGATAGGCGTCCGCCGCCCTGCCGAGCCAGCCGGCATCGCCAGAGCGTGCCTGGGAGCGGCGGCGCGCTACATAGGGGAAGCGGCGCTTGAGGCCGTTGAGCGGCTTTTCGAAAGCCGTCCACGAGATCGAAGCGACGGCGATCGTGGCGGCGCTCGCGACCAGGAAACGCCCTGGCCCCTGCTCCGAGACATTGAGCGGGATCCAGGGCTGTGACTTGACGGCGAGCGACAGAAGGATCGGATGGTAAAGATAGACGCCGTAGCTGATGCGGCCCAGTGACAGCAGCGGTGGCAGTTCGAAAACCCTGCCGAGGACGCCGCCAAGGCCGGCTGAACAGACGGCCACAACGGCCACCAGCGGCACTAGGGGCAGGATCTGCAGCAACGCCCAGCGGGCCCATTCCAGCATAGGATCGGCCGGCGCAGGGATAAGCCACTCAATCGCCAGGAAGACAGCCGCAAGGGCTGGCCAGCCTAGCCGCATCCATTGCGGCAGGCCGGCGCCTCTGGTCCGCCGGCAGGCAAGCAAAGCACCAAACGCCAGCGCGTCCATCGATGCTGGCGGCAGCAGGTCGCGCGCTAGCGCCGGGGTGGCGGTGATCGGCCAGTAGAAGCGATAGGCCAGCGACAACAGGATGACGCCGATAGTGATCGCTTCCACCCGCCGGCGGGGTGCGAGAAGCACGACCAGCGGCCAGGCGATATAGAACTGCTCCTCGATGCTCAGGCTCCAGAAATGGCAGAGTAGCCAGGGCGTCCATTCGTTGCGCAGCGCGTACCAAAAATTCGACAGGTAAAGCGCATGCCAGACGAGCGAGCCACTGGACTGCTCCAGATCGGTCAGCCAGACGAACCCAAGCACGGCGAAATAGGGCGGGAATATGCGCAGCGCGCGCCTGATGTAGAAGGAACTCAATGCAGGGCCGGCTTTGAATTCGGCCGCGGCGCGCGCTTCGAGCAGCAGTCGTGTGATCAGGAAGCCGCTCAGCACAAAAAAAAGCCGCACCCCGATGTGGCCCCAAAAGGAGGAGCCGTTGGGTGCAAGGAAATGGGAATAGAGAACCATCGTGACAGCGATGGCGCGCAGAGCGTCCAACTGATTGTCACGCGCGACCGCCATCAGCCATTTCCGCCGGTCTGAAATCTCCGATGAAGCCAGCGGCCCTGCATTCCGGGCCTCAGGTCGAGGCCTGCCAGCGTCGAGAGTGCGCCGAAAACAACAAACCCGCGCCTTTTGCGCGGGGCAGCCTCGAAATCGGTGCTGGCCAGCGAAAAATTCAAGCTGATCAACTTGGCGGAATCCTCCACGGCGCACTTCCAGTACCAAATCCCCCAAGAAATGGTGCAACCGGGTAATGGTGCAGTGCAACACAAAATATCTATCGAGCTGTAATATTTGTGTGAGTTAGTGCTAAAAATGGGTATGATTTGCGAGTGCGTTGCGTCGCTGAGGGTTTTTCACGTCCGCAATGCTGTACGAGAAGTGGTACCATGTCAGAAAAGACACGGTTTAATTACACAACTATAATCCGGAGTGTCTGATATAGGTCAAAATTGACGAAGATTATTCTAAGGTAGTGGTTTTGTATCTTATAAATTATGCTTGTAGTGTCGGGTTCTCTAGGTTGTCGATCTTGCGCGATGCAGCATAGTCGATGGTCAAGCGTCTGACGACGCAATCCTGTGGCGGCGGCCATATGGCGCATGTCGACGAGGCAGACAGGAAGTGCCGGTGTTGGCGTAGGGAGTGACGTGCATTAGCCTTGCACCTGCCGTCACGCTTGCGTCGGATGGAGAACTGGTGCCGCTTAGGTGACTCGAACACCTGACCCCATCATTACGAATGATGTGCTCTACCAACTGAGCTAAAGCGGCCCGGGAAGCGCGAGGTTCCAGGATCGGCTGGGTGATAGACTCAACCGGCCGCTAATTCAAGATGGGCAACCGCGATTTCGAGCCGGCATCCGGCAATTCGTCCCGGCATTTTCCATTGGCGCGCAATGAGCCACCGCCTCATTTGCTTTTTCGGCTACGCGGAGACGTCGCGGTGGACTGCGCACAAACTGCCCGGCAAGGCGGCAAAACCGACTGATTTTATTGCCAAAACGCATCGAAATGGGCCTTGAACAGGCCTGTAAGGCAGAATGCGGGCGCTCGCCCGTTGATTGATTGGTCTCCTGCGGCTAACGATCATGGCAATGTAAGCGAACGGACAGGGGAAATTCGCTTGGACGCGATCGAAAAAGCGATCCGCAACGCCTTCGAGAAAGGCAACGCCGAGGACCGGGCATTTCGCGAGAGGGTCTATCGGTCGGCTTTCGCGGCGCTCGACCGCGTGCTCCAGGCCAATCCCGGCGTGACGGTGGAAGCCGCCATCAAGCGCCGCAAGGCGGTCCAGGAAAAGATCGCCGAGATCGAATCCGAATTCCTGCCCGCGGTCCCCGATGTCGCCGCGCCCACGCAGAGCGCCGCGCCGACGCAGAGCGCTGCGCAGACACAAGATACCGCGCTGCCGCAACGCGTTGCGCAGCCGCAAGACGCCGTACAGGGCGCCGCCGAAGCGCCCGCGGTCGATGCCCCGACAGGTGTCGCGGCCGGACCGTCGCCGGCGATCGTCGTTGATGAACCGGTTCAGCCCGAGGCATCCGACGCGCCGCGTTCGCGCGTGCTGCCGGTCGTCCCCGACATCATGCCTGACGCCACGCTGCCCGGCGCCCCGGCGATCGATATGGCCGATTCCGCGCCGGCCGAGGCCGCGGCGGAAGTGGCGCCTGATCGCGATGAAAGGCGGATAAGGGGCCGCCGCCTGCCGCTGACGGCGATCTTCTTTGGCGTGACGTTGCTCGCCGCCGCCGGCATCGGCCTCTATTTCGCCGTGCAGACCGGGGTGTTCAAGACGCCGGCGCAGCTCGACACGGCGCCGCCCGAAGCGCCGCCGACCGTCGACGATGACGACTTCACGCCGCCTGCCGGTACAACTGAGCCGCAGCAGCCTGGCGCGCCGCAGCAGCCTGGTGTCGCCGAACAGACGCGCGACTGGATCAACGTGTTTACACCCACCGATCCAACGCATGTGGCGACCCCGTCCGACGCCAAGGCCGATGTCGTGCAGGACGACACCGGCTCCTTCCTGCGCATCCGCTCCGGTGCTTCCGGCTCGGCCATCAGCTTCGATGTCGGGCAGGGCGTGCTGGAGAAGCTTGCCGGCAAACATGCCGTGTTCGACATCGTCGCCCGCGCCGAGGACGGCAAGGACACGCAGATCTCCGTCGACTGCAATTTCGGCGATCTCGGCGATTGCGGCCGCAAGCGCTATGCGGTCGGCCAGCAGCGTAACGAATATCTGTTCGACGTGAAATTCCCCGACAAGCCCCCGGGCGCCGCCGGGAGCATCGCCATCAACTCCGACTTCGACAAGCAGGGCAAGGCGGTCGACATCTACGAGATCCGCGTCTCGATCGAACCGTAGGTCCCGGTGCCCGGTGGTCACAGCCTGGATTTGCGGGCGCGGCTCCTGCCAGCTAAATCATCGCTTTGGGGCTGTGCAGGACGCCCCAGGCCGGGGCGGAGTCCAGCGCGCCGAAGTCGCCTGCCGCAATCTCCCGGCAGATGGTCAGCAGCGCTCCGCCGGCAGCGCGGGCGAGCGATCCACCGACGCTGATCCGCCGCACACCGGCTTGCGCAATCTGGTCGAGGGTCAACCCGGAGACACCCTGGCCGATCACATGATTGACGGGAGTTTTGACTGAGCGGCAAAGCTTTTCGAGGGACGCCAGGTCCGGCACACCCGGCGCATAGAGAACCTCAACGCCGACAGCCTCGAATGTCCTGAGGCGGCGAATGGCCTCTTCGAGATCATAAGCGCCTTTGCCGAGGCCGTCGGCGCGGGCAGTCAGCACGATGTTGTATTTTCGCGCGGCCTCTGCGGCGGCGGCTATCCGCGCCACCGCGTCGTCAAAATCGCGTATCGGCAGATCGGAATTCGGCTGCCGATCCTCGATGGACAGCCCCGCCAGTCCAGCCTCGGCCGCCAGCCGAACGGTCTCGGGAACACCCTCGGGCGTGTCTTCGTACCCGTCCTCGAGATCGGCGGTAACGGGAACATCGGTCGAGGCGGCGATATCGGCGGCATAGGCCAGGCTCTCGGCGCGGCTGACGTCCAGCGCTCCGTCTTTCCTGCCTTTCGAGAATGCGTAGCCCGACGATGTCGTCGCCAGCGCCTTGAAGCCGAGACCCGTCATCATCCGCGCGCCGGCTATGTCCCACGGATTGGGGATCACGAAGCAGCCGGATTTGTGAAGAGCACGAAATCGTTCAACCTTGTCGGATCGGGAAATCATCTACGCTCCTGCCTGGGTTGGTACTCCCGGTTCGGAATTAAGTCTAGCGATCAAGCAGCGCCTGCAGCGTCTCGATGCGGTCGGCTTCGGCGGTCGGCTTGTCCCAGCGCAGCCGTGAGATGCGGGGAAATCGCATCGCAACGCCGGATTTGTGGCGGGTCGAACGGTTGAGACCTTCGAAAGCCACCTCCAGCACCAGGCCTTGGCTGCGGTCGGCGCGCACCGAGCGCACCGGGCCGAAACGCTCGACGGTGTTGTCGCGGACAAATTTGTCGATCTGCTTCAGCTCCTCGTCGGTGAAGCCGAAATAGGCCTTGCCGACCGGCACCAGTTCCTCCGCGCCTTCCGGCCCCGACCAGACGCCGAACGTATAATCGGAGTAGAAGCTGGACCGCTTGCCATGGCCGCGCTGCGCATACATCAGCACAGCATCGACCGTGTGCGGATCGCGCTTCCACTTGAACCACGGGCCTTTCGGCCGTCCCGCGAGATAGGGCGAATCCCAGCGCTTCAGCATCACGCCTTCGATGATCGGGTGCGGCGGCGCGCGGCGCAGTTCCTCCAGCGTTTGCCAATCCGGGAATTCGACGAATGGCGACAGATCGAAACGGTGCGGGTCCAGCGTTGTGATGAAGGCCTCAAGACGGGCCCGCCGCTCGCGGAAAGGTAGCGCGCGCAAATCTTCGCCGTTGATCTGCAGCGCATCGTAGCAGCGCATGAACGCCGGGTATTGCTGCTGTATCTTCGGGGCCACGCTCTTGCGATTGAGCCGCTGTTGCAGGTCCGAAAACGTGCCGGTCGCCGCGGGCTCGCCGACCAGCAATTCGCCGTCGAGCGCGGCGGAAAAATCCATTGCCTGGGCGAGATCGGGAAATGCGCCGGACACATCGTCGCCGGTGCGCGAATAGAGCCGGCGCACGCCGCCCTCGCACACCGCCTGAACGCGGATGCCGTCCCATTTCCATTCCGCGGCATAGTCGGCCGGATCGAGCTTTTCGAGGTCGCCGTCACCGACCGGGTTCGACAGCATCACCGGGCTGAACAGGGCAAGTGCGGTCCGCTTCGGCTTCTCGGCCTTGCCTTCCAGCCACGCAAACAGCGAGATATAGGGCGGTGTCAGCCCGTGCCACAGCTCCTCGATCTCGGCGACATCGACCTTGCCGAAATCGGCCAGCGCCTGTTTGGCCAGCCGCGCCGAAACGCCGATGCGCAAGCCGCCGGTGACGAGCTTGATGATGGCAAAGCGCGCCGAAATGCCGGCGCTGTCGAGCAGCCCGGCCAGCACCTTGGGTCCGTCCGAGCGGCTCGCCGCCTGCAGCTTCGCCACGACATCGCCAAGCGTCGGCTCCCGGTTGGGGATATGTCCCGGCGTCTGCGGCCAGACCAGCGACACGGTTTCGGCAAGGTCGCCGACATAGTCGTAGGAATAGCCGAACAGCACCGGATCCATGCGCTCGGTGACCAGCGTGCGCAGCATCGCCGGCTTGACCGCCGCAATGTTGAGGTCGCCGGTGATAGCCGCCAGCGCCAGCCCGCGGTCGGGGTCCTCGACGCTGCGGAAATAATCGACGAGCAGCGTCAGCTTGCCATTGCGCGACGGCGTCAGCACCAGGCGGTCGAGGAGTTCGGCGAAACGGTTCATGCGTCGCCCCACGCCAATGGTGAAAACCGGCGCGAGGCACCCCCCTCTGGCCTGCCGGCCATCTCCCCCTCAAGGAGGGAGATCGGATGTCGCGCCGGCCTTGGCCAATCTCCGATATTGGCGGAGATGAGCCGGCATTGGAGCTGCCAATATGCCCCCTTGACGGGGAGATGTCCGGCAGGACAGAGGGGGGCGCAACGGGTCGCGGCGCTGGTGATCACCATCAATCGCCCTCGTCCTCATAGCCCACCAGGTGCAGTGGCCTGGCGGCGATGCCTTCCAGCTCGCACCAGCGCACCAGCGCTTCCTCGCGGCCGTGCGTCACCCAGATTTCGCCGGCGCCCGTCTCCTTGACGGTAGCGGTCAGTTCATCCCAGTCGGCATGGTCGGAAATGATCAGCGGCAGTTCGACGCCGCCTTGCTTGGCGCGCTGGCGGATGCGCATCCAGCCCGAGGCGAAGCATGAGATCGGGTCGGGAAAGCGCCGCGCCCAGCGGTCGGCGAAGGCCGATGGAGGGCCGACAACGATGGCCCCGGTGAAATCCTGCTTGCCGCCGCTGTCGACGGTTGCCGGCTCCAGCGTGCCGAGGTCGATGCCCTGGCTCTGGTAATATTCGCTGAGCTTGGCCAGCGCGCCGTGGATATAGATCGGCCTGTCATAACCGGCATCGCGCAGCAGCCGCATCACCCGCTGTGCCTTGCCCAGCGCATAGGCGCCGACCAGATGCGATCGCTCGGGAAACTGCGCCGCCGATTTGAGCAGCCGGGCGATCTCCTCCGTGTCGGGCGGATGGTGAAACACCGGCAGGCCGAAGGTCGCCTCGGTGATGAAGACGTCGCATTGGACCGGTTCGAACGGTGCGCAGGTCGCGTCCTTCTGGCGCTTGTAGTCGCCGGAGGCGACGATGCGCCTGCCCTTGTGCTCGACCGCGATCTGCGCCGAGCCCAGCACATGGCCGGCCGGATGGAAGGTGACGCTGACATCGTTCAGCGCCATCGCTTCGCCAAGCACGGCCGCTTGCGTTGTCCCGGCAAAATCCTCGCCATAACGCAACCCCATAATGTCGAGTGTCTGCTGCGTAGCCAGCACCGAACGATGGCCGGATCGGGCATGGTCGGAATGGCCATGCGTGATCAACGCCCGGTTGACTGGCCGCACCGGGTCGATGAAGAAATCGCCGCATGGGCAATAAAGGCCTTCAGGCCGGGGATGGAGCAGGTCGCTGGCGCGCATCCACTGAAGATAGTGGCTAATTCCAGCGCGGGAAGCCTGTTGCAAGAGACTGCTGACTCGGCCTACAGCCAGCCACCGGCCGCATCAGCCGGCGGGGCCATCGCCATGCAACCGCTGAAAATCTCGTCCGGCGACCTGACCGCCGACCGTCGCGCCGACTATGCCGAGATGCTTTTCGGCTCGGGCGAGCACGCGGCAGCGGCGGAGCTGCTGCTCGGCGCGCTGGAACTGGCGCCGCAATGGGCGGCGGGCTGGTTCCGCCTGGGCGAGATGCAGGAGGCAACGGGGCTGCTCGACCTGGCGACGCAGGCCTGGGCGGCTGTGCTGAAACTGGACCCGGCGGATCGCCTGGGTGCTGCGCTGAAGCTGCAGCTGATCGGCAAGGCGCCGGCTGCCGCAGCGCCACCCAGCGCCTTCGTCGAGACGCTGTTCGACCACTATGCCGAGACTTTCGAGGACTCGCTGGTCGACAAGCTCGGCTACCGGCTGCCGGAGTTTCTCGATCGCGCCATTCGCGCGGCAAGACCGGGCCGCTTTTCGCTGGCGCTCGATCTCGGTTGCGGCACCGGTCTGATGGGCGAGAAACTGCGGCCGGTCGCCGAACGGCTGGAGGGCTACGATATCTCCGCCGCCATGCTGAAAAAGGCCCGCGCCAAGGGCGTCTACGACCTGCTCGCCAAGGCCGATCTGCAGCATTTTGCCTATGCCGGGCCGAAAGCCGATCTGGTGGCGGCGGCCGACGTGTTCATCTATGTCGGCGCGCTCGATCGCGTGGTGAAGACCGTCGCCGGCATTCTGGCCACCAATGGCCTGTTTGCCTTTTCCGTCGAAACGCCAGCCAAGGGCGGGGCGGGCGGCGACGCCGGTTTTGCGCTGCAGCCGTCTCGTCGCTACGCCCATTCTCAAGCCTATGTCGAGCGGGTGCTTGCGGCAAACGGCCTGTCGGTGCTGTCGATGCAGCCGACCGTCATCCGCTGGGATCGCCGCCAGCCGGTCGGCGGGCTTGCCGCGCTGGCGGTGCCCTCGTCCAAGGGTTGATGTCTCGTCTTGTTCGAAAACGTGAATAGGATTTTTGCGGCTCGCGCGGCATCAGGTAGGATACAAGCCGAGAAAAGCCCTCGGCAGGCATTGAGGAGGAACACATGCGCTGGAACATGATGGTCTTGGCGTCCTGCCTGGCGATGGCCGGCTGCAGCAGCTCGATGTCGGAGCGGCAGGACCAGGACGTACAATCGTCGCTGCAATATGACAACGTGCCTTGCGACCAGTTGCTGGCGCAGCGCAACGAACTGGCGCAGCAATACCATCTGTCGACGGACGCCAAGCCGAGCTTCTCCAATCCGGCGATGGGCTTCGGCCCGTTCACGCCGGATATGCGCTCCAAAAGCAAGCGCGATACTGATCTGGCAAGTGGCAAGATCGACGCCATGAACCGCTCGATCGTCCGCCGCGACTGCGGCAAGCCCAACAAACAGAAGAAGTTCACCCTGCCGAGCTGAACCTGAACTTCCTCAGTACCCCGCCTTGCGGTCGACCACGTTATCAAGCTTTTCGCCGCGCTCGAAGGCATCCATCTGCCGCAACATGCTCGGCGCCAGGTGGACAGGGTCGGAGGTCGCCGCCGCGTGCGGCGTCACGAACACTTTCGGGTGACTCCAAAGCGGACTGGTCTTCGGCAGCGGCTCGACCTCGAACACGTCGAGGCTCGCCTCCTTCAGCGTGCCGTCGTCCAGCGCTCGCAAGATGTCGGCGTCCTTCTGCAGCCGGCCGCGCCCGGCATTGATCAGCACCGAGCCGCCGAGGCCGTTTCGCTTGCGCAATTCCTTCAGCACGCCGTAATTGATGATGCCGTGCGTGTCCGGCGTCAGCGGCAACAGCACCACCAGTATGTCGGTGGCGTTGAGGAAGGGGATCAGCCCGGCCTCTCCGGCATAGGTCGCAACGCCTTTCATGGCCTTGTCGCTCCGCGACCAGCCATTGACGGCAAAGCCGAGCGACAACAGCACCGATGCCGCCGCGCGGCCGAGATTGCCGAGCCCCATAATGCCGACCGAGATGTCACCGGCCGGCCGCTGCGGCGGTTCGTGCCAGGTCTTCTTCGGCTGCTGCGCACGATAGAGCATGCCCTGGCGGTGATGGTCGAGCACGCGCCAGACGACATATTCGGTCATGTACTGCGTCAGGTTCTCGGCGACCACTTTGACGATCGGCACATCGGGCAGGCCGGGATCGGCGAAGATGTGGTCGACGCCGGCGCCGATCGAGAAGATTGCGCGCAGATTGGGCAGCGATTTCAGTAGGTTCGGCTTCTGCTTCCACACCACCGCATAGGTGATCGACGGATCCGAAGCGCCGTCCGGCTCCAGCACCACTTCGCGCTCGGCCGACAGCAGCTCGCGCCAGCGCTGCGGATGAAAGCCGGTGACGGCAAGCAGGATTTTGCCTTTTTCCATTTGCGGATTGTATTCCCTGTTATTCGCTGACGATACCGACCGGCGCCGTCTCGATCTTGAACGCGGCCGAGATCAGCGCCTTCGTATAGTCGGTCTGCGGCCGCTCGAAAATCTGTTCGGAAGGGCCGGCTTCGACGATCTTGCCATTGCGCATGACGATGACGTCATTGGCAAGGGCGCGAATGACTTTCAGATCGTGGCTGATGAACAGATAGGCAAGGTCGTGCCTGGCCTGCAGATTGCGTAAGAGGTCGACCACTTGCGCCTGCACGCTCATGTCGAGCGCCGAGGTCGGTTCGTCCAGCATGACGAAGCGTGGATTGAGCACCATGGCGCGCGCAATGGCGACGCGCTGGCGCTGGCCGCCGGAGAATTCATGCGGATAGCGGTTCCTGGTCGCCGGATCGAGCCCGACCTCCTTCAGCACGGCGACGACCTTGTCGTCGCGTTGATCGGGCGACAGCTTCGGCTCGTGGATCTTCAAGCCTTCCTCGATGATCTCCGAGACCGACATGCGCGGGCTGAGCGAGCCGAACGGGTCCTGGAAAACGATCTGCAACTCGCGGCGCAGCGGCCGCATGGCGTTGAAGGAAAGCTGGTTGATGTCGCTGCCATTGAACTGGATGGTGCCGGTCGATGAGATCATCCGCGCCAGCGCCAGCCCGAGCGTCGTCTTGCCGGAGCCGGATTCGCCGACGACGCCTAGCGTCTGGCCGGCGCGTACGGTGACGTCGATTCCGTCAACAGCCTTCACATTGTCGACGGTGGTGCGAAAGAAACCCTTTTTGATCGGGAACCAAACCTTGATGTCCTTGCCGGTCATAACCGGTTTGGCGGCGTCGTTGGCGGCCGGCGGCTTGCCCTTCGGCTCGGCGGCCAGGAGGTGCTTGGTATAAGCGTGCTGCGGGTTGGCGAAGATGTCCCTGGTCGGCCCGGTCTCGACGATCTTGCCTTTGGTCATCACGCAGACGCGGTCGGCGATCTTTCTGACAATGCCGAGATCATGGGTGATGAACAGCATTGACATGCCCTTGCGGCTCTTCAGCCCCGCCAGCAATTCGAGGATCTGCGCCTGGACAGTGACGTCGAGCGCCGTCGTCGGCTCGTCGGCGATCAGCAGTTCAGGCTCGTTGGCCAGCGCCATGGCGATCATGACGCGCTGGCGTTGGCCGCCGGACAGCTGGTGCGGATAGGCGTCGAGCCGCTTTTCCGGTTCGCGAATGCCGACCTCGTTGAGCAGCGCCAGCGTGCGCGCCTTGGCCTGGCGGTCGCCCATGCCCTGATGCAGCGCCAGGATCTCGACGATCTGCTGCTCGATCGTGTGCAGCGGATTGAGCGAGGTCATCGGCTCCTGGAAGATCATGGTGATCTTGTTGCCGCGCACGCTGCGCAACTGCTTTTCGTTCATCGCCAAAAGGTCGGCGCCCTGGAACAGGATCTTGCCCGAGGGATGGCTGGCCGTCGGGTAGGGCAGAAGCTTCAGCACCGACAGCGCCGAGACCGATTTGCCGGAACCGGATTCGCCCACAAGCGCCACCGTCTCGCCCTTGGCGAGATCGAAGGAGATGTGGTCGACGGCGGTCGACTCGTTGCCGCCTTGGGTGAAGGCAACGCTGAGATCGCGGACGGAGAGCAGGAGTTCGCTGCTCATCGGAACGCCTTGCGCGGGTCGAAAGCATCGCGCGTTGCTTCACCGATGAACACCAACAGCGACAGCATCAGCGAGATGACGATGAAGCCCGATATACCGAGCCAGGGGGCATTGAGGTTACTCTGCGCCTGTTTTAGCAGTTCGCCGAGCGACGCGGTGCCGGGCGGCAGGCCGAAGCCGAGATAGTCGAGCGAGGTCAGTGTCGAGATCGAGGCGCTGACCAGAAAAGGCATGAAGGTCAGCGTCGCCACCATGGCATTGGGCAGAAGATGGCGCAGCATGATGGTGCGGTTGGACACACCAAGCGCGCGGGCCGCGTTGACATATTCGAAGTTGCGCGCGCGCAGGAATTCGGCGCGCACCACGCTGACAAGCGACGTCCAGGAGAAGAGCAGCATCAGCCCGAGCAGGATGAAGAAGCCCGGCGGCAGGATGGCGGCGACGATCAGCAGCAGATACAGCAGCGGTATCGCCGACCAGATTTCTATGAAGCGTTGAAAGAGAAGGTCGGTCCAGCCGCCGAAATACCCTTGCAGCGCGCCGGCGGCGACGCCGATAACCGACGAACCCGCGGTCAGGATCAACCCGAACAGCACGGAAATCCTGAACCCGTAGATGATGCGCGCCAGCACGTCGCGCGCCTGGTCGTCGGTACCCAGCCAGTTCCAGTTGCCGACAATGCAGTCAGGATCGGCAGCGCCTTGCGGATATTGGCTGCATCGCCTCTGCGCGTCGTATTCCCATGACGGTTTTGCGGGAGCGGCGTCGGGGATCGCATTGTTGACGGTGCGGTAGGAATAGCGGATTGGCGGCCAGATCATCCAGCCATTGGCGTTGATCTCGTCGCGGATGACCGGGTCGCGATAGTCGGTGACGGCGTAGAAGCCGCCGAATTTTTCCTCGGGGTAGGCGACCGCCACCGGGAACAGGATCTCGCCTTTGTAGTAGGCGACGATCGGTCTGTCGTTGGCGATCAGTTCGGCAAACAGCGACAGCACGAACAGAGCGAGGAATATCCACAACGACCAGTAGCCGCGCCTGTTGGCCTTGAAGTTCTGCCAGCGCCGCTTGTTGAGCGGCGACAGCCAGGGGCGGGCGATCCTTGTCGGTGTGATCTCGGCTGCAGCCTGCGTCATCAGACGTCTCTCCGCTCGAAATCGATGCGCGGATCGACCCATGTGTAGATCAGGTCGGACAACAGCGTCACGAACAGGCCAAGTAGCGAAAATATATAGAGGTTGGCGAACACGACCGGATAGTCGCGCGCCAACACGGACCTGAAACCGAGCAGCCCGAGACCGTCGAGGGAAAAGATGTTCTCGATCAAAAGCGAGCCGGTGAAAAAGGCCGAGATGAAGGCCGCTGGAAAGCCGGCAATGACGATCAGCATTGCGTTGCGGAACACATGTCCGTAAAGCACCCGCCGCTCCGACAGGCCCTTGGCACGGGCCGTCACCACATACTGTTTGCGTATCTCTTCCAGGAAGGAGTTCTTGGTCAGCAGCGTCGTCGTCGCGAAGGCCGACAGCACCAGCGCCGTCAGCGGCAAGGTCATGTGCCAGAAATAATCGACGATCTTGTCGGGCCACGACAATTGGTCCCAATTGTCGGAGACGATGCCGCGCAGTGGGAACCAGTCCCAGAAGGAGCCGCCCGCGAACAGCACCATCAGCAATATGCCGAACAGGAAGGCCGGTATGGCATAGCCGACGATGATCACGCCGCTGGTCCAGACGTCGAAGGCGGAGCCGTCCTTGACCGCCTTGCGGATGCCAAGGGGAATCGAGATCAGATAGGACAACAGCGTGATCCACAGCCCAAGCGAGATCGACACCGGCATCTTCTCCAGGATCAGGTCAAGAACCGAGATGTCACGGAAATAGCTGTCGCCGAAATCGAAGCGGGCATAGTTCCACAGCATCATGCCGAAGCGTTCGAGCGGTGGTTTGTCGAAGCCGAATTGCTTTTCCAGCTTCTTGATGAATTCCGGATCGAGCCCTTGCGCGCCGCGATACTTCGAGCCGACGTCACCGGCCACATCGAAATTGCCGCCGCCTCCTGCATCGCCGCCGCCGCTGCCGAGGCGGTCGCTGCCGCCCTGGTTGGTCAGGCTGGCGATGACCTGCTCGACCGGTCCACCCGGTGCGAATTGAGTGACGACGAAAGCAACCGCCATGATGCCGAACAGGGTCGGTATCATCAGCAGGATACGGCGCAGTATGTAGGCGCCCATCAGCTTTCACCCTCCCCCTTGTGGGGAGGGTCGATCCGCGAAGCGGAGCGGGGTGGGGGTAGTCTCGATCCGGCGTACGCCGTCACACCCCCACCCCGGTTCGCCATTCGCGCTGCGCACGAAGTGCTCACCGACCCTCCCCACGAGGGGGAGGGTAAAGTGCCGCGCAACAGCCTACCCTTTGCCAATTTTTGCCGCCTTGCCCTTGTCGACCCACCACAGCGCTTCGACCGGGAAGTCGAAATCGGGTTTCCGCTCGGGAAAACCGAACATGTCCCAATAGGCGCTTCGATGATTCGCCAGGAACCAACTTGGAATCCAATCCCTCCGTGCACGCAAGACCCGGTCGAGCGCGCGCATGGCAATTGTCAGGCTTTCGCGACCCTCGGCGGCACCTGCGGCGTCAACCAGGGCGTCGATGGCCGGGCTCGACGTTCCCGGCAGATTGCGAGAGCCCGATACGGTAGCTGCTCGCGAATGGAAAATGGTTTCGAGGTCGTCACGGGTTGGCGTCGCCGGAAACGAGGCCGCGACCGAGACGAGGTCGTAGTCGAACGAATTCTGCCGCAGCTGATATTGCGCGGCATCCACCAGCCGGATCGAGGCATCGATGCCGACCGCCTTCATGTTTTCGACCCAGGGCGAGTAGACCTGTTCGAAGACTTCGTCGTCGACAAGAAACTCTGCGGACAACCGACCACCCTTGTCGTTCACGACGAAATTGCCGGACCGTTTCCAGCCGGCCTCGGCCAGAAGCTTGGCCGCCTTGCCAAGCAACTGCCGGTCGCGGCCGGAGCCGTTCGACGCGTCCTGGATCACGGCTTCGCCAAAAGCCTCGGCGGGAATCTGCTCACGCAGCGGCTCAAGAAGAGCCAATTCTTGTGGCGACGGTCTGCCCTCGGCGCGAAATTCGGATTTCTCGAAGCAGGATTGCGAGCGCTCATAGGAACCGTAGAAGAAATTGCGCCGCGTCCATTCGAAGTCGAAGCAGAGCCCGATCGCCTGCCGCACGCGCGAGTCGCGAAACTGCTCGCGCCGCTGGTTGACGGCGGTGCCCTGCATCGAAGGCACCGTTTCGGCCGGGAATTCGTGCTTCACCACCTTGCCGGCAGTGAACGCTGGGAAGTCGTAGCCGGTCGCCCAGACGCGCGAGGTGAATTCCTCCCTGTAGAGGATTTCTCCCTTCTTGAACGCTTCGAAGGCAACGCTACGGTCCTGATAGAACTCAACGCGGATCCGCTGAAAATTGTTCTGGCCGCGATTGACCGGCAGGTCGTTGCCCCAATAATCAGCCACACGCTCATATTCGATCCAGGCCCCTGCCGACCAGCGACCGACCTTGTAGGCGGCTGACCCCAACGGCGGGTTCATCTGCGAGGAATCGAACGGGTTGGCCGTGTAGAACGCCTTCGACAGGACCGGGAACTCGACGACGTTGAGGATGGTGCGGCTTGTCTGCTTGCCGGAAAACCTAAGCTGCAGCGTGTGGGCATCCACGGCAATCGCGTCATCCAGATGCGTTAGCGGCAGGGAATAGTACGGGTGCCCCTTGTCCTTGAGCAGCTTGAAGGTGAAGGCGGCATCCTCTGCCGTCAATGGCGTGCTGTCATGGAAGCGGGCCTGCGGGCGCAGCGAGAAGGTGAAGTCGTTGCGGTCGTCGGAAATCGTCACGCTGTCAGCGATCAGCCCGTAAACGGCGTCAGGTTCGTCGTACGCTCTCACCATCAGTGAATCGAAGCACATCTCCGTGCGCTGGGGCGAATCGCCTTTGGGAACGAACGAATTCAGCGTGTTGAAGGTCAGCGGCGTCTGGTTGGCAAGCCAGTTGCGCGGCAGGAAGTTGAAGACGCCACCTTGCGGCGCATCGACATTGACATAGTCGAAATGAGTGAAGTCCGGCTTGTATTTGAGGTCGCCGAAAGCCGACAGTCCATGCAGTTTCACGCCGGTTGGGCTGGCGGCGAAAGCCTTGCCCGGCAGCAGCGCAGCAACGGCCGCGGCGCCACTGAGGGCCAGGAAATCGCGGCGAGGGAGCCCCGCCATCAATTGCTGCCCTTGTACTTGGCGGCCAGGGCCTTTTCCTTGTCCGCATCGATCCACCAGGAATCGATATCGGCGCCACGGTAGCCGGGCTGCTTTTCCGGGATGCCGAACTTGTTCCAGTAAGCCAGCCACACAACGGCGCGATAGTATTGCGGCACCACATAGTAATTCCACAGCAGCACGCGATCGAGCGCATGGGTGGTGGCGACGAGGTCATCGCGATCCGTGGCAAAAATGATGCGGTCGACAAGGGCGTCAACGACCGGGTTCTTGATGCCGGAATAATTGCGCGATGCCGGTGTGTCGGCGGCCTTGGAGCTCCAGAAATCGCGCTGCTCGTTGCCGGGCGATTCCGACTGTTGGAGCTGTCCTGTGATGACGTCGTAATCGAAGTTTCTGACGCGGTTGGTGTACTGGCTCGGGTCGACGATGCGCAGTGTTGCATCGACGCCGATCTTGCGCAGATTGGCGATCCAGGGGCTGGAAATGACCTGGTCGGTTTCATTCGAGCCTAGGATTTCAAACTTGAATGGCTCGCCGGTCTTGGCGTTGACCATCTTGCCGCCCTTGATCACCCAGCCGGCCTGGGCGAACAGGTCGACCGCCTGCTTCAGATATTTGCGCTCCGCCTGCGGCGAATCGTAGACCGGCAACTTGAATTCCTGGGTGAATACTTCCGGCGGCAGCTTGTCGCGGTACTTCTCCAGGATCTCCAATTCCTTGCCTTGCGGCAAGCCGCTAGAGGCTAGGTCCGTGCCCTGGAAATAGCTGTGGGTGCGAGTGTTGAAACCGAAGAACAGCGTGCGGTTCATCGATTCGAAATCGAACGGGTAGGTGAGCGCGGCCCTGACCAGACGATCGGCAAACAACCTATGTCTCTGGTTGAGCATGAAAGCCTGCATCGGCTCGGGCGAGGTGGTCTTGAACTCCTGCTTGATCACATCGCCGGCCTTGATCGCCGCGAAATCATAAAATGTCGCCCAGCGCTTCGAGCTGTTTTCCGGCTTGATATCGTCGAGGCCACCTTTCTTGAACGCCTCCCAGGAGGCGTTGTCGTCAAGAATGTAGGTGAAGTGCTGCGTGTCGAAATTCTCCCGGCCGATCTTCACAGCCAGCTTGGCGCCCCAATAGTCGGGGACGCGCTGCCAGACGATTTCCGACCCCGCCTTGAAGCTGGCGATCTTGTATGCAGCCGAGCCCAGCGGCGGCTCCAGCGTCCCCTTGGTGATGTCGCGCTTCTTGCCATTGTCGTCGGTGCCTTCCCACCAATGCTTGGGCAGCACGACAAGGTCGCCGAGGATCTTGGGCAGTTCGCGATTGCCCTTCTGGTCGAAGTGGAACTCGACCTCACGGTCCGAGACAGCGACGGCGTCGGTGACGTTTTCGAAATAGCGGCTGTACATCGGGCTGTTGGCCTTCAGCACCTGGAACGACCAGATCACGTCGTCAGTGGTGATCGGCTGTCCGTCATGCCATTTCGCCCGTGGGTCGAGCCGGTAGGTGGCCGAGGAATAGTCGGTAGGGTACTTGTAGGCATCGGCGATGAGCGGGTGGCTGACGCTGCCTTCGTCAGTCGCTTGATCCATGAGCGTGTCGTAGAGCAGGCCGCCGCCAAATGGCTGCAGGCCGGCCGCCGGCGAGCCCTGCACGACGTAGGGATTGAAGCTGTCGAACGTGCCGGAAACGACCGAATTGTAGGTACCGCCCTTCGGTGCATCCGGATTCACATAATCGTAGCGCTGGAAGTTCTCGCCATATTTGGAGGGGCCGATCAGCGAAGAGGTGGTGTGCCATTCCTGGGGGAAGGATGCCTGCAGGCCGCCTGCGAGGGCGCCCACAACCAGAAAGGACCTCAGAAGCGTTCGGCCAACCGTCATGCGTTCTCCTCGTCGCGATGCCCGGCAATCCTAAATGATTTGACGCCGGTGAAAACCGCCATGCGGCGGCTTTGTCGCCGCATATGCGATTTTCCTAACAAAAAGCCGGGCTGAACCCGGCTTTTTTGAGGTCATGGAGATGACAATTCGGTTATTTGGCGGGCGCCGGTGCCGGCGTCGCAGGGGCTGGAGCTGCACCTTCAGCCGGCTTGGCCGGAGCGGCACCCTCGGCCGGCTTGGCCGGCGCCGTTGCATCGGCGGCGGCACCTGGCGTCGGCAGCGGCTTCGGGCTATCCGACAGCGTGCGCAGATAGGCAATGACGTTGGCGCGGTCCTCGTCCTTCGGCAGGCCGGCAAAGCCCATCGCCGTGCCCTTCACGAATTTCTTCGGCGAGGTGATGAAGTGGTTGAGATTGTCATAGGTCCACTTCTCGGCGCCGCCCTTGGAAAACTCCTTCATGCCGGCCGAATAGGCAAAGCCCTCATGCTCGGCGACGGGGCGGTCGACGATGTCCCAGAGATCCGGGCCGACCTTGTTGGGGCCGCCTTTTTCGCCGGAATGGCAGGCCTGGCATTTCTTAAAGACGGCCGCACCTTGCTCGACATTGGCGGTGGCCAAAAGGTCGGCGATCGGCTTCGCCTCTGCTGCGGGTCCGGCGGCGCCGCCTTCGGCAGGCTCCGTCGCCTCGATGGCAAAGCCGGGTTTTTCCGGCGCCGGCGAGGCAAACAGGGCGTCGGACACCAAACCGACCGAGAAGACGACGAAACAGGTTCCAAGCAACCCGGCGAGCAGTTTGTTGACTTCGTTGGAATCCATACGCCCCAGGGCTCCCTTTTCCGGCGGACCTCTCCGTCCACTCCGTCCGTCGGTATCGTGACCCACCCCGTCGAGCCGGTCAAATCGGGCGGAAACTAGGTCTTTTGCTTGGGCGTTGCAACACCTATAAGGGCGCTTCCAGTGAGACCTTTTGCCACTTTCCCCATCCTCTTTCGAACGCCTTGCAACCTCGATGTCCACGCTCATCCTGATCCCGGCCCGCATGGCCTCGACGCGCCTGCCGGGCAAGCCGCTGGCCGACATAGCCGGCGCGCCGATGATCGTCCATGTCGCCCGCCGCGCCGCTGAGGCTGGGCTTGGCCGGGTAGTGGTGGCAACCGACACGCGCAACGTGGCCGAAGCGGTGCGCGCGCACGGTTTCGAGGCGGTGATGACGCGCACCGACCACGAATCCGGTTCCGACCGTATCTTCGAGGCGCTGACCGCCCTCGACCCCGATCGCAAGGTCGAAACCATCGTCAATGTGCAGGGCGACCTGCCGACCATCGATCCCAAGATCATCGGTGCGGCGCTGAAACCGTTCGAGGACGCTGCGGTCGACATCGCCACGCTCGGCGTCGAGATCGTCCGCGACGAGGAAAAGGCCAACCCCAACGTCGTCAAGATCGTCGGTTCGCCGTTGTCGGCGACGCGGCTGAAGGCGCTCTATTTCACCCGCGCCACCGCGCCCTGGGGCGAGGGGCCGCTCTATCACCATGTCGGCCTCTACGCCTATCGGCGCTCAGCCCTCGAACGCTTCGTCGCGCTAAAACCTTCGCCGCTCGAACGGCGCGAGCGGCTGGAGCAGTTGCGGGCGGTGGAGGCCGGTATGCGCATCGATGCCGAGATCGTGCAATCGCTGCCGCTGGGCGTCGACACGCCGGAAGACCTCGAACGCGCCCGACAAATTCTTTCCTGAGACCTTCAACCTGAGATATCGGCATGCCTGACAAGACCAACAGAATAGCCTTCCAAGGCGAACCGGGCGCCAATTCCGACACCGCCAGCCGCAACATGTTCCCTTCGATGGAGCCGTTGCCGTGCCCCACCTTCGAGGATGCCTTCAACGCGGTCGAGACCAACAAGGCCGACCTCGCCATGATCCCGATCGAAAACACCATCGCCGGCCGCGTCGCCGACATTCATCATCTCTTGCCGGAATCGAAACTCCACATCGTCGGCGAGTATTTTCTGCCGATCCACTTCCAGCTGATGGTGCTGCCAGGCGTCAAACGCGAAGAGATCAAGACCGTGCACAGCCATATCCATGCGCTGGGACAGTGCCGCAAATACATCCGCAAGAACGGTTGGAAGCCGGTGATCGCCGGCGACACGGCGGGCTCTGCGAAGCTGGTCTCGGAGCTCAAGGACCGCACCATGGCCTCGCTCGCCCCGGCGCTAGCCGCAGAACTCTACGGCCTCGACATCATCGAGAAGAACGTCGAGGACACGGATTCGAATGTCACCCGCTTTGTCGTGCTGACCAAGGACAAGCGATTGGCCGAACGGCCCTCGGCCGACACCAAGATGATGACGACCTTCATGTTCCGTGTCCGCAACGTGCCGGCTGCGCTCTACAAGGCAATGGGCGGTTTCGCCACCAACGGCGTCAACATGACGAAGCTGGAGAGCTATCAGTTGGGCGCCTTCACCGCGACGCTGTTCTACGCCGATATCGAGGGCCATCCCGACGATCCACTGGTCAAGCTGGCGCTGGACGAACTGCGCTTCTTCTCGCGCGAAGTGCGCATTCTGGGTGTCTATCCCGCCAGCGAGTCGCGCGAGCAGTGGAAGGTCGCGGACTAAGGTTCCCCTAAACCAGCAGGGTCAGCGGCACATAGTCGATTTCCATGAAGGTTTCGACTTCCGGGATCCAGCGGTCGCGCACGAAGGCAACGTGGTCGGGATGCTCGTTATATCTGGTGTAGGCGGCCTGATCGACGAACTCCATCGAGAAGCCGAAGTGATAGTCGTTCTTCGGGCTGACTTGCCGCAGCGGCTCGAAATGGGTGACGCCCTTGATTGCGCTGAGAATGCGCTTGGCATCGGAGAGGAACCGCTTTTCCTCCAGCGAGTACTGCGGGTGCTTCAGGGTGAAAACCACGGTGTGACGGATCATTTTTTGCTCCCGTTAAGCAATTCCAGGAAAAGTGTGAAGCGGTTTTCCGTCCGGAATTGCGTAAAATAACAAGTCTTATTCGCTGTCGACCCAGGCGCGGATCAGATGATGCGCGATCGCGCCTTTCGGCGGCGTGACCAGATTGTCCTTGTGCGTCCTCTCCAGCATGGAACGCACCTCGTCGCGAAAAAACCAGCGGCAATCTTCCAACTCGTTGAGATCGGCCTGGATGTCGTCACTGAGCGGTTCGCCGAAACAGCCGATCATCAGCGAATAGGGGAACGGCCAGGGTTGGCTGGCATGGTAGACAACGCGGCCGAGCCGGATGCCGGCTTCCTCCAGCGTTTCGCGGCGCACCGCCGCCTCGATCGTCTCGCCCGGCTCGATGAAGCCGGCAAGCGCCGAGTACATGCCGGGCCCGAAATGCCGGCCGCGGCCGAGCAGGCATTTTTCCCGCGTCGCCGTCAGCATAATCGCCACCGGATCGGTGCGTGGAAAGTGCTCGGTGCCGCAATTTGGGCAATGGCGCTTGTAGCCGCCGGCCCGCATTTGCGATTCATGGCCGCATTTGCTGCAGAAGCGATGGGTGGCATGCCAGGCAAGCAGGGCGGCGCCTTGCGCCAGCGCGCCCGCTGCCGCCTCGTCGATCAGCCCCTGCATATAGACCGAGCGAAAATCGATCGCCTTCATGGTCTCCGGCAGCTGTTCGGGATCGAGGCCGACCGGCACGGCAAGTACCGGGCCGCTCTCGGCAAAGCCAAGCAGCACGCCTTGTGCGAGTGATGGCTGCAGCTTCTGGCTCTCAGCCAGATCGAACCAAGGGTCGAAGCTGCCATCGTGCAATTTCAGATACAGCCGTCCGCCATGCATCGGCAGAAGACGTGCCGAGGGATCGGCCAACGCCCTTTCGACGGAATCGTCGGCGCGGTTCTCGGATTGCCGATCAATCGTGTTTCCGGCGAAGCCGACGAACTGGCTCGGTTCGCGCAAGGGCGCGTCAAAAAGGCGAAGGGTCATGGAAGCTCGAACGTCTAGGGATGGACACAGGCGGCTTATAGCGCCGCCTTGATCTGTTGCGCAAACTGGCGGATGCCTGAACGCTCATAGGGCTCGCGCATGCCGTGCCCCCACACCGGCCCCGGCCAGCCCGGATCGCCTTCCGAGCGGGCGATGACGTGGACATGCAATTGCCGAACGATGTTGCCGAGCGCGCCGGTGTTGATCTTGGTGCAGCTCGTGGTTCTTTTCAGCGCCTGCGCCACCATGTTGGTTTCGAAGGTCAACATCGCCTGGTCGAGCGGCGTCATGTCGTGGATTTCTTCGGCCCCCGGCCGCTGCGGCACCAGGACCAGCCATGGCCAGCGGCTATCGTTCATCACCCTGAGCTCGCACAGGCCGAGCCACATCAGCTGCTCGCTATCCGCCTCCAGCCTGGAGTCGAGCGTGAATCCGGCCTTGAGGCCCGGTAGCATTGGCGTTTCCCTTGCGCTTCTCGCATTATTCCCAAACTCATCACGCTAGAGCGGCTGCACGGGGGCTGCAAGCGATTCATTGAGCGGCGGAGTTCACGGGCATCCGATTCTCAATGCACCCTTGCATTTGATCGCTGAATTGCCGATATGGAACGCGGGAGGTTGGTGGTGGACGATCCACTCGCCAACCGGGTCAGGTCCGGAAGGAAGCAGCCCTAACGAGCCCGGAACGGGTCATTGTTCCAGCCTCCCACCTCATCGGCCCCTCTCGCGACATTGACGACGCATTGCAGCGCGGGCGAGACTATTGGAGCAATTCCAGGGAAAGTGTGAGCGGTTTCCCGTCCGGAATTGCGTTAAAGCAAAGGGTAGAGCGGTTTGCCGTTTCAGAAAACGGTGAAACGATCTAGCAGGAATCGGCTACGCTGAGACGCGGCCTTTTGGAGCTTTACGGGCGAATGAGCGAAGCCGGAAATTCGGACCCCGAAAACCTGGAGAAGCAAAAGGCCGTCGCCTATCGCGTGCTGGCGCGCAAATATCGTCCGTCGAATTTCTCCGAACTGATCGGCCAGGAGCCGATGGTCCGCACTTTGACCAACGCTTTCTCCACAGGCCGCATCGCCCAGGCCTGGATGCTGACCGGCGTGCGCGGCGTCGGTAAGACCACGACGGCGCGCATCCTGGCGCGGGCGCTCAACTACAAGACGCCGACGGTCGACCATCCCTCGGTCGACCTCGCCCTCCTGGGCGAGCACTGCCAGGCGATCATGGAAGGCCGCCATGTCGACGTCATCGAGATGGACGCCGCGTCGCATACCGGCATCGACGACATCAGGGACATTATCGAGCGCGTGCGCTATGCCCCGGTGTCGGCGCGCTACAAAGTCTACATCATCGACGAAGTGCACATGCTCTCCACCCAGGCCTTCAACGGCCTGTTGAAGACGCTGGAAGAGCCGCCGCCGCACGTCAAATTCATCTTTGCCACCACCGAAATCCGCAAAGTGCCGATCACCGTGCTGTCGCGCTGCCAGCGTTTCGACCTGAGACGCATCGATGCTGGCGCACTGGTCGCGCACCTCTCCTCGATTGCCGGCAAGGAAGGCATATCGGTCGACGACGACGCGCTGGCGATGATCGCGCGCGCCGCCGAAGGCTCGGCCCGCGATTCGCTCTCCATCCTCGACCAGGCGATCGCCCATGGCGGCGGCGCCGTCAGCGCCGAAGCGGTGCGCGCCATGCTGGGTCTCGCCGACCGCGCCCGCATCGTCGACCTGTTCGAACATGTCATGAAAGGCGATGTGGCGGCCGCCCTTGCCGAATTCCGCAACCAGTACGACACCGGCGCCGATCCGGCTGCCGTGCTGACCGATCTGGCCGAATTCAACCACCTCGTCACCCGGCTGCGCTTCGTGCCGACGGCTGCCGACGACGCTTCCCTGTCCGAGGATGAGCGCCGCCGCGGCGCCGACTTCGCCAGCACGCTGTCGGTCAAGGTTCTGTCGCGAACCTGGCAGATGCTCTTGAAAGGCATTCCCGAGGTGCAGTCGTCCAACCGACCGGTCAGCGCCGGCGAGATGGTGCTGATCCGGCTGGCGCATGCCGCCGACCTGCCGACGCTGGACGAGGCGCTGAAATCTCTGGAGAGCGGCGCTCCGGCGTCCGGTGGTGCGTCACGCCCGAATGGTGCGCCGGTAAATGCCGGCAATGGCGGCGGCGCCAGCGCGGTAGCGCAGACCCGGATGCCGTCCGGGCCAGCCGGTGCGCAAACCATGCGATTGGTCGACGCGCCCCCGGTCGCCTTTGTCGCGCCTCCGCAGCCGGTCGTCGAGCCGCAATCGCCGCCGCTGAAATCGCTGGCCGATATTGTCGCTCTTGCCGACGCGCAGCGTGACATCGCCTTTAAGGTGCTGGTCAAGAGCTGTATTCGCCTGGTGCGCATCGAGCCCGGCCGTATCGACGTCGGCCTGACCGCCGATGCGCCCAAGATGCTGCTCAACGACTTGACGACGAAGCTGCGCGCCTGGACCGGCCGCAACTGGCTGGTGTCATTGTCGAAGGAAGAGGGCGGCCAAACGCTGGCCGAGATGGAATCGACCAGGCGCGAGACTGCTTTCTCCGACGCGAAAAGCGATCCGGCTGTGGCCGCCATCCTGGCGCGCTTTCCCGGCGCCAAGATCATCGACGTGCGCATTCCCGACGCGCCGGAAGTCGACACCGACAAGGCCGAAGCGCCGGTCGAGCCGCCGTCCGACGACGACGAAACCTGACCATAGCCACGAATCCGCAAAGGACCCGACCATGAAAGATCTTCTCGGCCTGATGGGCAAGGCGAAGGAAATGCAGGCCAAGTTCCAGGCCATGCAGGACGAGATCGCGACGATTGAAGCAAGCGGGCAGGCGGGCGGCGGGCTGGTCAATGTCACGCTGACCGGCAAGTTCGAAATGAAGTCGCTGAAGATCGATCCGTCGCTGTTCAAGGAGGACGAGGTCGAGATTCTCGAAGACCTGCTGCTGGCCGCTCACAATGACGCCAAAAATAAGGTCGAGCAGATTATGCAGGAGAAGACCAAGGCGCTGACGGCAGGCTTGCCGATCCCGCCCGGAATGAAATTGCCGTTCTGAGCCGGCTCCAACCAGTTAATTGATTATGAAGGGAAATCGGCTGCGGAGGCTGTTGTTAAGACTTTCTCCGGCTTTGCTCACGCGGACATATCCGGGCATTTATAAAGTTTTACCTATGCTGCACGAAAGCTAATCCTTTAGCCATCTTTTTGCCTTTAAGAGTCTCATTCTTGCCACATCTCGGGGCAGGCTGGCATCTGGACAATGAGGCATTTTTGTTGATCGCGACGCGATGGAAGACGCCGCTTCTGCTCGGCATCATCTTCTCCCCTATGTTCCTGGCCGGTTGCAGCCAGACCACGTCTTCGCACGGCCTGTCGGTCGCCAGTCTGACCGACGCCATCACGCCCAGCTTCCTTTCGACGCGCGCCTACCGCAACACGCCGAAGGAGAAGGAATGTCTGGAGCGGGCGATGTTCTTCGAGTCCAACCGCTCGAGCCGTGACGGCATGATCGCCGTCGGCACGGTGGTGATGAACCGGCTGCGCTCCGGCAATCATGGCAGCACCATTTGCCAAGTGGTTGGCGAACCGGGCCAGTTCGCGCCCGGCGTGATGACGCGGGCGATGAATTCGAAAGCGATGCCCGATGTCGAGGAGGCCGCCGATGCGGTGCTCAAGGGCGAGCGCAAGGCCAAGCTGAAAAACACGATGTACTTCCACACCGCCGGCCTGAGGTTCCCCTACAAGAACATGCATTACACCATGGTTGCCGGCGGCAACGCCTTCTACGAGAAGCGCGGTCGCAACTGGCAGCCGCTGCCGGATGAATCCACGACCATGGTTGCCTCGGCGCAGCCGCGCGCGCCTGTGCCTGAAGCGCCGGTGCAGGTTGCCTACGCCGAGCCGGTGGTGAAGACCATTGTCCGTCCAGATCCTGCCAAGCAGGCCGCGGCGGTTCGCGCAGCCAAGGCGACACGTGCCCCGGCCGAGCAGACCTATGTGACGGCTTCCGCGGCGCCCGCCAAGAGCGCCCGCGTCGCCGCCAAGCAGACGGAGGTGGCGATGCAGGAGCCGATGGCCGAGCCCGATGCCTCGCGTTTCGGCGGCACGCTGAACGCCCGCCACATCACCTCGGTTCCATCGGCAACGCAGGAAGCGTCGATGGGCTTCCAGTCGACGCCTGAGAATACCGACGCTATCGGCGCGATGATTATCGACCAGACCCGGCCAGCGTCAGCTTACTGACGCCAAAAACAGTTTCCAAGCCCGCCATGGCAGCATGGCGGGCTCGGTGCGTATGCGGCATGTTTCAAAGCGCGCGGAAAAATCCTAGATCAGTGCGATGTCGAAGCGAATCGCCGGTCCCGAGATCGAACGCCTGATCCAGCTCCTGGCCAAGGTGCCGGGGCTAGGGCCGCGTTCGGCCAGGCGTGCGGCACTGCACCTCATCAAGAAGAAGGAGCAGCTTTTGTCGCCGCTCGCCGCCGCCATGGCTGAAGCCGCCGACAAGGTGCGCATCTGCACGACCTGCGGCAACGTCGATACCTCCGACCCTTGCATGATCTGCACCGATCCGCGCCGCGATGCCTCGACGCTGATCGTCGTCGAGGATGTCTCCGACCTCTGGGCGCTGGAGCGGGCGGCGGCCATGAATGTGCGCTACCACGTGCTCGGCGGCACGCTATCGCCGCTCGACGGCATCGGCCCCGACCAGCTCAATGTCCGCTCGCTGGTCGACCGCGTCGCCGGCGGCGAGGTGAAGGAGGTGATCCTCGCCGTCAACGCCACGGTCGAGGGCCAGACGACGGCGCATTATCTCACCGACCAGCTCTCGGGTTTCGAGATCAAGGTCACCAGACTTGCGCATGGCGTGCCGGTCGGCGGCGAACTCGACTATCTGGATGAGGGGACGCTGGCGGCGGCCTTGCGCTCGCGGACGGCGTTTTGACGCAATTGGCGGGCAGGATGTGCGACATGAAAGCTTCGCATTCTTCGAGGTTTGCGCCAAACACCCCCCTCTGTCCTGCCGGACATCTCCCCCTCAAGGGGGGAGATCAGCAGCTTCTCGGGCGGCATTCTTCTTTCAACGCTGGTGGTTGGCGAAAACCGAAGCGACAGCCAATCTCCCCCCTTGAGGGGGAGATGTCCGGCAGGACAGAGGGGGGCGCGACAGAACGCGGATCTTTTGGATTGGCGCTCGTTGCGCTTCTCGCATCCCTCGTTGCCCTGCTTTTTGTAGCCCCCGCCTCCGCCGCCAAAATCGACGACCAGTTCCGCGCCTGGCTGAAAACCGATCTCTGGCCGGAAGCCCAGACCAAAGGCATCTCCAAATCCACCTTCGACGCCGCTTTCGACGGCGTGAAGCCGAACCTCAAATTGCCCGACCTCGTCCTGCCCGGCGAGAAACCCAAAACTCCGCAAAAACAGCATCAGGCCGAGTTCGGTTCGCCCGGCGCCTATTTCGCCGAAAAGACGGTGCGCGCCGTCACGTCAGGTGGGCGCACGCGCGAGGCGGCCAACGCCAAGACGCTGGCTGCGATCGAAAAGCGCTACGGTGTCCCGGGCGAGATACTGTTGGCGATCTGGGGCCGCGAGACCGGCTTCGGCGCGGCGAAAATGCCCTACGACGCCTTCGAGGTTCTCGGCACCAAGGCGTTCATGTCGACCAAGAAGGACTTCTTCCGCACCGAGGTACTGGCGGCGCTCGAGATCGTCGAGCATGGGTTGGCGCCGGTCGGCGCCATGAAATCGTCCTGGGCCGGCGCGCTCGGCCAGCCGCAATTCATGCCGACCTCGTTCCTGAAGCACGCCGTCGACTACGACGGTGATGGGCACCCGGACATCTGGAATTCGACGCCGGACGTGCTGGCCTCGATCGCCAACTATCTCGTCCACTATGGCTGGGTGAAGGGGCGTGGCTGGGGTTTCGAGGTGACGGTTCCGGAAAGCGTTTCCTGCTCGCTCGAAGGTCCCGACCAGGGCAAGAAGATCTCAGCCTGGGCGGCGATGGGAATCAGCCGCGTCGGCGGCAAAGCCTTTCCGGCCAACGAACCGAAGGCGGAAGGGTTCCTTTTGATGCCGGCCGGACGCAGCGGTCCGGCCTTCATCGCCACGACAAATTTCTACGTGCTGAAGCAATACAACACCAGCGACCTCTACGCCCTGTTCATCGGCCATGGCGCTGACCGCATCGCCCATGGCGATGCTGATTTCGTCGGCAGCTGGGGTGCGGTCGGCGGCCTGCATCGTTCCGACATCGCCGCGCTGCAACGGGCGCTGGAGGCCAAGGGCTACGATGTCGGCAGCGCCGACGGCCTGCCCGGCTTCAAGACCCGCCGCTCGATCGGCTCCTGGCAGGAAAAGAACGGCCGCCCCGCCACCTGCTTCCCCGACGCCGATCTGGTTGCTGCCATCAAGTAACACCGAAAAGAGCAGATTTTTCCCCATCGGCGGCTGCAATTGGCTCGCCCATGCTTCGACGCGCACAGCATATTCCGGTCCAGTATGCCGGCTCGCAAAAATGCCCGTTGCCGGTTGGAGGGCTGCCGGATAGGGTGTTGACCAACTGGAAAAAAATCAACACGGTATGGGGTCTAACGGTCGTCCTCCGGCCGCGAAAAAGATTACTGCAGCCCTGAGCCGGGAACTCGGGGTCAACAATCAACAAAACAGGGAACAATCATCATGATGATGGAAAAGTTTGCTCTACGTTCGCGCGTCTGGCTCGCAGGTGCTGCCATGTCCGCTCTGCTCATTGGCGTCGCGCCGGCCTTTGCCGTGACCCCCGCCGACACGCTGGTCGAAGGTTTTGCCATCGACGACATCATCTCCATGGATCCGGGCGAGGCGTTCGAACTGTCGACCGCAGAGGTCACCGGCAACACCTATGATCTGCTGGTCCGCCTCGACCTCAGCGACACCTCCAAGGTCAAGGGCGACCTTGCCGAGAGCTGGACCGTTTCCGACGACGGCCTGGTCTATACGTTCAAGCTCAAGCCCGGCCTAAAGTTCGCTTCGGGCAATCCACTGACCGCGGCCGATGTCGCCTATTCCTTCGAGCGCGCCATCAAGCTGGACAAGCCGCCGGCATTCATCATCAACCAGTTCGGCATCAGCGGCGACAATGTTGCCGACAAGGCCAAGGCCGTCGACGACACCACCTTCCAGTTCACCGTCGACAAGGCCTATGCGCCGAGCTTCGTGTTAAACTGCCTGTCGGCAACGGTCGCTTCGGTCGTCGACGCAAAGCTGGTCAAGGAACATGTCGCCGCGGTGACGCCAAGTGCCGACTACAAATGGGACAACGATTTCGGCAACGCCTTCCTGAAGACCGGTTATGCCGGCTCCGGCGCCTACAAGCTGCGCGAATGGCGGGCCAATGAGGTCGTCGTGCTCGAGCGCAACGACAATTACAATGGCGAGAAGGCCAAGCTCGCCCGCGTCATCTACCGCAACATGAAGGAAAGCTCGGCACAGCGCCTGGCGCTCGAAGCAGGCGACATCGACGTTGCTCGCAACCTCGAGCCGAACGATCTCGACGCCATCGCCAAGAATGCCGATCTCACCACGACCAGCGCGCCGAAGGGCACGGTCTATTATATCAGCCTCAACCAGAAGAATCCGAACCTCGCCAAGCCCGAGGTTCGCCAGGCGTTCAAATATCTGGTCGACTACGATGCGCTGAGCACGACCATCCTCAAGGGCATTGGCGAGATTCACCAGACCTTCCTGCCCAAGGGCGTTCTGGGCGAACTGGACGAAAATCCGTTCAAGTTCGACGTCGCCAAGGCCAAGGAACTGCTGACCAAGGCCGGCCTGGCCGACGGCTTCAGCGTAACCATGGACGTACGCACGGGACAGCCGACCACCGGCATGGCGGAATCGATCCAGCAGACGCTTGGCCAAGCCGGCATCAAGCTGGAAATTATCCCCGGCGACGGCAAGCAGACGCTGACCAAATACCGCGCCCGCAATCATGACATCTATATCGGCCAGTGGGGCCAGGACTATTTCGATCCGAACTCCAACGCCCAGACCTTTGCCTCAAACCCGGACAATTCGGATGAAGGCAAGACCAAGACGCTGGCCTGGCGCAATGCCTGGGACATCCCGGACCTGACAAAGCAGACCGAAGCAGCCTTGCTGGAGAAGGATGCCGGCAAGCGCGCCGATATGTACAAGAGCCTTGAAAAGACGATCCTCGACACCAGCCCCTTCGTCATCATCCACCAGCAATTGGAAGTGGCAGGCCTGCGCAAAAACCTGAAAGGCTTTGCGCTCGGTCCGAGCTTCGACACCAACTTCGTCGGCCCGGTCTCCAAGGAATAGCGCCGGCGGACGCGCCCTGATGAGCGCGATTGAAAACCAGGCGACGGCGGGGCAGGGAAGCGCCCGCGCCGTCGCTATCTTGTTGGCGATCGGCCGCTTCCTGGTCATCGCCGTCACCACCTATCTCGGCCTGCTCGCGGTGACCTTTTTCATCGGCCGCGTCATCCCGATCGATCCGGTGCTGGCGGTGCTCGGCGACCGCGCACCGGCCAATGTCGTCGAGCGCACCCGCCGCGAGATGGGGCTCGATCTTCCGTTGATCGAGCAATTCTATATCTATCTCAAGCATGCGCTGAACGGTGATTTCGGCACCTCGGTGCTGACCACCAATCCGGTGATGACCGACATCCGCCGCGCCTTTCCGGCAACGATCGAACTGGCGACGCTGGGCACTCTGATAGGCTCGTTGATTGGCGTGCCGCTCGGCGTGCTGGCAGCGGTAAAACGCGGCAGTCTCATCGACCAGATCGTTCGCATTGTCGGCCTGATTGGCTATTCCGTGCCTATCTTCTGGATCGGGCTTCTGGGGCTTGTCCTGTTCTACGCCAAGCTCCAATGGGTAGCTTTTCCCGGCCGCCTCGACATCGTCTACGAGTACACATTCACACCGATCACCGGCTTCTACCTGCTCGACGCCGCGCTGCAGGGCCAGTGGGATGTCTTCTACGACGCTTACCGCCACATCATCCTGCCGGCAGGGCTGCTGGGCTATTTCTCGCTCGCCTATATCAGCCGAATGACGCGCTCCTTCATGCTGAACGAGCTGTCGCAGGAATACATCGTCGCCGCGCGCGCCAAGGGCCTGTCTGAAACGCGAATCATCTGGGGCCATGCGCTGCGCAACGCCGCGGTGCCGATGGTCACGGTGATCGCGCTGTCCTATGCCGGGCTGCTCGAAGGTTCGGTGCTGACCGAGACGGTGTTCTCCTGGCCCGGCATCGGCCTCTACATCACCAATTCGCTGCAGAACGCCGACATGAACGCCGTGCTCGGCGGCACCATCGTCATCGGTTCGGTGTTCATCGGCATCAATCTCCTGTCCGATGTTCTCTACAAGGTGCTCGATCCGAGGACGAAGACAGGATGAGCGCCGAAGCAATCCAAACGCGCCGCGATTGGCTGCTCAGCGATCGGCCGGCCTCGCGCATGCAGGCAAGGCTCGGCCGCGCCTATGTCGCCTGGCGGCGCTTTTCCGCCAACCGGCTGGCGTTTCTCGGCCTGCTCATCATCATCGCGCTGCTGCTGGTCGCCGCCTTTGCCGATGTGCTGGCGCCCTATTCGCCGACCATCGGCGATCTCAAGAACGCGCGGCTTTTGGCGCCGAGTGCGGCGCATTGGTTCGGCACCGACGATCTCGGCCGCGATATCTATTCGCGCATTCTTTTCGGCTCGCGCTGGACGCTCTACGTCGTCATTCTTGTCGCCGTCATCGCAGCCCCCATCGGCCTTTTGGTCGGCACCGTCGCCGGCTATGCCGGCGGCTGGACCGATGCCATTCTGATGCGCATTACCGACATCTTCCTCGCCTTTCCCAAGCTGATCCTGGCGCTGGCCTTTGTCGCGGCCCTTGGCCCCGGCATCGAAAACGCGGTGCTGGCCATCGCCATCACCTCGTGGCCGCCTTACGCCCGAATTGCGCGGGCCGAGACGATGACCGTGCGCAATTCGGATTACATCAAGGCGGTGCAATTGATGGGCGCCTCTCCGTTCCGCATCGTGCTGCGCCACATCATGCCGCTATGCATCTCTTCGCTCATCATCCGGGTGACGCTCGACATGGCCGGCATCATCCTCACCGCCGCCGGCCTCGGTTTCCTTGGCCTCGGCGCGCAGCCGCCGCTGCCGGAATGGGGCACCATGATCGCGTCCGGCCGTCGCTTCGTGCTCGACCAATGGTGGGTGGCCGGCGCGCCCGGCTTCGCCATCCTGATCGTCAGTCTCGGCTTCAACCTGCTGGGCGACGGCCTGCGCGATGCGCTCGATCCCCGGAGTGGCGACCAATGAGTGGTGACCAATGAGCGGTGCACTTCTCGATGTCGACGACCTGCGCGTCACCTTCCCGACTCGGACCGGCCTCATCCAGGCGGTGCGCGGCGTCACCTTCTCGCTCGGCCGAGAGCGGCTGGGCATTGTCGGCGAAAGCGGCTCCGGCAAGTCGCAGACCGGCCGCGCCATCATGGGGCTGACGCCGCCGCAGGCTCTGGTTTCGGCCAAGAAGCTCGCCTTGGACGGCATCGATCTTTTGGACATACCCGCCCGCCAGCGCCGGGCGCTGCGCGGCAAACGCATCGCCATGATCCTGCAGGATCCGAAATATTCGCTCGACCCGGTGATGAGCATCGGCCGCCAGATCGTCGAGACGCTGCGCACGCATGAAAAGGTCTCCAAGGCCGAAGCGCGCGAGCGGGCGCTGGCCATGCTGGAAGCTGTGCAGATCCGCGATCCCTCGCGTGTCTTCGACCTGCATCCGCACGAGGTGTCCGGCGGGATGGGCCAGCGCGCCATGATCGCAATGATGCTGATCGCCGGACCGGAACTGATGATCGCCGACGAGCCGACCTCGGCGCTCGACGTCACCGTTCAGCTCGATGTGCTCGGCATCCTCGACCGCTTGGTCAGTGAGCGCGGCATGGGTCTGATCTTCATCTCGCACGATCTGCGGCTGGTCGCCTCCTTCTGCGACCGCGTCATCGTCATGTATGCCGGCAAGGTGGTCGAGCAGCTCAAGGCGTCGGAGCTGCGCGACGCCCAGCATCCCTACACGCGCGGCCTGCTCAACTGCATGCCCAGGATCGGTTACGAACGCCACCCGCTGCCGGTGCTCGACCGCAAGCCGGAGTGGGCGGCATGACGCCAGCCATTTCGATTGAAGGGCTGGAGGTGGTGTTCGACCGTTTTCGCGCGCTGAAAGGGGCGAACCTCGAGGTGAAGTCCGGCGAATCCTTCGGCCTGGTCGGCGAGAGCGGTTCCGGCAAGTCGACGCTGCTCAAAGCCATTGCCGGCCTGGTGCCTGTCGCATCCGGTACTATCACGGTCAATGGCAAGACGCTGGGAGCGCGCCGCGACAAGGCTTTTTATCGCGAAGTGCAGATGGTCTTCCAGGACCCCTATGGTTCGCTGCACCCGCGTCAGACCGTCGACCGCCTGCTACAGGAGCCGCTCGCCATTCACGGCTTTGCCGATGGCGAGCAACGCATCCAGCGCGCCCTCGACGAGGTCGGATTAGGCAACGGTTTCCGTTTCCGCTACGCGCACCAGCTCTCCGGCGGTCAGCGTCAGCGCGTGGCGATCGCGCGGGCGCTCATCCTCGAACCGTCGATCCTGCTGCTCGACGAACCAACCTCGGCGCTCGACGCTTCGGTGCAGGCGGAAGTGCTCAACCTGCTGGAAGAGGTTCGCCGTCGGCGCAAGCTGACCTTCCTGATGGTCAGCCACGACCTCGCCATCATCACCCATATGTGCGAGCGCCTGATGGTGATGCAGAACGGCGAAGCGGTGGAGAACCTGACGGCGGGCCAGCTGATCGGGCACCGCGTGGAGAAGGATTACACACGCAATTTGCTTAGGGCGAGCGAGGGGTTTGTTCGGACGGCGTGAACTAGTTTCTTCCGCAGAATAATCGCTTGGGGAATTCCATGGAAGAATGGAAGTTTGCAGATCCGCCCAATGTCGCGGTGCTATCGGACAAGAGCATATTCAAACGGGGCGACTGGATCGCATACGTTGTGCATGAAGCTGACGATGACGAGAACTACAACGATGAAGGGGGCAGTTGGCAATTCTATAGCAGCGACTCTCGAGATTGGGATGAACGCGAGATAATGCTCGTTGGCCTGCAAGAGGTGGTGCAGCAGGATGAAAGCATCCTGGCATTGGCCGACTTGCCAAAAGGCTGGCATGCTTGGCGGACGTCAAAATCATCGCCATGGCAGCGAGCGAAATCGCGCCCCGAACCCTCTAACGATAACGAATGATCCGGCAAAGCCTTAAGCGGGGTCTTGCGCCAGTTCGCCGTTCTCCGGAACAGATGGTTCGTCCCCCTGCTTAGGCTCCTTGATCCTGAACCACGTCACATAAAGCGCCGGCAGGAACAGCAGCGTGATCGCCGTGCCGGCGATGATGCCGCCCATCATGGCGTAGGCCATCGGGCCCCAGAACACTTCGCGCGCGATCGGGATCAGCGCTAGGCTGGCGGCCGCGGCCGTCAGCGCGATCGGCCGCATGCGGTGCTCGGTCGCTTCGATCACGGCTTCCCAGCGGTCTTGGCCCTCGGCCACCAGATCCTCGATCTGCACGATCAGGATCACCTGAGTTGCGGATCAGGATGCCGATCAGCGCCAGGACGCCCAGAATGGCGACGAAGCCGAGCGGTGCGCCGCTCGGCACCAGGGCCGCGACCACGCCGATCAGGCCGAGCGGCGCCACCGCCACGACCAGGAACAGGCGCTGAAAACTTTGCAACTGGATCATCAGGATGGTCGCCATCACGAACAGCATCAGCGGCACCACCGCTGCGATCGGTCCCTGGCTTTTGGCGCTTTCCTCGACCGAGCCGGCGGTTGCAACGGAATAGCCGGGCGGCAGTTTGGCGATGAAGGCGTCGACCGACGGCTTCAATTCGTTGACGACGGTGGCCGGCAGCACGTCGCCAACGAGGCCTGCGCGAACGGTGATCATCGGGATGCGGTTGCGCCGCCACACCGTCGGCTGTTCGAGGTCGTAGCGGAAGTTCGCCACCGCGGCGAGCGGGATCGCTTCGCCGTTCCCGGTGACGGGTGAGCTGTCACGGACTGCCCCGTACGTGTATCGGTCGGCTGGTTAAGACCGGTCTGTCGAAGTGGCCCGCATCGACGACAGGCCCAATCGCCCGGCGGCGGTGCCAACTTGAGGAAAACGTGAAATAAGGTCAGAAGAGGCTTGGCATTCATCTAACGAGAACGGGCGTCGGCCCGATGAGGGACGAAATGAAGAACGCAGCCATTTCCGAGCGCAAGAACCAGTCGATCTCGCGCGGCGTCGGCATGACGACGCAGATCTATGCCGACCGCGCCGAGAATTCGGAGATCTGGGATGTAGAAGGCCGCCGATACATCGATTTCTCCTCCGGTATCGCCGTCGTCAACACCGGCCACCGCCATCCCAGGGTGATCGAGGCGGTCAAGGCACAGCTCGACCGCTTCACCCATACCTGCCACCAGGTCGTGCCCTATGAGAGCTATGTCAGGCTGGCCGAACGGCTGAACGGCATGCTGCCCGGCAAGTTCGAGAAGAAGACCATCTTCGTCACTACGGGTGCTGAAGCGGTCGAGAACGCCATCAAGATCGCCCGCAACGCCACTGGCCGCCAAGCCGTCATCGCCTTTGCCGGCGGCTTCCACGGCCGCACCTTCATGGGCATGGCGCTGACCGGCAAGGTCGTGCCCTACAAGGTCGGCTTCGGCGCCATGCCGGGCGACGTCTACCACGCGCCGTTTCCGGTGCCGCTGCACGGCGTGTCTACAGCCGATTCGCTGGTCGCACTCGACAAACTGTTCAAGGCCGATGTCGATCCGGCTCGCGTTGCCGCCATCATCATCGAGCCGGTCCAGGGCGAGGGCGGCTTCTACGACGCGCCGCGCGAATTCCTGACGGCGCTGCGCAAGCTCTGCGACCAGCACGGCATGCTGCTGATCGCCGATGAGGTGCAGACCGGCTTTGCCCGCACCGGCAAGATGTTCGCCATGGATCATCATGAGGTCGCGGCCGACATTACCACCATGGCGAAAAGCCTGGCCGGCGGCTTCCCGCTGGCGGCGGTCACCGGCCGCGCCGAGATCATGGATGCGCCCGGTCCTGGCGGGCTCGGCGGCACCTATGGCGGCAGCCCGATCGGTGTCGCCGCAGCACACGCCGTGCTCGACGTAATCGAGGACGAAAAGCTGTGCGACCGCGCCAATACGCTGGGCGCCCGGCTGAAACAGCGGCTGCAGTCGATCCGCGACGATGTGCCCGAGATTGTCGACATCAGGGGTCTCGGCTTCATGAACGCGGTCGAGCTCAACGACGTCAAGAGGGGCCTGCCGTCGGCCGAGATCGCCAATGCGATCCGGCTGAAGGCGCTCGACAAGGGGCTGATCCTGCTGACCTGCGGCGTCTACGGCAACGTCATCCGTTTCCTGGCTCCGATCACCATCCAGGACAATGTCATGAACGAGGCGCTCGACATTCTGGAAAGCTCGATCCGCGAAGTCTGCGCTGCCTAGCGCAAAACCCTACCTCCCCTTGTGGGGAGGTCGGACCGCAGGTCCGGGTGGGGGGCCTCGCGCCGACCCCAACCCCGCTGCTTCGCAGCGACCCTCCCCACAAGGGGGAGGGTAAGTGCGTCTAGCCCGCAGCCCGTGCCGGCTCATCCTGCTGGAACGCTGCCAGTGCAGCCTTCAGCCCGTCAGGTCCCTCAGCAATCGTCTGCGCCATCGGCGAAAACCCGGCCCCGAGCATCTTGCGGCCCAGCATATGGTCGCCCGGCCTGTTGACGGATTCGATGCCGAGCAGCCGGCTTCCAGCATAGTGGTAGATCGAGAACTTGTTCTCAGCGAGGTCGCCCAGCACGACATGGCTGTCGCCGCCCGAGGTCAGCCCGACCATCTGCAGTTTCATGTCGCCGATGTCAGACCAGAACCACGGCACCGCCGCATAGGCGTCCGTATGGCCGGTGATCGTGCGTGCGGCAAGCCGCGCCTGGTCGGTGGCGTTCTGCACCGATTCCAGCCGCACGTCGCCGCCGGTCGACCAGTGGCGGTAGGAAGCGGCGTCGCCGATGGCCAGAATATCAGGCACTGAGGTGCGCATCTGTTGGTCGACGCGGATGCCATTGGCGACAGTCAGTCCGGCAGCCTGCGCAAGTTCGACATTCGGCACGGCGCCGATGCCGACGATGACCATGCGCGCGGGCAGCCTTTCGCCGGTGGAGGTGATGGCAGCGCAGACATGGCGGTTTTCCCCTTCCAGCCTGGCAATGGTGGTGCCGGTGAGGATACGCACGCCGATCGCCTCCAGCCGTTGGCGGACATGGCTCGCCACCACCGGCGCCACGGCGCGGCCAAGCAGCCGGTCGACAGCCTCGACCAGGGTGACGTTGCGGCCGGCGGCCCTCAGCGTTGCCGCGATCTCCAGCCCGATGAAGCCGCCGCCGAGGATGACCACGTCTTCGCTTTGGGCGCTGAGCGCGCGGATCAGCCGCGCATCGGCGATCGAGCGCAGCGACAGCACGCCCGAGAGGTCGGCGCCCGGCAGCGGCAGAAGCCGCGGCCGCGAACCGGTGGCCAGGATGAGCCGGTCGAACGGCAGCACGCCGCCGCCCGCTATGTCCAGCTTGCGGCCTGCCGTATCGATGCTGTCGATTCGGACGCCCGGCCTGAAGTCGATGGCGCTGCCGGTGTAAAAGGCCTCGCCGCGCAAGGGTTGCGGCTTGGCATCGGCGTCCTTGATGAAGGTCTTCGACAGCGGCGGCTTGTGATAGGGCAGATCGGTTTCGTCGCCGATCAGTATGACAGGCCCGTCATAGCCTTCCTCGCGCAGGCTGGCGGCCGCTTGCACGCCCGCATGACCCGCACCGACAATGACGACCCCGTTCTTCATCGCAACCCGAATTCCTGTTTCAAATCTGGAGCATGATGCCGAAAAGTGTGAAGCGGTTTTCGGACGACATCATGCTTTGATTGTGAGCCGTTCCGCCAGATGGCGATTGTCTGCCGCCGTCGCAAGAGCCCCGGTCCGGGTCGCACCCGGAACGTCGCTTGTCAATCGCGGCGTCTCTCACCTTGGCTGCTGGCTACGATTTAAAGTTGATAGTGCTAGTTTAGAATAATTCTAAACTGTTGTTTCAATTGAATTTTCTAGGGTTCACCAGTTGACTTCCGGCCTCGCCATCGTTTTATGGAGGCTCGCGCGTCAGCGCATCCCTTTGATGTTTGGGCCTTGAACCCGTTCGATTGGAGGCATTTGGTGTCTTTCTCCCGTGAGCCGCAGAGCGGCGCGGCATCTGTGGTGTCCTACGGCATGCCTATGTCCCGGCACCGTTTGGCACGCGCGCCTTTTACCGAATCCCCTTTGAACTGGAGACTGATGATGACAGCGCGATATGGCGGCAGACTGGCTGCGATCGGTGCCACGGCTATGTTGACGGCGGCGGTTTTCATCCTGCCGGCCAAGGCGGCGGAGATCGATGCCAAGGCGGTCATCAAGACCTATTCCGACATCGCGCTGGCCAAGTACGAGGATTCGCTGACCACGGCGCAGGCGCTCGACAAGGCTGTCGACGCGCTGCTTGCCAACCCGTCGGCGGACACGCTGAATGCCGCCCGCGATGCCTGGAAGGCGTCGCGCGTGCCCTACCAGCAGACCGAGGTCTACCGCTTCGGCAACAAGATCGTCGACGACTGGGAAGGCAAGGTGAACTCCTGGCCGCTCGACGAAGGCCTGATCGACTACGTCGCCAAGAGCTACGGCACCGAGTCCGACGCCAACGCGCTCTACACCGCCAATGTCATCGCTAACAAGGACATCGAGATCGACGGCAAGAAGGTCGACGCCTCGAAGCTTTCGCCGGAGTTCCTCGCCGGCACGCTGCAGGAGGCCGGCGGCATCGAGGCCAATGTCGCCACCGGTTATCACGCCATCGAATTCCTGCTCTGGGGCCAGGATTTGCACGGCACCGGCCCGGGCGCCGGCGAGCGTCCGTACACCGACTACGACCTCAAGAACTGCACCGGCGGCAATTGCGATCGCCGGGCCGAGTATCTGAAGTCGGCCAGCGATCTTCTGGTCTCCGACCTGCAGGAGATGGTCGGCAACTGGAAGGAAGACGGCGCCGCCCGCAAGAACCTCGTCGATGGCCAGCCGAACACCGCTATCTCGGTGATCTTCACCGGCATCGGCTCGCTGTCCTACGGCGAACTGGCCGGGGAGCGCATGAAACTCGGCCTGCTGCTGCACGATCCCGAAGAGGAGCACGACTGCTTCTCGGATAATACCTACAACTCGCATCTCTATGACGCCATCGGCATCCGCGCCGCCTATCTCGCCAGCTACACGCGCATCGACGGCACCGTCGTTTCAGGCCCGTCGGTGCACGATATGGTCAAGGCGGCCGATCCGGCGATCGACAAGGAACTGTCCGACAAGCTCGATGTCTCGGTCGCCAAGATGGAGGCGATCAAGGCGCGGGAAGTGGCCGGCGAGGCCTACGACCAGCAGATCGCCGAGGGCAACACCGAAGGCAATGCTACCGTGCAGGCGGCAATCGACGCGCTGGTCGACCAGACCAAGTCGATCGAACGCGCCGTCGGCGCGCTGAAGCTGAACAACATAGCCTTCGAGGGGTCCGACAGCCTCGACGCACCGGACAAGGTGTTCAAGTAGCACCCCAACCAAGCCAAACGGCGCGGAGGGGCGCCGTCAGCCAGAGCCAATCCATGCTGATCTGCCATTGCAACATCATCACCGAAAAGGAGATTGAGCAGACGATCGTCGATCTGCTGGATCAGGACCCCTGGCAACTGATCGTGCCGGCGAAGGTCTATCACACGATGCAAAAGCGCGGTCGCTGTTGCGGCTGCTTCCCAAATGTGGTCGAAACGATCATTCGGGTCACCGAAAATTACCACACCCGTTCGGAGGCGAGCGGCGTGGACATCGTTTCACACCTGGATCGCGTCAGAGGCCTGCGCGTCCAATATGGGAGCAGAATCCATGAAAGGCGAACCGCAGATCATCGAGCGGCTTAACGAGGCTCTGTTCCTGGAGCTTGGCGCCGTCAATCAATACTGGGTGCATTTCCGCCTGCTCGAAGATTGGGGATATGCCAAGCTGGCAAAGAAGGAACGCGCCGAATCGATCGAGGAGATGCACCATGCCGACCGGCTGGTGGCCCGTATCATCTTCCTCGAAGGGCATCCCAATTTGCAGTCCGTGGCGCCGTTGCGCATCGGCCAGAACGTCAAGGAAGTGCTCGAATCCGATCTCGCCGGCGAATATGACGCACGCACCGCCTACAAGCGTTCGCGCGAGATCTGCAACGAAGCCGGCGACTACGTGACGATGAAGCTGTTCGAGGAATTGCTGGCGGATGAGGAAGGTCACATCGACTTCCTCGAGACGCAGCTCGACCTCCTTGCCTCGATCGGCGAGGAAAAATACGGCCAGCTCAACGCCGCATCGGCGGACGAGGCGGAATAGGACCATGCAGGAATGCGGCGCCCCATAGATATTCTGCGCCGCTTGCGGCGGGCCGCCGGCCCGCTGCTCCTCAAAAACCCGCGATATCAGGCCTTTCGCGGGCTTTCGGTTGTAACCCTGGCGGCAATTTTGGCCCCGGCCCTGGCCGGATCGTCGGAACCGGTCGGCCTCGCCACGAGCCGCACCGACCTGACGCCGAAGGACCAGGCCCGCGTCCTTGCAGTTACCAGGCCAACCCAGGATTTCTCCAAGCCCGAATCCTTCGAAACGATGCAAGGCGGCGCCGGCACGTCGCGCAAGCAGGTCGACCGCGACGCCTTCTCGCAACCCTCTGAAAACATTACCTTCGAGGAACAGGGCAATTTCAAGCTCGGCAATGCGCTTTTCCGCAAGAACTGGGTGTCGTCGCCATCCTCGACCCAGGCCTCGGACGGTCTCGGACCCCTGTTCAACGAGCGCGCCTGCCAGAATTGCCATTTGAAGGATGGCCGCGGCCGCCCGCCGGCCGCCGACAGCCGCACCACGTCGATGTTCCTGCGGCTAGCGCGCGATGCGAGCACGGCCGAGGAAAAGACCGAGATCGCCGCGCACAAGGTGCTGAACTTCCCCGATCCGGTCTACGGCGCGCAGTTGCAGGGACTGGCGGTGCCCGGCCTCAAGGGCGAAGGCCGCATGTATGTCGACTATCGCGAGGAAAAGGTCACGCTCGGCGACGGCAGCCTGGTTTGGCTGCGCAAGCCGAGCTATTCGGTCGACGGGCTTGGCTACGGCCCGCTTGACCCGCGCACCACGCTGTCGCCGCGCCTGACGCCGCCAATGATCGGCCTTGGCCTGATCGAGCAGATCGCGCCGGCCGACCTCCTTGCCCATGCCGATCCCGACGACCGCGACGGCATTTCCGGCATGCCCAACATGGTGCGTGACCTCAGCAGTGGGCAACTGACGCTTGGCCGCTTCGGTTGGAAGGCCCAGACCGCGTCGATCCGCCAGCAGGCGGCGGACGCCTTTGCCGGCGACATCGGCATTTCGACGCCGGAAGAGCCCAGTCACTGGGGCGATTGCACCGCAGCCGAAGAGGCCTGTTTGGCCATGCCCAATGGCGTGCAGAAGCGGCTCGGCCCGGTCGAGGCGCCACCACCGGTGATGGACCTCGTCACCTTCTATTCGCAGAACCTTGCGGTGCCGGCGCGGCGCGATGTCGGCGCACCCGCCGTGCTCGCCGGCAAGAAGCTGTTCTACGAGATGGGCTGCATTGCCTGTCATACGCCGAAATTCGTCACCATGCGCGGGAACAAGGCGCAGGCGTTCCAACTGATCTGGCCCTATTCCGACTTTCTGCTGCACGACATGGGGCCTGGCCTTGCCGACGGCCAGGCGGTGGGCGATGCCACGGGCAGTGAATGGCGCACCCCGCCGCTATGGGGCATCGGCCTGACAAAGACCGTCAACGGCAACGCTTTCTTCCTGCATGACGGGCGTGCGCGCACGCTTGCCGAAGCGATCCTGTGGCATGGTGGCGAGGGGCAGAAAGCGCGCGATCGCTTCGCCGCCGCCAATACGGCCGACCGCGATGCTCTCATCAAATTCCTGGAGTCATTCTGATGCTCAAGCGGGTTTTGCCTGTTCTACTCCTCCCATTGGCTCTGTTCGGTGCGTCCCCGGCATCGGCCTCGGTGAAAGCCTCCGACGTGATCCAAAGAGCGATCGACGGCTTTGTCCGCCCCGCCTATGCCAGCCTGCATGGCCATGCCGGCACCTTGGCGAAGGCCATGGACGCGCTCTGCCAGGCGCCGTCGCAGGGTAACCTCGATGCCGCGCATGCCGGATTCTCGGCCACGGTCGCAGCCTGGTCGTCGGCTGAAATCATCGGCTTCGGGCCAATCAAGGAGAACAACCGGCTGGAGCGCATGCTCTACTGGCCGGACCGAAAGAGCATCGGCCTGAAGCAGGTGCAGGCGGCGCTGGCCGGCAAGGATCCGACCGCCACCGATCCGGCGCAGCTGGCGGGCAAGAGTGTCGCGATGCAGGGATTAGGGGCGCTTGAGTTCGTGCTTTACGGCGACGGCGCCGAGACGCTCGTCGGCAAGGACGAGCCCTATCGCTGCGCCTATGGCGCGGCGATCGCCAAGAATATCGAGACCATGGCGGCCGATGTCGACGCCGCCTGGAAAAAACCGGACGGTTTTGCAGGCCTGTGGGCCAATCCCGGACCCGACAATGCGCTTTACCGCGACGGCACTGAAGCGGTGACCGAATTGGTCGGCGTGTTCATCAATGAACTCGAAATGGTGCGCGACGTGCGCCTCAAAGGTTTTCTCGGCGCCAAACCGCAGGGTGACAAGCCGAGGCAAGCGATCTACTGGCGCTCGCAAAACACCGGCCTTTCATTAGCCGGCAACCTCTCCGGCATTGATGCGCTGTTCCAGGCCTCGAAGCTCGGCGACGCGCTGCCCGAGGATAGCAGATGGATGGCGGAATCCATCCATATCCAGCTCATCAATGGCGTTGCCACTGCCAAATCCATCCAGGGTCGGATCGACAAGACGCTCGCCGATCCCGCGGAGCGCGGAAAACTCGAACATTTCGCGCTGATCACCTCCAGCCTGTCGGGCTTGATCGGCACCCGGCTAACCGCCGAGTTCGGCCTGACCGCCGGCTTTTCGTCACTGGACGGGGACTGACCAATGGTTGCGACACGCACGCCGCTGATGGACCGCCGCGATTTTCTCAGAGCTGCCGGCGCCGGCTTCGTCGCGTCAATGGCGCCGCGGGCCTGGGCGGACACGCTTGCCGCCGATGCCGTCTTTGCCACCGCCTTCGTCAAGCGCGACGGCAGCTTTGGCGCCGCTGTGTTGTCGGAAGCCGGAAAAGTATTGCATGCGATCGACCTGCCCGACCGTGGCCACGACGTCACCTTCGATCCGGTCTCGAAGCGCTCCGTGGTCTTCGCCCGGCAACCCGGCACCTTCGCCGTGGTCTTCGACCATGCCGGCCGCGAGCCGCCGCTGACCATCGCCAGCATCACCGGTCGGCATTTCTTCGGCCACGGTGTGTTTTCCACCGACGGCGCGCTGCTTTACGTCACCGAAAACAATTTCGACAATGCCGCCGGCGTCGTCGGGATCTACGACGCACGGGCCAAGTTCAGCCGCATCGGCGAGTTTCCGACCTATGGCATGGGGCCGCACGAGCTCTTGCTGCTCGGAGACGGCCGGACGATCGCCATCGCCAATGGCGGCATCGAGACCCATCCCGACTATGGCCGCGCCGAACTCAACATCGCGACGATGAAGCCGTCCTATGTACTGGTCGATCGCACAACCGGCGATCTCATCGAAAAGCACGAACTGCCGCCGGCTCTGCACCAGCTGTCGATTCGCCACATGGATGCCGACCCCACAGGCACCGTCTGGTTCGGCTGCCAGTATCGCGGGCCAGGCACCGATCGCCCGCTGCTAATCGGCCGCGCCACGCGCGGCAAGGGGCTGCAGCTGCTCGACATGCCGCAGGACGTGCTATCCGGCTTCCGGAACTACATCGGCTCGGTCGCCGCCAACCCGATTGCCGGCACGGTCGCGGTGTCTTCGCCGGAAGGCAATTCGCTGGCCGTGATCGACGCCGCCAGCGGCAAGATCGTCGCCACCAAGGCGCTGGTCGAGGTCTGCGGCCTGGCGCCCGACGGCCCGGGCTTCATGGCAACCACGGGTGCCGGCGAAATCATCGAAGGCAGCGGCGCGACGCGCTCCGAGCCCGACTATGTCTGGGACAACCACATGCTGCGCATCGCGCCGGCGGCGTAAGTCGTCCGGCCTGCACCGAGCGAAGCCGCTTAACAATTTACGCGCTGGCTCTTGCGGCGGCGCGCCGTGGCGGGCAGAGGGAGACTGTTTTTCGAACCGGTCGCCCATGAAACTGCTCGCCATCGACTGTGCCGCCAATCTCTGCGCCGCTTGCGTCTATGACGCATCGGGCGGCAGAGAGCTCGGCCGCTCGGTACTCGATCTCGGCAAAGGCCACGCCGAACACCTGATGGCCGTCATTGACGAAGCGTTGAAAGCGGACGGCACCGATTATGCCGGCCTTGGCGCCGTTGCGGTCTCCATCGGTCCGGGTTCCTTCACCGGCCTGCGGGTGGGCGTCTCGGCGGCGCGCGGCCTGGCGCTGGCGCTGAAGATCCCGGCGATCGGGGTAACGACACTGGAGGCGCTGGCGGCCGAGGCGAGGGCGGCATTTCCGGGCCGCCCGATCCTGGCCGCTCTCGATGCAGGCCGCGAGGAGATCCATGCCGCGTTTTACGATGCGGAAGCGATTTTGCGCTATGGTCCGGCTGTGACCACACTTGCCCAAGCCGCGGGAATGGCGGCGGACAATCGTCCGGTGCTTGCCGGCACGGCCGCCGTGCAGATCGCAGCCGCGGCCGGTCGCGATTTCGATATCGGCCCGACGGCTGCCACCGCCGACATTGCCGTCTACGCCCGGCTCGCCGCTGCAAAAGGTGAGGGCGACAAGCCGAAGCCACTCTATCTGCGCGGCGCCGATGCCAAGCCGCAGGCCGGGTTCATCCTGTCGAGGCAGGAAAAGTGATGCGCATCCCTTTCCTCCAGCCGCGCCGCAGGGACTATGCGCTCGAGCCGCTGACCATCGCCGACAGCCCGGCAGCGTCGGTGCTGCATCGCGAGGATTTCGTCCGGCCCTGGACCGATGGCGAATTCGCCGCGTTGCTCCAACAGGAAACCGTGTTCGGCTATGCCGCGCGCGAAATCGGCCAGGGCGCCAAGCCGCCGGTCGGCTTCGTGCTGGCCAGGCTTGCAGCCGGCGAGGGCGAAATTCTGACCGTGGCGGTGGCGCGCTCGCATCGCCGCCAGGGGCTCGGCTGGCAGTTGATGGACGCGGTACTGCGCGAATTGCATGCGCAGCGCGCCGAGGCGCTGTTCCTTGAGGTCGACGAGACCAATGTCGCTGCCATCGCCCTTTACCGGCGGCTCGGCTTCCGCCAGGTCGGCCACCGCGCCAATTATTACCGCTCGACCGAACATGGTCCTACCGGCGCGCTTGTCATGCGCCGCGATCTTCGCTAGCCAAAGTTTTGGGGCAGGGCCAAGCTGCATGATCGGAAAAATCAGGATTTTCCTGGCGCTGAGCCTCGTTGTCGTCGGTTCGCTGGTCCTTGTGCCTTTGCAGCTGCTGTCGATGAAGACCGGAATCTGGCGCGAGACGGTCATTCTGAAGGTCTGGCACAGCCTCATCGTCCGGACGCTCGGCCTGCGCATCCATGTCAAAGGCGCACTGTCCAGTCAGCGCCCGCTGCTGGTCGCCTCGAACCATATCTCCTGGACCGACATCATGGTGCTCGGCTCTTTTGCCGATGTCACCTTCATCGCCCGGGCGGACATGGAGGGATGGCCGCTGATCGGCTGGCTGTCGAAACTGCAGCGTACGGTCTTCATCGAACGCGAACGCAAGCGGACAGCTGGCGACCAGGCCAGCGAGATCGCCAGCCGCATGGCCAAGGGCGACGCCATGGTGCTGTTTGCCGAGGGCTCTACCGGCGACGGCAACACCATCCTGCCGTTCAAGAGCACCTTGTTCGGCGCCGCCTCGATGGCGATTTCGGAAGGCGCGGCCGAGCAGGTCTTCATCCAGCCGCTGGCGATTGCCTACACGCGGGTGCACGGCGTGCCTCTCGGCCGCCGGCACCGGCCGCTCGCTGCCTGGATCGGCGATCAGGACCTGATGCCGCATCTCAAGGTGCTGATGGCCGAAGGCGCCATTGACGTCGAGGTGCATTTCGGCGAGCCCATCGCCTTTTCCAAGGGCTCGAACCGCAAGGAGACGTCGAGGATGATGGAAAGCCAGGTGCGCGCCATGATGCAGGCCGCGCTCGCCGATCCCCGACCGAGCCGCTAGCGCAGGCCGAGCGCCTACGAGACGATGCCCGAGAATCGTCTGTTTTTTGTCACGGAAAGGCGTTAGAAGCCGCCGGATGGATTTGAACACGATAGAGCGGAACGACCCCGACAGCGTCGCGCAAAACGCGGCTGCGGCATCCGCCCCGGCCAAAAAGGTCTTCGTCAAGACCTATGGCTGCCAGATGAATGTCTATGACTCACAGCGCATGACCGATGCGCTGGCCGCCGACGGCTACACCGCGACCGATGTCATCGCCGACGCCGATCTGGTGCTGCTCAACACCTGCCATATCAGGGAGAAGGCGGCGGAAAAGGTCTATTCCGAGCTCGGCCGCATCCGCGACATGAAGGCTGAACGCGCAGCAGTTGGGCGCGAAATGCTGATCGGCGTCGCCGGTTGCGTTGCGCAGGCCGAAGGCGCGGAAATCATCCGCCGTTCGCCTGCTGTCGATCTGGTCATCGGCCCGCAGACCTATCACCGGCTGCCCGATGTGCTGGCCCGGGTGCGCGGCGGCGAGAAGATCGTCGAGACCGAATACGCCATCGAGGACAAGTTCGAGCATCTGCCGCAGCCGAAGCGTGCCGAAATGATCAAGCGCGGCGTCACCGCCTTCCTCACGGTGCAGGAAGGCTGCGACAAATTCTGCACCTTCTGCGTCGTGCCCTATACCAGGGGCTCGGAAGTGTCGCGGCCGGTGGCGCAGATCGTCGCCGAAGCCGAGCGGCTGGCCGATGCCGGTGTGCGCGAGGTGACGCTGCTGGGGCAGAACGTCAATGCATGGCACGGCAAGGGTGAGGATGGCATGGAATGGGGGCTTGGTCGCCTGCTGTTCCGGCTGGCCGAAATTCCTGGCCTGGCGCGGCTGCGCTACACCACCAGCCATCCGCGCGACATGGACGACGAATTGATCGCTGCCCATCGCGATCTCCCGGCTTTGATGCCTTATCTGCACCTGCCGGTGCAATCCGGGTCAGACCGCATCCTCAAGGCGATGAACCGCAGGCACACGGCCAAGGACTATCTGGCGCTGCTCGAGCGCATCCGCGCTGCGCGCGGCGACATCGCGCTGTCCGGTGACTTCATCGTCGGCTTCCCCGGCGAAACCGAGGCGGATTTCGAGGCGACGATGGGTCTGGTGCGCCAGGTGAACTACGCCTCGGCCTTCTCGTTCAAATATTCGCCGCGTCCCGGCACGCCGGGCGCCGATATGCCCGATCACGTGCCGGAAGCGGTCAAGGATGAACGTTTGCAACAGCTGCAGGCATTGTTGCTCAAGCAGCAGCAGGATTTCGGCCTGGGCCTGGTCGGCAGCACCATCGACACGCTGATCGAGAAGCCCGGCCGTCAGGCCGGCCAGAAGGTCGGCCGCTCGCCCTGGCTGCAGCCGGTTATTGTTGATGAAAAGGCCGGCGAAATCGGTGACATTATCCGGGTGCGAATCACGAAGACGGGCTACAATAGCCTGTTCGCCGAGTTGGCTTGATGGCCTCGGCAGATGAGGAGAGACGGTTGAGCGCTGCTGAAGTGAAGACTCTGCCCCAGAACCAGACGTCCGGGGCCTCTGACATGGCGCACATCGTTCTGACTTTCGACAACAACAAGCTTGCCAGCGCCCTGTACGGCCAGTTCGACGAGAACCTGGCCCGGCTCGAGCAGAAGCTCGGCGTCGACATCCGCTCGCGCGGCAACCAGCTCACCATCAAGGGCTCGGCCTCGGCGGCCGAGCAGGCGCGCCGCGCGCTCGACAATCTCTACGGCATTCTCCAGAAGGGCACCGATATTGGCCAGTCCGACGTCGATGGCGCCGTGCGCATGGCGATTGCCGCCGACGACCAGCTGACGCTGCCGACGCTGGAACGCAAGGGCAAGGTTTCGGCCGCCCAGATCTCCACCCGCAAGAAGACGATCTATGCCCGTTCGCTCAACCAGGACGCCTATATGCGGGCGCTGGAGCGTTCGGAACTTGTCTTCGGCATTGGCCCCGCCGGCACCGGCAAGACCTATCTGGCGGTGGCGCATGCGGCGATGCTGCTCGAACGCGGCATGGTCGAGCGCATCATCCTGTCACGCCCAGCGGTCGAGGCCGGCGAGCGGCTGGGTTTTCTGCCCGGCGATATGAAGGAAAAGGTCGATCCGTACCTGCGGCCCCTCTATGACGCGCTCTACGACATGATGCCGGCCGACAAGGTCGAACGTGCTATCGCTGCCGAGGTCATCGAAATCGCGCCGCTGGCCTTCATGCGCGGCCGCACGCTGGCGCATGCCGCCGTCATCCTCGACGAGGCGCAGAACACCACGCCGATGCAGATGAAGATGTTTTTGACCCGCCTCGGCGAGAATTCGCGCATGATCGTCACCGGCGATCCGACGCAGATCGATCTGCCTCCAAGCACCAAGTCGGGCCTCGTCGAAGCCTTGCGTGTCCTTGACGGCGTGGCCGGCGCGGTAACCGTGCGCTTCAACGATGTCGACGTTGTGCGCCACCCGCTGGTGGCCGAAATCGTCAGGGCCTATGACCGCGACGCCAAGCTGGCACGCGGCCTCGGCGCCGAGAGCTGATGTGACGATGCGGGCTCATGCCTGAAGACATAAGACCTGGCGGCGGGGACAGTTCGGTTCCCGTCGAGATCGATATGTCGGTCGAGGCCGGCGACTGGCCCGATGAGGCGGCGCTGACGCGTCTGGTCGATCGCGCCGTGTCGGCTGCCTTTGCCGAAACCGCTGCTGCCGGTCCTTCCGAACTCAGCATCGTCTTTTCCAACGATGCCCATATCCGTACCCTCAATGCCGGCTGGCGCGGCAAGGACAAGGCGACCAACGTCTTGTCTTTCCCGGCTTTTCCGTTCCCCAGGGGTGGCAAGCTGCCGCCCATGCTGGGTGACATCGTGCTGGCCGCCGAGACGGTGGCGCGCGAAGCCGCCCTGGAAGACAAGCCCTTCGAGAACCATATCACCCATCTCGTCGTCCACGGCCTGCTGCATTTGCTGGGCTACGATCACGAGACCGATGCAGAGGCCGAGGAGATGGAAGCCATCGAGCGCTCGGCGCTCGCAAGGCTTGCCATTCCCGATCCCTACACGTAATGACAAAAGACCAATTGACCGGACGACGATGAACGACAAACCAGAAACTGCCGCCCGCCCCGAGGCTGGCAGTGCGACAAAGCCTTCCGATACGACGGAAGAGGGATCGAGTCCGAGTCCCAGTTCCGGCAGCCCTGCTTCTGGTAGCATTGCCAGCGAGCCATCGCCTGCCGGTCCGTCCCTGTTCGACCGCGTCTTGGGCCTTTTCAGGCAGCGGAACGGCACCAGCCTGCGCGAGGAAATCGCCGGCGCGCTTGCCGAAACGACCAGCGATGCCGGGTCTTTCTCGCCTGGCGAACGCGCCATGCTCAACAACATATTGCGCCTGCGCGAGGTACGCGTCGAGGACGTCATGGTGCCGCGCGCCGATATTGAGGCCGTCGAGATCACCACGACGTTGGGCGATCTGCTCGGTCTGTTCGAGCAGTCCGGCCATTCCCGCATGCCGGTCTATTCCGAGACGCTCGACGATCCGCGCGGCATGGTTCACATCCGCGACGTGCTGGCCCACATCACCAAGGTCGCCCGGGTCAAGAAGGGCAGAACATCCAGGAAGACGCCGGCAACGACGCTTCTCGACCTCGCCCAGGTCGATCTCGGCCGCACCATCGGCGACCTCAATCTGATCCGCCCGGTGCTTTTCGTGCCGCCCTCGATGCTTGCCTCCGACCTGATGGGCCATATGCAGACGACGCGAACCCAGATGGCGCTGGTCATCGACGAATATGGCGGCACCGATGGTCTCGCCTCGCTGGAAGACATCGTCGAGATGGTCGTCGGCGATATCGAGGACGAGCATGACGAGGACGAGCCGCTGATCACCCAGACCGGCGAGGGCGTATTCGTCGTCGACGGCAAGGCCGAGATCGACGAGGTCGCCAAGATGATCGGCGAGGACTTTACCGCCGGCGAGCATGGCGAGTATGTCGACACGATCGGCGGCATGATCTTCAACACGCTGGGCCGCGTGCCCGCGCGTGGTGAGGTTGTGCAAGCCATCCCCGGCTTCGAATTCCACGTGCTCGACGCCGATCCGCGCCGCGTCAAGCGGGTGCGCATCGTCCAGAACCAGAAGGGCGAGCGTCGCCGCCGCGTGACCGCCCCCCGCACCGAGCAGGCCTAGGACAGAACGTTGCCCGGCCGATGACGATCGACGATCCCTTCAAGCACTCAACCTTTGGCTCGGGTGTGTTCTACAAGGACCCGCGAGCCGCATTGAAATGGCTCGAAACGGCCTTCGGCTTCGAGCCGAGCATGGTGGTCAGCGACGCCGACGGACGGCTGGTCCATGCCGAAATGCGCTTTGGCGACGGCTACATCATCGTCGATTCCGAATGGGCCGATCATATTGCCAGTCCGGTAAGCGTCGGCGGCAAGAACACTCAGTCGGTCTGTGTGCATCTGAAAGACGGCCTGGACGTGCATTGTGAGCGGGCAATGGCGGCTGGAGCCCAAATCGTCGAGGAGCCTGCCGCCCATTTCTACGGCGAACGGCAGTATCGGGCGCGCGACCCCGAAGGCCATGTCTGGACCTTCACCCAGACCGTGCGCACCGTGCCGCGCGAGGAGGCCGAGCACCTGAGCGGGCTCACCATCGAGGGATGGCACCGATAGCGCAGCGATCGGCCGGTTCGCGTTTCAATAAATCTGATAAATCTTGGCTCCTGATTCGCGCGACTTGGGAAGTCTGTATGGAGCGCCTTGCCGGCCGGATAATTCTGCTTTGGGGCTGGCGACGCGCGCTGGTGGCGTTTCTTGCCGGGGCGCTGGCGGTGCTCGCCCAGGCGCCTTACGATTTCTTCGCCGTCTGTTTCGTCTCGTTTCCACTGCTGGTCTGGCTGCTCGACGGCGCCACCGGCGAGGCTTCCGACGGCTGGCTCAGGCGCCTGCGGCCGACTTTTGCCATCGGCTGGTGGTTCGGTTTCGGCTATTTCCTCGCCGGCCTGTGGTGGATCGGCGAGGCGCTTCTGGTCGAGGCCGACAGTTTCGCCTGGGCCTTACCCTTCGCGGTCGTCGGCATTCCTTTGGCGCTGGCATTTTTCTACGGCTTCGCCGCCGTCGTCGCGCGGCTGTTATGGACCAACGATATTGGCCGCGTTGCCGCCCTTGCCTTTGCTTTTGGCCTGACGGAATGGCTGCGCGGCTTCCTGTTCACCGGCTTTCCCTGGAATGCCGTCGGCTATGCGGCGATGCCCGTGCCGCTGTTGATGCAAAGCGTGTCGGTGACCGGCATGGTCGGCATGAACGCGCTGGCGGTCTTTGTCTTCGCCATGCCGGCCTTGCTTGCAGCACGCCGGCATGTCCGTCTCGGTGTGGTCCTGCTTGCCATTCTCGTCGCCGCCCATGCTGGCTTCGGCTATTTCAGGCTCGCGACCCCCGACAAGCCGACAACCCGCACTCTCGATGTCCGTATCGTGCAACCGGATGTCGACCTCAGCGAAAAATGGGACGCCTCGGTGCGCGACCGCATCTTCGCCACGATGATGGGCCTGTCGGCCGCAGCGCCCGATCCCGGCCATAACAAACCGCAGTTGATCCTGTGGCCGGAGACCTCGGTACCCTTCCTGTTCACCGAGCGTCCGGACGCGCTGACCGCGGTCGGCGACATGCTGCAGCCTGGTCAGATGCTGATTGCCGGCGTCGTGCGCGAGGAGCGCGGATCCGGGGCGGATGCCGACAGCCGCTACTACAATTCGGTGGTGGCGATCGATGACAAGGGCGAAATCGCTGATGCCGTCGACAAGGTCCATCTGGTCCCGTTCGGCGAGTATCTGCCGTTTTCCGGTCTGCTCAGCCGCTTCGGCATCGGACAGCTCGTCGCCGGGCCGATGAATTTCGCCGCCGGCAACGAGCGCCATCCGATCGCTTTGCCCGGCGGCATCAGCGCCTTGCCGTTTATTTGCTACGAGGTGATCTTTCCTGATCTTGTGGCTGTTGACGCAACGTCATCCCAGCTTATTGTGAACGTCACCAACGACGCATGGTTCGGCGACACGCCTGGGCCGTACCAGCATTTCAGGCAGGCTCAGATTCGCGCGGTGGAAAACGGATTGCCGCTGTTGCGCGCCGCCAACAACGGCATTTCCGCCGTTGTCGATACGCGGGGACGCATCGTCGACGCATTGGCGGTCGATGCACGTGGCGCCATCGACGTGCGGGTGCCGATCTCCGGCCAAGCCTTCATCTCCGCCGCGGGGCGGCGCATTAACGGAATGCTGATCATGTTGGTGTTTGCCGCAATCGCCCTCAGCTTGAACGTAAGGCAACGGCTACGGGTGAATTGACAGTCGACACATTAGAAACTCATACTGTTACCGCCTAATTTTCTCGAAGTCGGTTGGTGTTTCTGTTGGGGCAGTTGGCTCCGGCTTCGTTTGGGCGAGAAAAATAGAAAAGGCCGGAAAAATTCGGCGAGGAAAAAATGACAGAAGAAAACAAGAAGAAACCGAATCCGATCGACATCCATGTCGGAAGTCGCGTCCGCCTTCGGCGCAATATGCTTGGAATGAGCCAGGAAAAGCTTGGTGAAAATCTCGGTATTACGTTTCAGCAGATCCAAAAATATGAAAAAGGAACGAACCGCGTCGGCGCCAGCCGTCTGCAGGCAATAGCCTCGATACTCAGCGTGCCTGTCGCCTTCTTTTTCGAGGATGCGCCAGGGCAGGAGCCGGTGGGTAATAGAGGATTTGCCGAGGACACTTCGATGGCTTTCGCCGTCGAATTCTGCGGCAGTCCGGAAGGGCTTCAGCTCAACCGCGCGTTCGTCAAGATCGCGGATGTGAAGGTGCGCCGCCGGATTATCGACCTTGTGAAGTCCCTTTCTGCCGAAGATGCCGAGTGATTCGGTGGGTCGATTGACCCATTGGCCCCAGTAATCCCCCGGGCCCGAGTAGCCCAGAGGCTCGACTGCCGGCGGCGCCAAGCCGCCGGTGGTACAAGATATATTGCTGCGGCACTCATGCCAGAACCGCGGCACCGCTTGACGAGCGGCGCCCGGCACCGTTAACACGTGGCGCGCCAAAATCGGCAGCCCTGCCGATCGTTTTTTCAAGAGGGGACACCCGTGACGCGGCAGAACTACTTCTTCACCTCGGAATCCGTGGCCGAGGGTCATCCCGATAAAGTCTGTGACCGCATCTCGGACGAGATCGTCGATCTGGTCTATCGCGAGGCCAAGAAGACCGGCATGGACCCGTGGAAAGTCCGCGTCGCCTGCGAGACGCTCGCAACCACCAACCGCGTCGTCATCGCCGGCGAAGTAAGGGTTCCCGATACTCTGCTGAAGCGGGACAAAGCCGGCAACATCCTCAAGGACGCCGCCGGGCATTCGGTCGTCAACCCGGCCAAGTTCAAGTCGGTCGCCCGCAAGGCGATCCGCGAAATCGGCTACGAGCAGGCCGGCTTCCACTGGAAGACGGCAAAGATCGAGGTTCTGCTGCACGGCCAGTCGCCCGACATCGGCCAGGGAGTCGACAACGCCGCCGACCGCCAGGGCGAAGAGGGTGCCGGCGACCAGGGCATCATGTTCGGCTATGCCTGCCGCGAGACCCCGGACCTGATGCCGGCGCCGATCTATTACAGCCACAAGATTCTCGAACTGCTCGCCGCTGCCCGTCACGAAAACAACGGCGAAGCCGGCAAGCTCGGACCCGACGCCAAGAGCCAGGTCACCGTTCGCTATGTCGATGGCAAAGCCGCCGAAGCGACGCAGATCGTGCTGTCGACGCAGCATCTCGACGCGACCTGGGATTCCAAGAAGGTCCGCAAGGTCGTTGAGCCTTACATCCGTGAGGCGCTCGGCGACCTCAAGATCGCCGACGATTGCATGTGGTACATCAACCCGACGGGCAAGTTCGTCATCGGTGGACCGGACGGCGACGCCGGCCTGACCGGCCGCAAGATCATCGTCGACACCTACGGTGGTGCTGCCCCGCACGGCGGCGGCGCCTTCTCCGGCAAGGACACCACCAAGGTCGACCGCTCCGCCGCCTATGCGGCGCGCTATCTCGCCAAAAATGTAGTGGCGGCCAAGCTCGCCGACCGCTGCACCATCCAGCTGTCCTACGCCATCGGCGTTGCCCAGCCGCTGTCGGTCTATGTCGACCTGCACGGCACCGGCAAGGTCGACGAGGCCAAGCTCGAGGAAGCGCTGCGCACGGTGATGGATTTGTCGCCATCCGGCATCCGCAGGCATCTCGACCTCAACAAGCCGATCTACGCAAAGACCTCGTCCTACGGCCATTTCGGCCGCAAGGCCGGCCGAGACGGGTCCTTCTCCTGGGAAAAGACCGATCTGGCCAAGGCGCTCAAGGACGCGATCGCTGCTTAGGCATGATTCCAAAAAGTGGTACCGGTTTTTTGGAAAAGATCATGCTCCAACAAAGGATTAGATTGAGAATGAGATTTCAGCCAAATCTCATCTCAATCTAAGCGCGGCGCGCGACCAGGCCATGGATCCACAGGACAGGCGGAGCCGCGCGACCGAAGGGTTCTTCGGCCGCCGGCACGGCAAGACCATTCGCCCGCAGCAGGCCGCGGCGCTGGAAAGCGGTCTTGGAGCGTATGGCCTCGACCTCTCCGTCCAGGCACCGGCAGAATTGCGCGCGCTATTCTCAGCGGATGTTTCAACGGTTCGGCTGGAAATCGGCTTCGGCGGCGGTGAGCATCTGCTGCACCGTGCCACGGAGGCACCGGCGACCGGCTTCATCGGTGTCGAGCCGTTCGTCAACGGCATGGCCAAGTTGATGATGGCGGTGCGGGAAAAGCCGCTTGCCAATCTTCGCGTTTATGACGACGACGCCACGCGCCTGCTCGATTGGTTGCCGCAGGCGTCGCTCGACGGCATCGATCTGCTCTACCCCGATCCCTGGCCGAAGAAAAAGCATTGGAAGCGGCGCTTTGTCAGCCCGCTCAACCTCGATCGGTTCGCGCGCGTGCTGAAGCCGGGCGGAAAATTCCGCTTCGCATCCGACATCGACACCTATGTGAACTGGACCTTGTTGCACTGTCGGGCGCATGGCGCGCTCCTCTGGCAGGTGCAAGATGGGGCCGACTGGCATCGGCCCTATGAAGGCTGGCCGGGCACACGCTACGAGGCAAAAGCCATTCGCGAGGGCCGACGGCCGGCCTATCTCACCTTCATCAGAAAATAGTTCGATGCGGGAAAGTGTCCCGCATCGACAGCCGGTCTGGTTCAGAAACGGCCGATCTTGCCGAAAGCGGTCGGGTCCATGCCGAGCCGGCGCAGATCGTTGGCGCGCGGCTTGCGGCCGGCTTCGACGGCCCGCGAGGCGGCAACGGCGCTGCCGAACAGGGCAAAGGCGTCGCCTATGGCGGAAAACACGGTACGGTTGCTCATTGTCTTGACCTTTCGCGCGCCACCGCGCGCTCATCTTTGATTTGTGCAGTGCAACATAGATAGGGATGTGAAATCCGGGATCACAGGGCCGTTACCGCATAGCCGGCATGCGCCGCGCGCAATCCTGCCAGCCGTCCCCGGCTGCACTCTGCCCGGCCCGTCAACAGACTTGAAACACCGGCCGGGATCGTTTATATCAGCCTCAAATTCTTGGTCGGTATGACGAAGAGTGGGTCCACCCGGTCCCGCTCTTTTTTATTACCTGCCGGTCAGCCATCAGCAAAGAGATGGTTCGGGACGACGATCATCCTGATCCAGAGAACGACAGGAACCGCATGACTGCAACGGCAAGCGAAGCCGACGACCGCATCATCCGCGAAAGCGGTATCGATGCGCGCATCGCGCTGATCGTTCAGCCGGTGTTGCGAGGCATTGGCTTCCGTCTCGTGCGGGTGCATCTGTCGGGCCAGAACGGCCTGACGCTGCAGATCATGGCCGAACGCGAAGACGGCACCATGACCGTCGAGGATTGCGAAGAGGTCAGCCGCGCTGTGTCGCCGGCGCTCGACGTCGATGACCCGATCGAAAAGGCCTATCATCTCGAAGTGTCGTCGCCGGGCATCGACCGGCCGCTGGTACGCAAGTCGGATTTCGTCACCTGGACCGGCCATCTTGTGAAGATGGAAACCTCGGTGCCGGTCGCCGACCGCAAGCGCTTCAAGGGCAAGATCGCCGAAGCCGGCGAAGACGACATGCTGCTCGAGCGCGACAAGGCCGCCTACGGCGAAGAGCCGACGGTTCGCATTCCTTATGACGCGATCGCCGATGTGCGGCTGATCCTCACCGACGACCTTATTCGCGATGCCCTTTCGAAGGACAACCGGGAACGCAAGGAAGCCAAGAAACGCCGCGGCGAAGCTGATGATGCACCCGAAGGTGCTGAAGGCGGCGCGGAAGACGAAATCGAACAGGAACTATGATGAGCGGCCGGGCCTAAAAGCTCGGCAACAAGCTCGGGAGAAATAAGATGGTTGTAAGCGCCAACAGACTTGAACTGCTGCAGATCGCCGACGCGGTGGCGCGTGAAAAGTCGATCGACAAGTCGATCGTCATTGCCGCCATGGCTGATGCGATCCAGAAGGCCGCGCGCTCGCGCTACGGCCAGGAAACCAACATCCGCGCCGACATCAACGCCAACACCGGCGAGATGAAGCTGCAGCGGCTGATGGAAGTGGTCGAGAAGGTCGACGACTACGCCACCCAGATCGCCATTTCCTCGGCCCGCGAGCGCAATCCGGACGCCCAGCTTGGCGACTTCATCGCCGAACAGCTGCCGCCAATGGATTTCGGCCGCATCGCCGCCCAGTCGGCCAAGCAGGTCATCGTGCAGAAAGTGCGCGAGGCCGAGCGCGACCGCCAGTATGACGAATACAAGGACCGCATCGGCGAGATCGTCAACGGCACCGTCAAGCGCGTCGAATATGGCAACGTCATCGTCGATCTCGGCCGTGGCGAGGCCATTATCCGCCGCGACGAGCTGATCCCGCGTGAAAACTACAAGTACGGCGACCGCGTCCGCGCCTATGTCTACGACGTGCGCCGCGAACAGCGCGGCCCGCAGATATTCCTGTCGCGCACCCATCCGCAGTTCATGGCCAAGCTCTTCACCATGGAAGTGCCGGAAATCTATGACGGCATCATCGAGATCAAGTCGGTCGCCCGCGACCCAGGCTCGCGCGCCAAGATCGCCGTCATTTCGCGTGACTCGTCGATCGATCCGGTCGGCGCCTGCGTCGGTATGCGCGGCAGCCGCGTCCAGGCCGTGGTCGGCGAATTGCAGGGCGAAAAGATCGACATCATTCCGTGGTCGCCTTCGGCCGCCTCCTTCATCGTCAACGCGCTGCAGCCGGCGGAAGTCGCCAAGGTCGTGCTCGACGAGGATGCCGAGCGCATCGAAGTGGTGGTTCCCGACGACCAGCTGTCGCTGGCCATCGGCCGTCGCGGCCAGAACGTGCGTCTTGCCTCGCAGCTCACCGGCTGGGACATCGACATCCTGACCGAGGCCGAGGAGTCCGAGCGCCGCCAGAAGGAATTCGTCGAACGCTCGTCGCTGTTCATGGAAGCCCTCGATGTCGACGAGATGGTCGGCCAGGTTTTGGCCTCCGAAGGCTTCACCAGCGTCGAGGAAGTTGCCTATGTCGATTCGGGCGAGATCGCCTCGATCGACGGTTTCGACGAAGACACCGCTTCGGAAATCCAGACCCGCGCCCGCGAATATCTGGAGAAGATCGAAGCCGAGCATGACGACAAGCGCAAGGCGCTGGGCGTCACCGACGAACTGCGCGAGATCCCTGGCGTCACCACCGCCATGATGGTGACGCTCGGCGAGGATGGCGTGAAGACGATCGAGGATTTCGCCGGCTATGCCGCCGACGACCTGACCGGCTGGAAGGAACGCAAGGACGGCGAGACCAAGGTATTCCCGGGTGTGCTCGCCAATCACGGCGTGTCGCGCGCCGACGCCGAGCAGATGGTTCTGGCAGCCCGCCTCAAGGCCGGCTGGATCACCGAAGACGAGCTTGCAGCCGAACAGGTCCCGGCTGACGAAGCCGTTGGTGCGTGAGGTGAAACCGCATCGCACACAACCCGCCCCAGGACGAGATGAACGATCGCACCTGCATCGTCACGCGCAAGCAAGCCGAGCCGGATGAGCTGATCCGTTTCGTCGTCGGCCCGGATTCGGCCGTCGTTCCTGACCTAAAGAGAAATCTGCCCGGCCGTGGTTGTTGGGTGAGCGCCGACCGCCTACATATCGACAAGGCGGCGGCGAAGAACCTGTTTGCCCGCGCCTTCAAGGCGCAGGTCGTCGTGCCGCCCGATCTCGGCGGCATGGTCGACGGACTGCTTGCACGATCCGCTTTGGGTATGCTCGGCCTTGCCCGCAAGGCTGGCTCGATCGCACTCGGCGCAACCAAGGTCGAGAGCGCGGTGCGCTCGGGGTTGGCGCTTTTCGTGCTCCACGCGACCGAGGCATCCGACGATGGCGTGCGCAAGATCAGTCAGGCGCGGCGGGCAACTGTCCACCTCGGCGGGCCGGCAGTCCTTGCCTACAAACTTTTCTCCGAGGCCGAGTTGAGCTTGGCATTGGGGGGTACAAATGTGATACATGCTGCCGTTCTCGCGGGAGACGCGGGCAAGGCGGTTGAGAGGCGCATGGTTGCGCTCGACCGATATCGGGGCGGAACCCCCGACGATCTGGCAATGCTTGCGGCCGTTGCTGACGAAGATGATGCTGCAGAGGATATGGAATGAGCGATACGAAATCGGGCGACGATAAGACGTTGAGTGTTACACCGAAGAAGACCTTGACGCTGAAGCGCCCCGGTACCGAGCAGAGCGTCGTGCGACAGAATTTCTCGCATGGCCGCACCAAGCAGGTCCAGGTCGAGATCAAGAAGCGCAAATTCTCCATGCCCGGCGACAAGCCGGAGCCGGTGGCTGCACCCGTATTTACGCCCAAGCCCGCGGTAGTGGCAGCCCCCGTCGTGCAGGAAGCGCCCAAGGCGCCGCCTCCGCCGCCCCCGGCCGAACGCGGCGGCATGGTGCTGAACGAACTGTCGCGCAATGAAATGGAAGCGCGCCGCAGGGCGCTCGAAGGCTCCAAGGTTCGCGACGTCGAGGACCGCCAACGCGCCATCGAAGAGGCCAAGCGCCGCAACGAGGATGAGGAACGCCGCAAGCGCGAGCGCGAGGAATCCGCGCGCCGTCAGGCCGAGGAAGAAGCCCGCCTGCAGACCGAGGCCGAGTCCCGCCGCCGCGCCGAGGAAGAAGCGCGCCGCCGCGCGCCGCAGGCTGCCGAGCTTGTGGCGTCGGACGATGAGGAAGAGGTCAAGCCGAAGCGCACCGCCGCCGGTGCCCCGGTACGCCGTCCGGTTACGCCCGAAGTGGCGCGCCCGGCCAAGCCGACCAAGGCCGAGGAAGACCGTCGTCGCGGCAAGCTGACCCTCAACACGGCTCTTTCCGACGAGGACGCGCGCGCCCGCTCGCTGTCGTCGATGCGTCGCCGCCAGGAAAAATTCAAGCGCGCGATGCATAATGAGCCGCGCGAGAAGGTTATGCGCGAAGTGATCCTGCCTGAAACCATCACCATCCAGGAACTGGCGCAGCGCATGTCCGAGCGCGCTGTCGATGTGGTCAAGTACTTCATGAAGCAGGGCCAGATCCTGAAGCCGGGCGACATCATCGACGCCGACACGGCCGAGCTGGTCGCCACAGAATTCGGCCACACGGTCCGCCGGGTCGCCGAGTCCGACATCGAGGAAGGCCTGTTCAACATTGCCGACAATGCCGAGGACCTGGTGTCGCGGCCGCCTGTCGTGACCATCATGGGCCATGTCGACCACGGCAAGACCTCGCTGCTCGACGCCATCCGCAATGCCAATGTCGTCTCCGGCGAAGCCGGCGGCATCACCCAGCATATCGGCGCCTACCAGGTCGAGAAGAACGGTCAGAAGATCACCTTCATCGACACGCCCGGTCACGCCGCCTTCACGGCGATGCGCGCCCGCGGCGCTCAGGCGACCGACATCGCCATCCTGGTGGTGGCGGCCGACGACAGCGTCATGCCGCAGACCATCGAATCGATCAGCCATGCCAAGGCGGCCGGCGTTCCGATCATCGTGGCGATCAACAAGATCGACAAGCATGATGCCGATCCGCAGAAGGTTCGGTCGGAACTGCTGCGCCATGAGGTGTTCGTCGAATCGATGGGCGGTGAAGTGCTGGACGTCGAAGTGTCGGCGACCAAGGGCACCAACCTCGACAAGCTGTTGGAAGCGATCCTGCTGCAGGCCGAAATCCTCGACCTCAAGGCCAATCCGGACCGTACCGCCGAAGGCGTGGTCATCGAAGCCCAGCTCGACAAGGGCCGTGGCCCCGTCGCCACCGTACTGGTGCAGACCGGCACTTTGATGCCGGGCGACATCCTCGTCGCCGGCAACGAATGGGGCCGGGTGCGCGCGCTGGTCAATGACCGTGGCGAGCAGATCAAGGAGGCTCCGCCGGCAATGCCGGTCGAGGTGCTTGGCCTGCAGGGCACGCCGCAAGCCGGCGACCGCTTCGCTGTCGTCAACAACGAGGCCCGCGCCCGTGAGATCACCGAATATCGCCAGCGTCTGGCGCGCGAGAAGGCAGTGGCTCGCCATGCCGGCCAGCGCGGCTCGCTCGAACAGATGATGTCGCAGCTGCAGACGAGCGGGTTGAAGGAATTCCCGCTGGTCATCAAGGGCGACGTGCAGGGTTCGATCGAGGCGATCAACGCCGCTCTCGACAAGCTTGGCACCGACGAGGTGCGTGCGCGCATCGTTCATGCCGGCGCCGGCGCCATCACCGAAAGCGACGTGTCGCTGGCGGAGACCTCGGGGGCCGCGATCATCGGCTTCAACGTCCGTGCCAACGTGCAGGCACGTGCGGCCGCGGCGGCCGCGGGCATCGAAATCCGCTACTACTCGATCATCTACAACCTCGTCGACGATGTGAAGGCAGCACTTTCCGGCCTGCTGTCGCCGGAACGCCGCGAGACCTTCATCGGTAATGCCGAGATCCTCGAGATCTTTGACATCACCAAGGTCGGCAAGATCGCCGGCTGCCGTGTCACCGAAGGCAAGGTCGAACGTGGAGCGGGCGTGCGCCTGATCCGCGACAACGTCGTCATCCACGAAGGTACGCTGAAGACCCTCAAGCGCTTCAAGGATGAAGTCGCGGAAGTTCCGGGCGGCCAGGAGTGCGGCATGGCTTTCCAGAACTACGAGGACATGCGCGTCGGCGACATCATCGAGTGCTTCCGCGTCGAGATGGTGACCCGGACGCTCTGAGTTCGTATACTGTCGATACGACCGGGCGGTGGTCGAAAGACCGCCGCCCTAACTTTAATGCCTGTCGCCCAAAAGTGCGGGATAAACGACATGCATAGAACAAATATGAGACATGGCGGCACGGTCCCATCCCGCGCCTCACGCTTTCCGGATTGAGAAAAATGCCCCGTCCAACCGCCTCCAGCCCATCCCAGCGCATGCTTCGCGTCGCCGAACAGGTGCGCCATGCGCTGTCGGAAACCTTGCAGCGCGGCGAGATTATCGACCCGCTGATCGAGAACACCGTGGTTTCGGTCTCGGAAGTGCGCATGTCCACTGATCTGAGGGTCGCAACGGCCTTCGTTTCGCCGCTTGGCGCCAAGGACACGGGTGCGGTCATCGACGCGCTCAACAAGCATGCGAAGTTCGTCCGTGGCCGCGTCTCCGGCGCGCTCCGCCAGATGAAGTTCATGCCGGAGTTCCGCTTCAAGCTCGATACGTCCTTCGACAATTTCGCCAGGATCAACGATTTGCTGAAATCGCCCGAAGTCGCGCGAGACTTGGGTGCCGATGGCGAAGACAACGACAAGGACGAGAAATAGTGGGGCGCCGCGGCAAGAAGAAGGGCCGGCCGATCTCCGGCTGGGTGGTGCTGGATAAGCCGGTTGGCATGGGTTCGACCGAAGCCGTCTCCAAGATCAAATGGCTTTTCCAGGCCGAAAAGGCCGGCCATGCCGGCACACTCGACCCGCTGGCCTCTGGCATGCTGCCGATCGCGCTGGGCGAGGCAACCAAGACCGTGCCTTATGTGCAGGACGGCGCCAAAATCTACCGGTTCACCGTCGCTTGGGGCGAGGAGCGTTCGACCGACGATCTCGAAGGCCCGGTGACGCAAAGTTCCGACCGCCGTCCGGCGCAAGAAGATGTCAGGGCGCTGCTGCCGAACTACACCGGCGTCATCATGCAGACACCGCCGCAATTCTCGGCCATCAAGATATCAGGCGAACGCGCCTACGATCTCGCTCGTGGGGGCGAGACAGTCGACATCCCCGCGCGCGAGATTGAGATCGGCCGTCTGGACATCGTCGAGCACGCTGCCGGCCACACCTTGTTCGAGGTCGAATGCGGCAAAGGCACCTATGTTCGCTCGCTGGCCCGCGACATGGGCCGCGACCTCGGCTGCTTCGGCCACATCGCCGAATTGCGCCGGGTCGAGGTCGAGCCGTTCACCCAGGAGGATTTCGTCACCCTCGCCGAACTGGAAGTCGCCCGTTTCGGCGAACAGCGCGAAGCTGACGGAGAGGGCGACGCCGATGTTGCCGACGCGCCGATCGACTTTGGCGCCATCGATGCGCTGCTTGTCGACACGGCCGCCGCGCTCGACTGCCTGCCCCAGATCGCCATCAGCGACGAAGCGGCGACCAAGATCCGCCTTGGCAATCCCGTCATCATCCGCGGCCGCGACGCGCCCGTGGAAGCCGAGGAAGCCTGCGCCACCGCGCGCGGCAAGCTTGTCGCCATCGGTGCCATCGAGCAAGGCATGTTCAAGCCGAAGCGGGTCTTTGCCGGCTGACCACTCTCGTCTAGTCTTACGTCGACGTCACATCCGAGGGGCACATGGCAAAGGCTGAGGCGGTGAAGAAGCGGGCGCCGGTGACAACGCGCCGGCCGCCGGTTGGCGCCTCGCCCGGCACGCTGATCGCCGATCCGGCGGCGCGACGGTCCGAGCTGCGGCTGACGCTGATTTCGCCTGAAAAATTCAAGACCATCAACGATGCCAGCATCGACGATCTCAACACCCATTGCGACAACTGGCCGGTCGTCTGGTTGGACTGCACCGGTCTCGCCAACATCCAGCTGATCGAGGAGATCGGCCGGATCTTCAACCTGCATCCACTGGCTCTGGAAGATGTCGTCAACACCGGCCAGCGGCCGAAGGTCGACTTCTTCGAGGACCACGCCTTCGTCGTCATGCGCATGATCGACGACGTCAAGGTGCATCGCTATGAGCAGATCGCGGTGTTCTTCGGCAAGAAATTCGTCGTCACCTTCCAGGAGCGCGAAGGCGATCCGTTCGACCCCGTACGCAAGCGCATCGCGGCAGCGTTGCCCAACCGCTTGCGGATGCGCGGCGCCGACTATCTGGCCTATGCGCTCATCGACTCCATCGTCGACAGCTATTTCCCGCCGATTGAGGCCGCTAGCGAGGAGGTCGATGGCATCGAGGACGAGATGCTCAACACGCCTCACAAGCATCAGATGCGCCAGCTGCACGAATTGCGGCGCGACGCCAATGTGCTCAAGGGCGTGCTGTGGCCGATGCGCGACGCGCTGGCGACGCTGATCCGCAACGACGTGCCCTATGTGAAGCCGGAGACGAAAATCTTCTTCAACGACACGCTCGACCACGCATTGCGGCTGATCGAGCTGGTCGAGAACCAGCGTGATATGCTGACCGGCTTGATCGAAATGCATTTGTCGCTGAGCCAGGCGCGCACCAACGACGTCATCTCTTATCTCACCATCGTCTCGGTGATTTTCATGCCGCTAACCTTCCTGGTCGGTATCTGGGGGATGAATTTCGATCCCGAGAGCTCGCCGTGGAACATGCCGGAACTGAAAGCCTACTATGGCTACCCGGCTTCGCTGCTGTTCATGCTGGCCGTTGCTGTCGGGCTGATCGTCTTCTTCAAAAGCAAGAAGTGGCTGTAAGCTTCAGGTATCAGGGGGATCCTGGATTCCTGAGCAAAGGGCTGCGACGAGCCGGCTTTATGAATGGGCTGGTGTTTTCCAGGGAATTGCCTTATATGCGCCGCAGCATCGCGCCATGTCGCTTTGCTTGCACCGGCCCCTGCTGGACGACATCCCGGCTGAGGGCGACCCGTTTCCTCAAACAGATAAGGAAAAACACGATGTCGATTACTGCCGAGCGCAAACAGGAATTGATGGGTGAATTCGCAACCGCCAAGGGCGATACCGGGTCTCCGGAAGTCCAGGTGGCCATCCTTTCCGAGCGCATCAAGAACCTGACCGACCACTTCAAGGACCACAAGAAGGATAACCATTCCCGCCGTGGTCTGCTCGCTCTCGTCTCCCAGCGCCGCAGCCTGCTTGATTATCTCAAGCGCAAGGATGACGCGCGCTATCAGACGTTGATCGAGAAGCTCGGTCTGCGCCGTTGACGAATTGACCGGCGGGCTTTCGAAGGAGAGCCCGCCGGTCGCGCATTCTGCCAGTCGCATCGATTGGCCAGACCCGGTTTCGAGCGTGCAGAGGCCACTCGAAACCGCCCATGGACGGTCATGGGGCAGGATTGCAGGACGCTCGTGCGCTAACCAGCGCCGAATCTACCCGAGCTTCCCGTTGTCTTGCCCGTGGCTGCCCGAGAAAGGAAGCCAGGGAAAGGGCATCCGCGCACCGTGAAACGGCGCGGCCCTTTCCGCTTACTAAGGACAAGATATGTTCAACTACCACAAAGTGGAAATCGAATGGGGCGGCCGTCCGCTCATCCTGGAAACCGGCAAGATCGCACGTCAGGCTGACGGCGCGGTGCTTGCGACCTATGGCGAAACCAAGGTTCTCGCCACCGTCGTTTCGATGAAGGAGCCGAAGCCAGGCCTCGATTTCTTCCCGCTGACCGTCAACTACCAGGAAAAGACCTACGCCGCCGGCAAGATCCCGGGCGGCTACTTCAAGCGCGAGGGACGTCCGAGCGAAAAGGAAACGCTGGTTTCCCGCCTGATCGACCGCCCGATCCGCCCGCTCTTCGCCGACGGCTACAAGAACGACACCCAGATCGTCGTCACCGTCGTCCAGCATGACCTCGAGAACGATCCCGATATCCTGTCGATCGTCGCCACCTCGGCCGCTTTGACGCTGTCGGGCGTTCCCTTCATGGGCCCGATCGGCGGCGCTCGCGTCGGCTACATCAACGGCGAATACGTGCTCAACCCGCATGTCGACGAGATGCAGGAATCCAGGCTCGACCTCATTGTCGCCGGCACCGCCGACGCCGTGCTGATGGTCGAGTCCGAAGCCAAGGAACTCGGCGAAGAGCTGATGCTCGGCGCCGTCATGTTCGGCCACAGGGGCTTCCAGCCGGTGATCGACGCCATCATCAAGCTGGCCGAAGTTGCCGCCAAGGAGCCGCGCGATTTCACAGCGCCGGACTACTCCGCGCTTGAAGCCGAAATGCTGAAGATCGTCGGCGACGAGCTCAGCAATGCCTACAAGAACGTCGATAAGCAGAAGCGTTACGCCGCCGTCGACGCCGTCAAGGCGAAGGTCAAGGCAGCGTTCGCTCCGGCCGAAGGCGAAGACGCCAAGTACACCTCCGAGCAGATCGGTTCGGTGTTCAAGGAACTCCAGGCCAAGGTCGTGCGCTGGAACATCCTCGACACCGGTTCGCGCATCGATGGCCGTGACCTCAAGACTGTCCGCAAGATCGTCTCGGAAGTCGGCGTCCTGCCGCGCACGCACGGTTCGGCGCTGTTCACCCGCGGCGAGACCCAGGCGCTGGTCGTTGCCACGCTGGGTACCGGCGAGGACGAGCAGTATGTCGATTCGCTGACCGGCATGTACAAGGAGAAGTTCCTCCTTCACTACAACTTCCCTCCCTACTCCGTCGGCGAGACCGGCCGCATGGGTTCGCCGGGCCGCCGCGAAATCGGCCACGGCAAGCTCGCCTGGCGCGCTATCCGTCCGATGCTGCCGAGCGCGGACCAGTTCCCCTACACGCTGCGCGTCGTCTCGGAGATCACCGAGTCCAACGGTTCGTCGTCGATGGCCACCGTCTGCGGCACATCGCTGGCGCTGATGGATGCCGGCGTTCCGCTGGCCAAGCCGGTTGCTGGTATCGCGATGGGCCTGATCAAGGAAGGCGAGCGCTTCGCGGTTCTGTCCGACATCCTGGGTGACGAAGATCACCTCGGCGACATGGACTTCAAGGTTGCCGGTACCGAAGGCGGCATCACCTCGCTGCAGATGGACATCAAGATCGAGGGCATCACCGAGGAGATCATGAAGATCGCGCTGGACCAGGCCAAGGACGGCCGCCAGCATATCCTCAGCGAGATGGCGCATGCTCTGACCGGCGCCCGCCCCGAACTCGGTGAGTTCGCACCGCGCATCGAGGTCATGCACATCCCGACCGACAAGATCCGCGACGTGATCGGCTCCGGCGGCAAGGTTATCCGTGAGATCGTCGAGAAGACCGGCGCCAAGATCAACATCGAGGACGACGGCACGGTCAAGATCGCTTCGTCGAACGCCAAGGAGATCGAGGCGGCCAAGAAGTGGATCCATACCATCGTCGCCGAGCCGGAAGTCGGCGAAATCTACGAAGGCACGGTCGTCAAGACCGCCGACTTCGGCGCTTTCGTCAACTTCTTCGGTCCGCGTGACGGCCTCGTCCACATCTCGCAGCTTGCCAACGACCGGGTCGCCAAGACCTCGGACGTCGTCAAGGAAGGCGACAAGGTCTGGGTCAAGCTGATGGGCTTCGACGAGCGCGGCAAGGTCCGCCTGTCGATGAAGGTCGTCGACCAGGCCACCGGCAAGGAAATCGCCCGCGACAAGAAGGCCGAAGGCGAAGAAAACGCCGCCTGAGTGGTCTGACAATAGAGTTGAACGGGCGCGGCTTATGTCGCGCCCGTTTTCGTTTAATACCCGTCTACGACATGAGAATCGAAGAATGGCCGCTGAGCCGCTGAAGACACTGTTCCATCCCTTCGAGGCCGAGGGGCTCCCTCTGCCGCAAAAGGGCGAGCGTGTGTTGTTCCTGGGTGCGGAGCCCGGCTTCCGCTTGCCGGAAGGCTTCGAGGCAGAGCTCCATCTTGCACAGGGTTTCCGGCCGCATCTCCGAGCGCTGGAGCGTGCCGGTCACAAGGTAACGCCCCGCTCGGAAGGCGATGCATTCGATGCAGCGCTCGTGCTTGCCGGCCGCCATCGTGGGCTAAACGAGATGCGTATTGCCGAGGCGATCGAACGCGTCACGCCGGGCGGTCTGATCATTGTCGCCGGCGGTAAGGACGAAGGCATCGCCAGCCTGCGCAAGCGCATCGACGAGCTTGTCCCCATCGAAGGGCATCTGCCGAAATATCACGGCATCGCCTTCTGGCTTCGCCGTCCGGTCGATCTGGCGCCTGCGGAAAAACTGCGCGTCGCCAATCCTGCCTTGGTCGTAGAGGACCGCTTCCGCACTGCGCCGGGCATGTTCTCCTTCGACCGGATCGACGCCGGCTCGAAACTTCTGGTCGACAACCTGCCCAAAGACCTGCGCGGCAACATTGCTGATTTCTGCGCCGGCTGGGGTTATGTCGCCGCCGAGGTCGCGGCACGTTCATCCGGTATAACGGGGCTCGACCTTTACGAAGCGGATTTCGACGCGCTTGAGGCGGCCAAGGGCAATATCGGCCAGACAGGCTTCGAGCCCGGCTTCTTTTGGACCGATCTGCTGAGCGAGCCGGTCGAGCGGCGCTATGATGCCATCGTCATGAACCCGCCCTTCCATCGCAGCCGGGCGGCCGAGCCGGAAATCGGCGCCGGCATGATCCAGGCGGCGGGCAAGGCGCTGAAGCCGGGCGGGCGGCTGTTCATGGTGGCGAACCGTCAGCTGCCTTACGAACCGGTTCTGAAGGCCGTCTTCTCCAGCCATGCCGAGCTCGCCCGCGACGGCATGTTCAAGGTTTTCTCCGCGCGCCGATAGGACGGTGCCGGTCGCCTCAATGCATGCTGACGATGCGCGCCGGCTCGTGGACGGGAATGGTCGGTCTGATATCGCCAGGCTTGATCTTGAGCGGCGCCGGCCTGCCGAACAGATAGCCTTGCACCATCTCGCAACCAGCTGCTCGCAAAAGCGTCGCCTGGTTCTCGGTCTCGACGCCTTCGGCGATGATGCCGACGCCGAGCGCCCGCGACAGGCCGACGATGGTAGAGACGACGGCGCCCGAATTGGAATCGGTGTCGATGCGGCTGACGAACGAGCGGTCGATCTTCAGCTTGCCGAAGGCGAAGTCGATCAGGTAGCTGAGATTGGAATAGCCGGTGCCGAAATCGTCGACGGCCACCGAAATGCCCATGTCGGCAAGCTGCTGCAGGATGATGGCGGCGCGGTCGCGGTCCTGCATCATCGCCGTCTCGGTCACTTCGAGCTCCAGCCGCGACGGCTTGATGCCGGTGCTGGCCATCGTGTCGCGCACGATACCGACGAAATCCTTGGTCCTGAACTGGACCGGCGAGATGTTGACGGCAACGAAGCAGTCCTCGGGCAAATGACGGGCATCGCTGCAGGCCTTGTTCAGCACCCAATTGCCGATCGGGTGGATCATGCCGGTCTCTTCGGCGATAGGAATGAATTCCATCGGCGGGATCATGCCGCGTTCCGGGTGCTTCCAGCGGATCAGCGCCTCGTAGCCGACGACACGGCCGGTCGGCAGGTCGAGCTGCGGCTGGTAATGAAGGTCGAAATCGCCACGGTCGAAGGCGATGTGCAGTTCGGATTCGATCCAGTGGCGGTAGTCGGCGACCTGGCCCATGTCGGAATGGAAGACCGACCAGTTGCCCACGCCGCCGGCGCGGGCATTCTGCAGCGCCAGGTTGGAGCGGCGCAGGATGAGGACCGGATCGACGCCATCCTTTGGCATCGCCACGATGCCGACCGACAGGCCGACCGACTGCAGGTGGGAATCGAGCTGGTACGGCTTCAGCATCTCCTCGATCATGGTTTCGACGGTGCTTTCCATGGACCTTTGGAGTTGGTGTTCCCAGACAAGGATAGCGAACTCGCCGGCGCCGATGCGCCCCATGACCGCGCCTTCGGGCATGCAGGCCTTCAACCGCTTGGTGAAGCCGCGGATCAGTTCGTCGCCATGGCTGTAGCCGATGGCGTCGTTGATCTGCTTGAAGCGGTCGATGTCGATGTCGATGAGGAACACCGGCTCACCGGTCCTGATCGTCGCGGACGCCGCGTCGGCAATCCTGCCGACCATCGCCGGCCGCGCAAAAAGCCCGGTCAGCTTGTCGAAATGGGTTTCGTTGAAAACGTAGTCCACCGATTCATCGACGCCGGCGAAGAAGGACAAGGCAGCACCGGCGGCGGCCAGCGCGCATAGCGCCGACGCGATGCCGATCATAGTTTCCGCCTGCATGCCGGCAAAGCCGTCCCCGAAACCATGCCGGAGGCCCCAAAGCCCAAGGATGAAACTGCCAAGGCCCGAACTGGCGACGGTGAGCAGCCGGAACACAGGTGTTCGCTTCGGGTTGCTGACAGCAGGCATTGCTCAGTCCCTGTCGCATGATCCCGAAATCAACTCGACTTCGGGAAATATCAAGCGCAAATTCATAAAGGCTAAAGCATCCTTTGCGCCCAGCAAGAACGCGCAGAGCCCAAGCCCATAGGACTTCTAGCGGATATCTCCTTAAAATGAGTTTCCGCCGATGCATCTAATTTTACTGGTGAGTTAATCGCGTACGCTGTCGGTCTGCTTCAACTCATCCAGGGTTGGCATCGACACGATGTGATAGCCGGAATCCACATAATGGATTTCGCCGGTGACGCCTGACGAGAGGTCGGACAAAAGATAGAGCGCCGAGCCGCCGACCTCGTCGATGGTCACCGTGCGGCGCAGCGGCGAGTTGCGCTGCTGGTAGGAGTACATGTGGCGGGCGTCCGAGATTCCGGCGCCGGCCAAAGTACGCACCGGTCCCGCCGATATGCCGTTCACCCGGATGCCGCGCGGGCCATAATCGTTGGCGAGATAGCGCACGCTGGCTTCCAGCCCGGCCTTGGCGACGCCCATGACGTTGTAGTTCGGCATGACGCGGACAGAGCCGGCATAGGTCAGCGTGATCATCGCGCCGCCTTCGCTCATCAGCGGGGCGGCATGGCGGGCGACCTCGGTGAAGGAGTAGCAGGAGATGACCATGGTGCGGACGAAATTGTCGCGGCTGGTGTCGGCGTAGAGCCCTTTGAGCTCGTTCTTGTCGGAAAAGCCGATGGCGTGGACGACGAAGTCGAGCCCGCCCCATTCCTTGCCGAGCGTCTCGAAGGTGGCGGCGACCGATGCGCTGTCCTCGACGTCACAGGGCACCACCAGAGACGCGCCAAGCTTCTCGGCAAGCGGCTTGACGCGGCGCCCGAATGCGTCGCCCTGATAGGTGAAGGCAAGCTCCGCTCCGTGTTCGGACAATTTCCTGGCGATGCCCCAGGCGATCGAATGATCGTTGGCGACGCCCATGACAAGCCCGCGCTTGCCCTTCATCAGTCCGTCCATGGCCGGCAATCCCCCTACAAAAAAAACGCTGGCCTTATGCGGAATAGCGCTGGAAAATCAGCGTTGCGTTGGTGCCACCGAAGCCGAACGAGTTGGACAAAACCGTGTCGATCCTGGCGTCGTCGATGCGCTTGCGCACGATCGGCATGCCCTCGAATTCGGGATCGAGGTTTTCGATATGGGCGCTCTCGCCGATGAAGCCGCCTTGCATCATCAGGATCGAGTAGATCGATTCCTGTACGCCGGCGGCACCCAGCGAATGGCCGGTCAGCGACTTGGTCGAGGTGATGAACGGCATCGTGTCGCCGAACACCTCTCGGATGGCGCCCATTTCCCGGGAATCGCCGACCGGCGTCGAGGTGCCGTGGGTGTTGATGTAGTCGACCGGCGTGGACACCGTCGCCAGAGCCTGGCGCATGCAGCGCACCGCGCCTTCGCCCGACGGCGCCACCATGTCGTAACCGTCCGACGTTGCGCCATAGCCGACGATCTCAGCGTAGATCTTGGCGCCGCGCGCCTTGGCGTGTTCGAGCTCCTCCAGGATGAGGACGCCCGCGCCGCCCGCGATGACGAAGCCATCGCGATTGGCGTCATACGCGCGGGAAGCTGTCGGCGCACGATCGTTATACTTCGACGACATCGCGCCCATGGCATCGAACAGGTCCGACATCGTCCAGTCGAGGTCTTCATGGCCGCCGGCAAACATCACATCCTGCTTGCCCCACTGGATCAGTTCGTAGGCGTTGCCGATGCAATGCGCCGAGGTCGAGCAGGCCGACGAGATCGAATAGTTGACGCCGTGGATCTTGAACCAGGTGGCGAGCGTCGCCGACGCGGTCGACGACATCGCCTTCGGCACCGCGAACGGACCGATGCGCTTGGGGCTGTTGTTCTTGAGCGTGGTCTCGGCCGCCTCGACGATGGTGCGGGTCGAGGGGCCACCCGAGCCCATGACAATGCCGGTGCGCTCATTGGTGATGTCGCTTTCGCCAAGCCCGGCGTCGGCGATCGCCTGGTCCATCGCGACATGGTTCCAGGCCGCGCCCTGGCTCAGGAAGCGCATGGCACGCCGGTCGATCATAGGGGTCGGGTCGAGCGTCGGCGCGCCCCAGACCTGGCAGCGGAAGCCGTGTTCGGCGAAGGAATCGGAGAAGCTGATGCCTGATTTGGCATCGTGGAGCGAGGATTGCACCTCGTTGGCGTTGTTGCCGATCGACGATACGATGCCGAGGCCTGTGACGACGACCCTTCTCATTCGCAACTCCTTCCAGCGGATGATCCCGAAACCCTAGTCGGTTTTCGCCGGCGATCATACGCAAAACCAAAATGCCGCAGCGTCGTTGCGCGTCCGGGAACGCCCTGCTGCAGTGGCGCCGGTCAGGCGGCCGATTGCTTGGACAGCCCCACTTTGAGGTCTGTCGCCGCGTATATGGGTTCGCCGTCGGCTTTAAGCCAGCCATCGGCGATGCCGAGAACCAGGCGTCCGCGCATGACGCGCTTGAAATCGATGCCGTATTCCACTTTCTTGACCGAAGGCGTCACCATCCCCTTGAACTTCACTTCGCCGGTCGACAGCGCCATGCCCTTGCCCGGCTCGCCGAGCCAGCCGAGGTAGAAACCCGTCAATTGCCACATGGCGTCGAGGCCCAGGCACCCCGGCATGATCGGATTGCCGATGAAATGGCAGGCGAAAAACCACAGGTCCGGCTTGATGTCGAATTCGGCGCGGATGAAGCCCTTGTCGTGGGCGCCGCCGGTCTCGCTGATCTCGGTGATGCGGTCGAACATCAGCATCGGCGGATAGGGCAGCTGGGCGTTGCCGGGCCCAAACAGCTCGCCGCGGGCGCAGGCAAGCAATTCCTCATAACCGTAGCTGGATTTCGAACCCGCCATATGTCTCGTCCCCATAATGTCCCGGGCGGTGGGGCGCCCTTGTCGTTGGTTTCCTAACACAATCCCTTTCGGTCCGGAAACCAGCGTTTGCGCTTAACCCGCCCGTCTGCCCGGGTCAATGCGCGCTCTCGCATCGGCCCGAAATCGATCTCGATTCCGGAAAGCACGATGCGACGCCAAAAAAGCGATAGAGCGCACTTAGTGCGTCCAACTGGACGCACGTCGCTCTATTGATCGTATTCCGCCAACAGAATATATGTCGGGAGGTATCCAGTTTCGGTTGATGACGTTTTTTCGCCACTCTGGGCGTGTCTTGAGGCAGAACTGTGGGCTTGGACGGATAGATGGATCTGGGCGGCCGGAAGGAAAATGTCGCTGTGGACAAGCGGGTTCGCGAAGCCGGCCTTAGGCCGACACGCCAACGCATTGCGCTGGCCGATCTGCTGTTTGCCAAGGGCGACCGCCACCTTTCGGCCGAGGAACTGCATGAAGAGGCGGTCGCCGCCGGCGTGCCGGTCTCGCTCGCCACCGTCTACAACGCGCTTCACCAGTTCACCCAGGCCGGCCTGCTGCGCATCCTGGCGGTCGAGGGGTCCAAGACCTATTTCGACACCAACACCTCCGATCACCATCATTTTTACATCGAAGGCGAAAACAGGATCTTCGATATAGAAAGCGGTCCGGTGACCGTCTCCAACCTGCCGGAGCCACCCGCAGGCATGGAGATCGCCAATGTCGACATCGTGGTGAGGCTGCGCCCGAAGCGCAGCGTTTAAGCCCCAACCCGTGAAACCTGTCGATTTTGCAATCCGGCTCGAATGGGTTGCGGTCGCGGTCGTGGCTATAGTCGCCTATGCCGCGTCAGGCGTTTCCTGGTGGCTGTTCGCCCTGCTTATTCTGGCGCCCGACCTGTCGATGCTGGGCTATCTCGCCGGGGCACGGATCGGCGCTGTCGCTTACAACGCGTTGCACATCCTGATCGTCCCGCTGTTGCTGGCCCTCGCCGGATATGTTCTGGCCAATTCGACGGCGACCGCGATTGGTCTGATCTGGATCATCCACATCGCCGTCGACCGCGCGCTCGGCTACGGTCTCAAACTCTCGACCGGTTTTCAGGACACCCATCTCGGCCGTATCGGCCGTTAGGCCTCCAGCAATCTCAATTCTTGACGTGCTCGCCGGGATAGGCGCCCCACACCTGCGACTGGGCGATCCAGCCGGTGTGGCCGTCGAAGGTCATTTCGCACCACTGGCCATCGCAGGTTTTGATCGTGCCCGTAACGCCCGGCTCGATGATGGCGATGACGCTGGCGTCCTTATCGGCATCGTCGAGCAGATTGATTCGGCCACCTTTGGTGCGTTGCCAAGGGGCGACGATCGCGGTCCGGCGGCCGGACAGCAGCGACTGGTTGATCCAACCCTCCGAGCCATCGGCATCGCGCACCCGCCGCCAGGTATCGAATTCCTGGATGATTTCCATCGGCAGGCCGGCCTTTGTGTACATCCAGTCGACGGAATAGTTGGCGCCGGGGCCAACGCGCGAGTTGACGCGAGCCGATTTCAGGCTGACGAAACGCGGCAGCGGCAGGCCGCTCGGCCCGAGCGTGACCGTCTGCACAGGTGCGGCGGCACCTTGCGCCGCGGCTTGCGGGGAATGCAGGAGAGCGCCGAGAAGCGCTGCGCTGAGGATCAGGCGAAGCGACGCGAAACCAGACACTTTCATTCCTTTCGGCGCGTGCCCTTTGGTCCGGGCGCCCCTTTTTCTTTGTCTTCGGCGGCACCGCTTGTTACAGGAGTGGCAGGCACCGCGACCGGTATTCAGTTTCGCCTGTCTTGGTTAAAGAGGTCTCAACGAGATCGGGTTCGAGGAAACAATGGCAGGCAAAAAACGGCCTCTCGTCGTCATCACGCGCAAGCTGCCCGATCCGGTCGAGACCCGCATGCGCGAACTCTTCGACGCCAGGCTGAATGTCGAGGACCGCCCGATGACGCAGCCGGAGCTGGTCGCGGCGATCAAGGAAGCCGATGTGCTGGTGCCGACCATCACCGACCAGATCGATGCGGCGCTGATTGCCCAGGCCGGCGACAATCTCAAGCTGATCGCCAATTTCGGAAATGGCGTCGACAAGATCGATGTGGCGGCGGCGGCCAGGAAAGGCATTACCGTCACCAACACGCCGAACGTGCTGACCGAGGATACGGCCGACATGACCATGGCGCTGATGCTGGCCGGCCCGCGGCGGCTGGCCGAAGGCGCCAATGTGCTGACCAGCGACAAGAAATGGGCCGGTTGGTCGCCGACCTGGATGCTCGGCCGGCGCATCTGGGGCAAGCGCCTCGGTGTCGTCGGCATGGGCCGTATCGGCACTGCGGTTGCGAGGCGCGCCAAGGCTTTCGGCTTGTCGATCCACTACCATAACCGCCATCGCGTGCTGCCGGCGGTCGAGGAAGGGCTGGAGGCGACCTATTGGGAAAGCCTCGACCAGATGCTTGCCCGCATGGACATCATCTCGGTCAATTGCCCGTCGACGCCGGCGACCTTTCATCTGCTTTCGGCGCGGCGCCTGGCTCTGCTTCAGCCCACCGCCTATGTGGTCAACACCGCGCGCGGCGACATTATCGACGAGGAAGCGCTGGTCAAGCTGATCCAGGACGGCAAGATCGCCGGCGCCGGCCTCGACGTCTATGAGCACGAACCGGCGCTGAACTCGAAACTGCTGAAGCTTGCCGCCAAGAACAAGGTCGTGCTTTTGCCGCATATGGGTTCGGCGACGATCGAGGGCCGCATCGACATGGGCGAGAAGGTGATCATCAACATCCGCGCCTTCTTCGACGGCCACCGGCCGCCGGACCGCGTGCTGCCGCTACGGACTTGAAGCGGGCCGCGTTCAGGATGCGGTTGTGAGGGCGCCATCCGCCGCGACACTCACACGCTTGCCGCGATAGGCCTCAAAATCGTCGCGCTCGAGCCTGAGCGCTACCGGCGTCCGCCAGCCCATTTCCCTGGCCACAATCAAGCCAAGCAGCAGGATCGCCTCCGGCTCGTGCAGCACGAGTGCCGTCGGCGCATGGCCATTGTGGACGAGTTCCATCAGCACGGCTGACGCTGAGGACGAGCCGATCGTGCCGGGCAGGAACAGCACACGCCCGGAAATGGTCTCGCCATGCTGCGGGTGACGGACATCGGCGATGCGGCCGCTCTTCGGATCGACGCCGCCCCAGAAGCTGATTGGCGCGGTCAGCACCAAGGCCAGCCCTTCGCCTCCGCTGCCCGGCACCAGTATGTCGGCTGCAGCATTCATGCGGCGATATCCGTAAACCTGGGCTTACCGGCAACCGCGCTTTCCACGCAGTCGGCCAGCGAGCCGTAAAGCACGGCGTAACCGGTATTGCCCGGCGCGTAGTGCGCGAATTTTCCCGAATTGGTCATCAGCACGCCGTCGGCCAGATCCGGCAGGATCGGCGTCACCACCACGCAGGTGTCGGCGACGATGATGACGCCGCTGGCTTCGAGCATCTTGCGCTTGCCGTTCTGCTCCAGCCTGGTGAGCACGTGGCGGCCGGTGCAGGCGTAAATCGGCACGCTGAGCCGCCGCCCGCCGATCAGCCGCTCAAGTGCATCGAATTCGGCCAAAGACAGATGCGGACTGCCGATCGCCACGGCATCGACGGCGGTCTGCGTGGCTGCGGTGGACAGGCCGGCGCGGGCCTTCATGGCCATCTCCGGCGTTACGCGGATCATCGTTTCCGGCCTGCCGCCCACCAGGATGGTCTCGGCGTCGGGCGCCTCGGGCGTGACGCCGGCAATGTGGAACAGGCCGACGGCGCCCGACGATGCCGCCGCCGCGCCGAAGGCCTTCAGCGCATCCTCGCCGGGATGGCTGGATATGCCGGTGACGACGCCGACCGCATTGCCGACCTCACGGCCGTAGAGGTTGCCCAGCACCGGCCAGGCGATCTCCGAACCAAGGAACGAGGCGGAGAGGCCGGACACATCGAACGCCAATCGTGCCTGCCGGTTCTCGGGGCGATGCAGGCCGTAATCCGGCGCGCGGCCCGATATGGCGCAGGCGATGTCGAGGAAGTCGCCATAGCGGTTGGTGCGTGCCCCCAGCACCGAATTGCAGAACACCACCGCGTTCGATTCACCCCAGGCGACATCGCTGCCAAGCGCTGGCCTGTGGCCGGCTTGATAGGGCACGCAGGTCCAGCTCTGCTCGCAGCCAAGTTTGCGGTAGGCCTCCATCATTCGTCGCGCCATGCCGCGCGCCGGCTCTTCGAGGCGCACGCGCGAGCAGCCCATCAGATCGAGCGCGCCGACATTGAGCGTCGAGCGCACCGCGACCCTGGCGCCGCCATCGACCAGCCTTTCGGCAAACAGCGTGCCGGAATCGCCGTGATAGAGCGCGCCGTCTATATGCGTCGAGGCGATCGGGATCAGTCGCGGCGCGCCGAGCAGCGCAGCGCTTTCGGCAACGATGCGCATCGCCATCGCCGCGCCGTCATGGCCGGAGGCGATTGTCTGCTCCTGTGCGCTGAGGGCGAGGCTCACGCGAACTCCTTGCGCATGGTGATCGAGGTCGGCCGGTCATAACCGTCATGCGCCGTGCGCGCGGTTTCGCGGAAGCCGAGACGCGCAAAGGTTGCGTGATTTGCCGTGAGCTCGACCCGCGTCTGCAGTTCGATGGCGGGTTTGTTGCGGTTGCGGGCAAGATCCTCGACAGCCTGCATCAATCGTCTGCCGATGCCTCGGCCCTGAAGCCCGAGTTCGACGGCGAGCTTGCCGACATAGAAATCATCGGGTCTCTCCAGCGCAAAAACGCAGCCTGCGATCTGGCCGCCCTGCAGAGCCACGAACACCGTTTCCCGCCCAGCCTTGTCCCTCAGGCTTTCGACGCTCAGCAGATGCGCAGAGGAGGGCGGATCGATGACGCCGTCCATCGGCGCAAAGGAATGCATGATTAGGCTGAGCAGTTCATCCCAGCGCTCGAAATCGGAGGCGAGCTGCGTAACAAGGACGCTGGTGGACTGATCCATGCGGTCAGTTTCTCTTGTAGCGGATCGTGTCGAAGCGCGCCGACAGCGCATCGTAGAGCAGCAGCCGGCCGACCAGTGGTTCGCCGATGCCGGTGATCAGCTTGATGGCTTCCATCGCCTGCAGCGTGCCGACGACGCCGGTCAGCGCACCGACGACCCCGGCCACGGCGCAGGACGGCACCAGCCCCTCTGGCGGCGCTTCGGGAAAGAGGTCGCGATATCCAGGGTTCGGCTTGCCGTCGGCGCCGGTGCCGAACGGCATCAACACCGTCACCGAGCCGTCGAAGCGGCCGACGGCGGCATGCACGAGCGGGCGCTTTTCCGCCGCGCAGGCATCAGCCACCACATAGCGCGTCTCGAAATTGTCGGAGCCGTCGACGACCACGTCGTAGCGCGCGACGAGGACGGCAGCATTGTCGGCCGACAGCCTGAAACCGTGCAATTCCACCGCGACATGGGGATTGATCCGGGCGATCGCTGCTTTGGCGCTCTCGGTCTTCGCAATGCCGACCGTATCGGTGGCGTGGATCACTTGCCGTTGCAGATTGGACAGCGAGACAATGTCGTCGTCGACGATGCCAAGCGTGCCGACGCCGGCGGCAGCGAGATATTCCAGCACCGGCGCGCCGAGGCCGCCGGCGCCGATCACCAGTACCCGCGCCCGCTTCAGCCTCTGCTGGCCGGCGCCGCCGATCTCGGGCAGCACGATGTGGCGGGCATAGCGTTCGAGCTCTTCGTCGGTGAGGGCGGCAGGGGTCATTGCCCGACCATATAGCGGAGCAAAAACCTTGTCAGGTCTCTTCGGTTGGCCCAACCGTGCCGTGGTCGACGGTGAGGAACTGCGCGCGTCCCCTCAGGCTGGAAAACAGCGCGGCGTCGGTTCCGGTCATGAAGGCCTGGCAGTTCAGCTCCTCCAGGATCGAGAACAGCGCGGCGCGCCGGCCGGCATCGAGATGCGCCGCAATCTCGTCGAGCAACAGGATCGGCGTCATCGCCGACATCTCGCCGGTCAGCCTTGCGTGCGACAACACGATGCCGACCAGCAGCGCCTTCTGCTCTCCGGTCGAGCAGAGTTCGGCCGGCATCGCCTTGGGGCGGTGGCGCACCAGCAGATCCGAACGGTGCGGGCCGTCGAGCGTGCGTCCGGCGGCGCGGTCGCGCTCGCGGCCGTCGGCAAGGGCGGCGCGATAGCGTTCCTCGACGTCCACGGCGGGTGCTGTGGCGACGTCGCTTTCAAGGTCGCCGGAGAGGCTGATGTCGGCCTGCGGAAACGGCCCGCTGGAAGGCAGCCTGTCGATCATGGCGGTAAGCAGGCGTACCAGTTCGGCGCGCGCAGCCGCGATCGCCACGCCGGTTTCGGCCATCTGCATCTCGATGGCGTCGAACCAGGCGCCGTCGCGCGAGCCTTCCGTAAGCAAGCGGTTACGTCCGCGCATCGCCTTCTCGTAATCGAGCGCACGCTGGCCGTGGCCGGGATCGACAGCCAAAACCAGCCGGTCGAGAAAGCGCCGCCGGTCCGCGGCAGGTCCCGGGAAGAGGCCGTCCATGGCTGGCGTCAGCCAGACCACGCGCAGCCATTCCAGCATGGCGTCGGCCGACCGTGCCGGCGCGCCATTGATGCGCACCTTGCGACCGCCTTCGCGGGCCGCTTCACCCCCGGTGATGCCGGTGCCGATCTCGACCTGCCCCTCCGGCCCGTCGAGCCTTGCGTGCAGCGCAAAGCCGCCATCGCCGCCTTCGCGGGCCACGTCGACATAGGGCGCCCGGCGCAGGCCGCGGCCAGGCGTCAGCAGCGAGATGGCTTCCAGGAGATTGGTCTTGCCGGCGCCATTGTCGCCGGAAAACACCACCGCGCCGGGTGAAAAGCCGATCGACAACGCCGCATAATTGCGGAAATTCGTAAGTGTGAGCTTACTTATGTGATTTTGTTCCGGCAACCGCTATCCGCCTATAGAAGTCGCCGCAATCACTATGCTGCAGTGTGCCGCAGTGCGGCTACACCCGCATCGGCATCAGCACGTAGAGCGCGGTCTCATCGGCCATGTCGTGGATCAGCGTCGGCGAGCCGGCATCGGCCAGCATGAACTTGGCTTCCGTGCCGGTCAGTTGAGCAGCGACGTCGAGCAGATATTTGGCGTTGAAGCCAATCTCGATCGGGTCGGACGAATAGTCGGCCGCCAGTTCCTCGGTGGCGCTGCCCGAATCCGGATTGTTGACGGCAAGCGTCACCTGGCCTTCGGTGATCGAAAGCTTCACCGCGCGGCCGCGCTCGGAGGAAATGGTCGAGACGCGATCGACGGCGGCGGCGAAGCTCTGGCGGTCGATGATCAGCTTCTTGTCGTTGCCGGTCGGAATGACGCGCTGGTAGTCCGGGAAAGTGCCGTCGATCAGCTTCGAGGTCAGAACCACGCTGCCGATGGTGAAGCGGATCTTGGTGTCGGACAATTCGGTGGTCACCGCGACATCGGGATCGTCGACCAGCTTCTGCAACTCGCTGACCGTCTTGCGCGGAATGATGATGCCCGGCATGCCTTCGGACCCGGCCGGAGCGTCGATCTCGGCGCGCGCCAGGCGGTGGCCGTCGGTCGCCACTGAACGCAGCTTCAGCTTGCCGCCGGTTTCATGCGTGTGCAGGTAGATGCCGTTGAGATAGTAGCGCGTCTCTTCGGTGGAGATGGCGAACTGGGTCTTTTCGATAAGGCCTCTCAGGGCGACGGAATCGAGCCGGAAGATGTGTGAGAAGGATCCCGCCGAAAGCTCCGGGAAATCGGACTGCGGCAGGCATTGCAGGCGAAAGCTCGAGCGGCCCGACGTTACCGTCATGGCGTTGCCGTCCTCGTCGGTCTTCAGCATCACTTCGGCGCCGTCGGCCAGCTTGCGCACGATGTCGTAGAGCAGGTGCGCCGGAACCGTCGTCGCCCCGCCGCGCTCGACCTTTGCCGGGGTCGCTTCGGTCACTTCGAGGTCGAGGTCGGTGGCTTTCATTTCAAGGCTGGCGCCCTCGGCGCTGAGCAGCACGTTCGACAGGATCGGTATGGTATTGCGCCGCTCGACCACGCGATGAACGTGGTTGAGCGACTTCAGGAGATTGGACCGTTCCAGGATAACACGCATGACGAAACAGGCTCGCTTGAATGAATGGACGGGTCACCAGTGGGCGGCGCCCCGCGAAAGGTCTGAACAGGCTCAGAATCTATGCAAACTGACAGGAAAAAGCCAGCAAACGCAAGTCCGGGCCACCGGTTCGCGCCGGTTAAGCGGGCTTTCTGGGGATAAAGCGCACGTTGGCCGGCAACCGATGCATGTCGCCGGAAACTGCGCAGCGGTTTTGGGACAACGACATGCATCAAAACAAGAAAATTTAAAGCGCGACGACCGTTTGCCGCGCCGATCAGGCTTGGTCGTTGATCAGCCTGCGCAACAGTTCCAGTTCCTGCGCCAGCGTGTTGTCGACGCCGGAAAGGTCCTCGATCTTGCGCACCGCATGCAGCACCGTGGTGTGGTCGCGCCCGCCGAACCGCCGGCCGATCTCCGGCAGCGAGCGCGGCGTCAATACCTTCGACAGGTACATGGCGACCTGCCTGGGCTTCACGATGGTGCGCGTGCGCCGGTTGGACAGCAACTCGGTCTTCGACACATTGTAGTGGCGCGCCACGATGCGCTGGATGTCCTCGATGCGCACCCGCTTCGGCTCGCCAGAGCGATAGATGTGCCCCAGGATCTCGTCGATGCGGTCGATGGTGATCGCCGGCTCGAACGACTGACGAAACAGCAGCTGGTTGAACGCGCCCTCCAACTCACGACCGCTGCCGGTTACCGTGCGGGCGACATGGTTGAGGATCTCCTCCGAAATATTGAGCGATGCATCGTCGACCTTGGCGGTGGCAAGCCGAAGTTTGAGCATGCCGATGCGCATGGCGAAGTCCGGCGCCGACATTTCCAGCGCGACACCGCCATTGAGGCGCGAGCGCACCCGCGGTTCCAGCGATTCCAGTTCCGACGGCGGCCTGTCAGCGGCAACCACCACTTGCTTGGCGCTGTCGAGCAGCATGTTGATGAGATGGCAGAATTCGTGCTGGATCGACTTGCCCTGCAGGAACTGCATGTCGTCGATGATCAAGAGGTCGATGTCGCGCAGCTGTTCCTTCAGCGTCAGCGCATTGTTGTCGCGGATCGCGGTGGCGAAGCGCCACATGAAATATTCGGCCGTCAGATAGACGACGCGCGATTTCGGGTTCTGTTTCAGGGATTCGGCCGCAATCGCCTGCAAAAGGTGCGTCTTGCCGAGCCCGACGGTTGCATGAAGGAACAGCGGGTTGAAGCGCACCGCGCTCGACTGCGATTCCGCCACGGCTTTGGCTGCGGCGAAAGCCACCCGGTTCGACGGGCCTTCGATGAAGGAGCCGAACGTGTAGCGCGGGTCGAGCGGCGACCCCAGCACATTGTGCCGGAATTCGCTCTCGATCGGCGTGCCGGGACGAGGGGCGGGCGCCCGCTCCACCCTGCCGGGGCCGACCGTGCCGGCCGCCAATGCGGTCTGCGTATGCTTGGTCATCTTGCGCGCCGGCACGGCCTCGGGTTCGACGCCATTGCGGGCAGGACGGGTCGCGGTGCGCACGACCATCTCGATCTTGAGGATTTCGGGATCCTCGTGCTTCCACAGATCGGCGATGAGATCGAGATAATGGCCATTGATCCACGAGCGCAGGAAGGCCGTGGGCACCGAGATGCGTACAATGCCCCGGGAAGCCTCAGCCACCTTCATACGGCCGAACCAGCTCGAATAGACCTCGGTTCCCAGGCGCGCCTTCAACTGGGCCTTGACCCGGTCGAACTTCTGTTCCGCGTCGCTGGAAGCCGCCATATCGTGCGCTCCGACCAATGTTCCGGGAAATGGCAGGTCGCCCGTAAGCTCCCGCTCGATGCCGCTCTGCATGATTGTGCGTCCCTTTTCCTTTGTACCTTTTTTCCGCCGGGAGTGCGCCTCCTGCACCCATGTTTCCGGCGACCGTATCTTCGCTACAACACCACCGCCGCCGCCGGCGGATGACGTTGCCTCGTCAGAATGGGATCGGTCCCGGCTGCTTAAGGCCAGTCCGTCTGACATGTTCGGGCAAAGCGGTGCTACCCGGCGAAAACGCCGGTGCGCCATCAAGCTGCCATGTACAATTACGCCAGTCCCCTATCGTATCGAAAAGGCAAGCCATACCCGTTCGCGGAATTGATCCACGTCATGAATTCTGCCACTGTTAGCTGGCCGATTCAGGCTGGGTTAAGGGCTAATGGCCCGTCCCTTTCGATAGACCGACATTACCGAAATCGCTGTGGATAGGGCAAGGCCACCTCTAACGGATTTTTAAGGAATCTGGTTAGTGAACAACGGTTCGGGCTCCGTGCTGGAAGCGCATATTTTGACAAAGCCATTGGGATTCAAACCCTTTTGCCGCGAATATGAAAATGGCTGTGCGGTTTGAAATTTTCTGAAATAATTCGCTTGACACCAACTTGCTGCCTATCGCCCACAGGCGATGTGAACAAGCTGTGGATCACTTCCAGCAAGTCGTTGAAAAATATCAGCAATTTGTGACAGCCAAATTTATTGGCGTGGGCCGTTTCGGCGGATTGGAATATCAGTGGGAGTGTATGTGCCGGCAAAGCATTCCAGACTCTGGAATGCGGCTCGGGCGTGCTTTGCGGCCGTTCTTTTTAAGTGCTTGCCGGCAAACGAAAAAACCCGGCACGATTGGCCGGGTTTGAAAGAACGACAGTTCAGGAACGGTCAATCAGGCCGACAGCACCTTGAGGCGGTGAGCCAGACGCGACACCTTGCGCGATGCCGTATTCTTATGGATCACGCCCTTGGTCGCGGCGCGCATCAATTCCGGCTCTGCGGTCTTGAAGGCTTCCAGCGCGGCTGCCTTGTCGCCGGCAGCCAGTGCCTCTTCGACCTGGCGGACATATGTACGCACGCGCGAGCGGCGGTTCTTGTTGATCGCTGCGCGGCGGGCGATCTTGCGCGTTGCCTTTTTGGCCGAGGAGGTATTGGCCATGATGCCTCTCTTCTGATCTGGTGGGCGCATGCGGGATGCCGCAGGGCGCAAAAAACAATCGGGCAGCCAACGGCCGCCTCGGTTGGAGCGGCTTATAGTTCAGCTTTTCCGGCGCGTCAACGCCGCTTTGGCTTCTTTTTGGTCCTCGCCGCCGCCACTCTAGCGATTGGTGAAATTCGGCTTCCGCTTCTCGGCAAAGGCTGCCATCCCTTCCTTCTGGTCGTCGAGCGCAAACAGCGAGTGGAACAGCCGGCGTTCGAAGCGCAGTCCCTCCGCCAGCGTCGTCTCGTAGGCGCGGTTGACTGCCTCCTTGGCCATCATCACCGATGGCAGTGAAAACTCTGATATCCTGGCCGCGGCCTTCATCGCCTCCTCGATCAACTCGCCGGCCGGCACGACGCGCGAGGCCAGGCCGCTGCGCTCGGCTTCGGCGGCATCCATCATCCGACCGGTCAGGCACATGTCCATGGCCTTCGACTTGCCGACAAAGCGGGTCAGCCGTTGCGAGCCGCCCATGCCGGGAATGACGCCAAGCGTGATTTCGGGTTGGCCGAACTTGGCCGTGTCGGCGGCAATGATGAAATCGCACATCATCGCCAGTTCGCAGCCGCCGCCCAGCGCATAGCCCGCGACAGCGGCGATCATCGGCTTGCGCGCACGGGTAAACTCTTCCCAGCCGACGAAGAAATCCTGCACATAGGCCTCCGCGTAGGTGACGGCCTGCATTTCCTTGATGTCGGCGCCCGCCGCAAAAGCCTTCTCGGAACCGGTGATGACCATGGCGCCGATGCCGGGATCGGCGTCGAACCCCTTTGCCGCCGTCAGCAAATCCGCCAGCACCTGCGCGTTCAGCGCGTTGAGCGCCTTAGGCCGGTTCAACGTGATCAGGCCGACCTTGCCGCGCGTCTCGACGATGATGGTTTCATAGCTCATGGGCTGGCCTCCTGGTTGCGGCACTGAAGGACCGTCTAGCTTACCGCTGGCAGGTCCGGCAATAAAAGGTCGAGCGGCCGCTTTGCACGATGCGCTCGATGTGGCCGCGACAGCCGGGCGTCGGACAGGGCTCGCCTTCGCGATCGTAGACCGCGAAGGAATGCTGGAAATAGCCCAGCGACCCGTCTGTGTGCACATAGTCGCGCAGCGAAGACCCGCCGGCGGCGATCGCATCGGCGATCACCGAACGGATTGCCTCGGCCAGTCGTTCGCTCTGTTCCTTGGCCTTCTTGCTGGTCCCGGCGATGGTGCCTGCCTCGCGCAATGGCGAAAGGCCGGCGCGCCACAGCGCTTCCGACACATAGATATTGCCGAGCCCGGCAATCAGCTTCTGGTCGAGCAGCGCCGCCTTCAACGGCGATCTGCGGCCCTTCAGCAGAGAGGCGAGCAGGGCGCCTTCCAGCGCATTGCCGGTCGGCTCGACGCCCAGTCCCGCGAGCATCGGATGCGCCTCGGCCAGGCCTTCCGCAAACAGCATGAAGCCGAACCGACGCGGGTCGTTGAAGACCACGCGAGACTGGACGCCGACAGGCGACACGACATGGAACACCACATGGTCGTGCTTGGCATTCCTCGAGCGCTCTTGATGGAACGTGCCGGGCGTCTCTTTCTCATCGGCGGTCTCGATGCGGAACGAGCCCGACATGCCGAGATGGCAGATCATCACCGGGCCATCGTCCAGGTGTATGGTGAGATATTTGGCGCGGCGGCCAAGCGCGATGACCGTCTTGCCGGTCAGCCGCTGCGCAAATTTCGCCGGAAACGGAAATCTGAGATCGGGCCGGCGCGCCTCGACGCGTACGATCCGCGCGCTTTCCAGAACCGGCTGCAGGCCGCGCCGGACGGTTTCGACCTCGGGCAGTTCAGGCATGGCCGCCTATCGCCGCATGGAAGGAAGCGCCGTGGCGGCCGCGCGCCAGCTTGAGGTGTTCGGCGACCGTCTCGCCGATATCGGCGAAGGTGGTCCTGAGCCCGATGTCGCCGCCCGTGAGACCCGGTGCGGTGCCGATGACCGGGACGCGTTCGCGCGTGTGGTCGGTGCCTCGCCATGTCGGATCGTTGCCATGGTCGGCGGTGAGGATGAGCAGATCGCCCGGCTTCAGCTTTGCCAGTGCCTCGGGCAGCCGGCGGTCGAAGGCTTCGAGCGCTGCAGCATAGCCGGCGACGTCGCGGCGATGGCCAAAATCGGTGTCGAAGTCGACGAAATTGGCGAACACCAGGTCGCCGTCGCCGGCATCGTCCATCGCACCCAGCGCCTTGTCGAACATTGCCATGTTGCCGGGCGCCTTGCGTACTTCCGAGATACCGCGATGGGCGAAGATGTCGCCGATCTTGCCGACCGCGATCACCCGGCTGCCGCGCCCGGTCAAGCGGTCGAGCAGCGTCGGCTCAGGCGGCGGCACGGCGTAGTCATGGCGGTTGTAGGTGCGCTCGAAGGTGGCCGATGTTTCGCCCAGGAAAGGCCGTGCGATCACCCGTCCGATCTTCAGCGGATCGACCAGCCGGCGTACCGTCTTGCAGAACTCGTAGAGCCGCTCCAGGCCGAAATGAACTTCGTGCGCTGCTATCTGCAGGACGGAATCGACCGAGGTGTAGCAGATCGGCTGGCCAGTGCGGATATGCTCCTCGCCGAAGCGCTCGATGATCTCCGTGCCGGGCGCATGGCAGTTGCCGAGAATGCCCGGCACCTTACCCTCGCGGATCATCGCTTCGGTCAGTTCGGCAGGGAAGGTGGGCACCTTATCGGGGAAATAGCCCCAGTCGAACCGCACGGGCAGCCCGGCGATTTCCCAGTGACCCGACGGCGTATCCTTGCCGCTCGAAATCTCCTGCGCGGCGCCGTGGAAAGCGGAGGCTGAAACAGCGGCTTTGCTGTCGAATTGGAAGCCGGTTGCGGTTTCTGCTGCGCGGCCGAGACCGAGCGAAACCATGGTGGGCACCTTCAGCGGTCCCTCGCGCAGGCCCTCGCGATCGGCGCGGGCTTCCGCGCAGGCCAGCGCGATATGTCCCAATGTGTTCGAGCCGGCGTCGCCATAGGGTTCGGCATCGGCGGCGCCGCCAATGCCGAAAGAATCGAGAACGAAGAGGAAAGCGCGTGCCATCGGTGCCGTCATTGCCAGTCTGGTTGACCAGACATAAGGTCCCGTCGCGGCATTGGCAAATCGTAAACCAGGCGGCAACGGCCTGACGCGATGGTCGCGAAGTCGGGCAGGCGCGCTGTACGCATCCTTGAGACATGCAATGCGCTTCAAGGAACGGTGTGCGGGGCATGGATCGATGAGACGGGCTGACCTCGGTTGGAGTGCACTGGCGACCACTGTAGCACTGCTGGCCTCGCAGCTCGCCGCGCACGCCGACTGGCGCGACCAGATCGGCACGTTTCGCATCGGCATCGTTGCCGAGCCGGGCGCCGGCAACACGGTTCCGGGTCTGGCCATGCTGACTGACGCCTACGGCAGGGCGCTCGGCATGAAGGTGGAATTCGTCGTCGCGCATGACTATGCGGCGCTGATCGAGGCGCAGGCCAATGGCCGGGTTCAGTACGCGGTCTATTCGGCGACCGCCTACGCCACCGCCTCGGAGCGCTGCGGCTGCGTCGAACCTCTTGTGGCGCCGGTCGACGCCGACGGTGCCACGGGCATCCGCTCCGTGCTTTTGACGCGCGACGGCAGGCTTTCCGATCTCGCGGCCCTGGAAACGCACCGCATCGCCATGGCGCCTTCCGACTATGTCGGCGGTTCGCTTCTACCGCTCGCCGGGCTGGCGGCCGACGGCATCAAGATCAGCCAGGATGCGCCATTCCTCGCTCATGCCGGCTCGGCTGCCGCCGCAGAAGCGATGCTGGCCGATGGCCAGGCCGATGCCGTGTTCGGCTGGGAGCGGGCCGCGGCGGAAAACCGGACGGCGATTGCTGGCGATCAGCCGGCTGATCCGGACGGCACGGCGGCGCGACTGGAGGCGGCGGGGATTCCAGAAGCCGCACTCCAGATCATCTGGACCTCCGGCGTGCTCAGATACGGCCCTCATGCCGTCCGCAGCGATCTCGACCCCGAAGCCAAACGCCGACTGACCGTCTTCCTCACCAATCTCAGATCGCAGTCGCCGGAAGTTTACGATTTCGTGGAATCGAAACATTCGGGAGGGTTCACGCTCGCCGCTGCGAGTGACTATGCGATGGCCGCTTCCATCGTGCGCCTGGTGTCAGGCAGTACCGACAGCAGCGCGCAATGAACCCGGGTTGAATGGGTAGAACTGCTTCAGCAATCGCTGCAGGGGATCGACGTGGCCCGGCGCGGCCTGAGATAGTAGGTTTCGCTCATCGTTATCTTGCCTTTGTTGAAGGCCGAGATAAATCCGAGCGGCTTTTCGGAGCCTTCCGACCAGGAGATGATCGGTTGGTATGCTAGAGTGGTTTTGACACGAATGAGGAAAGTCCCCGCAACATTGAGCGTCGCCGGAACGGTGGTGGAAGTTGTCGGGTTGGAGTCGCGGCCAGTCTTCCCATCCAGCACGCTCCAGGACCACGCCACCTTTGCTTGCGGTATCGGATTGTTCGGGTCGGTTCTGATGTCGATTGCCGTAATGGAGATATTGGCGACCGAGCGGTTGTAAGGCTGAAGGCTGGAGTTGCCGATCTTCATGATGTCGGTGAGATCTGCGTTGACCACCGACGTTTGCTGCGTGACGAGGTCGGCAACCATGGAGCTGATGCGGCTGACCTTCTTGCTGGCCTCGATGGCTTGCGAGGCCTCCATGGTAATGAAATACATGATCAGCAAGACAGGCACGATGAGGGCAAACTCGACGGCCGCTATGCCGCGCCGATCGGAAAAAAACCGCGCCGCTCTCTTCCAGACAACCGACATCCCCGGATGTGCCCCCGCACGAAACATGCACTTTTCCTTTTGCTTACACGTGCAATTTCAGTTGTCGAATGGCTCGTTTTGCCACGTTGTCGTCGCGTAATGCAGAGTCTTGCCGCCATCCATATTCGACATGTATTGAGCCATGAAATCGGTCATGACCGGCCAAGGGTAAAAGACCCGCAGCATGTTCTTTGATTCTGCCGGACCTATTGTAGGGGTCCCGAAAGCCGGGTCCTTGCCTGTATCCGGATCCTTGCCCGTCAGCGTGATGGTCGAGCCGGAAATCGTGAAACCCGCACTGGCTGCCCCGGCAAAGGTCTTGAACGGGCGCAGATCCACCAGCAAACCGGGGCAACCCTTCGCGACAATGATCTCGAGTCTGGCGCAGACCAAGCCCTTCAGCTTCTCTTCCGTCACATCGGCTTGCCTCAACTGGCCAGTACGCAACTGACGGGCGATATCATCGGTGATGTTGGCCATCACCTCCTGTCCGGCAAATGAAACGCAGCTCTCGAGGATGGCGAAGACGAGAGCCGCAAACGGTAGCGCAAGCATCGCGAATTCTATCGCCGTGCTGCCGCGCCGATCACGAAGGAAACGACGGGCAAACGTCACGCGCCCTGCCTTGGCCTTGCAGATCTCGCGTTCTGAATCCTCGTCCAAAACGTCGCCCATATCCCGTTCCTGCGATCCTGATGCGGTACCGTCAGCACCACTATCAAGAACCCATTTAGCTCCGGTTTGAATGACCGTTAAATTCGACCAGGCGACATTAACCGGCCGCTAACCGACGCGGCTTTCCCGAGACAATCGAGCCAACTGAGGCGCTTACTGCCCAGCGCTCATCTCGGCTTCGGACGACTTTTCCGAGTCGCTCTTGTACGAGCTTTCGCAATAGGGCGTGCAGGACATGGTCTGTACCGAGGCGCGCCTGTAGATACGCACGGACGACGCGTCCTGGCGCACCACGGTCACCTGCTCGTCGACGATCGGGCTGCCATCGTGGTCGAGGACAACCAGATTGGTGACGCCGAACCCCTTGCCAGTCAGTACGATCGTCGATGCATCCTGGACGGAGGCGTCGGCAATCGCCGGATTGCCGACGACTATGGTATCGGCGGGGCGTGTCAGTTTGACGATCTTGGCCTGATTCATCGTCACTTCGATGCCGGCTCCGGCCTTGGCCGGCAGCACAAAAGCCGGGACGGCGAGAAGCGCGACAAGCAGGAATGACGATTTCATGGCAGTCATTAAGGCGCTCCACAGCGGCAAAACTTGTTCAAAGAAACATGAAGGAGATTGGTGAACCAACGGTTAAACCCTTGACCGGCGCCGGGGTATTCGCACCAATCCTGCTGCCAGCTAATATAACAATGCATCCTGCCGATAGCCGTGAAATTACAGCTCTTCACGGGCAGGCGAGCTACTGTCCAGCGTTTAGTTTACGGTTAACCACGCAAGCTGTTCGAAGCGGGAAAGGAATCGGTAAGGCTGTTTATTAAGCCGATTGAAAGAGCTTCTCCGTAGATTGGCAGCATCCGATCAACCATCACAGAAGTTGACGGAAGTGCTGTAACACGTGGAGTAGGAGCTCTCGAATGTCTAATCTCATCGCACGTTTCGCGAAGGACGAATCCGGCGCGACCGCTATCGAATACGGTCTGATCGCCGCTCTCATCGCGCTTGCCATCATGGTTGGCGCTGGTCAGCTCGGCAATGCCCTGAACGCCAAGTTCACGACCATCGCGGATTGCGTGAACGATCCGACGAACGCTGCTTGTAAGTAATGATCTAGCATCCTGTTTCGACGGGTAGACTGGAAGGGCCGCCTCGCTGGCGGCCCTTTTGTCTTTTGAAGATCGTTTGGCTTTGGTCTTGCTGCGCCGCTTAGCGTGCTGACATTTCCCAGGATTTGGCCCGGATGAGCAGAACTCACCAATCCTTAACCCAAGCTGCCTAACCTGCAGCCATCGTTGCCTTTCCAACCATGAGAGACCGATGCTCAACGCACTGATCTTCGTTGTCTTTCCGTTTTGCATGCTTTTTGCGGCGATCTCCGACGCGCTGTCGATGACAATCTCCAATCGGGTGCCGGTGCTGCTTGTGGCCGTCTTTGCCGTGGTTGCGCCACTGACGGGTATGGACTGGGCAACTTATGGCTGGCATTTCGCCGCCGGCGGCCTGGTGCTGGCCGTGACTTTCGGTCTGTTTGCGCTCGGCGGCATGGGCGGCGGCGATGCCAAGCTTTTGGCAGCCACGTCCATCTGGATGGGGCTCAACATTCACCTTGTCAATTACCTCGTGGCTTCGACGTTCATCGGTGGCCTGCTGACGCTCGCCATTCTCCTCTATCGGAAATCGCCGCTGGCGACCTACACCAGTCACAATCCGGTCCTGCGCCATTTCGCCGACGAGATGAATGGCGTTCCCTATGGCATCGCACTCGGCATTGGCGGGCTGCTGACCTATCCGGATTCGCCCTTGATGGAATGGGCATTGGCAAGGTTGGCGACCTGATGTAGCGAACCTCCTCTGCCCTTCCGGCATCGATCCTGAAAAGAGGCGGCTTGGCCGCCTTTTTCATTTGTCGGAGCATGGTCGTGTAATTATGTAAACCTTGAATTAATCACGATCGTAAGCATTGTATTAACCTTGTTTTGACGATTGCCGCTGCAAAGTCCGGCCTGGCTAGGTGGTTGCCTAAAGGCGAGGGTTCGGACAGATGCCAGCATCCCGACTGATCATTCTGGGCGTGGCGGTGGCCGCGGCGGGTGGTGCAGGTTATGTTGCCAAGAATATGGTGGCGGTCCCGCCCCAGCAGGTCGTCGTCGATGCCCCGCAGGCACCGGCCATCGCCTTGCAGGATGTGCTCGTGCTTTCCGGCGACGTGCCGATGGGAAGCCCGCTTGAGAACAATCTCAGCTGGGAGTCCTGGCCGTCCGATGGCATCAATGCGAATTTCATCACCCGTGCCGCCGAACCCGAAGCGCGGGAGAAGCTGAAGGGCTCCGTCGCCCGCATGGCGATGTACACCGGTGAGCCGTTGCGGCGCTCCAAGCTGATCGGCGAGGGGCAGAGCTTCATGTCTTCGATCCTGCCCACCGGCATGCGTGCCGTCGCCACCGCGATCTCGGCCGACACGTCGGCAGGCGGCTTTATACTGCCTAACGATTTTGTCGACGTCATCATGACCCGCAGATCCGACACCGGCAACGGCGGTAGCGGATTCACCACCGAGACCATCCTCAAGAACATCCGCGTCCTGGCGATCGATCAGACCATCCAGGAGGACGAGGAAGGCAAGAAGACCAGGGTCGGACAGACGGCGACGCTGGAGCTGACGCCGCAGCAGGCCGAGATCATCACCGTCGCCCAGCAGATGGCCGATCGCCTGACGCTGGCGCTGCGCTCGATCACCGACAACAAGGAAAAGGGTACCGATGAAGCCGACTACCTCGTTTCCGGCAATGGGCGGCGCGGAACGGTGCGGTTGATCAAATCGGGCGAAGTTTCCGAAGTAGGGGCAAGGAAATGAGGTTAGTCGCTAGACTGCCGGTCACCACGGCTGCGGCCATCGGCCTGCTTTTTCTCGGAGCCCATGCAAGTGGCCTTGTCGACGCCAAGGCCGCCGGAAAGAGCGTCGGGGTCACGGCCTCGTCGGCCACGCAACGTGTCAAGCTTGGCCTCAACAAATCGGTGGTCATCGATCTGCCGAGCGACGCCTACGACATCCTGGTCGCCAACCCCGCGGTCGCCGATGCGGTGACCCGCACCGCAAGGCGGATCTATCTGTTCGGCAAGTCGGTGGGCGAAACCAACATCTTCGTCTTCGGTCCCAATGGCGAGCAGATCGCCAGCCTGGATCTGGCCGTCGAACGCGACGTCGCCGGATTGGAAGATTATCTCAAGCGCTTCCTTCCGAATGCCGAGATCAAGGTAGAGTTGCTGAACGACAACGTCGTCCTGACCGGGACGGTGGACACGCCGCTCGATGCCAAGCGCGCCGTCGATCTGGCAACCATCTTCGTGTCCGGCGGTGAAGCGACGACCGGTCAGTATTCGCAGACCGCGGCAGGCGGCAATGCCAATGGCGGCGTCGACATCAACAATCCGGATGCCGAACGCCGGGTCTCGAAGATCGTCAACCTGCTGCAGATCATCGGCGACGACCAGGTGACGCTGAAAGTGACCGTGGCCGAAGTCAGCCGCTCGGTGATGAAGCAGCTCGGCGTCAACATGGTTGGCAAAGGCAGCTCCAACGGCATCAGCTTCAATGCGACCAGTGACACCTTCCCCGGCCTAGGCAAGCCGTTGTCGAGTTCGGGGGGCAATTTCGCCACCTCGGCTCTGCAGGGCTACATCACTGCGATGGAGCAGTCCGGCGTCATGAAAACGCTGGCCGAGCCTACTTTGACGGCCGTCTCCGGCGAGAAGGCGACCTTCAGGGTCGGCGGCGAATACAATATGGTCAGCGCCGTTACAAACGCCAAGTCGGACGCCAATCAGAATGCCGACAGGGTTTGGACGGCTCAGAAAATCGAATACGGCATCGGCCTGGAATTTCAGCCTGTGGTGCTGTCGCCCGGTCGCATCAGCCTGAAGGTCAGGACGTCGGTTTCCGAACCGACCACCGAAGGCGCGGTCTCTTTCGGAGACACCAATATTATATCGCTGCGTAAACGTTTGGCCGACACGACCGTGGAACTGCCTTCGGGTGGATCGATGATGATAGCCGGCCTCGTCCGCGACGACGTCAGGCAGGCCGTAAACGGCTTGCCCGGACTGACCAAGATCCCGGTGCTCGGCACGCTGTTCCGCAGCCGCGATTTCGTCCGCAACGAAAGCGAGTTGGTCATCATCATCACGCCTTATCTGGCGCGGCCGGTGGCGAGCAACGACCTGGCCAAGCCGGATGACAATTTCAACGCCGCCGGCGATGGCCCGGCCATGTTCCTTGGCCGCGTCAACCGCGTCTACGGCACCATGCAGACAGACAAGCCCAACGGCCGCTACCACGGCGTTATCGGCTTCATCTACAAGTAAGCGGGGAGCGGACATGTCTCAGTCAGCATCGAAAGCAATGGCGGTCGCCGCGACAGTGCGGTCCGGCCGTGCCCGGATCAGCCGATCGGCAATGCCGATCCTGGCGATCGCGATCGCCGCCTCGCTCGCGGGTTGCGCCAAGCGCGACAGCATCACGGTTGGGGCGATTCCCGATGATTATCGCACCACGCATCCGATCGTGATTGCCGAGAAGAACCAGAAGCTGGACCTCCCGGTCGGCGCCGGCGATCGTGGCATGACCGGCTCGCAGCGCGACACGCTTCTGGGCTTCCTTGACGGCTACGACAGGAGCGCTGCCCCGGCGCTGACGATCGCAATCCCGATCGGCTCGGCCAATGAGGTGGCGGCGACTGCCGCGGCGCGCGATTTCGCCAGACTGGCGATTGCCGGCGGCATCAAGCGAAACCGGATCGTGGTGACCTCCTACCAGTCGGTTTCCCCGGAAGCCTCGGCGCCTATCCGCGTTTCCTATATTTCGGTGAGAGCCCAGACCGACAAATGCGGGCGCTGGCCCGAAGACATCCTCGCAACCTCCGAAAACAAGCACTACGCCGATTACGGCTGCTCCTCTCAAAACAACCTCGCTGCGCAACTCGCCAATCCGGCCGATCTGCTCGGGCCAAGAAAGTCGTCCGATATCGACGCCGAGAACCGCGGCGCGGTGATCGACGTCTATCGCGGCAGAGGTATTTCGGACGAGTTCCTAGGCAGTTCGGAAGTGACGTATTAGGAGCGCCGGTCCCGCGTAGAGACCGGAACGAGAAGTCACGGAAAAGAGCATGACGATGAGCAATCTTGCCTACGACACGCCCGGAGACGGCGGCGACAGCTCCCAATCGGATGTTGCAGCGATGCAGGCGCTGCGGCCGGTGCCGCGTATTTCTATCCAGGCATTTTGCGAGACGGAAGGTGTCGCGCATCCGGTGGAGCGGGCCGGCGAGGATCGCCGCATGGCCAAGGCGCATCTGAAAGTGCATATGGGCGGCATCGCCACGGCGATCGAATTCTATCAATCGGCGCCGACGCCGAACCTCATCCTGCTGGAATCGCGCAGCGAACCGAAGCAATTGCTGGAGCAGCTTGCCCAGCTTTCAGAATATTGCGATCCCTCCTCCAAAGTCGTGGTGATCGGCCACTACAACGATGTCGGTCTCTACCGCGAACTCATTCGCTTCGGTATTTCCGAATATGTCATCGCACCGGTGTCGATGGCCGATATCGTCTCCGTGGTGTCATCGATCTTCGTCGATCCGGAAGCCGAGCCGATCGGCCGCTCGATCGCCTTCATCGGCGCCAAGGGCGGCGTCGGCTCCTCGACCATCGCCCACAATGTAGCGTGGGCGATGTCATCGCTGTTCAAGTCGGAAGTGGTCGTCGCCGATCTCGACCTGGCTTTCGGGACGGCCAACATAAATTTCGACCAGGACCCTGCGCAAGGCATCGCCGAAGCCGTATTTTCGCCCGAACGCGTCGACGAGGTTTATCTCGACCGTCTGCTTGCCCAGTGCGCCGAACATCTGTCGCTGCTCGCCGCGCCCTCCACACTGGAACGTGTCTATGATTTCGATCCCGATGCCTTCACGCAACTCATCGATACCGCCCAGCGCAGCGTGCCGCTGCTGGTGCTCGACGTCCCCCATATCTGGACGGGCTGGACCAAGAACACACTGATCAAGGCCGACGAGATCGTCATCACGGCGACGCCGGAACTGGCCAATCTGCGCAACACCAAGAACCTGGTCGATATGCTGACGAGGCTTCGCCCGAACGATCCGCCGCCGAAGCTGATCATCAACCAGGCCGGCGTGCCGAAACGGCCCGAGATTTCCGCTTCCGACTTCGCCGAGCCGCTCAGCCTCACGCCGATGTCGGTCATCGCCTTCGACCCGTTGTTGTTTGGAAATGCCGCCAACAACGGCCGCATGCTGGGCGAGATGGATGCCAGGAGCCCGGTCGTCGGCATGATCAACGAAATCGCGCATGTCCTGACCGGTCGCAGCGAAATCAAGGCCAGGAAGAAGGCAGGCCTTGGCGGCCTGCTCGGCAAGCTCTCGCGTAACAAGAAATGACGCTCCCCTCCAAATCAAGAAGTAGAGCATGATGTCGTTCGAAAACCGCTTCGGCATCATGTTCTGGACGGAATTGGTAGTCGATCATGTTTGGTAAAAGAGGCTCCGACGACGGCGGCCGGTTCACCCCGGAGTTCCGTCAGCCAGCACCGGCGCCAGCGGCGCCGGCCACTGCAACGCCTGCGGACATGGCGGTACTTGCCCGGCCCGCGGCAGCGCCGCCTGGAGCGCCGGGAACCCCGCCAACTCGCCGTGCCGTTGAGGCGCCGTCGATGGCGCCGGAGCCGCCAAAAAAGATCCAGCGCGAAAAAAGTGAAACCTACTACGACACCAAGAGCCAGGTCTTCTCCGCGCTCATCGACACCATTGACCTGTCGCAACTCGCCAAGCTCGATCCCGAGAGCGCGCGCGAGGAAATCCGCGACATCGTCAACGACATCATCGCCATCAAAAATTTCGCAATGTCGATCGCCGAGCAGGAAGAGTTGCTCGAAGACATCTGCAACGATGTGCTGGGCTACGGCCCGCTGGAGCCGCTGCTCGCCCGCGACGATATCGCCGACATCATGGTCAACGGCTCCAAGAACGTCTACATCGAAGTCAATGGCAAGGTCGAACAGACCGGCATCCGCTTCCGCGACAATCAGCAACTGCTCAACATCTGCCAGCGCATCGTCAGCCAGGTTGGCCGCCGCGTCGACGAATCGAGTCCGATCTGCGACGCCCGCCTACCCGACGGCTCCCGCGTCAACGTCATCGCCCCGCCGCTCTCCATCGACGGCACCGCGCTCACCATCCGCAAGTTCAAGAAGGACAAGCTGACGCTCGATCAGCTGGTCAAGTTCGGCGCCATCTCGCCGCAGGGCGCCGAGATACTCAAGATCATCGGCCGCGTCCGCTGCAACATCGTCATCTCCGGCGGTACCGGCTCCGGCAAGACGACGCTGCTCAACTGCCTGACCAACTATATCGACCGCGAGGAACGCGTCATCACCTGCGAAGACTCGGCCGAACTGCAACTGCAGCAGCCGCACGTGGTGCGTCTCGAAACCCGCCCGCCCAATCTCGAGGGCGAAGGCGAGGTGACCATGCGCGACCTGGTCAAGAACTGCCTGCGCATGCGGCCCGAACGCATCATCGTCGGCGAAGTGCGCGGACCGGAGGTTTTCGACCTGCTGCAGGCGATGAACACCGGCCATGACGGGTCGATGGGAACGATCCACTCCAACAGCCCGCGCGAATGCCTGAACCGTATCGAATCGATGATCGCCATGGGCGGCTATTCGCTGCCGCAGAAGACCGTGCGTGAAATCGTCGTCGGCTCCATCGATGTCATCATCCAGGCAGCACGCCTTCGCGACGGCTCGCGCCGCATCACCCACATCACCGAGGTGATCGGCATGGAAGGCGACGTCATCATCACGCAGGATATCGTGCTCTACAACATCAAGGGCGAGGACTCGAATGGAAGGCTGCTTGGCGAGCACGTGTCGACCGGCATCGGCCGTCCGCACTTCTGGGATCGCGCCCGCTACTATGGCGAGGAACAGCGCCTCGCCAATGCGCTGGAATCGATGGAGAAACGCGCTGACTGACGCATATCGAGGTTGGAAGCAATTCCAGAAAAAGTGTGAAGCGGTTTTCCCGGGAAAAGCGCGTAGCGCTTTCCCTTGGGAATTGCGTCAAAACAAAGCGATAGCGCATATCGCCGTTTCCTTGAAACGGCGATATGCGCTGGGGACCGAGGTCGATGTTCGGAATTGACACCACCGTACTGGCGTTCATCGTGCTCGCCGGCTTCAGCGCCGGTGCGGTCGCCTATGCCTTCCTGTTCACCAAGATGAGCAACGAGAAGCAGGCCGGCAAGCGGCTCGAGACGATCAAGGCCGCCGAGACCGATCGTTCGGTCGTCAAGGCTTCGCGCGACCGTGTCGCGGAGGCGGTCAAGCGGCGTAAATCTGTCCAGGACACGCTGAAACAGCTCGACGAAAAGCAGAAAACCAACGAACTCGCCGTCAAGAAGCCGCCGTTAAAGGCCCAGATTCGTCAGGCCGGCATGCAGGTCTCGATCGAGCGTTTCTATATCTACTCCGTCATTTGCGGCATCGCGCTGACGGTGCTTGCCTATCTCGCCGGCGCGCCGCTTCTGGTCCTGCCGGGCGCGCTGCTGGCGGGGGCGCTCGGCCTGCCGCGCTGGTTCGTCTCGTTTCGCCGCGCGCGCCGGGTCAAGGCGTTCCTCAACGAATTTCCCAACGCCCTCGACATCATCGTGCGCGCCGTCAAATCCGGCCTGCCGCTCAACGACGCCATTCGCCTGATCGCCAGTGAATCGCCGGAGCCGGTCAAGACCGAGTTCCGCCGGATCGTCGATTCACAGCAGATTGGCATGTCCATCCCCGATGCCACCTTGCGCATGGCTGAAACCATGCCGTGCAGCGAGGCAAGCTTCTTCGGCATCGTTATCCAGATCCAGTCACAGGCCGGCGGTAATCTCTCCGAGGCGCTTGGCAACCTGTCGCGCGTGCTTCGCGATCGCAAGAAGATGAAGGCCAAGGTCCAGGCGCTTTCCATGGAAGCCAAGGCGTCGGCCGTCATCATCGGCGCGCTGCCTTTTGTCGTCGCCCTTCTCGTCTATCTGTCGAGCCCGAACTACATCATGCCGCTGTTCACCACCAGCACCGGCAATCTGATCCTCGGCTGTTCCGGCGTCTGGATGTCGATCGGCATTCTGGTGATGCGCAAGATGATGAACTTTGAAGTTTAGGCCGACCTTGGAAAGCTCGAAACGAAAAGACTGAAAACGAATGACCGACCAAGTCGTAAAATCGCTGACCGATCCTGCCTTCCTGATAGCGTTGCTGGTTGGCATTGCGGTGTTCGCGACCGTCTTCACGGTGCTGCCGGCCCTTGGTGGCAATCAGCTCAAGACGCGCATGAGATCGGTGGCGCTGGAGCGTGACGAATTGCGCGCCAAGCAGCGCGCGCGGCTTGCCAATGAAGCCGATCGTCGCCGCAAGGGGCTGCGCGAAGAGCAGTCGATCGGCATGCGCAACATCGTCGACAGGCTGGACCTGCGGCGTGCGTTGGCCGATGAAGGCACGTTGCAGAAGCTCAAGGTGGCGGGCTTTCGTGGCCAGAACCCGCTGACGCGCTTCCTGTTCTTCCGCCTGATCCTGCCTTTTGTCGGTTTCGCGCTGGCAGCGATCTATCTGTTCGTGCTCGGCGGACTGCCGGACCGGCCGGCCTTCGTGAAACTGTTCGTCTGCATCCTTGTCGCCTACGCGGGTTTCTACGCGCCGATCCTTTACGTCAACAATCGTGCCGCCAAGCGCAAGCAGTCGATCCAGGCGGCGTGGCCGGATGCGCTCGACCTGATGCTGATCTGCGTCGAGTCGGGCATGTCGGTCGAGGCTGCCTTGCGCAAGGTCTCCGAGGAGATCGGTTCACAGTCGGTGGCGCTGGCGGAGGAATTCGTGCTGACCAACGCCGAACTCTCTTATCTGCAGGAGCGCAAGCAGGCTTATGAAAACCTCTCGGCTCGTACCGGCCTGGAATCGGTCAAGTCAGTGTCCCAGGCACTGGTCCAGGCGGAACGCTACGGCACACCCGTGGCGCACGCATTGCGCGTGCTGGCCTCGGAAAGCCGCGACATGCGCATGAATGCCGCCGAGAAGAAGGCCGCCGCCCTGCCGCCGAAGCTTACCGTGCCGATGATCCTGTTCTTCCTGCCGGTTTTGTTCGCCATCATTCTGGGCCCGGCCGGCATCCAGGTCAGCCAGCGCGGCATCTTCGGCGACCAGCACAGTTCCTCAAGCCAGTAGGCCTCGTTGCGGCCATACAAAGTGCCGCATTGCCATGCAGTGCGGCTCTTGTTTTTTCAGCTTTGATATGGGGACGGATTTTGCGCTGTGCGGGGCCGGCGCCCATGCGGCGCTCAGTTGGTCGCCGGCTTTGCCTTGTCCTGATCCTTGAGTTGGCTCCAGGCGTTCTGCTGGGCAAGCATCTGGCGAAGATAGGCTACATTGGCTTGCGCCTGTTCGGGCGAAAGCTCCTGCGAGGCGATCTTCTCGGCCTCGTCGAAGCGGCCCTGCAGTCCCACGACCAGCGCAAGGTTCTGGCGCACCCGGCTGTCGGCATTCGGTTGCTGGGCTGCCGAGCGCATATAGGTCTCGGCGGTGCGCAGATCGCCTTCCAGCACATAGGACATACCGAGATTGGAAAGGATCGAGGGTTCGTTCGGCTTTAGGTCCAGCGCCTTGCGGTAGTTCTGGCGCGCTTCATCCTTCTGGCCAAGCTGGTCGAGAATGGCGGCCTCGGCCGACATCAGCCGCCAGTCCGGATATTCTGGCGTCTGCGCCCGGCGCACGGCGTCGAGCGCCGGCTCGAACTGGCCGTTGGCGGCCAGCGCCTTGCCGTAGGCGGCAAGCACGTCGCGATCCTTGGGGTAGGCGATCGCCAGCTTGCGCATCACGGCAAGCGACTGGTCGGCATCGCCGTCCATCTGGAGCGCCGCCGCAAAATTTGTCGCCAGCCGCTTGTCGTTGGGGTTCTTTGCGTAGGATTCGCCCAGCCGCCCGGTCGCCCCGTGCAACTCGCTGGCCGACATGGTTTCCAGCGGTTTGCCGCTGGTGCGCCCGATCGAGCCGGTCGTGAGCTTGCTGGTTCCGCACCCGGCAACACCGGCCGCCAGCGCCATCAGCAGTGCCGTGGTGACCAACCGTTTGCCCGTGACGTTCATCCTGCGGTTGGTGGGCATCGGCACGGGGCTCTCCATTCCTGCGCGTGGCCATTCACGTGGCCATCTTCATCCCCGCAGAAATATTCTGTTAACCCTAACGGACAGTTAAAAAGTGAGCCGTCGGATCGGTGAACGGCCCGCCGGAAGCCTTTGGCCTGGCAGTCCCATGCCGGCCCCTGTGCATAGATGTTGAAATCATCCGACGTCCCTGTCACTTGACTGAGGACGACCTGCAAGCCTCCCGGAGACCATCGAATGCCCGTCGAACTCATCGAGACACTAAACACTGCCCTGCCGGTCCATCTGGTCGCGAGCGATGGACTGGAGGCCTTGGGGCTTTCGCCTTCCATGACCGCATGGGCGGCCGCCAACGGCTTTTCCGGCGAAGCCGGTAGGACGCTCGCCGTCCCCGGCGACAACGGTTCCCTTGCCGGCGCCTTGTTCGGCGTCGGTGATGGCGAGGGCGCGCTGGCCGTCGGCATGCTGGCGAGAGCCTTGCCGGAAGGCGACTGGCATTTTGCCGCCGCTCCAGCCGAGCCGGAACTCGCGGCCATAGCCTTGGTGCTCGGCGGTTACGTCTTCACTCGCTACGGAAAGAAATCAGGCAAGACGCTGCGTTTTGCGCTGCCGCTCGGCGTAGATGCAGGACGCGTCCGGCGCATCGCCGACGGCGTCTTCCTGGCGCGCGACCTCGTCAACACGCCGACCAGCGACATGGGACCGGACGAGTTGGAGAAGGCCGTGCGGACCCTGGCGGCCACTCACAAGGCCGAGGTGTCGGTGATCAAGGGGGATGATCTCCTGAAGCAGAATTTCCCGATGATCCATGCGGTCGGCCGGGCCTCGGTCGGAGCGCCGCGACTGATCGACATGGTTTGGGGACCGGAAGGCGCGCCGAAGGTGACGCTGGTCGGCAAGGGTGTCTGTTTCGACACTGGCGGCCTCGACATCAAACCGTCGTCGGGCATGCTCTTGATGAAGAAGGATATGGGCGGCGCCGCCAATGTGCTGGGCCTGGCCTCGATGATCATGGCTGCCGGGCTGAAGATCCGGCTGCGCGTCCTGATCCCGGCGGTCGAGAATTCGATTGCCGGCAACGCCTTCCGGCCTGGAGATGTACTGACCAGCCGCAAGGGCCTCACCGTCGAGATCGGCAACACCGACGCCGAAGGGCGGCTGGTGCTGGCCGATGCGCTGGCGCTGGCCGATGACGAGGAGCCGGAACTGCTGATCGACATGGCGACGCTGACCGGGGCAGCGCGTGTCGCGCTCGGTCCCGATCTGCCGCCTTTCTACACTGGCGACGAAGCGCTGGCGTCCGAACTGGCTGCGGCCTCGGTGGCCGTCGAGGATCCGTTGTGGCGCATGCCGTTGTGGCGGCCCTATGACGGCAGGCTGGCGTCGAAGATCGCCGACATCAACAACGTCACCACGGACGGTTTCGCCGGCTCGGTCACCGCGGCGCTGTTCCTCAAGCGCTTTGTCGAACGGACAACGGGCTGGGCGCATTTCGACATCTTCGCCTGGAACCCGTCCGATCGCCCCTACGGACCCGCCGGCGGCGAGGCGCAAGGCATCCGTGCACTGGAGCGGGTCATTTCGAGGCGCTATGCCTAGGGTCGTGAGCAAAGCACACTGCCTCTAAACTGAAACGGAACCGAAACAATTTGCCGTCATGCTCGCGCGATGTCGATTTCGATGCGTCCGAGCCAGGCGATGCGACTATGGCAGCAGGTGATGTTGTCGCAGGTGCGCGCCGGCGCGCCAGATCTCACCATGCGCCAGACGGCGATCCTGTTCACCATCTATCTCGACCCGCCGCCGCACACGGTGCGCGGCCTGGCAGCCCGCCTCAATGTCACCAAGCCGGTCATCACCCGCGCCCTCGACACTATGGGTGCGCTGAAACTGGTGTCACGCCATCGCGACGAGCTCGACAAGCGCAATGTGCTGATCCGGCGCACGGTCGAAGGCGCGCTCTTTGTCGAGCGCTTCGGGGATGGTATCGTTGCCAGGGCTCATGAACTGCCCATCTGATCAATCCATGAATTAGAACGAGTACCGATTTGACTGCCAGGGATGCCCGCCTCCACGCCTTCCGTTCCGACCTCGCCGATGCAAGGCTGAAAGGGGAGGTTTCGGCCGACCGCTTCGTCACCGGCCGTCCGGCTCGGATCACGGCCTCCGTGGCTGACGTGCGCAAGGCACCGCGCCCGGATGCCGGCGTCAACACGCAGGTACTGTTCGGCGACGATGTGCTTGTCTTCGAGGAAGCCGAAGGCTGGGCCTGGGTCCAGGCCAAACGCGACGGCTATGTCGGCTATGTCGGCGCCACCATGCTGGGCGCACGCGAGCATGCGCCAACCCACATCGTCACGGCGCCGCGCACTTTTCTCTATCCAGGCCCGGATCTGCGCTTTCCGATCAGCGGGCAATTGTCGATGGGCTCGACGGTGACGGTGACGGGCGCTGCCGAAACGCGCGGCACGCACTATGCGCTGTTGCCTTCCGGCGAGGCGCTGATCGGCGGCCATGTGCGCCCGGTCAGCGATATCGCAGCCGACTATGTCTCGGTCGCCGAGATGTTTATCGGCACGCCCTATCTCTGGGGCGGCACCTCCGGCTTCGGCATCGACTGTTCTGGCCTCGTGCAACTGGCCATGCGCATGGCCGGCCGCAATGTGCTGCGTGATTCCGACATGCAAGCGGCAGGCCTCGGCGAGCCGCTCGATCCGGGATCCGATTATGCCGGACTGAAACGCGGTGACCTCGTGTTCTGGAAGGGGCATGTCGCCGTGATGACAGACGCCGAGACGATGATCCACGCCAACGGCCACACCATGCTGGTCTCGCGCGAAGGGCTGAAGGAGGCGATCGACCGGATTGGGTATCTCTATGGCGGGCCGACGGGGTTTCGGCGGCCCTAGCGCCTCTTCCTTCGCCCGTTCACGGGGAAAGGTGCCCGAAGGGCGGATGAGGGGCGACGCCAGCGACTGAAAAGTCGCGCTGCGCCTCACCTGCCTGCCGGCATCCTCTCCCCCTAAATGCGGCGAGGGATAGCTCACCCGATCACCTTTTGTTCCGATTTTCCTTGGCGATCGCGCGCCGTCGCGCTACCTCTTTCGCGTGACCGAGCAGCCGCGCCTTGCCAAACAAAATGCCGCCGTCCTTCTGCCCGAGCCATTCATCAGATGGTTTGGCGAAAAAGGCTGGTCGCCGCGCGCTCACCAGATCGAGCTGCTGGCGAAGGCTCAAGCCGGGCAATCGGTGCTCTTGATCGCACCGACCGGCGCCGGCAAGACACTGGCCGGCTTCTTGCCATCGTTGACCGAACTGGCCAACCGCCCCAGACGCAAAGCTGGTATGGCACGGCGCGGCATCCATACGCTCTACATCTCGCCGCTGAAGGCGCTGGCCGTCGACATCGAGCGCAATCTCGGCAAGCCCGTGGAGGAGATCGGCCTGCCCGTCACCATCGAGACGCGCACCGGCGACACCCCTTCGCACAAGCGGCAGCGCCAGAAACTGGCGCCGCCCGACATCCTTTTGACCACGCCCGAGCAATTGGCGCTGCTGATCGCGGCCGGCGATGCCGGGCGCTTCTTCGAGGATCTGCGCTATGTCGTCCTCGACGAGTTGCATTCGCTGGTGACATCGAAACGCGGCCATCTGCTGGCGCTCGGGCTGGCGCGGCTGCGCAGCATCGTGCCCGGCCTGCAGACGATCGGTCTGTCGGCAACGGTGGCCGAGCCCGACGAGTTGCGGCGCTGGCTGGTGAGCCAGAATCCGCCCAAAGGCCTGGCAAGTCCCGATATGTCTGAGCTCATCGTCGTAACCGGCGGCGCGAAGCCCGAAATCTCGATCCTCGATTCGGAAGAGCGCGTGCCATGGGCCGGCCATTCGGCGCGCTATGCGACGCCGGAAATCTACCGCGAGATCAAGCGCCACAAGACCACCCTGCTGTTCGTCAACACCCGCAGCCAGGCCGAGCTGCTGTTTCAGGAATTGTGGCGGGTCAACGAGGATACCTTGCCGATCGCGCTGCATCACGGCTCGCTCGATGTCGCCCAGCGCCGACGCGTCGAGAAGGCGATGGGGGAAAACGCGCTCCGTGCCATCGTCGCCACCTCGACGCTCGACCTTGGCATCGATTGGGGCGATGTCGATCTGGTCGTCCATGTCGGCGCGCCCAAGGGCGCCAGCCGGCTGGCGCAGCGCATCGGCCGCGCCAATCACCGCATGGACGAGCCGTCGAAGGCGATCCTGATCCCGGCCAATCGTTTCGAGGTGCTGGAGTGCCGGGCAGCGCTGGACGCCAACTATCTGGGCGCCCAGGATACGCCGCCGCTGGTCAATGGCGGGCTCGATGTGCTGGCCCAGCATGTGCTGGGCTGCGCCTGCGGAGCGCCGTTTCGCGCCGACGATCTCTACGAGGAAGTGCTGACAGCAGCGCCCTATGCCAGCCTCGACCGGCCGACATTCGACCGCGTCATTGATTTCGTCGCCACCGGCGGCTACGCACTGAAGAACTACGAGCGCTACGCCCGCATCCGCCTCAACAAGGACGGCATGTGGCGGGTCTCCAATCCCCGCGTCGCGCAGCAATATCGGCTGAACGTCGGCACCATCATCGAGGTGCCGGCGCTCAATGTGCGTTACGTCAAGGCCGGCAGCAAAGGCTCGGCTTCGCACGGCGGCCGGGCTCTGGGCAAGATCGAGGAGGCCTTCCTCGAAACGCTGACGCATGGCGACACCTTCATGTTTGCCGGCAAAGTGCTGCGCTTCGAAGGCATCCGCGAGAACGAATGCTTCGTCTCGAATGCGCCGGGAAGCGACGCCAAGGTTCCTTATTATGGCGGCGGCAAATTTCCGCTTTCGACTTACCTCGCCGAGCAGGTGCGCGCCATGCTGGACGACCCGCAGCGCTGGAAGAAGCTGCCCGAGCAGGTATCGGACTGGCTGCGGTTCCAGGCCGACAAATCGGTATTGCCCAAACGCGACGACCTCTTGATCGAGACCTTTCCGCGCGGCAACCGTCACTATCTCGTCGCTTATCCTTTCGAGGGCAGGCTGGCGCACCAGACGCTCGGCATGCTGCTCACCCGCCGGCTGGACAGGGCCGGCGCCAGGCCGCTTGGCTTCGTCGCCACCGACTACGCATTGGCCATCTGGTCGCTGGGCGATATGGGCGCGATGTTCAAATCGCGGAAACCTTCGCTTGGCGCTCTGTTCGACCAGGACATGCTGGGCGACGACCTCGAGGCTTGGCTGGCCGACAGCTGGCTGCTCAAGCGCACCTTCCGCAACTGCGCGCTGATTTCAGGCCTGATCGAGAAGCGCCACCCCGGCCAGGAGAAAAGCGGCCGTCAGGTCACCGTCTCGACCGATCTGATCTATGACGTGCTGCGCAGCCATGAGCCCGACCACATCCTGCTGCAGGCGACGCGCGCCGACGCGGCGACCGGTCTGCTCGATGTCAGCAGACTTGCCGACATGCTCTCGCGTATCCAGGGTCGAATCGTGCATAAGGCACTCGAACAGATATCGCCGCTGGCCGTGCCGATCATGCTCGAAATCGGCAAGATGCCGGTGAATGGCGAGGCCGACGAAACGCTGCTGATGGATGCCGCGACTTTGGTCGAGGAAGCCATCGGTCCTGGGATGGTTGAGGAATGAATTTTTCGCTGGCGCGGGCATCGCTGATCGCCGAGGCCGACTTCGTCGGCATCGCGGGCGAGCGCGCGGTCTGTGATTCGCGCGGCGTGCTCTATTTCCCCGATCTGAGGCTGCTCGCGGTCTCTGACCTGCATCTGGAAAAAGGCTCGTCCTTCGCCAGGCGCGGCGCGCTGATCCCGCCCTATGACACCGGCGCCACTCTGCTGCGGCTGCAAGCGGTGATCGCCGACTACCAGCCGGCCATCGTCATCAGCCTGGGCGACTCCTTCCACGACGGCGGCGGTGCCGAGCGCATGCATGCGAGTTTTCGCGAGCTGCTGGAAGCGCTGATGGCCGGCCGCGACTGGTTCTGGGTCGCCGGCAACCATGACCCGGAAGCGCCGGCGGATTTGCCCGGCGAGACGGTGCGCGAACTCGCCATCGGCTCGCTGCTGTTCCGCCACGAGCCGTCGAAGGTAAGAACCGAGGGCGAAGTTGCCGGCCATCTTCACCCTTGCGCCCGCATCGTCCAGCAGGGCCGCTCGGTGCGGCGGCGCTGCTTTGCCGGCGATGGCGGCCGCATGATCATGCCGGCCTTCGGCGCTTATACCGGCTCGCTCAACGTGCTCGACCGCGCCTATGCCGGCCTGTTCCGCCGCGAGACGTTGATAGCCTATATGATGGGCGCCGCGCGCATCTTCGCCATTTCCGGTTCGATGCTGCGGCCGGGCTGAGTTTCTACGGTATAAGCACGGTTGCGCCTGTCGTCTGCCGTGCTTCGAGCCGGCGATGCGCCTCCGCCACTTCGGCAAGCGGCATGCTTGTGTGCACCGGGATTTTCACTGCGCCGCTGAGCACGACGCTGAACAGCTCCCCGCTCATGGCGACGACGTCCTCACGTCTGGCGAGATGATGGAACAGCAACTGCCAGGTGGCGAAGAGCGAACCCTTCTGCATCAAAAGCATGATGTCGAAGGGCGGGATCGACCCCGACGCTGTGCCGTAGCTGACGAAGGTGCCGAACGGCTGCAGGCAGTCGAGCGAGGCGGGGAAGGTCGCGTTGCCGACGCCGTCATAGACGGCGTGGCAGCCTTCGCCGTTGGTGACCTCTTTCAACCGTGCGGCGAAATTCTCTTTGCTGTAGTCGATGACATGGTCGCAGCCATTGGCGCGCGCAAGTTCGGCCTTTTCGGGTGAACCGACCGTGCCGATGACGGTCGCGCCGAGATGTTTGGCCCATTGCGTCAGGATGAGGCCGACGCCGCCCGCCGCGGCATGCACCAGGATGGTATGGCCCGCCTCGACGCGAAACGTGCGGCGCAGCAGATATTGCGCCGTCAGCCCTTTCAGCATCATCGCCGCACCTGTCTCGAAATCGATGGCGTCGGGCAGATGCACGACGAAATGCGCCGGCACGATGCGTTCTTCGGCATAGGCGCCGAGGGTCTCGACATAGGCGACTCGGTCGCCAGGCGCGAAGCCGCTGACGCCTTCACCGACGGCGACGATTTCGCCTGCGCCTTCATTGCCGGGAATGAATGGCAGAGCGGGCGGCGCGTATTCGCCGGTGCGAAAATAGATGTCGACGAAGTTGAGACCGACCGCCCGGTTGCGCACGCGCACCTCGCCCGGTCCGGGCTGGCCGATGTCGACATCTTCGTAGGCGAGCACATCTGGCCCGCCATGGCGGTGAACACGGATCGCTTTCATGGTTTTCTCTCCTGCGCTGTTCTCTTGAGTGTGAGATAGCGCGTGGCGAGATATCATTGTAGACTGATACCTATGACATCAGAGTTCAAACAAAATGATATCTGAACAGATCGGCCTCGACCTTCTCCGCACCTATGTCGCGGTCTGCCGGCAAGGTAGCCTGAGCAGGGTCGCCGCGCAGACCGGCAAGACCCAATCGGCGATGAGCATGCAGATGCGTCGGCTCGAGGGCCTGCTCCAGCGGCATCTGTTCCAGCGCACCGGCCGCGGCGTTGTGCCGACTGCGGAAGGCGAGCTCTTTCTGGGATACGCGACCCGCATCCTCGCTCTCGGCGATGAAGCGGTGGCGCGTCTGCAGCAGGCTAGCATTGGCGGCGGCGTGCGTATTGGTCTTGCCGAAGAGGTCACCACGGCCGCGCTTTCGGCCGCGCTTGGGCGGCTGCATCGCACCTATCCCGACATCAGCCTCGACGCGATGGTCGAGCACAGCGTCGCGCTGGGACGGCTGTGGAGCGAGGATGCGCTGGATGTCATGATTGCCCCGACATCCGTCGTCGCGGCCGATGCCGTGACGACATGGAACGTCGAACTGCAGTGGGTCTGCGCCCAGGACTATGTGCTGGACCATGACCGGCCACTCGATCTCGCCGCCTTCGGCGCAACCTGCCCTTGGCGCAGGCGGATGATCGAGGCGCTGGTCGCCGCCGGTCGGGAGCACCGGATCGTCCTGTCGTGCCAGAGCGTCACCGGCCTTCAGGCCGTGATCGAGAACGGACTGGGCGTTGGACTGCTTCCGCCCGAATCCGTGCGTACCGCTTCGATGCGGGTGCTGAAGACGTCAGCCGGCCTGCCCGAGCCGCTCACGGTCCAATACGGCCTTTACGCGCACGACCGCAGGACAGCTGTAATCGATGCCGCGATCGAAATCCTGCTTAAGGATTTGCCGGCGGCGCCACGAGCACGGGCCGCCTGACGGCGGGACGCTCTACCGGCCGTAATAGAGGGTGACGGTGTGCTTGGCCTCGGCGAAGAACAGCCAGCGCTCGACCAGCATGCCGGCGAACTGGACGATTGCCGCAAGCACCGACAGCACCGCTGCGAATGGCCAGGGCAAAGCGAATAAGACAGAAAGCAGCAGCAGGGAAGGCAAGGCGAAAGCCAGCAACTGCGTGATCAGCCGCAGCTTTGCGCCATGTTTGCGCGCGATCCGAAAACCCATTTCCTTGAGCAGGTAGTTCTCCTCGGTGTGCGGCCATTCCAGCGAGCGCACTGTGCCGCCAGTGAGCCCTGTCGCCGCGTTGGCGGTGGTCGCGATCTCCAGCGCGTCATTGTATCGCCACGTCGCCAGCTTCCAGCCCCAGCCGAGCAAGGTCAGCAGCAGGGCGGCTACCGCAACGGCGGTCGGGCTGATGGCGAAAGCCTGCAGCAGCGCGTTCAACAGCACGCTGCCGGTCATCGCCGAAAAGATGAGATAGCCCGGCAGCGTATACGGGCTATGCCACTGCGCGATCGGCTTCAGCGAGGCATAGATCATGCCGGTGGTGCAGACGGTGACGATTGCGCCGATAGTTGCGAGAAACCCGGCGATGGCCATCCAGCCTCCGGTGTGGCCGAAGAACACCCAGCCGATGCCGAACAACCCGGCCGGAATGAAGGTTGCCACCGAAGCCACGCCTTCGCGCGACAGCCACGAACTGCGCCATTGCGAGAAGGCGCGCCATGCGCGTTCGGGGCGGCCGAGATGGACGGTCGAAGACAAAAGGCCGGCAGCAATCAGCCCAAGCGCCAGCCCCATTCCGATAAGGCCAAGCCAGAAATCGGCCGGGATGAAGCCCAGCCCGCCCAGCACGCCAAGCAGCGCCAGCAGTCCGTAGCCCGCTCCTGTAGCAGTGGTGAAGAAAACGACCGAGGCGGCAGGATGCATGGATATCAGTTCGAAAGCATGCGGTCGACCCAGCCGAGGAAACCGCCTTCGGCCCTGACCGGGTCGAGCCTTGCCGCCGGCACCGATGCGGCACGCCGGGCGCGCGGCGGCAGGTACTTGTTGGTCGGCTTGTAGCCCATCTCCGGCATCAGGTCGACGCCGCCACGCTCCGCCACCAATTGCGAGACAGCCGAGGTGGGATCGCCGAGATCGCCGAAATGCCGGGCGCTGGTCGGGCAGGCGGCTACGCAGGCCGGCACGCGGTCTTCCTCGGCCAGATTGTCATTGTAGATGCGGTCGACGCACAGCGTGCATTTCTTCATCACGCCAACATCGGGGTCGAATTCGCGCGCGCCATAGGGACAGGCCCAGCTGCACAGTTTGCAGCCGATGCATTTGCTTTCGTCGATCAGCACGATGCCGTCCGACGCCCGCTTGTAGGAGGCGCCGGTGGGGCAGACGGTGACGCAGGCAGGCGTTTCACAGTGCAGGCAGGAGCGGGGGAAGTTGACCGTGCGACCGCCCGCTTCGGTCGTGTGCTCGTAGCTGTGCACGCGGTTGAACCAGACGCCGTCGACATCGCCGCCATAGGGGTTGATGTCGGTCAGCGGCGCCATGTGGCCGCCGGTGTTCCACTCCTTGCAGGCGGTGACGCAGGCCTGGCAGCCGACGCAGGTGTCGAGGTCGATGACTAGGCCAAGCTTCTTGTCTGTATGGGCGGGAAGGCAGGTCATTCCACGGCTTCCCTATGGACGCGGAACTCGGCGCCGAAGCGAAGGATGTCGGGCGAAGGCTCGACATTTGGCGGCTGGCTGAAACGCTCGAATTGCGGTTCGGTGAAGCCGGCTTCCTCATCAGAGCATTTGACAATGCGTACCCTGAGGTCGAACCACGCCGCCTGGCCGGTCACCGGATCGGAATTCGAATAGCGTTTGCCTTTCGCGTCAGCCGATGTCTGGTCGCCGACAATGTGGTTGAGCAGGAAACCGCGATTGCTCTCGGCAGCGTTGTCCTTCAGACCCCAGGCGCCGCGCCTTTTGCCGATGGCGTTCCAGGTCCAGACCGTATCCGCATTGACGCCGTCGACCAGCTTGATCTGCCCCTTAACCCGACCGTTGATGCTTTCGATCCACACCCAGTCGTCGTCGACGAGACTGAGATCTGCCGCGGTCTGGTGGTGCACAAACAGGCGGTTCTGACTGGTGATTTGCCGCAGCCACGCATTCTGCGAGCCCCAGGAATGATACATGTGCATCGGCCGCTGCGTCAGCGCATGCAGCGGATATTTCTGCGGATCGACCGCGGCCTCTTCGAACGGCGTAAACCAGAACGGCAGCGGATCCATATAGGTCTCGATGCGCTGGCGTTCGCTCTCGGGCGGCTGGACGCGACCATGACCGCGCGCGGCGAGGCGAAAGCGCTGCATCGGTTCGCAATAGAGCTGGAACACGATCGGCTCGGCCTTGGGGATGAACCCCATCTGCTCTGCGAAGTCGAGATAGGGGCGGTTGGCCATCTTGTAATAGCGCTGGTCCTCAGCAAAATCCTGGTGCCAGAAGCCGCCATTGTCGATGTAGCGCTGCAGCTGGTCGGGATTGACTTCGCCCTTGCCGACAGACGTGCCGTCCTTGCCGCGCCAGCCGGCGAGCGGGCCAATGCCGGGCGTGCGCTCGTGATTGACGATGTAGTCGGCATAGTCGCGATATTTCGCGGATCCGTCATCGTTGATGAAGCAGGGCAGGTCCAGCCGCGCCCCGAGTTCGATCAGCACCGATTGGAACGGCCTGACATCTCGGTCGGGTTCGACCACCGGATGGCGGATCGCGTCGCCCGGCCCGTCGGCATGGCTGATCGGCCGGTCGAGCAGGCTGATGCAGTCGTGACGTTCGAGATAGGTGGTGTCGGGCAGCACCAGATCGGCGAACGGCACCGTCTCGGAATAATAGGCGTCGGAATAGATGATGAAGGGGATCTTGTAGTTACCCGCTTCGTCATGGTCGGTGAGCATGGCAATGGTCTCGACGGTGTTCATCGAGGAATTCCAAGCCATGTTCGACATGTACATCATCAGCGTGTCGATCGGGTACGGGTCGCCGGCCCACGCATTTCGGATGACCGTATGCATCAGCCCATGCGCGGCGAGCGGCGCATCCCAGGAATAAGCCTTGTCGATGCGCAAAGGCGTGCCGGCCTCGTCGACCAGGAGATCGTCCGGCCCGCAGACGAAGCCGAGCGGCATGCCGTCGAGCGGCGTCATCGGCCTGACCACCTTGCCGGCCGGCTTCGGTCCCGGCGGCGCCGAGCGCGGGTAGGGGGGCTTGAAACGGAAGCCACCGGGCACGTCCACCGTGCCGAGCAGCACCTGCAGCAGGTGGATGGCACGGCAGGAGTGAAAGCCGTTGGAGTGGGCCGAGATGCCGCGCATGGCATGCATCGACACCGGCCGTCCCTTGATCGTCTCGTGCCGCCGTCCGGCCCAGTCGGTCCACGCAACCGGCAGTTCGATCGTCTGTTCGAAGGCGACGTGGGCGAGTTCGGCAGCGATCCGGCGGATGGTGTCGGCCGGAATGCCGCATCGTGCCGCGACCGCATCGGGTGCGTAGCTGTCGTCCATGTAGCGGTCGGCGATAAGCCGGAACACCGGCACGCAACGGCGGCCGGCGAACGTGAAGCTGCCGGTCAGCGCCGGTTTCGCATCCGCATCGGCTGCGTTGACGGTTGTCTTCGCCACTCTGTCCCAGGCGAGAAGATTGTTGTCGCTGTCGCGCAGGAACAGCCCGTCGTCCGCCGCACCCGGCTCCTGGACGACCAGCACATGGGCGTTGGTGTAGCGCAGCAAATAATCGAGATCGACGCGGCCTGCCTTCAGCAGTTCATGGATTAGGGCGAAGACGAAGAGGCCGTCGGTGCCGGGCCGGATCCCGATCCAGTCGTCGGCAATGGCGTTGTAGCCGGTGCGACAGGGGTTGATCGACACCACCTTGGCGCCGCGCGCCTTGAGTTTACCCAAGCCGATCTTGATCGGGTTGGAATCATGGTCCTCGGCGACGCCGAACAGCATGAAGTATTTCGTATTGTCCCAGTCCGGCTCGCCGAACTCCCAGAACGAGCCGCCGATCGTGTAGAGCCCGCCGGCCGCCATGTTGACCGAGCAGAAGCCGCCATGGGCGGCGAAGTTCGGCGTGCCGAACTGGCTCGCCCACCAGCCGGTCAGCGACTGCGACTGGTCGCGCCCGGTGAAAAAGGCGAGCTTTTTCGGATCGGTCCGGCGGATATTCGATAGCCGCCCGGCCGCAATCGAAAACGCTTCCTCCCACTCGATCTCGCGGAATTCGCCCGAGCCGCGCAGGCCGCTGCGCAACAGCGGCTTCTTCAGCCGCGCCGGGCTGTAGTGCTGCATGATGCCGGAGCTGCCCTTGCCGCAGATTACGCCGCGGTTGACCGGATGGTCCTTGTTGCCGTTGATGTAGCGCACCTTGCCGTCCTTGATGTGGACGTCGATGCCGCAGCGGCAGGCGCACATATAACAGGTGGTCTTGGCGATGCTGTCGGAGACATCAGGCGAGGTGTCGACACCGTCGCCTTCGTCCGGCGCGCGCGTGTCGGCAAGCGGCCGTTGCGACGGTGCGGAATTGGCCCCGCGCGGCGCAGCTGGGTTCATGATGCCGGCGTGCTTTTGCTACCTGCGAATTTGGCCCGCGTCTTCGGTCCGGGGCCACGCATATAGTGTTCTTCAGGATGATATCGATCGCCGGCCAGCCGCCGCCTGAGGCCACGGGTCCAATGCGCAAAAAGGGATCTGAACCGCCCGATCATTTTGTTGGCCGCGATTTGTTGGCGAATTTTTTCTAACTTCGACTGAAAAAGTAGAATAAAGCTATCGATCCGTCTAATCAGTTGTTCTTGTAAATTCGATCGGAATTGGTTCTTAATGCACACATGACGCTGGACCAGTTGCGCATTTTCGTTGCCGTTGCCGAACGCGGCCATATGACCAAGGCGGCGGAGCTTTTGGGCATCTCCCAGTCGGCGGCGTCGGCGGCCATCCGCGCTTTGGAAGAGCAGCATGGCGTTCATCTGTTCAACCGTGTCGGCCGCAACATCGAGCTGGCTCAGACCGGCCACCGTTTCCTGCCCGAGGCCAAGGCGGTGCTGGAACGCGCCGCCGCCGCCCGAAATGTGCTGGAGCATGTCTCGCAGACGGTCGCCGGCAGCCTGTCGATCGCCGCCAGCCTGACCATCGCCAGCTACTGGCTGCCGCGCAGGCTGGCCTCTTTCCATGAAGCCTACCCGGCGGTGCGCTTAAGCGTCAGCATCGGCAACACCAGGCAGGTCGAGGCCAATGTGCTCGACGGCACCGCCGATCTCGGTCTGGTCGAGGGGCGCACCGAGTCAGACATCCTCCGCCGCACCAAGGTCGACGTCGACAGCTTGATGCTGGTCGTCGCCGCCTCGCATCCCGAAATCGCCGAGATCGCGCCGGGCCGCCCGGATATCAGAGGGCTGCGCTGGATCATCCGTGAGGGTGGTTCGGGCACGCGCGAGGTGCTGGAGGACCTGGCCCGCCGCGAGGGGATATCGCTTGGCGACCTGCAGATATTTCTGGTGCTGCCGAGCAACGAGGCGGTTCGCCAGGCGGTCGAGGCCGGCGCCGGCGCCACCATCATCTCGGACCTCGTCGTCGGACGCGCCGTCGCCGAGGGCAGTCTCCGGTCGGTGCCGCTCGAACTGCCGAAGCGTGACTTCGCCATGATCACCCATCGTGACCGCCAGGCAAGCCTGGCCCAGATGGCGCTCAAGGCGCATCTCGGCGCTGAAGCCGTCAGCAATCCGGCGTAAGCGATCAGGCGAACTTCCGCTGCGCATCCAGCGCCAGGCCAAGGCCGACCGAGCCGAACATGTCGCCCTCGATAACGGCGGCTTGCGGCACCAGCGACAGGATTTCACGCCGTGCCAACGGGATCGCGGTCGAACCGCCGGTGAGGAATACGGCGGTGATCGCAGAGGCCGTTATGCCGGCATCGGCAATCGTCTGCCGCACCGTAGCGGACACCCGCTCGATGTCGGCGGCGATGGTCTCTTCCAGGCCGGTCCGCGAGATCTCGGCGGCGAAATGCGCGCCAGGCAGCGCCACCGTTACATCGGCCGAAGCCTGATCCGTCAGCGCGATCTTGGCTCGTTCGACGAGGCCGGCCAGCGCATGGCCGTAACGGTGCTCGACAATATGGATGAAGTGGTCGACAAGGTCGGCGCGGACGGCCTCGAAGCGGATTTGCCTCAGATGCGTCATCGCCTTGGCAGTATAGACGAGGTTGATGCGCTGCCACGTCGCGAGATCAATGAAATAGCTCGCCGGCAGGTTGCGCTTGCCGTCTTTTGTGGGCGAGAGATAGCCGAGCTTGGGCATGACATGGGCGATGCTGAGCAGCCGGTCGAAATCGGTGCCGCCAATATGAATGCCTCGGTTGGCGAGGATGTCGTCCTTGCGGTCGCGTGAGCGGGCGCGTTGCGGCGAAACGCGCACGATCGAGAAGTCGGACGTGCCGCCGCCCATGTCGACGATCAACGCCAGTTCCTCGCGCTTCACGTCCTGCTCATAGTCGAGTGCTGCCGCAATCGGTTCGAACTGGAAGGCGATGTGCTTGAAGCCTTGCGCGCGCGCCGCTTTTTCAAGCTCGCTTTGCGCCTTGGCATCGGCTTCCACATCGTCGTCGACAAATTGCACCGGCCGGCCGAGCACAACGTTCTCCACCGGAGCGCCGGCATCTTCCTCAAGCCGCTTCTTCAAATGGCCGACGAACATGCCGACAATGTCGATGAAACCGATCTGGCGTGCCTTGATGCGCGTCTTCTCATGCGCCAGCGAACTGCCGAGCACGCTCTTCAGTGACCGCATCAGCCTGCCCTCGATGGCGTCGGTATAGTCGGCAATGGCGCGGCGGCCGAAATAGGTGTGACCGTCCTCGAAGTTGAAGAACACCGCACTTGGCAATGTCGGCTGTCCGCCTTCCAGCGCCACCAGCCGTGCCTGGCCGTTGCGGATCACGCCCACCGTAGAATTGGACGTGCCGAAATCGATGCCGCCAAATGCCTGGTGCATTGCAGCCTCCTGTCATTGGGTCGTCGCTGTGGCAGGCGTCCGCAAGGCGCGCGCCGTCCAGAGGCCTGACCGTTCTGCCGAATGATTGTGCGTGTAACCGAGGGTTGGGAGGCGGCGGTCTATCGCAAGACTGAGAAAAGGGGAACCCCCTTTCCCCGGAAATGGGTCGTGCGCGTCAATCCCTGCGGAAGATCAGCCTGCCCAGCCAGCCGGTGATCATGGCCAGCGACACGGAGAAGACGCCGTAGAGGAAGGAGTAATCATGCGCGACGCGGAAGATCGACTGTTCGAAACCCGATTTGCGGATTTCGAGCTGGGCCGAGCTTTCCTTGAGGAACAGGCCGCTCTTGAACAGGAACGCGCGGGCTTTATGCGTTCCAACCGGGACGTTGGGCGCCAGCCGCACCGTGGCGCGAAACAGGTTCTGCGACAGGAACTGCACGCCGCCGACATTCTCGCTGTAGAGGCCGGTCGCCGCCTTGCGCTCGCGCAGCGCCACGGTGAATTCCTCGATCGTCGCCGGACTGTCGGTTACGTCGGCCGGTTGCATGTAAAGGTTGGAGGCGCCGAGCGACAGCTGCTTGTAGCTGTTGGGTTCGGTGATGTCCTGCAGCGGCCGTGTCGTGGCGACGGAGTAGGAGACCGGCACGTTCTCGAAGGTCTCCGATTCCAGGTTGACCCAGACGCCGAGCACCCGGTCCTTGCGGCGCACCACAACCGGCCGCGGCGGCCCTTCGAGCACGACGATGACGTCATAGCGCCCCTGCCGCGCGACCAGCGGGTCGGGGTTTTCCAGCGAACCGAAAATGGTCAGGTCGGCGCCGGAAAAGCCGGCGGTGATCGACACGGCGTCGGTGGAGAGACCGATCTGGATGCCTTCCGGCAAGGGGTTCGGCGATTGCGCTGCCGCCGGCAGAGCGAGGGCGAAAAGCAAAACGGCGGCCGAAAAAATCCCCCACCGCAGCATCAGTTCAGGCCCGCGGCGGTCAGCGAATAGAGGTTTGGCGGCGTGACGAAGAGATCGATGGCAAGCCGGATCGCGACCGCCAGCACCAGCAGCGCCAGCAGTGCCCTGAGCTGTTCGCCGCGCAGCTTCTGTCCTGCCTTGGCGCCATATTGCGCGCCGGCAACGCCGCCCGCCATCAGCAGGAAGGCAAGCATGACGTCGACCGTCTGGTTGGTGGTGGCGTGGACAAGCGTGGTGTAGGCCGAGGTGAAAATGATCTGGAACAGCGAGGTGCCGATGACGACGTTGGTCGGCACTTTCAAGAGATAGATCAGCGCCGGCACCATGATGAAGCCGCCGCCGACACCCATGATCGACGACAGGAAGCCGATGCCGGCGCCGAGCCCCAGCACCGGAATGACGCTGACGAACAGCTTCGAGGCCCTGAAGCGCATCTTCAGCGGCAGCCGGTGGATCCAGTTGTGCTGGCCGGATTTCTTCAAGACCGGCGCCGCACCGCTGCGCGTCGCGCGCAGCGCATTGACGCTCTCGACCAGCATCAGCCCGCCGACGGTGCCGAGCAGCACGACGTAAAGCAGTGAGATAAACAAATCGAGCTGGCCGAGCCGACGCAGGAAGGCAAAGACAAAGATACCGCCGGTCGAGCCGACGATGCCGCCGGCCAGCAGCACCCCGCCGAGCTTGAAGTCGAGCGTGCGGCGCTTCATGTGCGACAGCGCGCCGGAGAAAGAGGAGGCGATAACCTGGTTGGCGCCGGTAGCAACGGCGATTGCCGGCGGGATGTTGTAGAAGATCAAGAGCGGCGTGATCAGAAAGCCGCCACCGACCCCGAACATGCCCGACAGGAAACCCACCGCCGCGCCCATTGCCAGCAGCACGAAGACGTTGACGGAAATTTCCGCGATCGGGAGATAGATGCCCACCCGTCAGTCTCGATCAGTTTGCCTGTCGGCGATTGCAGCCATTCCAGGGCATTGTCGCACCGAAAAGCCAATTCTTTCTTGCACCGCCGGGGCAGTGGGATCAAACCCCGCCGCCCTACCGAAACAAAAAACATCTCAAGCAGTTAACAGGCAAATGTATGGCAAGGGCGTCGCGTTAGCGACGCATCTGCCGTTATTTGTGCGCCAGCAGCGCCTTCACCAGCTTTTCGTCGATTTCGCCGGTCGCCTGCATCTTGTTGTCGGTCTGGAAAGCCATGATTGCGGTCTTGGTCTTGCCGCCCATCACGCCATCGGCGCCGCCGGCATCGTAGCCGTTCTTGTTGAGGATGAGCTGGATGTTCTTGACCGCCTTCTTCATGTCGACGCTGGCGGTGGTCTGCGGCGTGCCTTCCTGCCAGGATTCAGGAATGTCGGCCGAGTTGGACGCCGGGTCGAGCGGCTTCGGCTTCCACAGTTCCGTGGCGGCGCGCGCCCGCTCCAGCTGTTCGGGGCGCAGCGCAGTGGCGACCTCGTCGCGCTTTGCAGCCGCATCCTTGTCGCCGGTCTTGGCGACGAGCGCGAACCATTTGTAGGATTCCTCCAGGCTCTGCTTCATGCCGACGCCCTTTGCCGCCAGGATGCCGAGATTGAACTGGCTGTCCTTGACGCCGACATCGGCCGCCGCCTGAAACCAGTGCGCGGCCGATTCATTGTCGGTCACGCCGTCGGCGGCCATGGCAAACAGAACGGCCAGATTGTGCATGGCGCTGGCATTACCCTGCGCGGCGGCGAGCTGGTAGAAGGTCTTTGCCTTCTTGACGTCGCGCGTGACGCCGATGCCCTTCTCGTAGAAATTGCCGATGCGGTATTCCGCCGGTGCGAAGCCGAGCTCGGCCGACTTTTCGTACCATTTGGCCGCTGCCGCCATGTCTTCCTTGACGCCGCGCGATTCAGCATAGCGCGAACCGAGCTCGAACAGCGCCTTGGCGTCACCGCCGGCAGCCGCGTCGCGCAAGGCTTGCGGGCCGGCATCGGCCGGAACGTCTATCTTGGCCACGACAGGTGCTACCGCGGCATCAGCCGGCGGAACGGCGCCGGTAGTATCCGAGGCCGTCGTATCCGAGGCCGAGGGCGCCACGACGGCGGCCGCAGGCTGCGCGTCGGCAGCCGCCGGTTCCGCAGTGGCGGTGGTCGGCAGCATTGCATTTGGCGCGGGGGCCGGATCGGCCAAAGCCATCGGCGCTGGCGCGGGCTCCACCGCCGGCATTTCGGGCCCAGCGACCGAGGCCGCATTCATTGGCGCATCGTTGCCAGCTGCCGGTTCCGTGGGCTCCGCCTGCCTGACGATCCGGGCCGGCACGTCCTGAACGGCCACCTGCTGTTCTGCCTTGGGTTGGCTGGCAGCGTTGACCGAGGCAGTCTCGACCGGCTGCGAGGCGACGATCGGCGCTGTATCGTTGCTTGCGACCTCGACCGGGTCGGCGAAGAAGGCCTTGCCCAACTGGAGGCCGGCAAGCGCCAGCATGATCGCGACCGCTCCCATCAGGATCGGCTTGCGCCGCGCCTTGAGCAGGTCGCCGATGCGAAGCGCCTTGACCGGGCCCTTCATGGTAGACTGGCGTTTCAACGCGTCGGCCTCGGCGGCCGCGGCCTGCGCCGCGCGCCTGGCCGCGGCAATGAAGTCGGATTTCGACGCATCGCCGGAGTTTTGGCGCACCGGCGGGCCGCGCTCGTCGCGCACGCGCTTCATGATGGCGTTGAGGTCGGGCGCGCCGGAGCCCGGCTCCAACGGTCGGTTGGCGAGCTTCGGATCGAGCGGCTCGTCGAGATCGACGCTCGGCATGTCGACATTAGGCCCCGAGCCGGCAAGCGGCGGCATGTCAGCCGGCTTCTTGCCCCTGAAGGCGCGCGCAAATCCACCGAACAGCGACTTCTTGGCCGTGGCTTCGCCTTTCTCGGCAATCCTGTCGGAACCGAGCGCTGCCTGGGCAGCGGCCGCGGCAGCCTCGGCTGGCGAGCGCCGCACGGGTTCGCTGCCCATGACCGGGTCGCTACGCGTACCCGGGTCGGCGCGCATATCCGGCTCGCTGCGCATGATGGCGGCGGCGCGGCCGTCGAGATCGGCCATGTCTCCGGTCAGCGGCAGCGGCTGGTCGATATCCATCGACGGCGCGTCCTGCACCGAAATCTTGGAGGCGCGTGCAGCGCGGGCCCGGCGCGCCGGCTCGGCCTGGGCATCCAGAAGCTCGCTCACCGCCTCGGCCGGTTCGCTGGTCTCCAGCGAGCCCAGACGATCGACGATCTTGAGCAACGTGTCGTGGATAGCCTCGAATGTCCGTGAATTGCGCTCGTCCGAACGGCGCGTCAGCGCTTCCAGCGTCTTCAGATCCTGAGCAAGGCCGGTAACGGCCGCGGTGTTGGCGTTGGAATCTGCCAGCGAGCGCACGGCGCTCTCGGCCGCTTCGCGTGCCGCGCCCATGATGGATTCGCGGGTTCCGGCCATCGACTTCTCGATTTCGTTGAGGCGCGGGCTGATGTCCTCGAATTCCGGCAGCGGCGTGCCGGGCTTCGACAGATGCGCCGATAGGCTGGAGACCTGCGCCTCGAGGCTGCGGATCAGTGCCGGATCGATGCCGGCGACCTGCGCGGCCGACGATTCCAGCCGGCTTGAAATGTCTTCGAGCCGGCTTTCCAGGCCGCGGATCGCCGCCTCGTTGGCAGGATCGGGAATGCGCGTCTCCATGCGTTGGGCGAGCGCGGTGAAGCGTGCGTCGATGGCGTCCATGATGCCGGCGCTGTCAGCCTGCGGCTGGCGCTGGTCCAGCCGGTCGGCAACCTCGTCCAGCCGCCGCTCGAGATCGCGAAACAGCATGTTGCCCTGTTCGATGGCGTCGCCCTGCCGGCGTTCCATCATGCCCGACAGCACGTCGAAGCGCTGTTCCAGACCCTGGAAGATATAGTCGGCGTCGGGCATGGCCGGGGCGCGGTCGATCTTGTCGGCGATCATCGCGATCTGCTTGCCGAGGCGCTCCATCGCCTGTTCCGGCAGATTGGCGCGGCCGGCAAGCTCGTCGACCCTGTTCGACAGCGTGCTGAGACGGTCGAGAACCTCGCCGCTCGGACGAACCTGCACGACTTCCTCGATCTGCTGCGCCAGCGAGGCGATCCGCTTCTCGATGCGCTCGAACGGTTCGGGGTCGAAGGAATTGGCCTGTGCGGCGACGGTCGAGGCGACGATGGCGCGCGAAATCTCATCGAGCCGTTCGTCGATCAGGCCAAGCGTGTCGCCGCCGCGGTTGCTCTGCTGGCTGACGAAATGATCGACGGCGCCGGCAAGCGTGCGGACCTTTTCTTCCATCGAGCGCAGCGACAGCGATTCCGGCAGATTGTGGACCGCATTGCTGATCTGTTCGAGCCGGTCGGTCAGGGCCGAAAATCCGGGGCCGTCGGCGCGGTTGCGCTGGTCGGCGTCGACACGGTCCTCGAACGCGCTCCAGCGGCGGTCGAAATCGTCCCAGCGGCGGTCGACCTTCAGCACGCTTTCCTCGCGCGCCAATGTGTCGAGCGCCGTCTTTACCTGCTCGAGCTCGAGCCGCAGCATGTTGACGCTTCGGTCGTCGCTCTTCTCGGCCAGCGTCTGGATGGCGCCGGACAGCCGCTCGAATTCGACGCCGAGTTCGGCGCTGCCCTTGCCGGGCAAGCCGCCTGCCTGACCACCCGATTGGTTGCTCGCCTGGAAGGCCCGTTCGATGTCCTTGCGCAACGCGGCGAATTCGCGCTGCAGGCCGGCCGTCATCTGATGGCGCAGTTCCTCGCGCAGGCCACGCAATTCGCCGGCGATCTTGCCGACCACGGCGACGCTGTCTTCCTGGCCGCGCACGCGGTCGATGTCGCGCGCGATCGCCTGATAGTTCTGGTCGAAGCCGGCCGTCACAGGGCTTTTCGGCCGCGGCGCGGGCTGCGGGTCCTCGTACCAGCGCGGCGGCGGGGCGTAGGGCTGGGCACTTGCGTAGCGCGGCTCCGGAGCGGGCCGGCGCGGATCGAAGCGCTCGGCGGCGTCCTCGCGCTTGCGCTCCAGCCGCTGCTCCAGCGTTTCCAGCGAGCGGTTCAATTCATCAAGTGTGGTGTTCGGCCTGCGCGGCCTGCCGGCGTTGAGTGTATCGAGATAGGACCGCTTGCTGTTCATCGGTGCGTCCGTTTTTCAGAATGGCCGGCTTGCTGCCAGTTTCCCAAGTCCTTGTCGGGAACGAAGGCGGCCGCGCGGCACTGCTGCGGCGGAAGACGAGCTTCCCGGGCCAGGCCCGCTCTCCGAAAAACCGTGAAAAATTCGCTACAGGATAAACACGGGTGACCGACATCCGCACATTTCACCCATCGTGGTAAACAAGGTGTTAACCAAGCTTAAGAAGTTACGGCATTGCTGAAATACAGGCGGTGCCCGTTCGGACCCGGCGCCGGGGAGTGCGGCATAAGGTTTCGCAATCCCAGAACGCCCTTGCGTCATGCGGCGGCTATCGATATAGAATTGACGTAAACGTAAGAGGGGCGCCGTTCGTGCCTTTTGCGATGAATTAGTTGAAACCACGACTGGAAGCATGCCCCCGCTTCCACTCAGGCGTTGCAAGGTCCGAGACCGCGATGCCACGACAGGGGAAAGCCAGTGACTATGAAACTTGTTTCGCCCGGCGAAGCCGCGGCCAACACCAACAATATGTCTGCCGAAGCCAGTGAGGAGCTCGTGCGCATCGGCGAGATGGCCAAGAAATACGGCGTGACGCTGCGCACGCTGCGTTTCTATGAAGACAAGGGCCTGCTCAATCCAAAGCGGGATGGGGCGACGCGGCTATACACGCGTCGCGACAAGGCGCGGCTGAAGCTGATCCTGCTCGGCCGCAAGGTCGGGTTCTCGCTACGCGACGTCAAGCAGATGATGGATCTCTACGATCCGACGGGATCCAACACCAAGCAGCTGCGGCTGGCTCTCGACAAGTCGGAGAAGCAGCTTGCCCGCCTGCAGAAGCAGCGCGCGCTGATCGACGACGCCATCAACGAGTTGAGCGGCTCGATGTCGGCCGTGCGCCAGATGCTGTCCGAGCGTTCGGCCCCGGCCAGCGCCGCCAGCTGATTTTGCTCCGCAGCTCCCGGCGAAAGCTTTGAACTTAAGAGCCGCGCGGCCGCCCGCGCGGCTCTTTTTGTTTGACCCCCTCGCTTTGCACAAAGCCATGCACCGCTCGTGCCGATAGGCTGGCATAGGTAATTTTGTCCCGGCGACAAAATTGACGTTTACGCAAACGTCAATTTTTGCTATCCCGCTTTCAACATTGGCCCGCATGCCGCCCCCAACCTCATGTTTCGGGGCCCAATCTCGCGGCCAAGACCCGCATGGTGGAGGAAACACATGCCGATCTACAGGGCGCCGGTCCAGGACACGCTGTTCGTGCTCAACGAGGTGCTAGGTTATCAGCGCTACTCCAACCTTCCCGGATTTGCCGACGCGACGCCCGACGTTGTCGAGGCGATCCTCGCCGAAGGCGCCAAGCTTGCCGAAAACGTTATGCATCCTCTGAACCGCGTCGGTGACATGGAAGGCTGCGTGCGCCATGAGGACGGCTCGGTGACGACGCCGAAGGGCTTCAAGGAAGCCTACGACCAGTATCGCGAAGGCGGCTGGATGGGACTGGCGGCGCCCGTCGAGTTCGGCGGCCAGGGGCTGCCCTATGCCGTGCACACCGCGGTTGCCGAATACATGGTTTCGGCCAACATGGCGCTGATGATGTATCCCGGCCTGACGCAAGGCGCGATCGCTGCGATCATCACACACGGCACCGACGAGCAGAAGGCGACATGGCTTCCGAAGCTGGTCGAGGGGTCCTGGACCGGTACCATGAACCTGACCGAGCCGCATTGCGGCACCGATCTCGGTCTGCTGCGCACCAAGGCGGTGCCGAACGGCAACGGCACCTACAAGATATCCGGCCAGAAGATCTTCATCTCGGCCGGCGAGCACGACATGTCGGAAAACATCGTCCATCTCGTGTTGGCCCGCATCGAAGGCGCGCCGGCAGGCGTGAAGGGCATCTCGCTGTTCATCGTGCCAAAGCTGAAGCTCGATGCCTCCGGCAATCCGGGCGAGAAGAACACGCTCTCCTGCGGGTCGATCGAGGAGAAGATGGGCATCCACGGCAATTCGACTTGCGTCATGAATTATGACGAGGCCGAAGGCACGCTGCTCGGTGAGGCCAATGGCGGCCTGAAGGCGATGTTCACGATGATGAACGAAGCCCGCCTCGGCGTCGGCCTGCAGGGCCTGTCGCTGTCCGAGATCGCCTACCAGAACGCGGTCTCCTACGCCAAGGACCGGCTGCAGGGCCGCTCGCTGTCTGGCGCCAAGGCGCCGGACAGACAAGCCGATCCGATCATCGTCCATCCCGACATCCGCCGCTCGCTGATGACCATGAAGGCCTTCAACGAGGCCGGCCGCGCGCTGGCGCTGTGGACGGCGGTCAAGTCCGACATCGCCCACCGCTCCGCCGACGACAAGGATCGCCAGGCGGCCGACGACTATACCGGCCTGCTGACGCCGGTGATCAAGGGCGTGCTCACCGACAAGGGTTTTGACCATGCAGTCATGGCGCAGCAGGTGTTCGGGGGCCACGGCTACATCGAAGAGCACGGCATGAGCCAGTTCGTGCGCGATGCCCGCATCGCCATGATCTATGAAGGCGCCAACGGCATCCAGGCGCTCGACCTCGTCGGCCGCAAGCTTGGTCTGAATGGCGGCCGCGCCGTGCAGGCCTTCTTCAAGGACGTCGGCGAGTTCTGCGAGGAGAACCGCGCCGACGAGAAGCTGGCGCCTTTCACCAAGGCGCTGAAGAAGGGCCTCAACGATCTGCAGGCGGCGACCATGTGGCTGGTGCAGAACGGCATGGCCAAGCCCGACAATGCCGGCGCCGCGTCGACCGATTACATGCATCTCTTCGGCCTGGTCGCGCTGGGCTATATGTGGGCGCAGATGGCCAAGGCCGCGCTCCGCAAGACCGGCGCCAATGGTTCGCAGTCGTTCTACGACAACAAGGTGGTGACGGCGCGCTTCTTCATGGAGCGGATCATGCCCGAGACGTCGGCACATCTGGCCCGCATTTCCAGTGGTGCGGACACGCTAATGGCGCTGCCTGCGGAAGCGTTCTAGAAATGGCTGGCGTCCCCCTCCCCCTTGAGGGGAGGGTGGCCCGAAGGGCCGGGAGGGGTCCTTGCGTGCAGTGCGCCGGCTGGTTGGCGCTTTGGTAGGAGATGAGCGCAATGCCCCAAACCCGCGTCAATTCCGAAGATAAGGTCGAGCACGTCATCGGCGACCCCACCCGACCGCTTCGCGGCCACCCTCCCCTCGAGGGGGAGGGGGACGTTGGCGCGGGAGAAACGGCATGACAAATCCAGCCGAAGTGCTCTCTTTGCCGAAGCCCGCCTGGGCGGCGGACGAGGTCGGCATGCTCTACGACATGGCGCACCGCTTCATGTCGGAAGAGATCGCGCCGCGTTACGACGAGTTCGAGAAGAACGAGATGGTCGACCGCGAGAGCTGGCGCAAGGCGGGTTCCGCCGGCCTGCTCTGCGCCTCTATGCCGGAGGAGTATGGCGGCTCCGGCGGCACCTTCGCGCATGAGAGCGCCATCATCGAGGCGATCGGCCATGTCGGCGTCGACGGTTTCGGCATCGGCCTGCACAATGCGATCGTTGCCCCTTACATCCTTCATTACGGCTCGGAAGAGCAGAAGAAGAAATGGCTGCCGAAACTGGCGACCGGCGAACTGATCGGCGCCATCGCCATGACCGAGCCGGGCGCCGGCTCCGACCTGCAAGGCGTCAAGACGCGGGCCGAGAAGGACGGCAACCAGTACAAGATCAACGGTTCCAAGACCTTCATAACCAACGGCCAGCTGGCCAATTTCATCATCGTCGTCACCAAGACCGATCCGGCCAAAGGCGCCAAGGGCACCTCGCTGATCGTCGTCGAGACCGACGAGGCCGAAGGCTTCGAACGCGGCCGCAACCTCGACAAGATCGGCCTGAAGGCCAACGACACGTCGGAGCTGTTCTTCAATGATCTGCGCGTGCCGACCTCGAACCTGCTTGGCCACGAAGAGGGACAGGGCTTCATCCAGCTGATGCAGCAATTGCCGCAGGAGCGCCTGCAGATCGGCACCGGCGCGATCGCCATGATCGAACGCGCCCTGGCGCTGACCATCGACTACGTCAAGGATCGCAAGGCCTTCGGCAAAGCGATCATCGAGTTCCAGAACACCCAGTTCAAGCTCGCCGAACTGAAGACCGAGGCCACCATCGGCCGCGTCTTCTACAATGATTGCGTCACCCGCCACATCAATGGCGGCCTCGATCCGGTGACGGCGTCGATGGCGAAATACTGGCTCTCGGACCTGCAGGGAAAAGTCGTCGACGAATGCCTTCAATTGCATGGCGGCTATGGCTACATGAATGAATATCCGATCGCCCGCATGTTCCGCGACGCCCGCGTCCAGCGCATCTACGGCGGCACCAACGAGATCATGAAATTGCTGATCGGCCGCTCTCTCTGAGAGCGACGTCGGCAAAGCAAGGAGCAAGCAAATGGCTGAAGCTTATGTCTATGACGCCGTGCGCACACCGCGCGGCAAGGGCAAGAAGGATGGCTCGCTGCACGAGGTGCCGGCGGTGCGGCTTGCGGCCAGGACGCTTGAAGCGTTGCGCGACCGCAACGGCCTCGACACTGCAAACGTCGACGACATCATCTTCGGCTGCGTCGATCCGGTCGGCGAAGCCGGCTCCGTCATTCCGCGTGCCGCCGCCTTCGAGGCCGGCTACGACAACAAGGCGCCGGGCATGCAGATCTCGCGCTTCTGCGCCTCAGGCCTCGACGCCATCAATTTCGGCGCCGCCAAGATCGCTCAAGGCGCCGACGAGATCGTCATTGCAGGCGGCGTGGAATCGATGTCGCGCGTCGGCATGGGCGCCTCGGGCGGCGCCTGGTTCATGGACCCGTCCGTCGGCCTGCCCGGCTGGTTCGTGCCGCAAGGCATATCGGCCGATTTGATCGCCACCAAATATGGTTTTTCGCGCGACGACGTCGATGCCTATGCGGTCGAGAGCCAGAAGCGCGCCGGCAAGGCCTGGGCCGATGGCCGTTTCAAGAACTCCGTCATACCGATCAAGGACCAGAACGGCCTCACCATCCTCGATCATGACGAGCATATGCGGCCGTCGACCGACATGCAGTCGCTGGCCTCGCTCAACCCGTCCTTCGTCATGCCTGGCGAAATGGGCGGCTTCGACGCGGTCGCCGTACAGAAGCATCCGGAAGTCGAAGAGGTCAACCACGTCCACCATGCCGGCAACTCGTCCGGCATCGTCGATGGTGCGGCCGCCGTACTGCTCGGCTCGAAGAAGGCCGGCAAGACGATGGGCCTGAAGCCACGCGCCCGCATCCGCGCCTTTGCCAACATCGGCTCCGAGCCGGTGCTGATGCTTACCGGTCCGGTCGACGTCACCGAAAAGCTTCTGAAGCGCGCCAAGATGAAGCTGTCGGATATCGACCTGTTCGAGCTTAACGAGGCCTTCGCCTCGGTGGTGCTGCGCTACATGCAGGCATTCGAAATCCCGCACGACAAGATCAACGTCAATGGCGGCGCCATCGCCATGGGCCATCCGCTCGGTGCCACCGGCGCGATGATCCTGGGCACGGTGCTGGACGAGCTCGAGCGCCGCGATTTGAACACCGCTCTGGTGACGCTCTGCATCGGCGCCGGCATGGGCACCGCAACGATTATCGAACGCGTCTGATTTTCGGCCGGAAGGAGAGAGACATGACTTATACAAACTTCACGGTCGACACCGACGCAGACGGCATCGCGCTGGTCACCTGGAACATGCCGGACCGCTCGATGAACGTCTTCACCGAAGAGGTGATGAACGAGCTCGACAAGATCATCGACCAGGTGGTGGCCGACGCCGCCATCAAGGGCGCGGTGATCACCTCGGGAAAGGACAGCTTCTCCGGCGGCGCCGACCTGACCATGCTGCAGAAGATGCTGGCCGTATTCGCCAAGGAGAAGACCAAGGACCCGGAGAAGGCGGCACAGCTTCTGTTCGACAATGCCGGCCGCATGGGGGGCCTGTGGCGCAAGCTCGAAACGTCGGGCAAGCCCTGGGTCTCGGCGATCAACGGTACCTGCATGGGCGGCGCGTTCGAGCTGTCGCTGGCCTGTCATGGCCGCGTTGCCGCTGACTCCGAAAAGGTCAAGATGGCCTTGCCGGAAGTCAAGGTCGGCATCTTCCCCGGCGCCGGTGGCACCCAACGCGTGCCGCGCCTGACCGACCAGCAGCAGGCGTTGCAGATGCTGACCACCGGCCAGACGCTGTCGCCGCAGAAAGCCAAGGCGATGGGGCTGATCCACGAGATCGCCGAACCCGGCAAGCTGATCGAGACCGCCAAGGCGATGATCAGGAACGGCCTGAAAGCCGTCCAACCCTGGGACGAGAAGGGCTTCAAGCTGCCCGGCGGCCTGATCTATTCGCCCGCCGGCTTCAATCTGTGGCCGCCGGCCATCGCCATCCTGCGTCGCGAGACCTACGGCAACTATCCGGCCGCCGCGGCCATCCTGAAATGCGTCTATGAGGGCCTGCTGGTGCCGTTCGACACCGGTCTGCGCATCGAACAGCGCTATTTCACCGAAATCATGCAGTCCAAGGAAGCAGCAGCGATGATCCGCTCGCTGTTCGTCTCGCTGCAGGAGCTCAACAAGGGCGCCCGCCGTCCGGCCGGCGTGCCGGAGACCAAGTTCAAGAAGATCGGTATTCTCGGCGCCGGCTTCATGGGTGCCGGCATCGCCTTTGTCACCGCCAAGGCCGGCATCCCGGTCGTCCTGCTCGACCGCGACATGGCGTCGGCCGAAAAGGGCAAGGCGCATTCCGACAGCCTGATCTCCGATCAGGTCAAGAAGGGCCGCGCCAAGCCCGAGGAGAAGGACAGACTTCTGTCGCTGATCACGCCGACGGCCGACTATGCCGATCTCGCCGGCTGCGATCTGGTGGTCGAGGCGGTGTTCGAGGATTCGGCCGTCAAGAAGACTGCCACCGAGCAGGCCGAAGCCGTGCTGAAATCGTCAGCGGTCTTCGCCTCCAACACCTCGACCATCCCGATCACTGCACTGGCCAAGAATTCGGCGCGGCCGAAGAATTTCGTCGGCATCCACTTCTTCTCGCCGGTCGACAAGATGATGCTGGTCGAGATCATCCTGGGCAAGAAGACCGGCGACAAGGCGCTGGCCACCGCGATCGATTTCGTGCGCGCCATCAAGAAGACGCCGATCGTCGTCAACGACACGCGCGGCTTCTACGTCAACCGCTGCGTGCTGCGTTACATGTCGGAAGCCTACAAGATGCTGATCGAAGGCGTTCCGGCGCCGATGATCGAGAACGCCGCCAAGGCCGCCGGCATGCCGGTCGGCCCGCTGGCGCTGACCGACGAGACGGCGATCGACCTTGCCCAGAAGATCATGAAGCAGACCATCAGGGACCTCGGAGACAAGTCTGTCGACCCCAGGCAGATGGCGCTGATCAACACGCTGGTCGACACCCATGGCCGCTTCGGCCGCAAGAACGGCAAGGGTTTTTACGACTATCCGGCCAAGCCTGCCAAGAAGAAGCTGTGGCCGGGCCTGAAGGATCTCTATCCGCAGCTGGAGGCCGAGAAGGTCGACTATGAGGAACTGCAGCAGCGCCTGCTGGTAACCATTGCGCTGGAAGCGGCCCGGGTGATGGAAGAGGGCATCGTCACCGATCCGCGCGAGGCCGATGTCGGCTCGATCCTCGCCTTCGGTTTCGCGCCATTCACCGGCGGCGCGCTGTCCTATATCGACGGCATCGGCATCGGGGAGTTCGTCAGAATAGCCAAGGGCCTGCAGAAGAAATACGGCGCCGAGTTCAAGGCGCCCAAGCTGCTACTCGACCTGGCGGAGAAGGGCGAGACCTTCTACCAGCGCTTCGATCCCTATGCGAAAGGCGAGGTGCAGAAGGCCGCTTGAGCTAGCGCCCCATGTACGTCTGAGGGCGCCTTGCGCGCATGATGGCCACGGCAAGGCGCGCCGTGACCCTTTACGCGGTCGGCAGCGAAAGTCGGCTGGCTTTTCGCTGCCTGCCGACATCGACTTCAACCTCCATCTCAACAACGCCCGCTACATGATGCTCGCCGACCTCGCGCATGACCCCGAAAATCGGAATCGATTTTCGGAAAGGATCATGCGCCAAATCAAATGCTACTGCGTCCTTGGCGCGTCCAATAGGACGCTTGACCGCTCCGTTCAACCGCGGCCGCCGACCGAGGCCGAGCGGGTTTGCATGACCTCCCACCAAGGATTGCGCAGCCTTGCCAAGGCAGTTTGAGGCATCCATGACGACTTCGCCGCACACAGCTTTTTAGGGGATCGGGCCGCGCGCCGGTGGACAATCGGATGACCACGCGTTAGAAGGAAAAGGTATTTTTTCCTGTTTTGAGGAGAGCGAATTGCTCTCGCATGACCGAGTTTGGGCAGCCATCGACGCTCTCGCCGAGCGCTATTCGTTGTCGGCCTCCGGCCTGGCCCGGCGAGCCGGTCTGGACTCCACCGCTTTCAACAAGTCGAAGCGGCTGTCCTCGGATGGGCGACCGCGCTGGCCCTCGACCGAATCGCTGGCCAAGATCATCGAGGCGACAGGCGCTTCGCTCGACGAATTCACCGGACTGGTCGAAGGCCGTGCCAAGACAGCTTCGGGCTCGTTAGCCCCGCAGCGTTCGGCGGTGCCGCTGCTCGGCTTCGCCCAGGCCGGCGCCGGCGGCTTCTTCGATGATGCCGGCTATCCCTCAGGCCAGGGCTGGGACCTTGTCGAGCTTCCGGCACGGGCGACCGAAACCTCCTATGCGTTGAAGGTGCAGGGCGATTCCATGCTGCCGCTCTACCGCAATGGCGATGTGCTGATCGTCGAGCCGGGCGCCGCTACCCGCAAGGGCGACCGCGTCGTCGTCAAGACCAATGCCGGCGAAGTCATGGCCAAGGTGCTCGACCGCCAGACGACGAAATCGATCGTGCTGATTTCGCTCAACCCCGACCATCCGGACCGCGACATCGCGATGGGCGAGGTCGAATGGGTGGCGCGGATCGTCTGGGCAAGCCAGTAGGTCTCGCGGTGCGTCTGCTTCAAATCCTCATAGCCCTCCTGGCGATCCCGGTGATGGTCGCCATTGTCGTCGCCGGCGGTCGCGCGCTGCATCACGAAAGCACCGCCATCACCGTCGACCAGATCGACCCGGACACCGAGGCCGTGCCCGAGGAGCCGGCGACGTCGGCGGTCCCCGAGGTCCAGCCCGTCAAGCCTCCGATGCACTCGCCTCAGGTGCATTCGAGGGCGATCGATCCCGAGGCCATCGCACCGCCGCCGCTGCCGGTAGAAGAACTTGAACGGGTTGAGCCACGCGCGCCGCTGAGCGACCTGGCGCTGGCCGGACCGCCCAAGCCGCGTGGGCGCAGAGCGGTCGACGACTGGGGAGGAACAAAGCTGTTCCAGCCGGTCGCGGCCGCCGCCGGCCTGATCGAAGCCAATGGTTATTCCGTGACGGTCTCCGGCATCGACATCGTCAGGCAAGACGAGACCTGCACCGAGGGCGGCAAGTCCTGGGCTTGCGGTATCAGGGCGCGCACCGCGTTCCGGTCTTTCCTGCGCGGCCGGGCCGTTGCCTGCAAGGTGCCGCCGGAGGCCGACCGTGCGTTGATCGCCGCCGAATGCCGCATCGGCAAGCTGGATGTCGGCCAGTGGCTGGTCGAAAACGGCTGGGCGCGCGCCACGGCAGGCGGCCCCTATGTCGAAGCGGGCGACAAGGCGCGCGCCGCCAAGAAGGGCGTCTTCGGCGCCGCGCCCGATCTTGGCGGCCTGCCACCGGCGCCAACGCCTGTTGCGGCACCGACGGCGTCGCAACCGATCCTTGATGCCCCGGCGATAGACACGCCGCCGGCCGGGACGGAAATTACGCCGCCAACTGACCAGCCAGCGCCCGCTCAATGAGGGCGCGGGTTTCGGCGATGCCGTAGAGGGCTGCGAACGAACCGAAGCGCGGTCCGCGTTCCTGGCCGATCAGCACCTGGTAGATCATCTGGAAGAAAGCGCCCGAGACACCAGGGCCGCCGTCCGGGCTCTTCTTCGAATGGTCCTGATAGCGTTCGATCTTGCGCGCCACGTTGAGCGAAGCGTTCTGGATCGCTTCGCCGTCGGCGCCGGCCGGCAGGCCAGCAAGCGCGTTGCCAAGCGCTTCCAGCGCCACGCGTTCGACATCGTCGGCCGGCCGGAAGGTCTTCGTCGGCTTCACGAAATCGTCGAAGTAGCGGATGGCGAAACCGACCAGCTGGTCGAGTTCGGGATGCGTCGCCGGCGTCACGCCAGATGCATGGCGCGAGATGAAGCCCCACAGCACATCCTTGTTTTGCGCGTTGGAGGCGCTGACCAGGTTGAGCAGCAGCGAGAACGGCACCGGCATGTCGATGGAAGGCGGCTTGCCGTCATGCATGTGCCAGACCGGATTGCCCAGCCGCTCCTTCCAGTCCTGGCGCGGATAGGCGTTGAGGAAGGTGTAGTACTCGTCGACGGCGCGTGGGATGACGTCGAAATAGAGCTTTTTCGCCTGCCTTGGCCGCTGATACATATAGAGGCCGAGGCTTTCGGTCGGCGCGTAGCGCAGCCATTCGTCGATGGTCAGCCCGTTGCCCTTCGACTTCGAGATCTTCTGGCCGTTCTCGTCCAGGAACAGTTCGTAGACGAAATGCTCGGGCGCGCGCCCGCCGAGAATGTTGCAGATGCGGTCGTAGATCACCGCGTTCGTCTGGTGGTCCTTGCCGAACATTTCGAAATCGACGCCGAGCGCTGCCCAGCGCATGCCGAAATCCGGCTTCCACTGCAGCTTGACCTTCCCGCCGGTCACCGAAAGCGTGGTCTCGGTGCCCTCATCGTCGAAGGTGATGTTGCCGGCCTTGGCGTCGACATGCTTCATCGGCACGTAGAGCACGCGCCCGCTCTTCGGCGAGATCGGCAGGAACGGGCTGTAGGTTGCCTGCCGCTCCGGCCCCAGCGTCGGCAGCATCACCGCCATGATCTGCTCATAGCGCTCGGCGGCGCGCACCAGCATCGCATCGAAGCGGCCGGCCTTGTAGTACTGCGTGGCGCTGGCGAATTCGTAGTCGAAGCCGAACGTGTCGAGGAAGCGGCACAGCATCGCGTTGTTGTGGTCGCCAAAGCTCGGATAGTCGCCGCCGAACGGATTGGGCACCGCCGACAGCGGCATATGCAGATAGGGCTCGAGCGCTGCGCGATCCGGCACATTGTCGGGGATTTTGCGCATGCCGTCCATATCGTCGGAGAAGCAGAGCAGCTTGGTCTTGACCTTGTTCCCGGTCAGCACGTGAAAGGCATGGCGCACCATCGAGGTGCGCGCGACCTCGCCGAACGTGCCGATATGCGGCAGGCCCGACGGGCCGTAGCCGGTCTCGAACAGGACGATCTCCGGGAAGTCGCCGCCCTTGTAGCGCTCGATGATCTTTTTGGCTTCCTCGAACGGCCAGGCCTTGCTTTCGGCGGCTGCCGCAAGCATTTCGGGGTTGAGATCGGCGATGTTTGATCCCGTCATGTCAAAGTTCCAGTCATGGCCGGCTTTCGCGGCTGGTAAGATTTTTCAACCGGGTCTCTAGGCGCGACAGGGCGGAGCGTCAACGATATCAGGCGTTTTCGTTGCGACGGCGCCGTGGCGTCCCTACCTTCGACCCTCACTATCAAGGAGTTTTGAATGCCGTTGCCGTCCACCCATGAAGCCCTGATCTACCTGATGGTCATCACCTCGGCTTCCGATCGCGACATGACCGATATCGAACTGGCGCGCATCGGCGACGTCGTCCGCAGCTGGCCGGTGTTCGAGGATTTCAAGCAGGACAGGCTGATCGCCATTGCGCAGGACTGCCAGAAGATGCTGCATGAAAAGGATGGGTTGGAAGGCGTGCTCGAGCGTGTCGCCGAGATTTTGCCCGAACGGCTGCACGACACCGCCTATGCCGCGGCCTTCGAGGTTGCCGCCGTCGATCTCGAAATGCGCATGGAGGAATTGCGGGTGCTGCAGTTGATCCGGCGTGAGCTCGATCTCGACACGCTGACCGCCGCAGCCATCGCGCGCGGGGCGAAGGCCCGCCTGCGCACGCTGACCTGATCCAGCCCGTAGAGGAAGCTGACCGGGGCCGGATCAGAAAAAGCTGGACCGAGAACCGGATCAGAAGAAACTGACCGGGAAATAGCGCAGGTAGAATTCGGCGAAGGTGCCTTTCACCGATATCTCCTGCAGCGCGTAGTCCATGGCTGCGGCCAGCGCTGGGTCGCTGGCCCGGGTGGCAATGGTCATGCCGGACCCCAGATATTCCGGCGCCAGGTAGGGTCCACCGGCGAAGCGGCAGCAACCGGCGGCGTCCGTGCCGCCCAGCCAGAAGGAAAAGCGCATGCCGTCGCCGAAGGCGGCATCGATCTTGGCGCTCGTCAAGTCGCTGTAGAGGTCTTCCGGCCGTTGAAAGCGGATGATCTGCACGGTGCCGAAATAATCGCGCAGCATCTTTTCATGCGCCGAGCCGGCCAGCACGCCGACCCGCTTCGAGCGCAATTTGTCGAGGATCGGCTCGGCGAAGGCCTTGGTCTTCGGCATGATGAAGCGCGCCGGAAACTGTAGATAGGAGCGCGAAAAGCTGTACTTCGCCCGCGTCTCCGGCGTTGCGGCGATGCCGGCGATGATCGCCTCGCCTTCGCCCTTCTGCAACGCGTCGTCGAGTTCGGCCCAGGGCAGCGCCTGGATCTGGCATTTGTCGGCGATGTCGAGTTCGGCGCAAATCGCCCGCGCCAGGTCGATGTGGAAGCCGGACAATCGGCCCGTGCCGTCGAGAAAATTGAAGGGCGGGAAATCGGTTGTGGTGAGGAACCTGAGCCTCGGCAGCGCCGAAAGGTCCGGTTTCGGCAGCCGCTCCTTGGCATCCCAAAGCACCGGTACCTGCGGTTCCGCTGCCCGCGCAGCGCCGGCAAACGGCTGCACTCCCATCAGCATCGACAGCAAGGCGATGGTTATCCAGCGTGATGTCACAAAAAACTCCGCCCGTCTTGGCCGTTGGCTTGTGATACGAAAACGGCGCAGGCACAATTGTTTTTGATTTCAACGGGCAAATTTCGGGTTATGCTTTGGCGAGGTTGCAAATAGCCGCACAGAGTCGGCCCGGGGTTGGCGGTCGCTGGCGTTAGAGAAGCTAAGGATGTGGCTTTGCAATCCGGGGTTGATGGCTAAGTGCGGGGCAGGCACGTAGCATCGGTCTCAAGAGCGGTAGGCAACATGGGGTAGATGTTGCGATGGGTTATTTTGACCGGACACTTGAATATATTGACCGGGTGCAGCGTGCCGACACGTCGGCTGCGGTGTGCGAGCAGCTACTTAGTGTCACCTCGAATTTCGGATTGACGGCCCTGATAGCCGCAACGGTGCCGCAGCCCGGTACACCAAGCAGCCAGACGAAGGACCATGTGCTGCTCTGCGATTGGCCTAGCGAATGGCTGGAGCGTTACTTATCGCGCAACTACGTCGACCACGATCCGATCGTCAGCCATTTGAAGCAGTTTCGGGCGCCATTCCAATGGCGCGATGCCGTTCAAAGCATGCCCGCCGACAAGAGCAGCGCCGAGGTGATGCGCGACGCCCGCCAGTTCAAGCTGCGTGACGGCCTCGCCTTCCCGCTGATCACGCTCGAAGGCCAGATCGCGCTGGTCTCGCTGGGCGGTGAGGCGGTCGAACTGTCCGAAGCCGAATTCGCAATGGTCTCGCTGGCCTCCACCTATGCCATCGGCCGCGCCATGCAGCTTCAAACGACGGCCGGCAAATCTATCGATCACATTGAATTGACGCCGCGCGAGCGCGAATGCCTGCAATGGGCGGCGGTCGGAAAATCCGAGTGGGAGATTTCGCAGATCCTCGGCATCTCGGAGCATACCTCTGAGAAACACCTTCTCAACGCCAAGAGCAAACTAGGCGCCGCCAACCGTGTGCAGGCAGTCGCCGAAGCAGTCAGGCACGGCTATATCAGCTAGGCCGGTTCTGGCGGCCCGAAATTTATGGCCGCAGTGTTGGCGTCATATCTTCAGAAAAGACCGGCCCCTGTCGTCCTCTTGAGACGGCTAATGCTTTCTTAACGCCAAAAGCAGACTCGGCGTCGCCAACAGGGTGCACGCCATCGCGGAGGCGTTTAGACGCAGCTATATTAGCCATGTCGGCTGTGGCAGCCTGGAAATCCTTGCCAACACCTTCGCGCAATTTTTTCGGGAAAGCCCGGCCGTATCTTCCTCTTAAGCCCAGGAGACGGCTAATGCTATTTTCCCTTACCACTCAACAACTGATGGAACGTCCCGACCTATGGGAGGCCGTCCATCGCCTGCGTTACAAGGTCTTCGTCGATGAGATGCGGTGGACCGATCTCGATCGCCCGGACGGCCTCGAAATCGATCAATTCGACCATGATGAGGCCGAACACCACCTTGTCATACGCAATGGCGAGCTTGCAGGCTATCATCGGATGCTGCCGACCACACGGCCGCATCTCCTTAGCGATGTGATGCCGGAACTCTGCGAGGGAAAGCGCCCTTCGGGACCGAATGTCTGGGAGCTAACCCGTTACGCGGTGGCGCCAGGCTTTCGCGATGGCAAGCGCGGCGTGTCTACGGTCGGCACCGAACTGATCGCCGGCTTCGTCGAATGGGGCCTTGCTCGCAATGTCGATCAGGTCATTATCGAGGTCGAGCCGGTGTGGGTGCTGCGGACGCTGCAGTTGCACTTCCTGGCGACGCCGCTCGGTTACCAGCGCACCTATGGCAACCAGCAGGTCGTCGCCACACTGCTGACCTTCAACGAGCATACGCTGGATGTCGTGCGTTCGCGCCGCAACCATCACGCCCCGGTGTTGGCCAGGGGCACCCCCCACATGCTCGGCATGCGGCAGGCGTCGTGAGACTGTCTTCACCCGACGCGCTTTAATGCATGTCGCTCAAAGTGGCCCCGGTTTTGAGAGAACGACATGCATGAAACAAAGACCTAAAGCGCGTCGCGTGAATCCGTTCAAATGCGATGCGCTTTAGACAATGGCCACAGAGCCCACCTCCGTGTGGGGGTGGGCTCTGTAATTTCAGCCTCTGCCTATCGAGGCCAGTCTCTACTTCTCAAGAAACGACGGCCCTTCGCCGACGATCTTTTTGTCTTCCTTGCCGATGGCGTCGAGATCGCGCCCATCATAGGGCAGTGACAACAGGATGCGCCGCATGACGGCCAGCCGCGAGCGTCGCTTGTCATTGGCCCGCACGATGATCCAGGGCGCGAACTGTTTGTGCGTGCGCTCGACCATCTGGTCGCGCGCCTTGGTGTAGTCGTCCCATTTGGTGATGCCGGCAATATCGATCGGCGAGAACTTCCAGTTCTTCAGCGGCGACCAGCGGCGGTCGTGAAACCGTTCGAGCTGGGTCTCGCGGCCGATGTTGAGCCAGAATTTGAAGAAATAGATGCCCTCATTGGAGATCATCCGCTCGAAATGCGGCGTCTCGTCGAGGAATTTTGCATGCTGTTCCGGTGTGCAGAAGCCCATCACCGGCTCGACGCCGCCGCGGTTGTACCAGGAGCGATCGAAGGTGACGAATTCGCTTGATGTCGGGAAATGGGCGACGTAGCGCTGGTAGTACCACTGCCCGACCTCGGTCGGGGTCGGCTTGGTCAGCGCCACGTTGCGCGCGGTTCGAGGATTGAGATACTGGCGCAGCACCGAGATGGTGCCGCCCTTGCCGGCGGCATCGCGCCCCTCGAACAGCGACATCACTCTGCTGCCGGTCGCCTGCAGCCAGGCCTGCGCCTTGACCAGTTCGATCTGCAGCCGCTCCAGCGTCTCGTCATACTCCTCGCTCTTCATTTTCTTGTCGTAGGGGTAGTCGCCTGCGGTCAGTTTGTGGTCCTCGATCCAGCTGGGAAGTTCGGGGTTTTCGATGTCGAACTCCCGCTCCTTGCCGTCCACCTTGATCTTCAGCGGCCCCTTTGCCGGCTCTGCGGCGGGACTTTCCTTGGCTTTTTTCATCGAGACGAACCTTTCCAGCTTGCGGACTCATGCTATGGGGGGCCTCAAACCCGGTCCAGCGGAAGTTTCGGCGGGACCGGCGCAGAAGCACGGAAAGCACGAATGGCTGACACCGGGGCAGAGCGGACAACCAGGGGGCAGGCCGTCGCCGGCCGGCTGTGGAACAGCCGATGGCTGCTTGCCGCCGGTGCGATCGCTATCCTGGCCGTTTATGGTTTTGCCGGTATCTCCGCCTATGTCGTCCTGGCTGCGTTGACGGTGCTGCTGGCTGCCGCGCTTCTGCCAACCGGTGGCGCCAGCCGGTCTGCTGAGAAGACCATTGCCACGGTCGAGGCGAGCGGGCTGCAGCGGCTTTCCGGCGAATATCTTGCGGCTGCCGTTGCCGATCCGCTGATCATCTTCGACCGCACCGCCACCATCGTCCACGCCAATGCCGCCGCCTTTGCCGCCTTTGTCGGTATCGCGCCCGGCCTGTCGCTGTCGCTAAAATTCCGCGCGCCGGAAATGCAGGCCTTGCTCGACGGCGTGCTGTCGGGAGCCGTCGCCTCGGATGCCGTCGACTACACCGAGAAGCTGCCGGTGGAACGCGCCTACCGGGTCAGCGCATCCTCGGTCGGCCACGCCACAGATCTCTATGTGCTGGTGTTCAAGGACCAGAGCGAGACGCGCCGCATCGATCGCATGCGCGCTGACTTCATAGCCAATGCCAGCCACGAGCTGCGCACCCCGCTTGCTTCGATCTCGGGCTTCATCGAGACGTTGCGCGGCCCGGCCCGCAACGATCCGGCGGCGCGCGAGCAGTTCCTGCAGATCATGCAGAACCAGACCGGCCGCATGGCGCGCCTCATCGACGATCTCCTGTCGCTGTCGAGGCTTGAAATGAAGCCTTACCTGAGGCCGGGAACCGAGGTCGATCTGCGCCAGACCATCGACAGCGTCATCGATTCACTAGGCCCGCTCGCCAGCGAGAACGGCGTCGTCATCGACCGCGACTACGCCGAGGGGCCGCTCGACGTGCCCGGAGACCGCGACGAGCTGTTCCAGGTGTTCGAGAATCTCTTGGAAAACGCCTGCAAATACGGCCAGCCTGGCGGACGCGTCACAGTGTCGATCGCGCGGGGCGAGGCCGGCCCGGAACCGGGCATCGATGTCACCATCAGGGACTATGGCCCGGGCATCCCGGAAGAGCACATACCGCGCATTACCGAGCGCTTCTATCGCGTCGACGTGGAGAGCAGCCGCACGCAGAAAGGCACCGGTCTTGGCCTGTCCATCGTCAAGCATATTCTGACGCGCCACAACGCCCGGCTTTCGATCAAGTCGGAGGTTGGCAAGGGCGCGGCGTTCACGGTCCATTTGCCGGCAGGCTGAGGCGGTACTATCTGCTAACTGCCTGTTTCTTCTTTCTGTCATCCGGCTAGCGTATCAGCACAGGGGTCGAGGAAACGACTCAAAAGGCCAAAGATTTAAGGAAGGCATTTCGCCCATGCAGTCCGTACACATTGTCAGCGCCTATGACGAAGAGCTGAAATACCTGGCGAAGCGCATCGCTGCGATGGGCGGCCATGCCGAGCGCATGGTCGAGCAGGCGATCCAGGCGCTGGTCAATGCCGATCCCGGCCTCGCCCAGAAGGTCATCCGCGACGACATCGTGCTTGACGAGGGCCAGCGCGAAATCGACGACAAAGCCATCGTCATCATCGCCAAGCGCCAGCCCATGGCGACCGATCTGCGCGAGATCGTCGGCGCCATCCGCATTTCGGCCGACCTCGAACGGGTCGGTGACCTCGCCAAGAACGTCGCCAAGCGTGTGGTCAGCGTCATTGATGGCCGCCAGCCGACCAGCCTGTTTCGCGGCCTCGAGGCGCTGGCCGAACTCGCTTTGACCCAGCTCAAGGAAGTGCTCGACGTCTATGCCTCGCGCTCGGTCGAGAAAATAGGCTTCGTTCGCGACCGCGACGACCAGATCGATGCCATGTACACCTCGCTGTTTCGCGAGCTTTTGACCTACATGATGGAAGATCCGCGCAACATCACGCCGTGCACGCATCTGCTGTTTTGCGCCAAGAACATCGAGCGCATCGGCGACCACGCCACCAACATTGCCGAGACGATCTACTACATCGTCACCGGCGAGCAGTTGCCGGCCGAGCGTCCAAAGGGCGACAAGACCGACAAGATTGCCCTTCCGGCGCTGCCGGTGAAGTGATCGCGCGCCCCTCGAACGCTTAATCATATTGCGCTAAACTACCCGGATGTTAGCGTCTCGGTTCCTGGCCAAGGCCAGGCGCTCAGGAGGCTGCGATGGAATATGTCCGAGAGTTCAAGCCGGCGCCGGCATCGTCCGGCATCATCGCGTCGAGCGTCTACACCGCCGGCAAGCGCATCGCCGACATTCCGATCGAGGAAGCCGGTGAATGGGCCAAGAAGTCGGGCCATGTCGTCTGGATCGGGCTGCTCGAACCCGACCGCGAGCTTCTGCTGCGCGTCAAGGCGCAATTCCATTTGCATGAGCTGGCGATTGAAGACGCCGAACATCCGCACCAGCGGCCGAAGATCGAGCAATATGGCGATGCGCTGTTCATCGTTGCCCGCACTGCACAGCTGATCGACGGACGCGTCACCTTCGGCGAGACGCATCTGTTCGTCGGCTCAGGCTATATCGTCAGCGTCAGGCATGGTCCCTCGACCTCATACGCCGCCGTGCGCCAGCACTGGGAAAGCTGTCCGCACTCACTGGCCAAGGGCGAGGATTTCGTCCTCTACGCCATTCTCGACTTCATCGTCGACAACTACATGCCGGTGCTCGAGCAGATCGAGGACGAGGTCGAGGCGATCGAGGACAGGGTGCTGCTGAAGCCGATGACCGGTCCCGACATCGAGCGGCTCTATATGCTGCGCCGCGATCTGTTGCGCCTGCGCAATGCGGCGCTGCCGCTGGTCGAGGTCTGCCGCCGGCTGACCAGCGCCGACCTGCCGCAGATCCATACCGCCATGCATCCGCTGTTTCGCGATGTCACCGATCATATCCGCACCGTGCAGGAAAAGATCGACAGCCTGCGCGAGGTTCTGGCCTTCGCTTTCGAAGCCAGCCTGCTGGTCGGCCAGAGCCAGGAAACCGCGAACACCAAGAAGCTGGCCTCATGGGCCGCGATCCTGGCGGTGCCGACGGCGCTCGCCGGCATTTACGGCATGAATTTCGACGACATGCCGGAGCTGAAGATGCAATACGGCTATCCCGTCGTATTGGTCTCGATCGCGCTGATCTGCTCGTTTTTGTATTGGCGATTTCGGAAGAGTGGGTGGCTGTGATGGTAGGCAGTAGGCAGTAGGCAGTAGGCAGAATAAGGTAGCGCCTCACGAGCGCTACCCCATTCCCTACTGCCCAGTCCCCAATCCCTATTCCTAACTACCGGCTTCTGCGCCGCTCTGAAGCCGGCTGGAACGCCACCCTTGCGTGGTACTTGCAGTAAGGTCCGGTTTCGGCCGCCTCGTTGCCGCAGAAGTTGAAGTCTTCCGACAGCGGGTCGCCATTCGGCCATTTGCAGGTGCGCTCGGTGAGATCGGTGAGCTGCAGATGCCGCGAGATCGGCACGACGACGTTTTCGACCGGGCGGATGTAGTGGCGCGCCACTGGCTCGGCGTCGAACTGCGCCTGCAGCGCGTTCGCCCCGATCGACGTCGTGACATGGCGCTGCGTGGTTGCGGCGCGCGGCACCGATTTCTGGATCGAAGATCCCTGCGTTGTCTTCTTCTGACGTGCCGGCGTCGCGGTCGAGCGTCCGCGGCCCGACAGCTTCAGCCGGTGCACCTTGCCGATGACCGCGTTGCGGCTGACCCCGCCGAGTTGTGCGGCGATCTGGCTTGCGCTCAAGCCCTCCGACCACAGTTTCCTGAGAAGTTCGACCCGCTCGTCAGTCCAGTTCATGAGACCGCGCTCCTGCTAAGTGTGCGGCAGCCGGAATCCGTTCCCGACCCGGCAATCTTTGCCGGGGCAGACACCACATATATTAGGTGATTAGGTCCGCCGCACGAAATCTAGTTATTTCCCGACTACAATTACCTCATGTGTTGACTCGGTGACAAGAGTCCCAGGTGCAACACGAATCGGTTTTTTAGGTTTTCCCCAACTTGCCCGGTCGCTTATGAGCCGGCGTCTCGTCGGGAGCTGGCCACGCGCCTCTGCACGACGTTTTCGTTGACTTCATGGCCGAAAAACACGATAAGCCGCAAAGGCCGCCGCTTTGGCGGCTTTTTTGATTTTTCCGGTACCGGAGACGCATATAATGAGCGGTTCGGCGCTTTACGAGACCTTTGCCCGCGCCCCTTTGGCCTTCGATCATGGCGAAGGCACCTGGCTGGTTACCGACAAGGGCGAGCGATATCTCGATTTCGCTGGCGGCATCGCGGTCAATTCGTTGGGCCACAGCCATCCGCATCTGGTCTCGGCGCTGACCGAACAGGCGGCCAAGCTCTGGCACGTCTCCAATCTCTACGAGATCCCGGGGCAGACCCGGCTCGGCGAGCGGCTGGCTGACGCCACCTTCGCCGACAAGGTGTTCTTCACCAATTCCGGCGCCGAGGCGCTCGAATGCGCGATCAAGACGGCGCGGCGCTACCAGTTCGTCAAGGGCCATCCCGAGCGCTTCCGGGTCGTCACCTTCGAAGGCGCCTTCCACGGCCGCACGCTGGCGACCATCGCCGCCGGCGGCCAGTACAAATATCTCGAAGGTTTTGGGCCCAAGGTCGAAGGCTTCGACCAGGTCGGCTTCGACGACATCGACGCCGCCGAGAAGGCGATCACACCAGAGACCGCCGCGATCCTGATCGAACCGGTGCAAGGCGAGGGCGGCATCCGCCCGGTGCCGACGCAATCCTTGAAACGGCTGCGGCAGCTCTGCGACCAGCACGGCCTGCTGCTGATCTTCGATGAGGTCCAGTGCGGTATCGGTCGCACCGGAAAGCTGTTCGCGCATGAATGGACCGGCGTGACGCCCGACATCATGGCGATTGCCAAGGGCATTGGCGGCGGCTTCCCGATGGGCGCGTGCCTCGCCACCGACGACGCTGTCGTCGGCATGACGGCAGGCGTGCATGGCACCACTTTCGGCGGCAATCCGCTGGCCATGGCGGTCGGCAACGCTGTGCTCGACGTCGTGCTGGAAGACGGCTTCCTCGAAGACGTCCAGCGCAAGGCATTGCTGATGAAGCAGGGCCTGGCGGCGGTCGCCGACGAATTTCCCGATGTCATCGAAGGCATCAGGGGCAGCGGCCTGATGCTTGGCCTGAAATGCGCCATGCCCAACACCAAGGTCAACATGGCGCTGCGCGACCAGCATCTGCTGGCGGTGCCGGCCGGCGACAACGTCATTCGTCTGCTGCCGCCGCTGACCGTCACCGACGCCGAGATCGGCGAAGCGCTCGATCGCATCCGCGCCGGCGCCAAGGGCCTGACCGACGCCATCGCCGCGGCCGCCGCGAAGTAATCCCGAGAACCATTCCCGATGAGCCTTCGCCATTTCACCGATCTTTCCGCCGTTTCCGAAGGCGATCTGCGCCTGATGCTGGACGATGCGGTGGTGCGCAAGGCGCGCCTCAAGGCCGGCGAACGGACCAAACCGCTCGAAGGCAAGGTGCTGGCCATGATCTTCGACAAGCCGTCGACGCGCACGCGCGTGTCCTTCGACGTCGGCATGCGACAGCTCGGCGGCGAGACCATCATGCTGACCGGCACCGAAATGCAGCTCGGCCGTTCCGAGACCATTGCCGACACCGCCAAGGTGCTGTCGCGCTATGTCGACGCCATCATGATCCGCACCACGTCGCATGAGCGGCTGCTCGAGCTGACCGAGAATGCCACGATTCCGGTCATCAACGGGCTGACCGACGACACCCATCCCTGTCAGCTGATGGCCGACATCATGACCTTCGAGGAGCATCGCGGTCCGGTTGCCGGCAAGACCATCGCCTGGACCGGCGACGGCAACAACGTGCTGCATTCGCTGCTCGAAGCTTCGGCGCGGTTCCGCTTCAACCTGAACGTCGCAGTGCCGGAAGGCAGCGAGCCGGCGCAAAAGCATATCGACTGGTCGAAGAGCAATGGCGGCAAGCTGCACTTCACCCGCTCGCCCGAGGAAGCCGTCGACCAAGCCGACTGCATCGTCACCGACTGCTGGGTGTCGATGGGCCAGGAACACCGCGCCCGCGGCCACAATGTCTTCTCGCCCTATCAGGTCAATGCGGCGCTGATGGCCAGGGCCAAGCCCGACGCCCTGTTCATGCACTGCCTGCCGGCGCATCGCGGCGAGGAAGTCACCGACGAGGTCATCGACGGTCCGCATTCGGTTGTCTTCGACGAAGCCGAGAACCGGCTCCACGCCCAGAAGGCGGTTTTGGCCTGGTGTCTGGGCGCTTGATCTCCAGGCGCTTGATCTCCAAGCGCTTGATCCGGGGCGGCGCGATGCCTATTTGCGCCCCATCACGCAAATCAAGCGCGTTTGGACGCATGCACCCCTCCGGGCCGCATGGCCGCGCCCTGGAGCTTTGTCATGTTGGAAACGCATCAAGTGACTGAACATCACCCCAAACTCGGCGAGTTCGGCTATGCCGGCGACGATCATGTCGTACCCTTCGAGGTCGGCCCGCTCGACGTGCGCGGCCGCACCGTGCAACTCGGGCCGATGCTCGACGCCATCCTCAACCGTCACGACTATCCCGAGCCGGTCGCCCGCCTGCTCGCGGAAGCCTGTGTGCTGACGGTGCTGCTCGGCACCTCGCTCAAATTCGAAGGCAAGTTCATCCTGCAGACCCGCACCGACGGCCCGGTCGACATGCTGGTCGCGGATTTCTCCACGCCTTCGGCATTGCGCGCCTATGCGCGTTTCGACGCCGACCGGCTGGAGGCCCTGGTGGCCGCAGGCCAGACCTCGCAGCAGACGCTGCTGGGCAGCGGCGTTTTGGCGCTGACCATCGACCAGGGCGCGCACACGCAGCGCTATCAGGGCATCGTCCAGCTCGACGGCGAGACGCTGGAGGACGCCGCGCGCACCTATTTCCGCCAGTCGGAGCAGATCCCGACCGACCTCAGGCTGTCGGTGGCCAAGCTTCTGACGCCAGGTCCCGGCGGCGCTCGTGAGCAGTGGCGCGCCGGCGGCATCCTGGCGCAGTTCCTGCCGCAGTCACCCGAGCGCATGCGCGTGCCCGACATTTCGGGCGGCGACGGCGATCCGCGTGACGTGACGCAGGAGCCGGCCGACAATTCGTGGCGCGAGCTGGTGGCGCTGCTCGGCACCATCGAGCCGACCGAGCTGATCGACCCGACCATCGGCGCCGAGCGGCTGCTCTACAGGCTGTTCCACGAACATGGCGTGCGCGTCTTCGGCGGCGTGCCGGTCGCCGACCAATGTTCCTGCTCAAGGGACAAGATACGCGGCATCCTCGAGGGGTTTTCCGCGCAGGAGATCAAGGACAGCACCGAAGATGGCGGCATCCACGTCGCCTGCGAGTTCTGCTCGAAGCAGTACGACTTCGACCCGGCGGAGTTTGCAACTCAGTAGCATCTCTTCCTTCTCCCCGTTCACGGGGAGAAGGTGCCCGAAGGGCGGATGAGGGCAGCGCGAACTTTGGTGAATGGCCGCGCATAGCCTAGGTCATGTGCGTGGAAGATAACCTCATGACTCTGGCGCTGCCCCTCATTGCCCTGCCGGGCATTTCTCCCCGTATAGTGACGGGGAGAAAACCCCTAATTCACCGTCCGTCGGGTCCCCGGCAGATCCAGCGAAAACGCGGGAATAGCGACGTCGAACGTCTCGCCCTTTTTGTTGCGCATGGTGTAGTGGCCGACCATGAAGCCGGAGGGCGTCGAGAGCGGGCAGCCTGACGTGTATTGATAGCTGTCGCCGGGATTGAGCTCAGGCTGGTCGCCGACCACGCCGGCGCCGCGCACTTCCTCGACCCGGCCGCTGCCGTCGGTGATGTGCCAGTAACGCGCCATAAGCTGCACGAAATCGTCCGACTGGTTGTCGATCGTCACCTGGTAGCCCCAGACATAACGGTTCTCCGCCGGGTCCGAGCGGTCCTCCAGGTAGAACGGTCTGACCTGCACTTCGATGTTGCGCGTGACGGCGCGGTACATGGGCTGCTCCGGTTGCGCAGCAGGGAACATTTGTCGCGCCATGCGGTTTGATACGCGCAGAGCGGCATGTCCTGCCAGCCTCAAAGCGCAGTGCCGACAAACAATGTCATTTAAGTGACACATGACAATGTTGGTGTGCGCAAACCTTGCCGGCGACTCAAGGCCCATCTGTCGACTGACAAAGCAGCCGCGAGCGGCCTTTCCGGAGTGACCAGATCTCGATGGAACCAGCTCTCACAGCCGCCTTCGCTTCCTCCGCTTTGCTTCTTTCCAATCTCGCCAGCATCCTGCTTGCTTCGTCGAAACTGCAAGCGCGTCGCCTTATCCCTCCGCCGTCTGGCGAGCAGCCACCGGTCTCGATCGTCGTGCCGTCGCGCGGCGTGGAGCCGTTCACACAAGAGACGCTGCAGCGAGCCTTCTCGCTCGACTGGCCGCGCTACGAACTGATCTTCTGCGTCGCTCACGCCGACGATCCCGTCGTCAAACTGATAAACAGGGCGATCGTCCTGTTTCCCAACGTGCCGGCCCGGCTGCTGATCGGCGACGACCGCGTCAGCAGCAACCCGAAGCTCAACAACTGCGTCAAGGGCTGGGAAGCGGCGCGCTATCATTGGGTTATTCTGGCGGATTCCAACGTGCTGATGCCAAGGGATTACGTCCAGCACCTGATGGCGGCCTGGCGGACCAATACCGGGCTTATCTGCTCGACGCCGATCGGCTCTCGGCCGGATGGCTTTTGGGCCGAGGTCGAATGCGCGTTCCTCAACACGCTGCAGGCGCGCTGGCAATACGCCGGCGAGGCGCTCGGTCTCGGCTTTGCCCAGGGCAAGAGCATGCTGTGGAACAAGCCGATGCTCGATACCAATGGCGGTATCCGCGCGCTGGCCGCCGAGATCGCCGAGGATGCTGCTGCAACCAAGCTGGTCAACGGACTGGGCCTGCACGTCAATCTCGTTGCCTCGCCTTTCGAGCAACCACTGGGGCAGCGCCGACTTGCCGACATCTGGTCGCGCCAGGCGCGCTGGGCGCGGTTGCGCCGCGTCACCTTCCCGCTGTTTTTCGCACCCGAGATCCTGACCGGCGTCGCCGTGCCGTTGGCGTTGGCGCTGGTGGCGGCCGCAAGTGCCGGCATCAGCCTGCCGGCCACGGTGATGGCCGTGCTGACGGCGGCCTACATTCCCGAATGCGCGCTGGCCGCGGCCAAGGGCTGGCATCTGTCGCTGCGCCTGGTCCCGGCGATGATGGTCCGCGACATGATGCTTCCCGCCATCTGGGCGCGCGGCTGGCTGAGCGGCGCCGTCGACTGGCGCGGCAACACCATGACCATCGGCACCAAGACGGCCGAACTGGAAGAGGTTTCGTCGGGAGCGTGACGCCTCGCGGCCTATCCGGCTGCCTTCAGCGCCTGCGCAACGTCCTCCAGCAGATCGTCCGTATCCTCAAGACCGACCGACAGCCTGAGCGTTCCCGGCCCGATGCCAAGCTCGGCGCGAGCTTCGTCGCTGAGGTTCTTGTGCGTGGTGGTCGCCGGATGGGTGATCAGGCTCTTGGCGTCGCCGAGATTGTTGGAGATCAGCACGATGTCGAGCGCGTTCTGCAAGGCGAAGGCCGCCTGCTTGCCGCCCTTGACGTCGAGGCAGATCAGCGTCGATCCGCCCGTCATCTGCTTCTTGACGATGTCGGCCTGCGGGTGGTCGGCGCGGCCGGGATAGATGACGCGGGCGATTTCCGGCCGTCCTGCCAGGAAATCCGCGATCTTGGCCGCGCTTTCCGTCTGCTGGCGCACCCGAACCGGCAGCGTCTCCAGGCCCTTGAGCAGCGTCCAGGCGTTGAACGGCGACAGGCTCGGGCCGGTGTGGCGGAAATAGTCGTGCAAATTCTCGTCGATCCATTTCTTGTCCGACAGGATGATGCCGCCGAGACAGCGTCCCTGGCCGTCAATGTGCTTGGTCGCGGAGTAGACGACGATATGGGCGCCGAGCTGCAAGGGCTTCTGCTGCAAGGGCGTGGCAAAGACATTGTCGACGATCAGCCTGGCGCCGATCGAGGTGGCGAGCGCCGCCACCGCTGCGATGTCGACCACTTCCAGCGTCGGATTGGTCGGGCTTTCCAGGAAGAACAGTTTCGTGTTCGGCCGCACCGCCTTTTCCCAGTTGGCGATGTCGGTGCCGTCGACCAGCGTTGCCTCGATGCCGTATTTCGGCGCCAGCGTCTCCACCACCCAGCGGCAGGAGCCGAACAGCGCGCGCGCCGCAACGATATGGTCGCCGGCCTTGGCGCTGCACAGGAGCGCTGCCGTCACCGCCGCCATGCCGGACGCCGTGGCGCGCGCATCTTCGGCACCCTCCAGCGCGCACATGCGCTTTTCGAACATGTCGACGGTAGGGTTGGCGTAGCGCGAATAGATGAAGCCCGGCTCCTCGCCCTTGAAACGGGCTTCCGCGGCCTGCGCCGTTTCATAGACATAGCCCTGGGTGAGATACATCGCTTCCGACGTCTCGCCGAACTGTGAACGCAGTGTTCCCCCGTGCACGAGTGCGGTCTGAGGCTTCCAGTTACGCTTCTTGGTGCTCATCGCTTTTGTTCCAGACACAAAAAAACCGGCCGCGAAAGTCGCAACCGGTCCATATGGCCTTGCGGCCCGACGGTCCTTTAGCGACTTGTTTAACGTGGCTGCAAGCCGACCGGCCAAATCACCACGGGATAACGACCCTTTAGACCTCACCTGCGCTTGCGTCAATTGCCGGCTTCATTAAGAGGTTTGTACCAGGCAGGTTCCGCAATAATATCCAGCGGTTTTGCGGCAAGAACCTGCCACAAAGAGACCGACCTTGGAGCGGAGCCAGCCTTTTGCGGCAGACAGGCATTCTTCCCGATCAGGACATTTCCGCGCTGTTTCAGTCCGGCGCGCTGGAGTCGCCGCGCGCGCTCGATGTCGACCAGGTGCAGCCGGCGAGCCTCGATCTGAGGCTCGGCAACAAGGCTTTTCGCGTGCGCGCCTCCTTCCTGCCGGGTCCCGATCATCTGGTGGCCGACAAGCTTCACCGGCTGAAATTGCATGAGTTCAGTCTCGCCGAGGGCGCGGTGCTGGAAACCGGCTGCGTCTACATCGTGCCGCTGCTCGAAAGCCTGGCGCTGCCCGCAAACGTGTCGGCCTCGGCCAACCCGAAGAGCTCGACCGGCCGGCTCGACATCTTCACCCGGGTGATGACCGATCGCGGCCATGAGTTCGACAAGATCGCCCCCGGCTATCACGGGCCGCTTTATCTCGAAGTCAGTCCGCGCACCTTCCCGATCGTCGTACGCGCCGGATCGAGGCTGTCGCAGATCCGCTTTCGCACCGGCAACGCGCTGTTGTCGGAGGCAGAACTGAACGAATTGCACCGCGCCGAGATGCTGGTGGCGACCGAGCCGCCCAACATTTCCGGCGGCGGCATTGCGCTGTCGATCGATCTTGACGGCGACCAGAACGGCCTGGTCGGCTATCGCGGCAAGCATCACACCGGCTTGGTCGATGTCGACAAGCGCGCCGCCCAGGATGCCGTCGATTTCTGGGAGCCGCTCTATAAGAGCGGCGCCGGCGAACTGGTGCTCGACCCGGACGAGTTCTACATCCTGGTCAGCCGCGAAGCCGTGCACGTGCCGCCGCTCTACGCCGCCGAGATGACGCCCTTCGATCCGCTGGTTGGCGAATTCCGTGTTCACTATGCCGGCTTCTTCGATCCGGGCTTCGGCCATTCGGCCTCAGGCGGCACCGGCAGCCGGGCGGTGCTCGAAGTGCGCAGCCACGAAGTGCCGTTCATCCTCGACCACGGCCAGATCGTCGGCCGGCTGGTCTACGAACACATGCTGAAGCGGCCGCAGGCGCTTTACGGCACCGATCTCGGCTCGAATTACCAGGCGCAAGGCCTCAAGCTCTCCAAGCATTTCCGCCCCGCCGGCTGAACCTTCGATCACCGTCAGGCAAAATACTTGCCTGCGCTGCCTCACCATGCTTGGCTGCCTTTCGGTGGCCGGCAAGAGAACGGCGCGCAAGGGGAACCAAAATGCAGATTTCAAGATGGATCATATCGGCAGCGGGCGCTGCCATGCTGGTGATATCGGCCGGCTCGCTGGCTGAGGCGCAGGAGAAATTGAAGATCGGCACCGAGGGCGCTTATCCGCCCTTCAACACCATCACCGCGGACGGCAAGATCGAGGGCTTCGACATCGACATTGCCAATGCGCTGTGTGCGCAGATGAAGGTCGAGTGCGAGATCGTCACCCAGGACTGGGACGGCATCATCCCGGCGCTGCAGGCGAAAAAGTTCGACGCCATCATCGCCTCGATGAGCATCACCGAGGAGCGCAAGAAACAGGTCGCCTTCACCAACAAATACTACACGACGCCGCTGGCGCTGGTGGCGCCCAAGGACAGCGACCTCACTTCCACCGAACCGGCAGCCCTTGCCGGCAAGACGGTGGGCGCGCAGGCCTCGACCACCCAGGCCGACTATGCGCAGGACGCCTATGGCAAGGCCGGCGCCGAGGCGAAACTCTACCCCACCCAGGAAGAGGCGATCACCGACCTGCAGAACGGCCGTCTCGACGCCGTCATCTCCGACAAGTTCGTGCTGATGGACTGGCTGAAGAAGGCGAGCGAAGGCTGCTGCAAGCTTGTCGGCGACGTCAAGGGCACCGAGACGCAAGCCGGCATCGCTGTCCGCCTGGAAGACACGGCGCTGCGCGACAAGCTGAATGCGGCGATAGACGCCATCGTCGCCGACGGCACTTACAAGAAGATCCAGGCCAAGTATTTCGACTTCGATATTTATTGACGGTGGGCGCTGCCAATCTCCCCCCTCAAGGGGAGATTACGTCTCAAAGCGCCTTCACCGCCACCTTCACCGGCTGCTCGATCTCCAGCGGGTTGCGCAGCGGCAGGCCGAAATCCCCGGCCTCGATCTCGAACACGTCGCCGGCCTGAGTCTTGATGCCGTCGGCAAAGGACAGCGTCGCCGTGCCGAACATGTGCACATGCACGTCGCCCGGCTGGCGGAAGGCCGAATATTTGAAGTGATGATGTTCGAGATTGGCGATTGTGTGCGACATGTTCGCTTCGCCCGACAGGAACGGCTTTTCCCACAGCAAATTGCTGTCGCGATAGATTCGCGATGAGCCCCTGACGTCGGCCGGCAGGTCGCCGATCAGGATTTCCGGCCCGAACGAGGCGTTGCGCAGTTTGGAATGTGCCAGGAACAGATAGTTCACCCGCTCGGTAACATGATCGGAAAACTCGTTCGACAGCGTGAAGCCGACGCGGAACGGCGCGCCGTCGTCGCCGATGACATAGATGCCGGCGATTTCCGGCTCCTCGCCGGCGTCCTGCGCGAAGGCCGGCGACATCAGTGCGGCGCCCGGCGCCACCGCCATGGTGCCGTTGCCCTTGTAGAACCATTCCGGCTGCACGCCGGTCTGGCCCTTGGCCGGCTTGCCGCCTTCGAGCCCCATGCGGAACATCTTCATGGAATCGGTAAGCTGCTCCTCGCCGCCATCGCTGAGCTTCTTGTGCATGGAATCGCGCGTCGCCGCCGAGCCGAGATGGGTCAGGCCGGTGCCGGTCAGATGCAGATGCGCAGGATCGGGATGGTTGATCGGCGACACCAGCCGGCCCTTCTTGTAGACGGCGTCGAGGTCTATCGCTTCACCGAACCCCTTGCGCTCGATCAGCGCGGCGAGGCCCGTTCCGGTGCGCGCGGCTTCCATGGCCAGCGAATAGACGCTGCGGGCGCCGTTGATGATCCTGGTCTTGCCGCCGCCATTGCGGGCGACGACGCGGATGGTCTCGGCGTCGTCGAGGATCTGGGAGATTAGCATGATGAAATCCTCTCTCATGTGCCTTGGCCGGGTTGCCCCTTGGCAAACCTTGACCTGCGCGGCTCGGACCTCGCCGCGCCACGGGTTGAACTCTTCGTCCGGATTGCGCTCGCGAGCTCCATCCCTCGGGGGACTTCTTATGCCGACAACTTGCCGGCTGCGCCGCGACCGTATGCCTCCTGCTTGCCTCGCTGAAGCTTGTCAGGCCTTGTTCTTGTTGTAGACGTCGAAGATCACGGCGCCGAGCAGCACCAGGCCTTTGACCACCTGCTGCCAGTCGACATTGACGCCCATGATCGACATGCCGTTGTTCATCACGCCCATGATGAAGCCGCCGACGACCGCCCCGATAACCTGGCCGACGCCGCCCATCGCCGAGGCGCCGCCGATGAACACTGCGGCGATGACATCGAGCTCCGAGCCGAGACCCGCCGCCGGCACCGCCTGGCCGAGACGAGCCGCGATGATCAGGCCGCCAAGCGCCGACAGCACGCCCATATTGATGAACACCATCAGCGTCAGCCGCTCGGTGTTGATGCCCGACAGCTGCGCCGCCTTGGGATTGCCGCCCATGGCGTAGATGCGCCTCCCGATGGTCATGCGCTTGGTGACGAAGACGAACAGCGTGATCAGCACGCCCATGACCAGCAGCACCACGGGCAGGCCGCGGTAGCTGGCAAACTCATAGACCAGGAACAGCGCCAGCGCGCTGGCGACCAGCGTCTTGACGACGAACAGGGTGAAGGGCTCGGCCTCATAACCATGGCGTTCTCGTTTGCGCCGGGTGCGGACCCCGAAATAGGCATAGGCGAGCACGGCGATCAGCCCCAGCACGACCGTCGTCATGTGCAGGGTCACGCCGCTGCCCATGATGGTCTTGCCGGCTGCGTTCACGACCGGCGGGACGAGCGTCAGTGGGCCGATCACATCCGGGATGAAGCCGGAGCTGAGCATCTTGAAGTCGTCGGGAAGCGGACCCACCGACGAGCCGCCGCCAAGCAACGCCTGGCAAATGCCGCGGAAGATCAGCATGCCGGCCAGCGTGACAATGAAGCTCGGTATCCGGTGATAGGCGATCCAATACCCTTGCGCGGCGCCGATCAGGCCACCCGCGACCAGGCAGACGATCGAAACCACCAGCGGATTGCTCAGCGGTCCGAGCTGCCAGATGACCATCATGTTTGCCGCCAGCGCGCCGATGAAACCGGCGACCGATCCGACGCTGAGGTCGATATAGCCCGATACGATCACCAGCAGCATGCCGAGCGCCATCACGATGATGAAGGAGTTCTGCTGCACCAGATTGCTGAGATTGACCGGCTTGAACAACGTCCCCGACGTGGTGAACTGGAAGAACAGCATGATGACGATCAGGGCTATGATCAGTCCGTATTCGCGTAAATTCGTCGCCAGCGCCGAGACGGCGATGCGCGGGCGCTGTTCGTCGGCGACGTTGCCCTGCGGGGCGGGGGCGCTTTCGGTGCTCATGCTGCTTTTCCTTCTCCCCGGACGATGGCGCGCATTATCTTTTCCTGGCTTGCTTCCGCCGCCGGCATTTCGCCCACCATGCGCCCTTCGTTCATGACGTAGATGCGGTCGGTAATCCCCAGCAATTCCGGCATTTCCGACGAGATGACCACGATCGCCTTACCCTCCGAGGCAAGGCGCGCGATGATCGTGTAGATTTCATATTTGGCGCCGACATCGATGCCGCGTGTCGGCTCGTCGAGGATCAGCACGTCAGGGTCGGCAAACAACCATTTCGACAGCACCACCTTCTGCTGGTTGCCGCCGGAAAGATTGCCGGTCATCTGATAGACGCTTGACGCACGGATATTGGTCTTCTTGCGATAGTCGTTGGCGACCGCAAGCTCGCGCATGTCGTCGATCACGCTGTGGCGCGACACGCCGTCGAGATTGGCCAGCGTAATGTTATGCTTGATATGGTCGATAAGGTTGAGGCCGTAGGTTTTGCGGTCCTCGGTGACATAGGCGATGCCGTGTTGGACCGCCTTGCTTACCGAGGAGACATCGACCGGCTTGCCCTTGAGCAGCACTTCGCCGGTGATGCGGCGGCCATAGGAGCGGCCGAACAGGCTCATGGCGAATTCGGTGCGGCCGGCGCCCATCAGCCCGGCGATGCCGACCACCTCGCCCTTGCGCACATTGATGTCGATGCCCTTGATCACCTGTCGCTCGGCATGGAGCGGGTGATAGACCGACCAGTTCTTCACCTCGAACACGACTTCGCCGATCTTGGGCTCGCGCGGCGGATAGCGGTCGTCTAGCGAACGGCCGACCATCGAGGTGATGATGCGGTCTTCGGAGATATCCTTCTTGGCCAGCGTCTCGATGGTGCGCCCGTCACGGATGACGGTTACCTTGTCGGCGACCCGGTTGATCTCGTTGAGCTTGTGCGAGATCAGGATCGAGGTCATGCCTTGGCGCTTGAATTCGAGCAGAAGATCGAGCAGCGCCTGGCTGTCTTTCTCGCTGAGCGACGCGGTCGGCTCGTCGAGGATCAAAAGCTTGACGTCCTTGCTCAGCGCCTTGGCGATCTCGACCAGCTGCTGCTTGCCGACGCCGATATTGGTGATCAGTGTCTTGGGGTCCTCCTTGAGGCCCACCTTCTTCAACAGGGCAGCGGTGCGCGCCTCGTTGGCATCCCAGTCGATGACGCCGTATCGGGCGTTTTCGTTGCCGAGGAAGATATTTTCGGTGATCGACAGCATCGGCACCAGCGCTAGCTCCTGGTGGATGATGACGATGCCCTTGTGTTCGCTGTCATGGATACCTTTGAACTGGCATTCCTGACCCTGAAAAATGATCTGGCCGTCATAGGTGCCGGCGGGATAGACGCCCGACAGGACCTTCATCAGCGTCGACTTGCCGGCGCCGTTCTCGCCAACCACGGCGTGGATCTCGCCTTCTTCGACGCTGAGGTTGACGTTCGACAGCGCCTTCACGCCGGGGAACGTCTTGGTGATGTCGCGCATCTCCAAAATCGTCGTCATCAGGGCAAGCTCCTCCTGTTGCATGTCGCTCCAAAGTGCTTGCGGTTTGAGACAACGACATGCACGCAAACTAAGTCCGGTAGAAACAATACCGGGGTCGCTTGTGAACGGACAGGGGTCCTGCGTCGCGCAGGACCCCTGTCTTTATAAACGGATTACTTCAGTTCGTCGGCCTTGATGTAGCCGGAGTCGACGACCAGTGCCTGGTAGTTCGACTTGTCGACCTCATGCGGCGTCAAAAGGATCGAGGGGACGACCTTGACGTCGTTGTTGTAGGTCTTTTCATCGAGGCCGTCCGGCTTGCCGCCCGAGAGCACCTTGTCGACGAGTTCGACGGTGGCCTTGGCCAGTTCGCGGGTGTCCTTGAACACGGTCGAGTATTGCTCGCCCGTGATGATCAGCTTGACCGAAGCAGTCTCGGCGTCCTGGCCGGTCACGATCGGCCACGGCTGGGCGTCGGTGCCGTAACCCACGGCGCGCAGCGAAGCGGTGATGCCGCGCGACAGGCCGTCATAGGGCGAAAGAACGCCATCGACGCGGCTGCCGTCCGAGTAGTTGGCCGACAGCAGGTTGTCCATGCGCGCCTGGGCGGTGGCGGCGAGCCAGCGCAGCGTGCCGACCTTGTCCATGCCGGTCTGGCCGGACTTGATCTTGATCGAGCCGTCATCGATCAGCGGCTGCAGCACCGAGATTGCGCCGTTGTAGAAGAAGAAGGCGTTGTTGTCGTCCGGCGAGCCGCCGAACAGTTCGACGTTCCACGGCTTGGTGTTCGGGAAGCGCTCCTTGAGGCCCTTGACCAGCGAGTTCGCCTGGATCACGCCGACGCCGAAATTGTCGAAGGTGGTGTAGTAATCGACATTGGCGGTCTTCTTGATCAGGCGGTCATAGGCGACGACGACGACGCCGGCGTCAGCGGCCTTCTGCAGCGCGTCCGACAGGGTCGTGCCGTCGATCGAAGCGATGATCAGCGCCTTCGGGCCCTTGGTGATTTCGTTTTCCAGCTGGCTGAGCTGGTTGGGGATGTCGTCCTGAGCGTACTGCAGGTCGACCGTGTAGCCGAGAGCTTCGAGCTGGGACTTGACGGCATCGCCGTCATTGATCCAGCGCTGCGAGGTCTTGGTCGGCATCAGCACGCCGACAAGACCCTTGTCGGCTGCATGCGCCGAGTAGGTCATGGCAGCGATGCCAAGGGCCGCGACGGCGGCCAGTGTCTTGATGATTTTCACGTAAAACTCTCCCTGGTTGATGGACGCGACACCTCGGGGCTTCGCGGGCCGCGCAGTCGGGCGGATGCGCCAAAGCGCCGCCGCCGTCATAATCGATCTCCGGTATCCTCCCAATCGGCCCTCAGATTTAAATCGATACGATTTTGCTCGTCATCGACCGTCAAGTCTTGAGGACGCGCGAAAGTGTGACCCTTTGCCATAACTGTCAAATGCGATCTTCGGTGGTTGCTATACCAAAACCGGTATATGACTAAACCGGGCTGGAACAGTGGCGGAAGCGGGAAAAGGCATGGCGGCTTTACGAGGTCCTCAGGGAATTTCAAGCGGTTACGATGAATTGCCGGGCGATGGCGAGACACTTCTGCGTAGCGGCTTGAGCCTGCGTCACATGCGCATGATCGCAGCACTCGACGATCACGGTCGGGTGAGTGCTGCCGCCCAGGTGATGAACATCTCGCAGCCGGCGGCCTCGCGCATGATTTCCGAGATGGAAGCGGTGCTCGAGGTGAAGCTCTGCGAAAGGCTGCCGCGCGGCATCACGCTCACCCCTTACGGCAAGGCGCTGGCCCGGCGCGCGCGCTCGATCCTGCTCGAAATGCGCGAGGCCGACCGCGAAATATCGGAGCTCAAGGCCGGCAAGGGCGGCTCGGTGTTCCTTGGCGCGGTGACGGCGCCGGCGATCGAACTGGCGGTCCCGGCGATCCGCGAGATACGCCGCCTCTATCCGCGCATCGAGATTACCATGCAGGTCGAGACGTCGAATGTGCTGGCGCGCGAACTGATCGCCACGCGCCATGATTTCATCATCGCCCGTGTCCCCGAAGACCTCAATCCGCGCCTGTTCGAATCGCGCGTCATCGGCGTCGAGAAGGCCTGCCTGATCGTGCGCCGAGGCCACCCGCTGAGCAACGGCCATCCTCTAAACAATGGGAAGGCGGTGAGGCTGGAGGACACCGCCGCCTTCGACTGGGTGTTCCAGTCGGGCGGGTCGCCGCTGCGCCAGGCGATGGAGAGCAATTTCCTGAACCGCAACATCGCCCTGCCGGACCGCATCCTCAACACCTCGTCGCTGCTGCTCACACTGGTCATGGTGGCGCAGTCCGACGCCATCGCCCCGGTGTCGATCCAGGTGGCAAAATTCATCCAGAACCCCGACGGTCTCGCCGGCGCCATCGATGTCGTCCAGACCGAGTTCGACATCGAGGTCCGCCCCTACAGCCTGATCACGGTGAAGAACCGCGTGCTGTCGCCGGCAGCCAAGATGCTGCACGATTTTATCTTGCGGGAAGTGGGATAGGAACTGGAGCGGGTAGAGGGAATCGAACCCTCGCGTTCAGCTTGGGAAGCTGACAAGCTACCATTACATCATACCCGCGTCGGCCTCTCGATATCATGATGGGCGTGCTTCGGGCAATCGCCCTTGGACAGCTGTTCGGAAACGGCTGTTGGAAACCCGACCGATTGCGCCGTCCGCCCGCCTTGATGCGGGCGCAGCAAGTGCGTATTCGTGGGTTTGTACCCCGAATCCGGGCAAACCAATCTGGAGGCAGGCCCCTTGTCCACAGTGACGCGCTTTCTCGGTGACTCGCCCGTCAGGGTGATCGTCAAGCTGCTGGTCGTGTCGTTCCTGGTCGGCCTGGTCATGAATGCGTTCGGCTGGACGCCGATGGACGTCTTCTACCGCATCCAGGGTTTCTTCATCGATCTTTGGAACCTCGGCTTCAACGCGGTCTATCGCTTCTTGGGCTATATCCTGCTCGGCGCCGCGATCGTCGTGCCGGTGTTCATCCTGCTCAGGCTCGCGAACTACCGGAAGTGAAGCGGACCACGATCCCGAAAAGTGGAAACCGGTTTTCGGAAAAGATTGTGCTCAAACCAAAGGCCACTCAGGCAAAGTCCGACGCCACCTCGAACAGGATGGCGTGGCGCGCCGCGAGCGCTGCGACATCGGTCGAATAGCCGCCGCCGATGACACCGCAGACCGGGATGCCCAGCGCGCGGAAATGACCGATCACCATGGCGTCGCGGGCACGCACGCCGTCATCGCTGAGCGATAGCCGGCCGAGCCGGTCCTCGGCATGCACGTCGACACCGGCATTGTAGAAGACGATGTCCCAGTGCGCCTTGGCCGAGAGCTCCGGCAGGAGGACACCCAGCCGTTCGAGATAGGCGCCATCGCCGGTGCCGTCCGGCAGGGCAACGTCGAGATCGGAGGCAATCTTGCGCACCGGATAATTGCGTCCGCCATGCATGGAGAAGGTGAAGGCGCGTGGTTCGTCTCTCAGTATATCCGCCGTGCCGTCGCCCTGATGCACATCGAGATCGACGATCAGGATGTTTTTCACCGCGTCTTCGGCTAGCAGCACCAGCGAAGCGACGGCAACATCGTTGAAGGTGCAGAAGCCCGCGCCTTGCGCGCGCCGCGCATGGTGGCTGCCGCCGGCGCTGTTGCAGGCAATGCCATTGATAAGCGCCAGTCGCGCCGCCAGCACCGTGCCGCCGGCGGCGAGTTGCGCCCTGAGCGAAACGCGCAGTCCCACGGGAAAGCCGATCTCGCGCTCGATCTTTTCAGGCACTGAACACGTGATGACCTGGTCGACATAATCAGCCGCATGGGCGAGCTTCAGCCAGGAGGCCGGCGCCGGCTCGGGCATCCACAGCGCCCCGGCATGGATCAGGCCCCTGATATGCAAGGCCTGCATCAGCAGCGGATATTTGCTCATCGGAAAGCGATGATTGACGGCGAAGCCGGCATCGTAGTCGGGATGATGGACGATCTGCAGGGGCATGGCTAAAGCAATTCCAGGAAAAGTGTGCAGCGGTTTTCCCGGGAGAAGCGCGTAGCGCTTCCCTTTGGGAATTGCTTAAAACCAGTACTGGGATCCGGCGGGCTCGCGCCAGAAGAACATTTCGGTTGGCCGTCACGGCAAGAGTGATTGCGCGGTGGCGGGAAAATGGGGCACATCGGCTGTTCGATCAAGCCGCAACCAGCAAGGCAGCAGTCCCCTGGACACGGGTGCAACCCCAGCCGACGCGAGACCCTTCGCCGTCACCAACCGTTCGGTGCTCGCCATCGCCGTGCCGATGACGCTCGCCTATCTGACGACGCCGCTGCTCGGCATCGTCGACACGGCGGTGGTCGGGCAGTTCGGCGATGCCGCCCTGCTCGGCGGCCTGGCGGCCGGGGCCCTGGTCTTCGACGTCGTCTTCAGCACCTTCAATTTCCTGCGCTCCGGCACCACCGGCCTCGTCGCCCAGGCGTTTGGGCGCGGCGACGAACTGGAGGAGCAGGCGGTGTTCTGGCGCGCCGTGCTGATCGCGGTCGCCGCCGGCATCGTGCTTGTCGTCCTTGCGCCGCTGATTGCCATCGCCGGCCAGAAATTCATCGGCGGCGAAGCGCGCGTCGGCGAGGCGATGGGCGTCTATATCCACATCAGAATGCTCGCCGCCCCCTTCACGCTGATCAACCACGCCATCCTCGGCTATGTCCTTGGACGCGGCGAGGGCGGGCTTGGGCTGATGCTGCAGGCGGTGCTCAACGGCATCAACATCGTGCTTTGCATCCTGCTCGGCCTGAAGCTTGGCTGGGGCGTCGCCGGCGTGGCCTGGGCGACCGTCACCGGCGAATGTCTGGCCATGCTGCTGGGTCTCGCCATCGTTGTCTGGCGCTTCCGGGCCGCACCCCGCCTGCCGCGGCATCGCCTGCTCGACATGCCCGCTTTCCTGCGCATGCTGTCGCTCAACCGCGATATCATGATCCGCTCGTTCTCGCTGCTCGCCGCTTTCGCGCTGTTCACCCGCCAGGGCGCGCAGTTCGGCACGCTGACGCTGGCCGCCAATGCCGTGCTGATGAACTTCTTCCTCGTCGCCGGCTATTTTCTCGACGGTTTCGCCACCGCGGCCGAACAGTTGGCGGGACGCGCGATCGGCGCACGTGCCGAGACGGCGTTCCGCCGGGCGGTACGTCTGACCTTATTCTGGGGGTTCGGCCTCGCCGGAACCGCCACGCTGATCTTCTGGCTCGGCGGCGCCGGCCTGATTTCGTTGATCACCACGTCGCCGGATGTTCGTGCTGTTGCCGACATCTATCTGCCGTGGGCGGCACTGACACCGCTGAGCGGCGTGCTGGCCTTCCAGATGGACGGCGTCTTCATCGGCGCTACCTGGTCGCGCGAGATGCGCAACATGATGCTGGTGTCGTTCCTGGCCTTCAGCGCCGCATTGTTCAGCTTGGCGCCGTCTCTCGGCAATCACGGCCTGTGGGCGGCGCTGCACGTCTTCCTGCTGGTGCGCGGCTTCAGCCTGCTGGCCATCCTGCGGCTCCGGTTGCGCACGGCGTTTTAGAGCGGCCTGGCAGCCCACTGATCGAGCCGGCTGTCGCGCAGTTCGCGCAATGATTTCAGCCGCTCCTTGTCGGCAAATCGCACCATCCCGGCAAGGATGCGCCCCGGCAGCGCCGGCCCGGCATAGACCATGCCGGTATAGAGCTGCACGAGGTCGGCGCCGGCGCGGATTTTCTCCAGCGCGGCATCAGTGGAATCGACGCCGCCGACGCCGATGACGGCGCGCTCCGGCCCGAGCAGCCGACGCATCTTGGCCAGCACGATGGTCGAACGCTCGAACAGCGGTTTTCCCGAGAGACCGCCGGTCTCGCCGCTTGTGCTACGCAATCCGGTTCGCGCCAGCGTCGTGTTGGAGACGATGACGCCGTCAATCTGCTTCTCGCTGACTTCGGCGGCGATGTCTTCAAGCTCGGCCTCGACCAGATCGGGCGCGATCTTGAGGAAGAGGGGCGGCTGCGCCGAAGCTGCTGCACGCACCGACATGACCCGAGACAACAGTTCGCCGAGCTGTTCGCGCGCCTGCATGGTGCGCAGGCCGGGCGTGTTGGGCGACGAGATGTTGACGGTGAGATAGCTGGCGTATTTCGCAAAACGGGAAACGCCCAACTCATAGTCACGGACACGATCGGCGCTGTCCTTGTTGGCGCCGATGTTGACGCCGACAATGCCGCCGCGTCCCTGGCGCGCGGCAAGGCGTTTTTCCGCCGCCTCGTGGCCCTCATTGTTGAAGCCCAGGCGGTTGATCACCGCATCATCCTCCGTCAGCCGGAAAATGCGCGGCTTCGGATTGCCCGCCTGCGGCAGCGGCGTCACGGTGCCGACTTCGGCAAAGCCGAAGCCGAGGCCAAGCAGCGCGTCGGGCACCTCGGCGTTCTTGTCGTAGCCTGCGGCCATGCCGAGCGGATTGGGGAAGGCGATGCCACAGAGGCTGAGCTTCAACCTGTCGTCGCGCACCGTCCGCGCGCCGACCGGCAGACCGCATCGCAGCGCCGCGATCGACATGCCATGCGCCGTTTCCGGATCGAAGGTGAACAGCAGTTTCTGGCCGATGCGATCGAACACGATCATTCGGCCTCCAGCGCCGGGAATTGATGGGCGCCGTCGGCCCCGAGCGGCAGTGGCCGCACCCACAGCACGGCGCTCATATCGAGCACGCCATAGAGATGCGGGAACAGCGCGCCGCCCCGCGAGACCTCGTATTTCAGCGCGTCACCGAGCAGCGCCCCGTCGATGGCGATCACCAGCAAATCCATCTGGCCGGCGAAATGCTTCGCCGCCGTCTCCCTGACCTGATCAGCAGTGGAGAAATGGATGAAGCCGTCGGCGATATCGATCGGAGCGCCGGTGAAACGGCCGTTTTTCTCGGCCTCGCGCCAAAGCGCTTCGGGCGCGATCTTGTAGATAATCTGAGACATGGTTGCGCTATAATCCGAACCGATCATGCGGGGAAGGGCAACTCGTCCGCATTTACGGCGCAAAGCTGTGATAGGTTGCGCATACTGGCTCGTGGAGGATGGAACATGCGTCTGCAGCACATACTGATCCCCGCCGCACTGGTCTCGCTGGTCGCGGCGTCGGCCTGGTCCGAAGAGACCGACCGCTACCGGCTGGAGAAAACGGCCAACGGCTATGTCCGCATGGATACCCGGACCGGCGCCATGTCGATCTGCGAGGAGCGCTCCGGCCAGCTCGTCTGCAAGATGGCCGCCGACGAACGCGCCGCCTTCCAGGACGAAGTCGACCGTTTGCAGGCCTCGATGAAGGCAATGGACGAACGCGTCGCCAGGTTGGAGAATTCGCTGTCGGCCCGTCTCGAGTCGAAATTGCCGAGCGAAGAGGATTTCGACAAGACGATGAGCTATATGGAGCGCATGCTGCGTGGCTTCATGGGCATCGTCAAGGAGATGGACAAGGACAATGGCGACGGCGCCAAGCTCAACTCGCAAAAGACCTGAGCTGCCCGGCGCAAAGTGCCGTCCGGCCATTGCCGCTTGAAAACAAAGCGCTTCGCCGCATAATCGTCCGATCCCGTAAAAGCCGTCAATCGATAACGAAGTTTGGGCAACAACGGGATTTGGGGAGGAACATTTGCCGTCGGGCTACACCTTCGTCATTGCCGACGACCATCCGCTGTTCCGCGGCGCCTTGAAAGAGGCGCTTGCCGGCGTCGGCGATGTCGCCGCCATTCACGAGGCCGGCGATTTCGAAAGCGCCAAGGCCCTGGTCGTGGCCAATGAGGATGTCGACCTGGTGCTGCTCGACCTGTCGATGCCGGGCGCCAGCGGCCTGTCCGGTCTGATCGCGTTGCGCGGCATCCACCCGGCGGTGCCGCTGGTGGTGGTGTCGGCGCACGACGACCCGGTGACCATCCGGCGCGCGCTCGATCTCGGCGCGTCCGGTTTCATCTCCAAATCGGCCAGCATGGAGGAAATCCGCAGCGCCGTGCAGACGGTGCTGGCCGGCGACATCGCAGCACCCGTCGGCATCGACCTCGGCGTCGAGCGCGACCCCGAAATATCCGACCTGATCAAGCGGCTGCAGGCGCTGACGCCGCAGCAGACGCGTGTCCTCGGCATGCTGGCCGAAGGCCTGCTCAACAAGCAGATCGCGTACGAACTCAGCGTCTCCGAAGCGACGGTCAAGGCGCATGTCTCGGCCATCCTGCAAAAGCTCGGCGTCGACAGCCGCACCCAGGCGGTGATCCAGCTGTCCAAGATCGGCAGCGATCCGTTGCAGCCAGCAGGCTAAAGCGCATCGCGCTGAACGGATTCATGCGACCCGCTTTAGCTCTTGTTCGATGCATGTCGTGGTCCCAGAACCGCGGCACACTTCTGGGCGACATGCATTGAACCCTACTCGGCCGCCGATGCCAGCGGCCTGACCCTTGCCATCATGGAACGCAGCACGGCCGGCTTCAGCGGCTTGTTGATCACCGGCACGTCCAGGGCGGCGGCAGCGGCACGGACCTCGGTGGAGCGGTCGGCGGTGACCAGCACGGCCGGCAGGTCCGAACCATGGATGTCACGCAGGCGGGCGATGATGTCGAGGCCGCTTCTGCCATCGAGATGATAGTCGGCAAGCACGATGTCGGGACGATCGGCTCTGCCAAAATCCTCCGAACCCGAAAACGTGCCGATGCTGCAGCCCCAGCCCTCGAGCAGAAGCCGCATGCCGTCGAGGATGCGGGCGTCGTTGTCGATGCACATGACGCGCAGGCCGGCCAGCGAATTCGCGGTGCGGGCAGGCGCCTTCGGCTCGACCTCGCGCCGCGGCGCCTCAACCGCCGCAACCGGCAGGATAACGGAAAAGCGCGTACCCTTGCCCGGGTTGGAAAAGATCTGGATCTCGAGCCGCAGCACCCGCGCGATGCGGTCGACGATGGACAGGCCAAGGCCGAGACCTTCGGCCTCGCGCGCGCCTTCGTCCAGCCGGGTGAACTCGTTGAAGACCGTGTTCAGCTTGTCGCCGGCAATGCCGATGCCAGTGTCGATCACCTGGATTTCGGCGAGTTCGCCGCGCCGTCGCACGCCGACCAGGATGCGGCCATGGGGGGTGTATTTGATGGCGTTGGAGACCAGGTTCTGGATCAGCCGGCGCAGCAGGTTGCGGTCCGTCAACACGCTGAGCGACGAGGCTATGATCGTCAGATCGAGTTTCTTTTCGGCGGCGAGCGGCTGAAAATCATTGCCGATCTGGCGCAGCAGCCCGTCCAGGCGGAAGGCGCTGTCATCGGGTTTCATCGCGCCGGCGTCGAGGCGGGAAATGTCGAGCACGGCGCCCAGGATCGTTTCGACCGATTCCAGCGAGGATTCGATGTTGATAGCAGCCTTCCCGGCCGGGCCCTTGCCGGCCTTTTCGATCAGCGACGAGCAGTAGAGACGGGCGGCGTTCAGCGGCTGCAGGATGTCGTGGCCGGCGGCGGCGAGGAAGCGCGTCTTGCCCAGATTGGCCTCCTCGGCCAGCATCTGCGCCTGCGCCAGCTCCTCATTGACCCGGGTCAACTCCTCGTTAACCCTAGTCAGTTCGATGGTCCGCGTCTTGACCCGCTGCTCCAGCGATTCATTGGCCCGCTTCAGCGCCAAATCCTGTTCGACGCGTCCTGATATGTCGGCATAGGTGGCGACGATTCCGCCGTCCGGCATCGGGTTGGAGCGCAGTTCGAGGATACGGCCACTGGTCTTCAACTCCATCTGCCATGGGCTGACGAAGCTGGTCAGCCGGTTGAGCATCGCCACGCGCTGGTCGGCCGGAATATCGCCGCGCTCGGCGAGGTGGCGCAGGATGCGGTCGAGCGACACGCCGACCTGGCCCATCTCGTCGGGCAGGTCGAACAGCGCGCGATATTGTCTGTTCCAGCAGATCAGACGAAAATCGCGGTCGAATACGGTGATGCCCTGCTCCATCTGGTCGAGCGCGATCTGCAGCAGGTCGCGATTGTGCTGCAGCGCTTCGGTGGCGTCGTCGAGCAGGCGAAAGGCGTCCTTGGACTCGCGGTCGTTGCGGCGAAACAGCAGCGACAGGATCAGCCGCGCCGAAGACGAGCCGACCGCGCTCGCCAGCAGCTGCTCGGAAAAGCGGATGACATCCATGCTGGCCTGCTCATTGCCGTGCAGCGAGACGCCATTGCTTTTCTCGAAGGATTGGAAGGAGCGCTCGGTGCGCTCGACGCCGAGGTAGCGCGAGATGGTGTCCTTCAGCACGTTGACGGTGATGGCGGTGCGGAAGCGGCGCAGGCTGGGCATCGGGCCGGATTCGCGCGGCACGAAGATCGACGCCTGGATCCGCTCCAGCGGCACTGACGCGCGCGACAGCGAGCCGAGCACGAAGAACAGCGTGTTGACCGACAGGCTCCAGAGCACGCCGTGGTTCAACGGTTCGGCGACGGTGCCGAACAGAGCCTGCGGCCGCAGCGCCTCGAAACCGAACAACCCCTGCACGACGATGTCCGCGTCGGCTGCCGAGAGCGACGGCAAAAGCAGCGTATAGCCCCAGACGAGGATGCCGGCGACCATGCCAAGGGCCGCGCCGCGGCCATTGGCGCCGCGCCAGATCAGCCCGCCGATCAGCGCCGGCGCGAATTGGGCGATTGCCGCGAACGACATCAGGCCGATCGACGACAGCCGCGCCGAGTTGGTGCTTTCGCGGTAGTAGAGGAAGGCGATGAACAACAGGATGAAGATGGCGCCGCGCCGCACGTTGAGGATCAGCGTCGACCAATCCTCATTCTCAGAGGTCGTGGTCTTGAGCAGGCGGCGCACGAACAGCGGGATGACGAGGTCGTTGGAGATCATGATCGACAGCGCCACGCTTTCGACGATCACCATGGCGGTCGCCGCCGACAGCCCACCGATGAAGGCGGCCATGGCGAGGAAGTCATGGCCGCCGAACAAGGGCAGCGCCAGCACATAGAGGTCACTGGTGGTTTTGGCGCCGACCAGCGCCAGGCCGGCGAAGGCGATCGGCAGCACGAACAGGTTTATCGCCACGAGATAGAGCGGAAACACCCAGGTCGCGGTGCGCAGTTCGGCCTCGCCGCGGTTCTCGACGATGGTGACGTAGAACTGGCGCGGCAGCATGATGATAGCAAAGCCGCTCAGGCAAGTCAGCACCAGCCAGGTGGCGAGCGAGGTGTTGTAGCCCATGGCTTGCCGCACCTGGCTGTTTTCGGCCAGCTTGTCGATCATGTCGCCCGGGCCACCGAAGATCAGGAAGGTGACCATCAGGCCGATCGCCAGGAAGGCGGCGAGCTTGACCACGGTTTCGACCGCCACCGCCAGCACCAGCCCGTCCTGGTGCTCGGTGGCGTCGGCATGGCGGGTGCCGAACAGCACCGCAAACAGCGCCAAGAGCATGGCCACCACCAGCGAGATGTCGCTGACGAAGGGATCGAAGGAGGGCGGCGATCCCGTATAATGCTCGACCATCAGGCCGACCGAACCGGAGATCGCCTTCAATTGCAGTGCGATATAGGGCACCGCGCCGATGGTGGCGATCAGCGTGGCGATCGCCGAGACGGCAAAGCTCTTGCCGTAGCGCGCGCCGAGGAAGTCGGCGATCGAGGTGATCTTCTCGCTCTTGGCCAGCCGCACGATGCGATTGAGCAGCGGAAAGCCGAACACGAACACCAGCACCGGCCCGGTGTAGATGCCCAAAAATTCGAGGCCGCGCTCGGACGACAGGCCGACCGAGCCGAAGAAGGTCCAGGAGGTGCAGTAGATGGCGAGGCTGAGCGCATAGATGAAGGGCCGGGCGCGGCCGGGTCCCAGCGCCGTTGAACGCCGGTCGCCGAGGCTGGCGATGACGAACAGCAGCGTTACATAGGCGACCGCAATGATGACGATGAACCAGCCCTGCACGGCCCGAAAATCCTCCTCGGCCAGCTTTCACCCCGGCCTGCCCAGAGGCAATCACAGCTCTAAGGTCAAGTCCATCGCGGCTTTCCGGCGCATGGCCGCGACGCCGCCCTGTCGAACCGTGACCTAAGGTAAGGAGAAAGCGGTGTTTTCCAGCTTTTGCTTCTGTTGCAACCGCAGGTTTTTGTTATGGTGCGCACGGGCCGACGCCGGAGGGACGGCGGCAGCGCGGTCCGTCATGACAAGGAGGGTCGAATGCTGAAAGAATTCCAGGAATTCATTTCCAAAGGAAATGTGATGGACCTTGCGGTCGGCGTCATCATCGGCGCGGCCTTCAGCAAGATCGTCGATTCTCTTGTCAATGACATCATCATGCCTTTCATCGGCGCACTTGGTGGCGTCGACTTTTCCAACTACTTCATAGGCCTCTCATCAACAGTGCATTCGACCAATCTTGCCGACGCGCGTAAGGAAGGCGCGGTGTTCGCCTACGGCAATTTTATCACCGTGGCGCTGAATTTCGTCATCCTGGCTTTCATCATCTTCCTGATGGTCAAGGCCGTGAACAACATGCGCAAGCGGCTCGAGCGGGAGAAGCCGGCCGCACCTGCGGCTCCGCCGCCGGCTGACGTCGCACTGCTCACCGAAATTCGCGATCTCCTCGCCAGGAAATAGACAAGGCCAGATTTCTGGACCAAAACCCCGGTCGTTCGCGGCCGGGGTTTTCTGTTGCCGCATCTGCTAAGAGCATCCGCCAATGCATGTCGCCCATAAGTGCGCAGCGGTTCTGGATAATGACATGCATCAAAGCAGACATCAAAACGGACCTGTCATGACCCTGATCGATAGCTTGCGCGCCGAAGCGGTGGCCGCCCCCGAAAGCGGCATTGTCGCCGTCGTCAATTACGGCCGTACGCGCGAGGGCATGATCCCGCTCTGGGCCGGTGAAGGCGATTTGCCGACGCCTGCCTTCATTTCGGAAGCCGCCGCCAAGGGGCTCGCCAATGGCGAGACCTTCTATACCTGGCAGAAAGGCATTCCGGAGCTGAGGCAAGCGCTTTCCCGCTACTATGCCAGGCATTTCGGCAAGAGCTTCGCCGAAGAGGAATTCATCGCCACCGGTTCCGGCATGCATGCCATTCAGTTGGCATTAGCAGCGGTCGCCGGCAGCGGCGACGAGGTGGTCTATCTCTCCCCGGCCTGGCCGAATTTCGCCGCCGCCGCCGGTATTTCCGGCGCTACCCCGGTTGCGGTCACGCTCGACCAGTCGGGCAATGGCTGGTCCTGCGATGTCGACAAGATTGCGGCTGCGGTGACGCCGCGCACCAAGGCGCTGTTCGTCAACACGCCATCGAACCCCACCGGCTGGACGGCCGATAAGGAAACGCTGCAGGCGATCCTGAATCTCGCCCGCCAAAATGGCCTGTGGATCATCGCCGACGAGATCTATTCGCTGTTCCACTACGGCCACGGCCGTGCGCCGTCCTTCCTCGACATTTCGACCGCGGAAGACCGCATCCTGTTCGTCAACTCCTTTTCCAAGAACTGGGCGATGACCGGCTGGCGCGTCGGCTGGATCAAGACCCATCCCGAGCTGCAGCAGGTGTTCGAGAACCTGATCCAGTATTCGACCTCAGGCGTCGCCCAGTTCATGCAGCGCGGCGCCGTCGCGGCGCTGGACCACGGTGAGGCCTTCATCGTCGAGCAGGTGGAGCGCGCCAGGAAAGCGCGCGACCTGGTCTGCGATATTCTCGGCGCAACCGGCAAAGCGCGCTTCACCGTGCCGCAAGGCGCGTTCTATTTGTTTTTCACGGTCGACGGCATCACCGATCCGCGCCGGGCTGCTTTCGACATCGTCGACAAGGCCAATGTCGGCCTGGCGCCGGGCACCGCCTTCGGCCCTGGCGGAGAGGCGTTTTTGCGCCTGTGCTTCCACCGCCGCCTCGACCAACTCGAGGAAGCGGCACACCGGCTGGCGGGATGGATGAGGACGGTTTGAGGTGAATGGGCGGCGGCTTCAGCCGCCCGACTTCGGCACAAGCAGCGGCACAATCCGGTCGCTCTTGGCGACAGTGGGCCGTCCGGCGGAGCCGTAGGGAATGCCGAGCGCATCCCATGTCTCGATCAGCGCGTCCTGAAGTCCCGCAATCAGCGCATCGGTATGGAACGGCGTCGGGGTGATGCGCAGCCGCTCGGTGCCGCGCGGCACGGTCGGATAGTTGATCGGCTGGATGTAGATGCCGTGCACGCCGAGCAGACGGTCGCTGGCCATCTTGCAGAGTTCGGGGTCACCGACCAGCACCGGCACGATGTGTGTCGGCGATTCCATCACCGGCAGGCCGGCTGCAGACAGAACCTCCTTGGTCCGCGACGCTTGGCGCTGTTGCGCATCGCGCTCGGCTTGCGACCGCTTGAGGTGGCGGATGGACCTGGTGGCGGCGGCGGCGACGGCCGGCGGCAGCGCCGTGGTGAAGATGAAGCCCGGCGCATAGGAGCGCACCGCGTCGATGATGGCGCTGTTGCCGGCGATATAGCCGCCCAGCGTGCCGAACGCCTTGGCCAGCGTGCCTTCGATGATGTCGATGCGGTCGGCCAGCCCCTCGCGCTCGGTGATGCCGCCGCCGCGCGGTCCGTACATGCCGACGGCATGGACCTCGTCAATATAGGTCATGGCGTTGTAGCGTTCGGCCAGTTCGACGATCTGCTTGATTGGCGCGATGTCGCCATCCATCGAATAGACGCTCTCGAACACGATCAGCTTGGCGCGTTCGCGGCCCGCCACCTGTAGCAGGCTTTCGAGATGCGCGACGTCGTTGTGGCGGAAAATCTTCTTTTCGGCACCCGAGCGCCGCACGCCTTCGATCATCGAGGCATGGTTGAGCTCGTCCGAAATGATCAGGCAATTGGGCAAAAGCCGCGCAATGGTCGAAATCGAGGCCTCGTTGGAGACGAAGCCGGAGGTGAAGACCAGCGCGGCTTCCTTGTCGTGCAGGTCGGCCAGTTCCAGCTCGAGCTCGACCAACGGGTTCGAGGTGCCGGAAATGTTGCGGGTGCCGCCGGCGCCCGAACCCATCTTGCCGGCTGCATTCTGGAACGCGGCAATGACATCGGGGTTCTGGCCCATGCCGAGATAGTCGTTGGAGCACCAGACGGTGATTTCCTCGGCGCGGCCGTTTGAACGCCAGATAGCGCGCGGAAACTTGCCGACAATGCGCTCGAGATCGGCGAAAACCCGGTAGCGCCGCTCGGCGTGGAGCTGATCGATCGCTTCCTCGAAGAACCGCTGATAGTTCATGTCGCCTTCCCAGTTTTGCGCGGGATCATAATCGTTGGCCGATTCGTCGTCCACCGGGCCGTTTTGGTCAAAATGCCACGCCCCAAGCCTGTTCCTAACGATGCCGGATCGTGGCCTATTCCCTTGATGTGGATCAATTTTGTTTCCGTACGATGCCACAGGCCGGTGAGACTGTTACGGATTTAACATTCAGGCGTTTCTAATGGCCTTGCCGCAGGCTTTCCAGTAAGGCGGTGATTGAGACAGTTTCCGATAAATCATGAGTAAAAGAGGACACGGATGACGGTTTTGGTAACGGGCGGCGCCGGTTATATCGGCAGCCACATGGTCTGGGAACTGCTGAATGCCGGCGAGAGCGTCGTCGTTCTCGACCGCCTTTCCACGGGCTTCGAATGGGCGGTGGCGCCGGAGGCCAAGCTGGTCGTCGGCGATGTCGCCGATAGGGAATTGGTCGGCCAGATCATCCGGGATAACAAGGTCGACGCGATCATCCACTTCGCCGGTTCCATCGTGGTGCCGGAATCGGTTGCCGATCCGCTCGCCTATTACGAGAACAACACCTCCAAGACCCGCACGCTGATCGAAACCGCCGTGCGCGAGGGCGTGCCGCATTTCATCTTCTCCTCGACCGCCGCCGTCTATGGCGGCGCCGGCCTGGAGCCGGTGCGTGAGGATGCCCGCCTGGCGCCGGAATCGCCCTACGGCCTGTCCAAGCTGATGAGCGAATGGATGCTGCGCGATGCAGCGCTTGCGCATCCCTTGCGCTACACGGCCCTGCGCTACTTCAACGTCGCCGGCGCCGACCCCAGGGGCCGGACGGGTCAGTCGACGCCTGGCGCCACGCATCTGATCAAGGTCGCCTGCGAGACCGCGCTCGGCAAACGCCCCTTCATGCAGGTGTTCGGCACCGATTATCCGACGCCGGACGGCACCTGCATGCGCGATTATATCCATGTCAGCGACCTGGCTGCGGCGCACCGGCTGGCGCTGCAGCGCCTGCGCGCCGGCGGCGGCAGCCTCGTCGCCAATTGCGGCTACAGCCACGGCTATTCGGTGCTCGAGGTCATCGACAGCGTGCGGCGCGCCTTCGGCCGGGATTTCGAGGTCAAGATGGGCGACCGGCGCCCCGGCGACGCCGCCGCCGTGGTTGCCAATTCGGACCTTGCACGCGCCGAACTCGGCTGGACCCCGCAACGCGACGACCTCGACCAGATCGTCGCCGATGCACTCGCCTGGGAGCGTATCCTCACCGGCAAGAACTCCGCGCGGGGCTGAGCCGGGCACTTCCGAGGGCTCGCAAGGCGCGCGGCGAAGCGCTATTGAAGCAATGGCGGTGCGGCGTGGAGGCGCTGTGCCGCGAAGAGGGGGTGGCATGAAGATAACGGTGCTTGGAGCCGGCGTTGTCGGTACCGCGGCCGCCTATTATCTGGCCGCCGACGGCCATGAGGTCACCGTTATCGAGCGCCATCCGGCGCCGGCGCGCGGCACCAGCCAGTCCAATGCCGGTCTGGTGTCGCCGGGCGACGCCACCGCCTGGGCCTCGCCAGCGGCGCTGAAGACCTTCCTGCGCGCGCTCTGGAACCATGATCTCGGCATCAAGGTCAGGCTGCGCTTCGATCCTTATTTCCTCGCCTGGAGCCTGCGCTTCCTGCGCCAGTGCACGGTGGCGCGCCTGCGCGCCAACAGCCAGGTCAAACTGCGCCTGGCGCTCTATTCGCGCGACTGCATCAACGCGCTCTCCGACGCCACCGGCATCCACTATGACGAGCGCAAGAAGGGCATTCTTTATTTCTTCCGCTCGCAGCACAGCCTCGACACCGGCACCGACAACTACCAGTTTCTGGCGAAGCATGGCCTGCCGATCGAGATCGTGGGCCGCGACCGGCTGGTCGAACTTGAGCCCGGGCTCGCGGGCGTGAAGGAAAAGATCGCCGGCGGCGTTTATTCGCCGATCGACCAGACCGGGGATTCCAGGATATTCGTCGACGGGCTCGCCGCCTATGCGGCCGAAAAGCTTGGCGTCAGATTCCTGTTCGACACCACGATCGAGGGGCTCGACATAGAGGGCGACTGGGTACGTGCGGTCATGACATCGGCCGGCCCGGTGACGGGCGACGCCGTCGTCATCGCCATGGGCCCCGAGAGCGGCCTGATCGGTCGCCGCTACGGTATCGACCTGCCCGTTTATCCGGTTAAAGGCTATAGCGCGACCATCCCGCTGGAGGACGAGAGCAAGGGACCGACCATGGGCGGCGCCGACGAGGACCGGCTGGTTGGCTACTCCAGGCTCGGAAACCGCCTGCGCATGTCCTCGACAGCCGAGTTCACCGGCTTCGACCGCAGCTTCAAGCCCAGCGACTTCAAGTCCATGCTGAGCACCGGCAAAGACCTTTTCCCTGGCGCTTTCGACGAGAAGAAGGCGCTGTTGTGGGCAGGTCTGCGGCCGATGATGCCCAACTCGGTGCCGGTCATCGGCAAGGCGAAATACAAGAACCTTTACCTCGACACCGGCCACGGCCATGTCGGCTGGACCATGGCCTGCGGCTCGGGCAAGTTCCTGGCCGACCTCGTCGCCGGCCGCAAGCCGGAGATCGACCCGCAAGGGCTGGTCTACGGGAACTGAGGGAGCTCTAGTCGTCGTGTTGGCATCGAGTCCATTCGCCGTGCACCCATTCGGCAAGCCATCCGCGCTCAAGCTGGCCAATCTGTGCCAAGTTTTCCTGCCTGGCGGTCAAATGGCCGAGACCGATAACTTCGAAACCTCCGCAGTCCGCGGGGTGATCATGTTCGCCGCAGGTCAGTTGCCACTCACCATCGAAATGATGAACGACCAGCGTCACCGGCCTCTCCGATCGAAAGACGTGCCCACATACAATTGCTCTGGTTTCCAACATTGAGACCGTCACTGCGCAAAGTTTGACAAATATCGTACGACGATCTGGAAGATGCATCTGACTGACAGATTCTACAAACCCTGAGTGACGAAATGTCGGGACCGCAAGTCGCTATCGACCTTGGCCGCATCGAGCGCAACGCCCGCACCATCGTCGAACGCTGCGCATTGTCTGATATCAAGGTATTCGGTGTCACCAAGGGCACATGCGGCATGCCGCAGGTGGCGCGGGCCATGCTGCGCGGCGGTGTTGCCGGCATCGCGGAATCGCGTTTTGAGAACATTCGGCGGCTGCGCGACAGCGGCATCAATGCGCCGGTCATGCTGCTGCGCAGCCCGCCCATGGCGCGCGTCGAGGAGGTCGTGCGCACCGTCGACATCAGCCTGCAGTCGGAACTGACCACCATCCGCGAGATATCGCGCATTGCCGAGCGCATGGGCCGCGTCCACGACATCATGCTGATGATCGATCTCGGCGATCTCCGCGAAGGCATCTGGCCAAGCGACCTGATCCCCACCGTCGAGCAGATCCTGGAATTCAAGGGCGTGCGCATCGCCGGCATCGGCACCAATCTCGGCTGCTTCGGCGCCATAATGCCGACCCCGGAGAACCTTGGCCAACTCGTCGCCCATGCCTACAAGACTGAGCGCCTGTCCGGCAAAAGCCTCGACTTCATTTCCGGCGGCGCCTCGTCATCGCTGACGCTGCTGCTCGAAGGCAAGCTGCCGCCCGGCATCAACAATCTGCGCGTGGGCGAGGCGATCCTGCAAGGCGGTGTCGAAACCTTTCGCGACGTGCCGTGGCCCGAACTCGAACCCGATGCCTGCCGGCTGACCAGCGACATCATCGAGGTCAAACTCAAGCCTTCGCGGCCGATCGGCACATCCGGCTACGACGCCTTCGGCAACCAGCCGGTCTTTGCCGACGAGGGCGACCGGCTGCGCGCCATCGCCAATATAGGCCGCGAGGACGTGCTGGTGGAAGGGCTGACGCCGATCGCCAAAGGGGTGAGGGTGCTCGGCGCTTCCAGCGACCATCTGCTGCTCGATGTGCAGGATGCCGATCCGCGACCCACCGTCGGCGACCGCGTCGCCTTCCGCATGAATTATGGCGCCATGCTTCTGGCGATGACCTCGGAATATGTCGAGAAGGCGCCGATGCACGACGTCGCGGATTTCTCCGGCCGCAAGATGGTGTCGATCTCGGCCGAACCGGAAGCCGGCGGGATTATCGCCCGCGAGGGAACCGGCGCGCGGCTGGAGGCAATGAATTTCGACGTGGTCGAACTCGCCGACGTCGAGCGGCCGCCCTCGGGCTTGATCCGGCTCGCTGCCGGCGCCGATCGCCGTATCGCCCACAAGGCGCTGACCGCAACGGCGCGCGCGACGCATTCCTTCGGCCTGATCTGGATCGATTCCATCGCCGCCCTGATGCCCGAGTACGAGGAGGCCAAAGACATGCCTGAAGTCTCGGTGCTGGCCCGCGCGCTCGGTCTCGATCACAAGCCCTGCGCACTGCAGCCGCAGCTGTCGCCGGAAAATGTCGTCATCGTCGGCCTGCGCCATGCCGATCCGGCGGAGGCAAGGGTGCTCAAGGATTCGCGTGTCTCGGCCTTCACCATGACCGACATCGACGCCATGGGCATGCGCGACCTCATGCATGAGGCGATCCGCATCGCGACGTCGGGCACGCAGGGCTTTCACGTCAGCTATTCGCCGACGGCGACCGAATTTACCGGCTGGGCTGCGGGCTCGGGCGGGCTGACGGTGCGCGAGACGCATCAGGCAATGGAGGCGATCTCGCTGTCCGGCGGTCTGCTGTCGATGGATGTTTCCGGGCTGACCGCCGGTCTGGAGCCGCGGATCGGCGCCGACGCCGTCAACTTCGTCATGTCGGCCTTTGGGAAGCGGATTTTGTGATCAGCCTTGCGCGTCGACTGCCGCGCGCCACGCGGTGACATAGGCCGCCCAGACCGGGTCGGTCTGCGGCTCAATTCTTTCGCCCTTGCCGTGCGTCACTGGCTGATCGGATGCGAGCAGTGCCGCGCCGATGCTGGTGCCGGTGGCCGCCTCGGAGGCGATGACGATGCGCGCGGTCGCTGCCGCCAGCATGCCGACAAAGAGCCGGTTGCGAGCAAACGGTCCTTCCACGGTGGTCGGGCCGTCGGCGCCGATCAGCTCGAGGCAGGTCGCCGTCATCAGTGCCAGATAGAAGGAAATGGCGGCGAACCGCTCGCCTTTGCTGATGCCCTCGGCACCAAGCCATGCCGCGGCATGGTGCGGGAACGGACCTGATCCCTGCTGGGTAGAAGGCAAAAGCAGCATCTTTTTTGTCAGAACGGCCAGCACCTCGCTGCCGCTGCAGTCCTGCGGCTTGTCCTTGGTCAGCTGGGAAAACTCGCGGCCACCCATGAACCGCGCCGAGGGGACGGGAGCGCCAAGCGCGCTGACATTGACCAGCGTGTCGCGCGCAGCATCGAGCGCAATCTCTCTGCCGCCGACCGCCATCGATACCACCCAGGTGCCGGTCGAGACGACCGAGAAGGGCGGCTCGTCGGACAGAAGATGCGGCAATAGGGAGGCGTTGGAATCGTGCAGTCCGCAGAAAACCGGGGTCTGCGGATCGAGCCCGGTGCGCGCGGCAAGCGCCGGCAGGATCGGGCCGAGCTGGTCCCTGGCCGGCCGCACCGATGCCATCAGCCTGCGCCAATCCAGCCTGTCGACCATCGAGGAAAAGTCCGCCTCCCAAGGGCTCCACAGATCGGTGTGGCAGCCGAGCGAGGTCACCTCGTTGGCGGCAACGCCGGTCAGGCGCAGCGCCCAGTATTGCGGATACATCAGCATCGCGGCGGCCCTGGCGAATTCGGTGGGAAAACGCTTCTCAAGCCAGAAGAATTGCGCACCGAGATTGAGGCCGAGCGGCAGGCGCGGCGTCCCGGTCTCAATGAAGGGCGGACGGATCGCACTATACTCTGTAGCCAGCCTGTCGGGGCCGTCGAACTCATAGTCGAGGACAGGCAGCACCAGTTCGCCCGCGGCGTCGACCAGCACGCCGGTCGCACCATGCGTGGTGATCGAAATCGCGTCGATACGCTGTTCGCGGTCGAGGCTGGCAAGGCTGTTGAGGATAAACGTCCACAGCGCCTCGACATCGTGATGCGGATAGGGCGCTTGTCGCAGCGGCGCGTTCGCCATGCGGCGCAACCCCACCTCGCTCAGCGTGACGAGATCGACCAGCGCCACCTTGGCGTTGGTCTTGCCGATGTCGATGACGGCGATGTGGCGCAGCGCACTCATGCCATATGGAACATTGTTTCCAGGGGGATGGCCACCGGTTGGTTGTCCGGCCTGGTCTCCATGATGTCGGCCATGTGCGCCCACCAGCGCTGCATCACCGGATGCTTCGGCAGGTCGGCCATGCCATGGTCGTCCCGCCGCCACAGCACGCCGAACAGGATGTTGGTGTCTTCATCGAGATGGATCGAATAATCGGCGACGCCGGCCTCTCTCAGCAGCGCCACCAGCGACGGCCAGATCTCATCGTGGCGCTTTTTGTACTCGGCTTTCATGCCGGGTTTGAGCTGCATCTTGAAGGCGTATTTCTCAGGCATCAGCTGTTACCACGCAGCTGTCGCCAGACGATCGGCAGCGCGATGACGAAGATCAAGAGCAGGCCGATGAAGATCGACATGACGATGCCGGGCACGTTGAGCAGGCCGAGGCCGAAGGTCACCAGCCCCATGATAAAGGCGGCGAGCACGACGCCAACAATGCTGCCGGAGCCGCCCAGAATGCTGACGCCGCCCAGCACCACCATGGTGATGACCTCAAGCTCGTAGCCCTGCGCGATGGACGGCCGCGTCGAGCCGAGCCGCGAGGTGATCAGCACCGAGGCGATGCCCGCCATCAGTCCGGTCATGCAAAACAGGATGAATTTGATGCGGCCGACGCGAACGCCGGAAAACTGTGCCGCGACCGGATTGTTGCCGATGGCAAAGACACGGCGGCCGAAGCTGGTGCGATGCAGCAGGAACCAGTAGGCGACGGCCGCGAGGAGGAAGAGCACCAGTTCGAACGACACCACCCACCAGACGTAACCCTGGCCCAAGAAAGCAAAACTCTCGGGATAGCCTTTGTAGGCCTGATCGCCCAGGATGATGAAGGCGATGCCGCGAAACAGGCTCATCGTGCCGATGGTGACGACGATGGAGGGCAGGCCGAGCCTTGTCACCAGGAGCCCGTTGAAGGCGCCGCAACCGAGCCCGACGACGATGCCGATAGCCACCAGCACCGGCGTGTCGGCGCCGGCCTGCACAGCCATGCCCATCATGGTCGAGGCGAGCGCTATGATGGCGGCGACCGACAGGTCGATCTCGCCCGAAATGATCAGCAGCGCCATCGCGAAGGCGATCAGGCCTTTCTCGGTGAAATTGAAAGTCAGATCCGACAGGGAGTAGGCGTCGAGGAAATAGGGCGAGGCGAAACTGTTGATGGCGAAGATGGCGACCGCCACGACGACCAGCAGCGCCTCCCAGGAAAAGATCGCCGAGGAGAGCGGCTTGTCGAGCCGGTCGGGAATGTGGCGCGGGGCGGGGGTGTCGGTCATGCCGCTTCCGCTTTCCTCAGGATAATCCGCCCCTGCTGACGTTCGCCACGCGCGTTGAGCACGACGGCCAGGATGATGGCGCTGCCTGAAATCGCCATCTGCCAGAAGGGCGAGATGTTGATGACGGGCAGCGCGTTGGAAATGATGCCGAGGAACAGCGCCCCTAACACCGCGCCCCCGACCGAGCCGATGCCGCCGGCAATCGAAATGCCGCCGATGACGCAGGCGGCGATGATGTTGAGTTCATAGCCGTTGGCGACCTCGACCGAGGCGATGACATAACGAGAAATCCAGAGATAACCGGCGAGCCCGCCGATCATGCCGGAAATGCAGAAGACGATGAATTTGGTTCGGCCGACATCGATGCCGGCATAGACCGACGCCGTCGGGTTGACGCCGATGGCATAGATCGAACGGCCAAGCGCGGTTCGCGTCATCACCACGAAGAACAGCGCGATGACCAGTATGGCGATCCAGGACAGAACCGGAATGCCCAGGAAAGCTGCGCGCTGGAAGCCGATGAACTCAGGGCTCATCTTGTCGGCATTGACCCATGCGCCGCCGGACAGGACGAAGGTGGCGCCGCGATAGATGGTGAGCGTGCCCAATGTCACCACGATCGAAGGGATGTTCAGCCGCCACACCAGCAGGCCGTTGATGGCGCCGAGCACCAGTCCGACGGCCAGCGCAATGACGATCAGCAGCGGGATCGGGATCGCCGGATGCGCGGCGTTCAGCATCGCCACCACCATGCCGGTGAAGCACAGGTTGGAGGCCATCGACAGGTCGATCGAGCGGGTCAGGATGACGACCATCTGTCCCAGCGCCAGGATCATCAGGATCGAGGTGTCGTTGAACACCTGGGCGAGATTGCCGGGGTCGGCAAAGGCCGGGAAGCGCGTCGAGATCAGAGCAATCAAAGCGACGATCGCCGCTGCCAGCCAGATCTCGCGGAATTTCAGGAGAGCCTTCATGCCGCGATCCCCGCTGCCGTCCGGACCAGCGTTTCGGCGTCCAGCCCCTTATTATCGTAGACCGCCGCAACCAGCCCTTCGCGCATGACGACGACGCGGTCGGACATGCCCAGAATCTCCGGCAGTTCCGACGACACCATGATCACCGACAGGCCCTGCGCGACGAGCTCGGCCATGAAGCCGTGGACGGCGGCCTTGGAGCCGATGTCGATGCCCTTGGTCGGCTCATCCAGGATGATCACCTTGGGCGCCGTCGCCAGCCATTTGGCGATGACGATCTTCTGTTGGTTGCCGCCCGACAGCGTGCCGACATCCTGGCTGAGCGAGGAGGCCCTGAGGTCAAGCCGCTCGGTGTAGGAGCGGGCGAGCGCGAATTCTTCCGACAATCGCAGCAGGCCGGATTTGGAGGTGCGCTTCAGCGAAGGCAGCGAGACATTCTGGAAGATCGGCAGGCCGATCACCACGCCCTGCTTGCCGCGCTCTTCCGGCACATAGACGATGCCGGCTTCGATGGAATCCGCCGCCGATTTCGGCGTGATCGTCTTGCCTTCCAGCGTGATCGTTCCACCCGATATGCGGGTGATGCCCGATATCGCCTGCATCACCTCTGACCGCCCGGCGCCGACAAGGCCGTAGAAACCGAGGATCTCGCCCTTGTGCAGTTCGAAGCCGATGTCGTTGAATTCGGTCGGGTGCGAAAGGCCAGCGACCGACAGCACCGGCGCGCCGATCTCGGCCTTGCGTTGCGGAAAGATGTGATCGACCGAGCGGCCGACCATCATGCGCACGATCTGGCTCTGGCCGGTATCCTTGATAAGGCCCTCGCCAACCATCTCGCCGTCGCGGAACACGGTGTAGCGATCGGCGATCCGATAGATCTCGTCGAACTTGTGGCTGATGAACAGGATCGCCTTGCCTTCCTCCTTGAGGAATTCGATCAGCAGGAAAAGCTCCTCGATCTCCTTCATCGAAAGGGCTGCGGTCGGCTCATCCATGATGACGATCTGCGCATCGATCGACATCGCGCGAGCAACCGCTACCAGATGCTTGTTGGCGATGCCGAGGTCTTTCAGCCGCGCATCGGCGTTGATATGGCCGGCATGCATGGTGTCGAGCACTTCGCGCGCGTGTTTTCGCATGGTGCGCCAGTCGATGGTGCCTAGCCGCGTGCGCGGCGCATGGCCGAGAAAAATGTTTTCGGCGACGCTCAGATCGTCGAACAGCACGGTTTCCTGATGAATGGCGGTGACGCCGTGGCCGAAGGCGGCATGCGCGCTGGGCAGGGTGACGGCCTGGCCGTCAATGCTGATCGTGCCGGCGTCGGGCTGGTAGATGCCGGTCATGATCTTGACCAGCGTCGACTTGCCGGCACCGTTTTCACCGATCAGCGCCGTAACCTGGCCGGGGTAAAGCGACAGGCTGACATTGTGCAGCGCGCGCACGCCGGGAAAGCTTTTGGAGACGCCGGACAGCGTCAGGCGCGGGGCAGGACCCGTGGGCTCCTCCTTCGCAATGCCGTGCTGGGCTGTCGTGTCCATATCCGTATCAAGCCCTGAAACAAGGTCCGTTTAAAGTCGCGGCGGGATTTTGGTCCCGCCGCGCTTGGTCCGAGACGTCCGAGATCAATAGATCTTGGAGAACTTTTCGATGTTGGACTTGTCGAACTGGAAGGGCGGAGCCATCGCAGCCGAGTTGCTGTCATCGAGCGTGACCTTGCCGACGCGGCCGATCGACAGCGTTGCGCCCGGCTTTGCCTCTTCCTTCTTCACCGCCAGATCATGAGCGAGGTAGACGGCGGAATAGCCGAGGTCGATCGGATTCCAGAGGGCAACCGCCTGGCTGGAACCGTTGTCGATGAACTTCTTGAACTCCGACGGCAGCGCCAGACCCGTGACATTGACCTTGCCGATCAGGTTCGCGTCGGTGACGACCTGGGCAGCGGCAACGACGCCGACGGTGGTCGGCGCGATGATCGCCTTGAGGTTCGGATAGGATTTCAGCAGGCCCTTGGCTTCGTCGGTGCTCTTGGCCGAATCGTCATCGCCGTAGACGGTGGCGACGAGTTTGATCTTGGGGAATTTCTCCGGCAGGATCTTCTTGGCCGCGTCGATCCAGGCGTTCTGGTTGGTCGCGGTCGACGAAGCCGACAGAATGGCGACTTCGCCGCCTTCCGGCAGATAGTCGGCGGCCAGCTTGATGATGGTCTCGCCGATCAGGCCGGTGTCGGACGGGTTGAGATGCAGCTGGCGGCCTTCCTTGGCGACGCCCGAATCCCACGAGATGACGGTGATGCCGCGCTCCATGGCCTTCTTCAGCACCGGCACCAGCGCGTCGGCGTCATTGGCCGAAATCGCAATGGCGTTGACCTTCTGCGCGATCAGCGAATTGACCACTTCGATCTGCGCTTCGGCGGTCGCCTTGGTCGGGCCGGTGTAGATGATGTCGACATCGCCGAGTTCCTTGGCCGCCTCTTCGGCGCCCTTGTTGGCGGCGTCGAAGAAGCCGTTGCCGAGCGACTTCACCACCAGCGCGATCTTGACGTTCTCGGCATAGGCGGCATTCACGAACATGGCGGCCGAGAACGCGGCCGTCACCATCAATTTCTTCAGAAAGCTCATCGTATTTCCTCCCTTGAGCGTTGCATTCCATCGTCGCTGCGGTTGGCCTCAGGCCTGCAGCGAGGATTCTTCCTTTGCCGACTTGCGGGCGACGATCAGCGTCACACCCGCGGCCTCCAGCATGTTGGCTTCGCGATCCTCGATGCCGTCATCGGTGATGACGGTGGCGATGCGCTTGAGCCCGCACAGGATCAGGCTCGAGCGCTGGCGGAATTTCGATGAGTCGACCAGCACCACCAGTTCGTCGGCCTGGTCGATCAGTTTCTGCTCCGCCTGGATCAGCAGCGGGTCGCCTTCCATCAGGCCAAGCGGCCCGAGCCCTTGAGCGCCCATGAACATGCGGCGCGCGTAGAAATTACGCGTCACGTCATTGTCGAAGGGCGAGAGGATGATGTTCTGCTCGCGGTAGATGGTGCCGCCCGACAGCATGACGGTGTTCTTCGAATGCTTGAGCAGGTGCTCGGCGATGGGGAACGAATTGGTGAAGATCGGCATGCGGCGTCCGGTCAGGAAATGCACCATCTGGAAGGTGGTGGTGCCGCCATTGATGATGATCGGTTCGCCGTCCTTGCACAGCTCCACCGCTTCGCGCGCAATCGCGCGCTTCTGCGAAGCGTTAAGCGTTTCGTTGACGGAAAAGGGCCGGCCGGCGAGGCCGATGAACTGCGGTGGCGAGATCGCCTCGGCGCCGCCACGCACGCGACGCAGGCGCTTTTGCACATGAAGAGCCGCGATATCGCGCCGGATCGTCGCCTCGGAGGAGTCCGTCAGGTCGACCATCTCCTGCACCGTCACCACAGGCTTTTCCTGGACGGCGGACAGAATGATCCTGTGGCGCTCTTTTTCGTGCATGGTTCCTCCCTGCATGGTCATGAGGCACTAGAAAACCACCAGTGTCAATCATTTCCGCTCATATAATTTCATTGTGCAGTGCAATATGATCGATCTTGATCGTTTATGATTGACAACCGAGATGCTTGCGTAGACATTTCCGGCAAAATGGACCGCGCCTTTTGCGTCCCAGGGAGGATAATCATGCTCGACAAGCGCTCCGGCTCGCGCCTTGCCAACCTTTGGGACGATGCTAAAGCCAAGGGGCTGAGCGAGCCTGAGCTTCTGGTCTATCGCTCCAACACGCTCGGCTCCGACAAGCGTGTCACCAATTATGGCGGCGGCAACACCTCGTCCAAGATCCGGCAGAAGGACCCGCTCTCTGGCGCCGAAGTCGAAGTGCTATGGGTCAAGGGCTCGGGCGGCGACAGCGCCTCGATCAAGCTGGACGGTTTCGCCACGCTTTACATGGACAAACTGCAGGCGCTGAAAGGCCTTTATCGCGGCGTCGCGCATGAGGACGACATGGTGGGCTATCTTCCCCACTGCACCTTCAATCTCAACCCGCGCGCGGCCTCGATCGACACGCCGCTGCACGCCTATGTGCCGAAGCCGTTCGTCGATCACATGCATCCCGATGCCATTATCGCGATTGCCGCGGCCAAGGATTCCAAGGCGTTGACCAAGGAGATATTCGGTGACGCCATCGGCTGGCTGCCGTGGAAGCGGCCGGGCTTCGAACTTGGCCTCTGGCTGGAGAAATTCTGCGTCGAACACCCCGAGGCTAAGGGCGTCATCCTCGAAAGCCACGGCTTGTTCACCTGGGGCGACACACCCAAGGAGTGCTATGAGACGACGATCTCGGTCATCAACCAGGCGATCGAATGGTTCGAGCGCCGCTCCGAGGGTCTCGCCATCTTCGGCGGCGAAGTCGTCAAATCGCTAGACGCCGCTGAGCGCCGCGCCATCGCGGCGAGACTGATGCCGAGGATCCGCGGCCTGATTTCGGAGAAGAGCCACAAGCTCGGCCATTTCGACGATTCCGCCGCTGTGCTCGAATTCGTCAACTCCAGGGATTTGCGCCCGCTGGCGGCACTCGGTACCTCATGCCCGGATCATTTCCTGCGCACAAAAATCCGCCCGCTGGTTATCGAGTTCGACCCAGCGAAGCCCGACGTCGAAGCCGTGATTGCGCGCCTCGCCGACGATATTGCTGAGTACCGTGTCGGCTACCAGGCCTATTACGACAGCTGCAAGCATCCGGACTCGCCCCCGATCCGTGACCCCAACGCCGTGGTCTACCTGATGCCCGGCGTCGGCATGTTCACCTTCGCCGGCGACAAGGCCACCGCCCGCATCTCTGGCGAATTCTACGTCAACGCCATCAATGTCATGCGCGGGGCCTCGACCGTTTCGTCCTATGTCGGCCTGCCGGCGCAGGAGGCCTTCGACATCGAATACTGGCTGCTCGAGGATTTGAAGCTGCAGCGCATGCCGAAGCCGAAGTCGCTCGCCGGCCAAATCGCGCTGGTCACCGGCGGCGCCGGCGGCATCGGCCGCGCCACCGCCAATCGCCTGCTGCGCGAAGGCGCCTGCGTCGTGCTGGCCGATATCGACGAGACCGCACTTGCCAACGCCAACGACGAACTGGCGAAAGCCTATGGCAAGGACTTCGTCCGGCCGGTGCTGATCAACGTCACCGCGGAGGAGCAGGTGATTTCCGGCTTCGCCCAGACAGCCGTCGAGTTCGGCGGCATTGATATTCTCGTCTCCAACGCAGGCCTCGCCTCCTCGGCGCCGATCGAGGAGACGACGCTGGCGCTGTGGAACAAGAACATGGACATATTGTCGACCGGCTATTTCCTGGTCTCGCGCGAAGCCTTCCGGCTGTTCCGGGCCCAGAAGATCGGCGGCAATGTCGTCTTCGTCGCCTCCAAGAACGGTCTTGCCGCGTCACCCAATGCCGCCGCCTATTGCACCGCCAAGGCGGCCGAAATCCATCTCGCCCGCTGCCTGGCGCTGGAAGGCGCGGAAGCCCAGATCCGGGTCAACGTCGTCAATCCGGACGCCGTGCTGCGCGGTTCGAAGATCTGGACCGGCGAGTGGAAGGAACAGCGCGCCGCCGCCTACAAGATGTCGACCGACGATCTGGAAGAACACTACCGCTCGCGCTCGATGCTGAAGCGCTCGGTGTTTCCCGAAGACATCGCCGAAGCGATCTATTTCCTGGCGTCCGACATGTCGGCCAAATCCACCGGCAACATCATCAACGTCGACGCCGGCAACGCGCAGAGCTTTACGCGCTGAGTTAAGGGCGGAGCGCTTCTCTTCTCCCCGTCACTATACGGGGAGAAGGTGGCCCGAAGGGCCGGATGAAGGGCAGCGCTGACTGAACGCATTGGGAGGAATAGCACTTGTCCGAAACCATCATCGCCGCCGATCTCGTCTCCAGCCACAACGCCCAGCGCAAACCCGACCTCGAGCGCGACTACGCGTCGCTCGGCGAACGCCTCGACCGCCGCGGCATCGCCATCGATGCCATCCGCGACAAGGTCGAGAAATTCGCCGTCGCCATTCCGTCCTGGGGCGTCGGCACAGGCGGCACGCGGTTTGCCCGCTTTCCCGGCGCCGGCGAGCCGCGCGACATTTTCGACAAGATCGAGGACTGCGCCGTCATCAGCCAACTGACGCAGGCGACGCCGACCGTCTCGCTGCATATACCGTGGGACAAGACCGATCCGAACCGGCTGAAGCAGGCGGCCTCGCGCTTCGGCCTCGGCTTCGACGCCATGAATTCCAACACCTTCTCGGATGCCAGGGACCAAAAACTGTCCTACAAGTTCGGGTCGCTGTCGCATGCCGATGCCGGCACGCGCCGGCAGGCAGTCGAGCACAATCTGGAATGCATCGAGATCGGCAAGACGCTTGGTTCCAAAGCGCTGACGGTGTGGATAGGCGACGGCTCGAATTTCCCCGGCCAGGTCAATTTCGCCAAAGTCTTCGAGCGCTATCTCGACGCGATGAAGGAGATCTATGCCGGACTGCCCGCCGACTGGAAGCTGTTCACCGAACACAAAATGTACGAGCCGGCCTTCTATTCGACGGTCGTGCAGGACTGGGGCACTAACTACCTCATATCCAAGGAGCTGGGCAACAAGGCCTACTGCCTGGTCGACCTGGGCCACCATGCGCCCAATGTCAACATCGAGATGATCGTGTCGCGGCTGATCCAGTTCAAGAAACTCGGCGGCTTCCATTTCAACGATTCGAAGTATGGCGACGACGATCTCGATGCCGGCTCGATCGATCCCTATCGGCTGTTCCTGGTCTTCAACGAACTGGTTGATGCCGAGCTTTCCGGCGCCGAGGGTTTCGATCCCGCTCACATGCTCGACCAGAGCCACAACGTCACCGACCCGATCGAAAGCCTGATGCTGTCGGCAGTCGAGGTGCAGCGCGCCTATGCGCAGGCGCTGCTGGTCGACCGCAAGGCGCTCGAGGGTTTCCAAGACGGCAATGATGCGCTGATGGCGACGCAGACGCTAAAAGCTGCCTACCGCACCGATGTCGAGCCGATCCTTGCCATGGCGCGGCTGAACACAGGCGGCGCCATTGATCCAGTCGCCGCATATCGCGCGGCGGGCTACCGGGCGAAGGTCGCGGCGGAACGGCCGGCGGTTGTGGGCGGGTCAGGCGGGATTGTTTGAGATTGGCTAATCTCCACCACGGGGGGAGATTAGCTTGCCTCTGCCGGCAGGCGAACACCAATATGTGTTAGCTCATATTGATGATGGACTCGGCCGCTCCATGTAGCTCTTCTAGGCACACCGCACTTGGAGCACCGCCATGCCCTTGACCCGCCGGACGCTGATTGGCGTCACCCTTTCGTTCGCAATTGCGCTCGCGCCATCCGGCGCGCTCCATGCCGCATCGCCTCAACCTGCGAAGGGCGAGCACGGCATGGTCGTCACCGCCCAGCATCTGGCGTCGGAAGCCGGCGTCGAGGTGCTGAAGAAGGGCGGCAATGCCGTCGATGCGGCGGTCGCCGTCGGCTATGCGCTCGCCGTCGTCTACCCTAATGCCGGCAATATCGGCGGTGGCGGGTTCATGACCATCCGCTTCAAGGACGGCAAATCGACCTTCCTCGATTTCCGCGAGCGCGCGCCGCTGGCGGCAACCAAGACCATGTATCTCGACAAGGACGGCAATCCGGTGAAGGGCGCCAGCCTTGATGGCTACCTCGCGGTCGGCGTACCGGGTTCCGTGGCAGGGTTCGAGATGGCTCGTGAAAAATATGGCACGCTGCCACGCCAGGATTTGATGGCGCCGGCAATTGCCTATGCCAAGGATGGCTTCATCCTCGACCAGGGCGACGCTGCTTCATTCGCAAGCAATGCCGCACGGCTGGCGAAGGACCCTGCCGCCGCCGCCATCTTCCTGAAGCCGGACGGCAAACCCTATGGCGCCGGCGAGCGTCTCCTCCAGCCCGATCTTGCAGCCTCGCTCGCCGCCATCTCCGAAAAAGGCGCCGACGCCTTCTACAAAGGCTCCATCGCCGGCGCCATCGTCAAGGCGAGCGGCGCCAGGGGCGGCATTCTGGCCAAGGCAGACTTCGAGCAATATAAGGTACGCGAGCTGCAACCGGTGAGCTGCACCTATCGCGGTTACGAGATCGTCTCTTCGCCCCCGCCAAGCTCGGGCGGCGTCATCATCTGCGAAATCCTCAACGTGCTGGAGGGCTACCCGCTGTCCTATCTTGGCGCCGGCTCGGCCGAGACGGTGCACGTCATGGTCGAGGCGATGCGCTACGCCTATGTGGACCGCAACTCGGCGCTCGGCGATCCCGATTTCGTCGACAATCCGGTCTCGAAACTGCTCGACAAGGGTTACGCCAAGGAGATCCGCGACAAGATCGACCCGTTCCGCGCCGGCGTCTCGCAGGATTTGATGCCGAAGGGCTTCGGCGAGTCGAAGGAAACGACGCACTATTCGATCATCGACGATGACGGCAATGCGGTCGCGATCACCTATACGCTGAACGGCTCGTTCGGCGCCGGCGTGGTCGCGGACGGCACCGGCATCCTGCTCAACAACGAGATGGATGATTTCACCCAGAAGCCTGGCGTGCCCAACCTCTACGGTCTCGTGCAGGGAGAGGCCAATGCTATCCAGCCGAAGAAGACGCCGCTGTCATCGATGAGCCCGACCATCGTCGCCAAGGACGGCAAGCCGTTCATGGTTATCGGCAGCCCCGGCGGCTCGCGCATCATCACCATCACGCTGGAAGCCATCGTCAACGTCATCGACCACGGCATGAACATCCAGGAGGCGATCGACGCATCGCGCATCCACCATCAATGGCTGCCCGACACGATCTATGTCGAACCCTTCGGCCTGTCGCCCGACACTGAAAAACTGCTGGCCGGCATGGGCTACCACCTCGATCTCGCGGATTCTACCTGGGGTCAGGCGGCCGGCATTCTTGTCGGGGGCAAGAGCCTGGCGGAAATCGAGAAGGGCGGCGGCGCCCGCTACAACGGCGCCATCGACAGCCGCGCCGCATCCGGCGAGGCGATTGGCTACTGATCAAAACAAGAGATTGATCAGAGGACGAGCGTAAGCGTCGACCCGACGAGCATCAGCGCCGCGATCACGACGAACGCCGCGTAGATGCGGGGACGGTCGAGGAGCAGCGCATTGCCCGATATCCAGGCCGCGGTTGCGCCGCCAAGCGCAAACAGGAAGCCGTTCCGGTGACCAAAGGTCATGGAAGCGGCCATCAGCCCGCCAATGATCAGCGCGCCGAAGACGATGATCACGGCAACGGCGTATTTCTCGAAGTCGTTGCCGCCGCCCATGGCCGGGCCGATCGCGTTCAAATTCGTCAGATCGTCCGGATCGAACGGGTTGGTCGATCCATATTCATCTTGACCGACAGGTTCTCGCATCATTCATTCTCCGCTGACCGGCAACAAATCATCAACATCTGCCGAGCGCAACCGGATCGCGCCGTGCCGAAGGCCGCCGATGCGGTCTTCAACACTTTCTGATGCCGACTTGCCACGGTTTTTTTGCGCCGGTTCACAAAATCTACCCTGCTTTCGGGTCCACACGCCTGAATTGCCTGGAAAATGAATTACCTGGAAAAATCGCTGCGCACGATGCCGTGCCGCTGCAGCTTGTCGTAGAAGGTCTTGCGCGGAATGCCGAGCGCTTCGATCGTGCGCCGGACATCGCCGTCATTGCGGCCAAGCGCCTCGCGGATGACATTGGCTTCATAGCGTTCCAGCCGTTCCGGCAGTGAGCTGGCGTCATCCGGCTCCGCCGGGGCGGAAGGTGGCGCTTGCGCCGCTTCCTCGAGTCCCAGCACGAAACGCTCGGCGAAATGCGCGAGTTCACGCACATTGCCCGGCCAGTCGTGCTGGCTCAGATGGCGGTGCACTGAGGCAGGCACGGCTGGCATTTGCCGGCGGAAGCGGGCGGCTGCACGCTCTGCGAAGTAGAAGAACAGCAGGGCGACGTCGTCGCGGCGTTCGCGCAGCGGCGGGATCGAGATCGTCACCACATTGAGCCGGTAGTAGAGATCCTCGCGGAAGGCGCCGCGCCGGCTGGCATCGCCGAGATCGACCTTGGCGGCGGCGACGACGCGCAGGTCGGCCGGCCGGATTTCATTGGTGCCGAGCGGCGTCACCTCGCGCATTTCCAGCACCCGCAGCATCTGCACCTGGGTCGAGGCCGGCATGCTTTCGATCTCGTCGAGGAACAGCGTGCCGCCGCTCGAATGCTCGATCCGGCCGATGCGCTTCTTCTGTGCGCCGGTGAAGGCGCCGGCCTCATGGCCGAACAGCTCGCTTTCGATGACCGTGTCCGGCAGCGCGCCGCAATTCAGCGCCACGAAATTGCCCCTGGCGCGGCGGCTCCAGCGATGCAGCAGGCTCGCCACCACCTCCTTGCCGGAGCCGGTCTCGCCGGTCACCAGAACGTCGACATCGGTATCGGCGATTTGCCGCAGCGTCCGGCGCAATCGCTCCATCGCCAGCGTCTGCCCGATCAGCGGCAGGCCGTCCTGCGCCTGTTCGGCGCTTTCGCGCAAGGCGCGGTTCTCCATCACCAGCCGGCGCTTTTCCGCCGCCCGTGCCACACTTTGCGCCAGCCGGTCGGCGGCGAAAGGCTTGGTGATGAAGTCGTAGGCGCCATCCTTGATCGCCTTGACCGCAACCGCGATGTCGCCATGCCCGGTGACCAGGATTACCGGAATGTCGGCATCAAGCTGCAAGACGCGGTCGAAGAGCTGCAGGCCGTCAATGCCGGGCATGCGGATGTCGGACACCACCACGCCGGGAAAATTGGCGTCGAGCCCGGCCAGCGCCTCGTTCGCCACCGCAAAGGCCGAGACGGAAAAACCAGCGAGTTCCAGCGTCTGCCGCGTGGCCCTCCGCAATTCGCTATCGTCGTCGATCAATACGACCGGTGCGGTGTCCATCATGCTGCCCTGGCGAGGTGAATGGTAAAGCGCGTGCCGGCCTGGTCGCTCGCCACCTCGATGCGTCCGCCATAGTCGGCGACGATGTCCTGCGAGATGACGAGGCCGAGCCCGAGGCCTTTTTCCTTCGAGGTGTTGAACGGCGTGAACAATGACTTGAGGATGGCAGGCGAAATGCCCGGCCCATTGTCGGCGACGGCAAGCGCCACGCCGTCGGCCGTCTCCTGGGCCGACACCTGCACCCTGGCGCCGTCGCGCCCGTCCAGCGCTTCCAGCGCATTCTGGAACAGGTTGATCAGCACCTGTTCGAGCCGCAGCCGGTTGCCCATCACCTTGAGCGTTACCGGCGGAAGCGTGATATCGAGTGCGTCCAGCCGACCGGCAAAGCGGCTTCTGAGCAGCACCACGGCGCCCTCGATGACGCCGCGCAATTCGACCGGTTCGGCTGCCGTGCGCCCCTTGCGGGCAAAGACCTTCAACTCTTCGGTGATGCCTCCGATGCGCTCGGTCAGCGCGGCAATCGCGCCAAGGTTCTCCTCGGCCGAGGCGGTCTGCTTGCGCTCCAGGAACACACGCGCATTGTCGGCATAGGCGCGGATCGTCGCCACCGGCTGGTTGATCTCATGCGCGACCCCGGCGGCAACCTGGCCGAGGGTAGCAAGACGGTTGGCCTGCACCAATTCCTGCTGCATGACCTGCAGCTTGGCTTCGGTGCTGCGGTGATCGGTGATCTCGGCCTGCAGCCGGTCGCGCGCCAGGCTGAGGTCATGCGTACGCTCGACGACGCGGCGCTCAAGCTCGATGCGCGCTGCCTGTTCGGCAGCGATGCGCATCTGCGCCGACTGACGGCGCCACAGGAGATAGCCGGCCAGCGCCAGCAACGGCACCACGACGCCCAGCGCCAGCAGCCGCATCTCACGCACCGCAGCCGCGATCGGCGCTTCGACCGGCACGAGATAATCGAGCCGCCATGGCGTCGATTGGACCAGTGTCGAAAGCCTGAGATATTCGGCATCGCTGCCGCCCGGTGTTATCGCATGCACCATCGACACGTCAGGGCTCAATGCCTCGGGGCGTGTGATCGGCAAGGGGATCAGCGGCGCGTTGCCGAATTGCTGGCTGCTCCGGATGGCGGCAGCCACCGGGCCGGTCAGCGGCGCGGTGGTCATGAAGCGCCAGGACGGCACGCTGGTGATCAGCACGACGCCGTGGTCGTCGCTGACATAGGCCGGCCGGTTGGCCTCATGCCAGTCGGCTTCAAGCTGGTCGAATTCCATCTTAACGACGACGACGCCGAGCGGTGCCGCCGCATTGCCGACGCGACGCGAAATATAGAGGCCCGGGCGCTTGCTGATGTTGCCCAGCGCAAAATATTCGGCCGTTCTCGATTGCATGGCGCCGGAGAAATAGGCGCGGAAACCATAGTCGTTGCCGACGAAGCTGGTTGTTTCGCGCCAGTTGCTGGAGGCGATCGCAAACCCGTCGACGCCGGTGACGTAAAGCACCGAAGCCTTGGTGCCGGAGACCAGCCCTTCGAGCTTGCGGTTGAGCACGTCGATCGTGACAGCGCCCTTGTTCTGCAGGGCGTCATGCACCTGCTGGTCCTCGGACAAGAGCAGCGGCAGCGCCCGCGGGCTTTCCAGCACGGCGCGCAGCAACGCAACCTTCAGATTGGCATCGGTGCGGCCTTGCGCCGCCAGTGCCGCGACCTCGGCGCGGCGCGCGTAGAGGCCGGCGCCGGTGAGCGCCGTGGCAACGATCACCAGCGCGATCGCCGCAAACAGCAGCCAGGCGCGACGCGCGCGTTTGCCGAGTTGCTCGGGCGTCGGCGACAGGACCGCGGCAGGGCGTTGCAGCATTCCCTATTTGTGCATGATTTCGCACAAAGCACAATTCAGTCATGCGGATGTCCGCACTTGCGTTGAGCGGCAGCAGCCTCGATCGGACGAGCACCCAACAAAATCAATGGCTGCGGTATGCCGCACAGTCTGGCACGGCAGTTGCAGTGACCAATACAGCAGTCGCAAGGCTGCGGAAAACAACTGCCCCGGGAGGTCGAGCTTTCGATCGGGGCGCCATGGAGGACGTCATGCAGCCAGCATTCGCTGCCGCCGAACCGCGCGGCAAGCTACCCTTTTACCGTCATCTCTACGTGCAGGTCCTGACGGCGATCGCCGCCGGCGTGCTGCTCGGTCATTTCTATCCCGAACTCGGTGCTTCGCTGAAGCCGCTCGGCGATGCCTTCATCAAGCTGGTCAAGATGGTGATCGCGCCGGTCATCTTCCTGACGGTGACCACCGGCATTGCCGGCGTCTCCGACCTGAAAAAGGTTGGCCGCGTCGCCGGCAAGGCGATGATCTATTTCCTGGTCTTTTCGACCCTGGCGCTGGTCGTCGGCATGGTCGTCTCCAACGTCGTCCAACCGGGCGCCGGCATGCACATCAATGCGGCGACGCTCGACCCCTCGAAGGTCGCCACCTTCACCGAGAAGGCGCATGACACGACCATCGTCGGCTTCCTGCTCAACATCATCCCCGACACCATCACCGGCGCCTTCGCGCAAGGCGACATTCTGCAAGTGCTGTTCTTCTCGGTGCTGTTCGGCATCTCTCTCGCTCTGGTCGGCGAGCGCGGCCGCCCGGTCGTCGATTTCCTGCAGGCGCTGACCTCGCCTATCTTCCGCCTGGTCGCCATCCTGATGAAGGCCGCCCCTATCGGCGCCTTCGGCGCCATGGCCTTCACCGTCGGCAAATACGGCATCGGCGCGATTGCCAACCTCGCCTTTCTGATCGGCACCTTCTACCTGACGTCGCTGCTCTTCGTGCTGGTCGTGCTCGGCGCTGTCGCTTGGTACAACGGCTTCTCGATCCTCGCCTTGATCCGCTACATCAAGGAAGAGCTGCTGCTGGTGCTCGGCACCTCGTCCTCGGAAGCCGCTCTTCCCGGCCTGATGGCCAAGATGGAGCGCGCCGGCTGCAACCGCTCGGTGGTCGGCCTGGTCATCCCGACCGGCTACTCCTTCAACCTCGACGGCACCAACATCTACATGACGCTGGCGGCGCTGTTCATCGCCCAGGCGACCGACACGCCGCTCACCTATGGCGACCAGATCCTGCTGCTGCTGGTTGCCATGCTGAGCTCCAAGGGTGCCGCCGGCATCACCGGCGCCGGCTTTATCACGCTGGCCGCCACGCTCTCTGTCGTGCCTACGGTACCCGTTGCCGGCATGGCACTGATCCTCGGCGTCGACCGCTTCATGTCGGAATGCCGAGCGCTGACCAATTTCGTCGGCAATGCAGTGGCGACGATCGTTGTGGCGCGCTGGGAAGGCGAACTCGACCAGACCAAGTTCGCCGCCGCCATGGCCGGCACATTGTCCGAGGAAGCCGACCTGGCGCTGTCGGGCGATCTGCAGCCCGCCTGATTACTGAACGCAGACGTTCGCCACAAGGCCGCAGCCGGTTCGCCCGTTGCGGCCTTTTGTTTTGGCGCGCATGGCGGCTGGTGTTGGCCAAAGCTTCCCGGCTAGGATGTCGGCGGTTTTCAACCGAAAGGCCGGCGAATGAGCAGTGCATACCCCGAGATCTATCTGGTCCGTCACGGCGAGACGGAGTGGAGCGCTTCGGGAAAACACACCGGCCGCACCGACATACCGTTGACGCCAAAGGGCGAGGCGGCGGCTCGCGGCGTGGCGGACCGGCTCAAGGATCTGTCCTTCCAGGCGGTGTGGTCGAGCCCGTCGCAGCGCGCCTTCAGCACCTGCACGCTTGCCGGCTTCGGCGCTGCTGCCGTCAAGAAGGACGACCTGCAGGAATGGGACTATGGCGCCTATGAGGGCGTTAAGACCAAGGAGATTCTTGTGCAGCGCCCCGGCTGGCAATTGTTCCGTGACGGCTGTCCCGACGGCGAGTCGGTAGCGGATGTTGGCGCCAGGGCCGACAGGATCATCGCCGGGCTGCGGGCAATCGAGGGCAATGTGCTGGTGTTTTCAAGCTCGCATTTCCTGCGCGTGCTGGCCGCGCGCTGGCTCGGTCTGCCACCCGAAGGCGGTGCGCACTTCGTACTTGATACCGCGAGCCTCAGCATCCTCGGCTATGAGCACGATCTGAGCGAGCCGGTGATACGCAGGTGGAACCAGAAGTAGGGTTTCGCGGCAAGCCTGCCTCTTAACGCGCGAGCACCGCCAATTCCTCCGATGTCAGATGCCGCGCCTTGCCCTTGGCGAGTTCGCCGAGCTGCAAACCGCCGATCGCCACCCGAACCAGCCTCAGCACCTCGATGTCGAATGCCCCGAGCAGGCGGCGGATCTGGCGGTTGCGGCCCTCGTCGAGCACGATTTCCAGCCAGGCAGTGCGGCCGCCGCTGCGCAGCAGTTCGATCGAACTTGCGGTCAGCAGTTCGCCGTCGACGATCGCTCCGTCGCGAAAGCGCGCCAGCATCGCTTCGTCGGGCGCGGTGCCGATCTGGACATGATAGGTCTTGGCGACATGCGAGGCCGGATCGAGCAGGCGGTTGGCCCAGCGCGTGTCGTTGGTCATCAGCAACAGGCCTTCGCTGGCCTTGTCGAGGCGGCCGACCGGCGACACGAAAGGCAACTCCAGTTCCACCAGGCAGTTATAGACGGTGCCACGATCCTGCGGGTCATCGCGCGTGGTGACCTGTCCGCGCGGCTTATTGATCATCAGGTAGACTTTTGCCTCGCCGACGATCTGCTCGCCGTCGACAGCGATGCGGTCGCGGCCGAGATCGACACGCAGCGACGGATCGCGCACCACCTTGCCGCCAACCCGCACGCGCCCTTCGGCTATCAGCAGCTCGGCCTGCTTGCGCGAACACAGGCCGAGTTTGGAAAGCGCCCGGTTCAGGCTAACGCCTGCCTTGGCGGCCTGGTGTCGGGCGATGTCTGGTGGCCGTGCCATGTCCTGCTTGCCATCCCAATGATCGGCATCGACAAATGCCACGCCCCGCATTGGCTTCGCAACCTGCCGCGGCATCAACATCACGGGTCGCGGGAGCGGGGCTGTTCTCAAATACGATGTGTCAGGGGGTCGGGCTCAACAGCCCGCCATGGAACGCTGCCCCGCGACGGACGTTGTTGCCGACGAGCGATTTGTCGCGAAAGGCACCGCCATGAAGAAAATCTACCAAAAGCCGACGCTCGTGAAGCGAGGCAGGCTCACCAGCCTGACGGCTCAGATCGTCGCTTCTGGGGTCATTCTGGGGGAATGATCCCCCAGATAAGGGAAGGGATAAATCGATGAGCGAGCGCGGCGTTGATTTCCTGCAGGGCTGGATCCACGAGCACCTGCCGGGCGAACTGCCTGCCGACAAGGCAACGGCTCGAACCCTAACCACGCGAGCTGCCCTGGATGCTCGGCATTTAGGCCTTGAGGTCAGCGAGATCGAAGAGGATCTCGGTCCGCTGGAACGGGTGATTTTCGAGGCGCTGGATCAGCCCGATATCTGAGCCCCCGATATGAGCCCATTGCAGGCGATATTGGCCCATCGCCATCCTGGCGGGGGCTTTTCCGTGATGGCATCCGTGGGTGCGCAGCCCTAGGCAGCCCGCGCAGCTGACGCTCCCCGTGCCGGCGGCAATTCGAACACAGTGGCGCCGTTCTCTCGGCCGCGTTCGACATAACCGATGACACGGAACCATTTGCCGACGTCGGCCCGCTGCAGCCAGCTGCGCGAGTGGATGGGAAGGTTGCCGGCCAGCGCCTGAATGTGGCGGATGTGGCGCCTGCAGAAGCGGACCGTCGCGGCGCTGAAGAAACCCTCCTGCGCGGCAAACAGCGTGTCGGCGGCGTCGCTGTTCTCGTGCCAGGCGACGATCGCCACCGTCTTGTCGCCCTCGACCAGCGCGTGCGCTCGGCCTTCCTTCAAATTCATCATCAGATTGTCGTAGGCGACCTTGCTGTCCTTGCCGGCGGCCACATACTCGTCCGACATCCGCGTGGACAGATCACGGAAGACACTTTCGAGATCGCCGATCGTAGCTGCGCGTGCTCGCATTTCTCCTCCTGCAGCCCCGGCAGGCAGTTTGCCCTAGGTGGAGGGGATCACCAAGCAAAGCGAATCCGCCATTTGGCCGATGGGCGCAAAGTGATTTCATTGGGCGGCAAATGTTGGACGCCGCCATCTCCTATCGCGGCAAGCCTGTCATTCGCGTTGCGCCGGTTTTCGTATTTGCTTGACATTGGGCTGATGGAGGCGCGGGTTGCGCCGGGCGTTTGGGCCTTGGGGCATATTTCAATGAAAGAAGTATACGAAAAGCCGGTCCTGCACCGGAAGGGCAAACTTGCGGCGCATGTTGCTTCGCCTACGTCAGGTGGCGGCGGAACCATTGACGTTCCGCCATCCACTGACGAGACTTGATATAGACCTCCACTGAGCGCGAGACTTGCTGATCAACAGAAAGCCCGCTGGCTCAGGCTGGCGGGCTTCTTTCGTTTCTGGAACCATTTCAGTGCATGCCGAATTGACTCGCGATCGCGTTCGGGAGGGGAAGCATGCAAGACCAGCATGTCGATGAGCCGGTTCGCGTGGCGCTCGGCAGGTCCGGAAACACCATCTACGCGTGGCGCAGGCCGCCGACATCCTGATGAACCGCTGGCCCGCGAAGACGGGCCGCTATCACGTCGCCGCCCGCAAGGCCTGCCTCGGCGTTCTCGAAGGCCTGAAAGAGGCGCACTATGCCCGCGCTGCCTTCGTCAATGCGGCGATCGAGGCCGATATCCTCGTTGAACGCGACGCCTAGGCTTGAGCGGCCACCGCTCAAGTCAGTTCAAATCGTGCTGTGGGGCACAGGCCGTGGCTTCCCGGCCTACTCAATGATCGAGAGGCCACGCTGCCTGAAGTGCCGCAACGGTCCCCCCGTAGACATTTAGGTCCATGTCAGGGTCGGTCCCCGGTACTCGGTATGGGCAGGAAGCAGCAGAGCAGTTTATCTCGCTGGAGAATTGCCAGAGCGTGTAGCCGTGCCAAGGCCCTTCGGGGAAGTCGGTTACGTGCCGCTTGAAGCGTGCATACCAGAGCGGGACGCCGCCGAACTCGGTCGAGCCGTGCCAGTGGCGGGAGAGCTCTTTGGCGACGGAATGGTTCACATAGAGCAGCGGAAACCGTCCAGTCTCCGACTTCATCCTGCGAAGCGCGCTCTCGATCTGCACGAAAGTGACCTTGAACGTTCCATCCTGGCAGTCTGAGGACGTGGAAAGGCATTCCACATCAACGGCATGGGTCTCTGTCGTATCGTTTCCGACCACCTGGAGGTAGTTGCTGATCTGCCGGTCAACGTCGCTTTTTGTCAGGAGGTGGTATGAGCCCCATTTGAGACCGAGCGCCTTTGCCTCGCCTTTGCGGGTGGCATATGCGGAATCTCTGCCGAGCCCCTGCGTCGCCTTGTGAATAACCGCGGCGACGCGCCGGTCCGTCTTTACTTTGTGCCAGACGATGCCGTTGCCCTTGAACGGATCGAGCACGATTGCGTTCTGCGAATTTTCCCAAGGCGCTGAAAAAGGATCAGAAGTATCGGAAGGCGCCTCTTGCCGTGCAGCCTCCTCGCCATTGCCGGCCACGCAGGTACCCTTGGCGATGGCCCCGTCCGTCACCTCCACGAACTTACCGTCCGCTCCGGCGTAAAAAATTGTGAGGGCCGGCGTCTCGGTGGTGATTTCGCCCGCTTGCATCAAACCTTTCACATGAACGAGAGCGGCGAGGGCGCCGTCCAGTTCAACGAATGTGGCGTCAGAGGAAGTGCTGCCCTCTGCCTCAAGATCTTCGGGGTTTGATGCGACCATCTGGTAAGAATAGTTCGAATGCTCTGTGTTGATTTCGATAAGCCGGCTGCCATCGACGCCAGCCTGCCCCTCATAGGTACATTCGAGCGATTTCGCGGCACTCGGCGAATTCATGGCGATCGGGAAAAGCACCGACATTCCAAAAATCCACACGCGCACAATGCCTGACATGCCAGTGCCTCCATAAATATCAGAATTTGCCCAGCACAGTGCTACTGCGCCGCACGAAAATAGACAACGATCATTCAAAAGTGAGAAGCCGACAGGAGAAGGTTACTTTGATCTATTGTAAAAATCCAGTGGCTATTTCAGCGTCTTCGAAAATACCTGAATGCCATGGAAGGAATTGAGCGTGTATCGAGACAAAGACTTGAAGTGCGTCGCAGGATCCCGTTTAAATACGACGCGCTCGGAAGAAGCTGTTCAAAACGGACAAAGCAAGTCAATCGTCTGCTCCACCCGTTCCCGACGGCTGTGCCGCATCGCGCGTTTGGCATGTTCTTGACGGGCGGGCGGATGGATTGAGCGCCATGACATGGTCGATTGACTCTCGCAAACTAAGCGCCTCGCTTGTGGCTGCGTGCCTGGCGGTTGGCTGGAGCGGAGCGGCGCTTGCGCAGGCTCCGCAACCTTGGACGATCCAGGGCAAGCTGACAGGCAAGCCGAAGAATCTCGAGGGATCGGAGAGCAAGAATTCCAAGGATGTGAGCGGCATTGCCTGCGCGACGGAAAGTGGCTTCCCGCGGCTTTGCCTCATTGCCGATGACGAGACGCAAGGGGCACAGATCATCATCCTGCAGGACGGTAAGCTGATCGCCGGGGATTTCGTGCGGCTGATCGACGACAGTTTCGTCGGCAAGCCTCTCGAACTGGACGCCGAGGGCGTGGCCTTCGCCGGCGGAGCCTTCTATGTCATAGGTTCACATGGCCGGCCGCGCCATGAATCCGGCGTCGACGCCGCCGCCGAGGTCGAGGCGAGGGTCATGGCGAGCAGTGAGATTTTCCGCATTCGCTTTGCGCCCGATTCGATCGATATGACGACCGGCAAGCTCATGGCCGAGCCGGAAAAGAGGCGATCGACGGAACTGCCGGCAATCGTGCGCGCCCAGCCCGAGCTCGCGCCCTTCGCCCAAAGCCCGCTTGAGGAAAACGGCCTCACCATAGAGGGCGTGGCGGTGCGCGACGGCGCCCTTTTGGCGGGGCTGCGCGGGCCGGTTCTGGAGGGCAACCGGGCCGTCATCCTGTCGGTGCCGCTCGGCATGCTGTTCGATCACGGGCCGGGCGGCGCGACCCTGCTGAAGCTGGAACTCGGAGTCGACGGCGAGGGACATGCGCGCGGCGTGCGCGATCTTCTCGCCTATCAGGGAAAGCTGCTCGTGCTCGCCGGTCCCGTCAACGACCCGCCCGAAGGCCAGCCCATCAAGCTCGGCGACTACTCAGTGTTCTCCGATGGCGATCAGGCCGATAAGCTTCTCGATCTCGAAGGCTATGGCGCCGAGATCAAGCCGGAAGCGCTGCTGCCGCTCGGCGAGGCCGATGGCAGGCTGCGCGCGCTTCTGCTGTTCGATGGGCCGGCCGGCGGTCAGCCGACGCCGGTCGAGTTCGGACTGAAATAACCGGCGCTAATCGGCGCGGCGTTTCGGATGGCTGCAGGCGGAGTTCAACTCACTGGCGGCGCTGACACCGCGATGTGCAGCGCGGAGGCATTGCTCAGCTATGTGTCCGGAATGGACCCTAGGGTGATGGTGCCCAGAGGCGGAATTCAAGTGAAGAAAATCCCGTTTTGGTTTCAGATACTTAGGGGAATGTTAGCCGCATCTGCTACCAACATAAATACCAACAAAATATTCCTGTGGATTGGTTCGGTTCCTGCTATTTCTCTCAATGCCTTGCACCTGCACCTTGTCTCTTCCGGTTTAGTCTACATCCTTCTTGGTCATACCTCATCATGCGGGGTCGAGTGAAGACCACGGCTGGCCAAGACGACTTAATCAGAACGGATGGCCATTGCGCTCAATATCGGGATCGCTTTAGGCGGTTTCTGAAAGCCGACATCGTGCGAAGAACAGGTGGCTATTTACGGGTCCTGAGACCTTGGCCCATACACCGCTTTGTAGGGTGGACGCGGCGCAACGAAAAGCGCGGCCAGCCGTTCCTCATGTTGCTGACCAGTGAGGCAGCAATAACAGGTAACTCTGCGGCGGACCGGTGTAGTCGTCGAGGTCGATCGGATTAGACTTCATAGGTGCTCCGTCGACGCGTAGTAGACGGTCTCGTCCTACCAGCAGCCCAGCTTGGCCCAGTGCATTCTGGCTTTGCAGGCGCATGGCGGCAGAAATGATCTCGCGCCAGTGCCTGATACCGCCCTTGGCGATTTGGTCCTTGGTGAAGGCGAACTCCAATTCAACGCAGCCGAGAGACAGGATGTCGATTTGATGTCGGTCAATTGCGTAGCAGGCCATGGCATCGACCAACGCTGTCATATAACTGGCATAGTAGGATCGGCGCCTCGGAGGTGCCGGGCCACATCCCACCCGCTTGGGCCGTCCCCAAGTCTGATATCTGTCAGGAGAGCCACAACTCGCTCCGGCTCACGATCGAAAGTCGCAATCGCTTGAAGGCCCTTTTAAGCCGGCGACCACCTCGAACCCGGCCTCCCGGAGAGAGTTCTCGACGTCTCCATGATCAGCACGGAACCCGATGACATTGAAGCCTGCTTCGTGCGCCCCAACAGTTGAACGGCTGCGAACTCTTAAGGTTCCTGGCGCGCAATAGCACTCGTTAATCCGGTGGAAAGCAGGTTGTGATCCAGCCGTTTCGAATTAGGTTGCGGCAGGCGAAAAGGATTGAGGACAGCTGAACTTTGCGCGCATCATCGACGCACTGACCATTGGCCTTCGTCTCCTCTAGGCAGCGGGAACATTAGCGCCAACTAAAAGTTGGGAGCAAACACGAACAGGTTCTTGATGGCACATGATCATTCTTTCAAAATGTTGATCCGCAAGCTCCAAGCCATCTCGGAACTCGCAGAATCAGACATTGCGACCTTGGGGAACATCTCGATTCAGGAGAAGAGATATCAGGCCAACGAAGACATTCTGCGCGAGGGCGATAAGCCGAGCCTTTCGTTCGTCGTTCTTGAAGGCTTAATAGGGTCGATCAAACTAACCGGGGAGGGGAAGCGTCAAATCTCCTCCTTTTTTGTTCCGGGCGACATTCCCGACCTGCATGGTTTGCATTTGTCGGTCATGGATTGCACTTTCACCCCTCTCATGCCCGCTAGGGTGGGCTTCATGCGGCACGACGAACTTCGCGCCGTTTGCGACCAGCACTCTTCGATAACGAGAGTGTTTTGGCGCTCCACTGTGATCGATGCGGCGATCTATCGAGAGTGGGTCACCAACGTCGGAAGGCGCGACGCCTACTCTCGTATGGCTCACATTCTTTGCGAACTTATTGTCCGCCTTCGCTCGGTCGGTCGCATTGAAGATCATGTGGCCTATCTCCCCATAACGCAGGCTGCACTTGGCGACGCACTTGGCCTCTCCTCCGTGCACGTGAACCGAGTGCTTCAGGACCTTAGACGCGACGGTCTGATATCTACCCTTGGCTCGCGTTTTCATGCGCCCGACTGGGCAGGGCTCGTTCGCGCCGCAGATTTTGACTCTACCTATCTGCATCATAGGCCTGCGCAGACGGGTGCCGGTTTCTGAGCCTGCTGGGTCGCTCACCAGCCGCTGAGCCAACCCCTCGCGATACTTGGAACCGAATCTGCTCAAGAACATGCACTCCCACACGATGTCGAATCGCTGCTTGAGAACTGAACCGCAGAATGACCTAGCAACGGAGTCACTTCTCAAAGATACGGCCTCAGGAAGAAACCCGACGAAACCTGAACGTGTGGGCGCTCCGGCTGAATATCTGGACGAGGAATATTCCCGCGATCTCGTCAGCCTTCTCACCGTGTCGACCTGAAGCGAAGGTTCGCCGGGGGGTAACCTCTAAAGTATGACTGCCATGGAACACGTGTGGAGCGCCGGAGAATGTCCAAATTCCCGAGTCTGTGCATCCCGGGCATAGGCTTAGCCATAGTGGAGACGCGGCTTTGGCACGCTCCTATAAATTGAACCCCGATTAGGTCGTTCCTGCGCCACCGCAGAACTGCTTGGTAGGCAACGCCGTCGGTCGGCACGTAAAGCACGAACCGCTCGGGGACACGCGATTCCACCGGGACTTTGAGTTCAGCTCCGCCACTGTTTTGGTTCCGAATGGTGCAACTGATCTCGGAGTTTGTGATTCCGCTGATGATTGAGGCGCCTTTCAGCACCCGCTGCCTCCGTTCGCGGCGATGCTCTTCATCAACCATGTGACCTCCATCGGTCACCCGCGGCCCTATATGGTACGCGCACCGGCGAATAACTGTCCATCTAGGTCGTCGCTCGTTAGTGTCTCACTTTAAAGTTTGACGACGGAGACGGACAGCATAAATGCCCGTTGCGCCGGTGAATTCGCAACGCGAACAGACCCGAATGGGCTCGTCGTATAGCGTTGTTAATCCGGCAGCAGCATCTCCTCTTCATCGGCCGCGGCTTCGAACAGCAGCCGGAAGTCATTACCCGGCATTTTGCCATCCATCGCAGATAGGCAAGCCTCGGCCGCCAGCCTCCACTTGGGGCCACGATTGGACCACTTTAGGAGCTCCTCGGCGGCGGCATCAACCCGGTTGACGCCAAGGCGAAGTCCCGGGCGCTCGGTCTTCACATAAACTGGAGGGTTGAACCAACGGTGGGGCATCACGCCTCTCGAACGTCAAAGGCGATGAACAGTCCCCAAGCTGAGGCTGCACGAACGATCATTTCGACTAACTGGCAGTCAGTTTCGAGAAGATCGCCGCCGCGCTCACGGACCGCTACAATGGTCGCTTTGACGGAAATAATGTCGCCGGGTTGAGAGCCCAACAGGACCTCGCGGACCAGCTCCTTGGCCGTTTGCTGCGTAGGCCGAACAGGTGCTTGAATGTCCATCCCATCCTCCCAGAGAGATAGAACCTCAATCAGCTATTCTGTGGGTCACTTTCCGAAAAAGGCAAGAGTCGGAAACGTACAAAGTAGGTTCCCGCAAACACCGCCCTACGATGGCTAAATCCCGCGACAGGCGCTGATTTGCACCTCACCGTGTCAGCTGCCGACGCGACCATAAGGAGCGAGGGCCCGCCTCTCTCCCAAGTTCTCACGGACGAACGCGGACAACGGTCTTGCCCGCGCGTCGGTCCGTTGAGTTGAAGGTGCCGATGGCATCATCCAAGCTCGAAACCTTGCCGATGTTCGTCCGCAGTCGTCCATCGCGGATCCGCTGCACTATCTCAGAAAGCTGGGCTCGATCAGCCTCGACGACGAAGTCAACCGCCAAGCCGTCTGCAGGTCGAATATCCGTTGGTCCGACGACTGTGACAAGGATACCTCCGGCCCGGACGAGCGTTGCGGATCGCTTCTGGACATCGCCGCCGATGACATCGAACACCAGATTGACGCCGCCGACATCTTCAAGGGTGTCTTTTGCGAGGTCGAGGAATTCATTTGCACCGAAGTCGAGCGCTTTCTGGCGGTCGGCGGCCCGCCCGGTGCCGATCACATAGGCTCCGGCCTCCCTGGCAAGCTGCGCCACCATCGAACCGACGGCACCGGCAGCGCCATGCGCGAGAACGCTCTGCCCGGCCTTGATGCGGCCATGCTGGAACAGCCCCTGCCATGCGGTTAGGCCGGAGATCGGCAGGCTAGCGCCCACCGTAAAGTCGACATCGCCGGGCAGCGGCGCGAGGTTACGGGCCTCCATGGCAACATACTCGGCGAGGGTGCCGTCGCGATGCCAGTCCGCGAGGCCGAACACCCGCTGACCTATAGAAAGCCCCGTAGTGCCGTAGCCGAGCGCAGTGACCACACCAGCCAGTTCGTGGCCGAGGATCGAAGAGGTCCGGTCACGGAAGGCTCGGTCGGCCCACGTCGAGGGCCACTCCAGTTCGGTGTTGACGAATCCTGCCGCATGAACCTGTACGACCACGTCGTTAATTGCCGCCCGAGGCTCGGGCAGCTCCACCAACTTCATCCCGGCCGTTCCTGCAGTCAGGTCCGTCGCTACGATTGCTTTCATGGGGCGTCTCCTCACCGTTGGGGTAAATTGCGGGCGCGGAGGGTCTTCGATGTCTCGAGTTGGCGTTGAGTTCATCGTTGGCGACCGCGAGCGGAAGCTAAGCAATCTCGTCGGATTCTTCCAGCACGGGTAAACTTGCGTTCGTGAACACCCCTGCCATCGCAATCTCAGACACTTCAGGCATGTGGAACAAAAGCAGATCAAATGCGTTGTGCCGTTCCCAACATGGAGAGCGTCATGCAAACTACACCCCGAGCCAAAGGCGAAGCTATCAGCAAGGATCCTGACGAATGGACGACGGGAGACGAGCCAATGACTCCGTCGCAAGCTTCCTACTTGAAAACATTATGTGAGCAGGCGGGCGACGACAGAAGCTACGCCGAAGATCTAAGCAAAGCCGAGGCCTCGAAGCGAATCGACGCGCTAAGGACTGAGCTCAAGCTCTAAAGGCGCTGGGAGACCTACGACAGGTTGGTCAGTTTTGCGGTATTTGGCCTCTGATCTGGACGGTCGTATTAGTGAAGGTGGTAGAGTTTGCTAAGGATCTTCAATTCTCCTGCGATCTTGAGCAGAGAAAGATAGTCGGTGAACCTTGTGGTTCCAAATTCGTCCTCGACCTTCGCAGTGGCTGCATCGCCCGTAATGTCGAGCGATGCGACTGCCCAGTTGGGGCTGGTGTTCGGCGGCAAGGCCGCACTCATCACCTCGCCGACATAGGCATCGACACTCAGCCATGGAGCTCGAAGAGATCGCGGCTATCTACCCGCTCTATCAGCAAACCGGGTATGGGCGGAAAGTGGGCGTAGGCCGACCATGTGGTTGTCGACGCCGAGATGCGCAGTGCTGGTATCGGCGCCAAACTGATGGGGCGGATCGAGAAGGAAGCAGCGCGTTTCGGCTGCGACATCACCCGCATCTCGATACGAGCGCACACACAAATTCTACAGCCTAAACGGTTAGGCCGATGATGCGCTCGTTCTGGTCAGCCACTGAGTGCGTGGGCGAGGCAGAGTTCCCACAATATGCTGCGCACAAAGTAGCGACAGAGCGGGCCTAGAAGCGACATAGCGCCGGGTGTGAACGCGAACGCAGCCGGCGCCCGAATGCGTTCAGCGAGCGCCGTCGCGTCCACCTTGCCTTTCTTTGACGGCCCTGTGTTCAGCTTCCCACGGCAACGCGTGGAAGTCGGGCTGGTGCCCCGCTTCACGGTAGCCAGCCTGAGTGAGTAACTTGCTTTGTCCCGCTCCACAACGCAAACAAACGGCGGATTCCCCAAGCACCTATAAACGCCTACAGCTTTTTCCATGCGACAGGTGTGCTGCGGGTGCTCGAAGATGTCGTCCTTCATTGCGATGACAGAACAGGGAGCGAGGACAACTCTTTTTTTGATTGCAGAGAGAGTCTGAGCGGGCTTACTAGTGAGGGGTTTGCCATCGCTTTGAGGGAGGCTGCGATGGTTGCAACGCCCATAGATATCGCTCAAGCGGCCACTACGGCCACCTTGCTGATGCGCCTTCGTCAACGTCATCGCGATGACGTGGCGCGAGGCTGGGAAGATGCCGACCCTTCTACTGTTGCCGTCTCCCGTACGCCTGAGTGTCAATGGCGCGATTTAGCCAAGGCCCTGGTGCACGATTGGTTCGAGCTGATCGAAACTGGCTTGGTGGATTGGATCGTCAGCAAGTAGCCGCTGCCCGCCAGCGGCCCAGCAGCCGTCTGCGGGACTTTGCAGCGGGCGCGCTGGGCCTGACCGGTGGGGCGGTGTGGTATCCGCCGGCTGGCGAACATATGCGCCTCCTCCCAACGCCAGCGAAACATCCAAACGAACGAGGCGATCTAACAGCGATCTCACCGTCCAGCCAACACATAGGCCTACAGCAAAGGCTTATAATCGCTGAGAGAACGAAAATGGCCGACGCCATGGTTGGGGAACCCGGGTGGGTAGGCGCCGGCCACAAGCGGAACAGGCCCGCCGCGCCACACACATGGCTGATTTGTCATCACGTGGTTATGGTGTGATCGCGTAGGGCTAGACCAGCGGAACCTAGTAAACGCCGCTTATTAAGCGATCCTCGACGCGATCGTTCATCGCCACGACGACCTGGGAAACTTGACGGTTGCAGCCCTCTGCCATGTCGAGCTCAAGTCATGAACATCGGCCCTCCGATCATGAGCAGGCATGCGCCCATCCTACCATATCGCGCTGCCGGTATCGCAAGGCGCCGGCAGCAAGGGGGAGGCGACCAGAGCCGATGTGAAGGGACTAGGCAGCTAATATTCGCTTGCGCTAATTTAAATGTGCCGTAACGTCAGGCTCAGCCTTTTTGGGGAGGCACAACGTGGGGAGTATGATGAGAGTAGCTGTGTTTTGCGCGGCGATCGTGATCGCTGTGACTGGTGTCGCTGTTGCCAAGGAGAAGAAGGTGGTGGTGAGTGACGCCACGGACCTTTGCTCTACGAAGCACTCGGCCAAGAAGCAGGTGCTCGAGCTGGACTGCAGGCCGACCGGAACCGCCAAATTGCCGGCCGGTGGAACGCCGGAAAAGCCGCGCCTCGGATACGACACCGATCCCTGGCTGGTTAAAGGCCTTTAGACACTAGGCGACGGCAACACAGCGCGGCTAAGGGGATTGTGCGCTGGCGGTGAAGCCTTCTTTGTTCATCGGTGGAACATTGTCGCCTGGAAACGCTTCGGACGGTGCACTGCCCCATCAGTGCAACGTTCCCTTCCTTGTTTGCACTGGCCGGCTGCCGAAAGGTGGCCGGCTTTTTTTGTATACAAGCGCAACCTGATGTTTGGAGCTTGTTGATTGGACAGCAGCGAGTGGCCGCTGCTGGCTTAGCGTCCAGGATTAGAATCTGTAAAGGCGAGATCACCAAGGCAGGGATGACCAGACTAAATAACGGTTTCGTCTGTTAGCCGCCACGCCGACGATAATTGAATTCAGAAGGGAGTCGGCCCGGCTGCCCAACATCAGGGTGCAAAAGACAGCCGGGCCAAGGCTGGAAAGAGTTCCGCTCCAGCCCAGCCGTGCCCGGCACGATACGCATCGCACCTGGGCGCAAGCGGTACCAATGGCTCGCCTATTCCGCCGCGTCTTTTCGGCAGGAAACCCTCGGCCTCATCACAATGGAGGGCGACATTCGCAGCGCCCTATGGAACCATCCAGAGTGACATAGGCTGTTTCATGCAACTTCCTGATGACATCAGGAGGCCTGTTAAGCATGCCAGTTGTTCGCGCTCGTAGCTCAGATGCAGGTTGGAGCTCTGCCTAGTGCACCAGTATCGGAAGCGAGAACTAGGAACCGGGAGTGCTGCGGATAGATTGCCGCAGTGGAGCTTTTATCAGCGCATGGCAAGGGCTGCCTTTCTCTCCACGTTGGCGGTCGTCCTGTTGCTCGCGCTATTGCCAGACCACTTGCTGCACGCCCTCGGATTGGCCCTTACGTCTCATCACGACAAGCTCAACCACGCCGCCGCGTTCGCCACCTTGTCGGCTTTGGGTAGCCTCGGCTGGCCCCAACAGGTGGTCCGGCTGGCGGTTCTACTTGCTTTAACGGGCGCAGCGATCGAAATCCTTCAATGCGTCACAGGCCGTGACATGAGTGTCTTCGACTGGTTTGCCGACTGCGCAGGAATGGCATACGGGCTGAGAACTATGAGCTGGGTGAACGAGATTCTGGGCGAACCGGTTATTTGATCGCCACAGGCTCCGCTTTACCGCCGCTGTCTTGGCCCCACTTGCCAGCCTCACGCCCGGGGCCGCCTTCGATCACCCTCGCTATTTCATTTTCCGACGCAAAGGCCGATAGCAAGGCGAATGGGTTTCAGGCCGCTCACCATTTAGACTTAGGTCCGATTCTTTCGCGCAAATGGCCGAAGCCGGAAACATTTCTCCTTCTACTTTGTTGCAGTGGCCGTGCCGCTGAGGAGAACATGCACAGTGCCTCTATCAAATGAACTGCGCGACGTACCGATAGAATTCCAATGCCCCTCCTGTTCGTGCCCAATGGTGAGAAGGGGATCCTGGCTGAAAACGATTGCCGGTTTCAGCTGCGATAGCTGCAGGTCCAGAGTGCGGATCGGCTACGAAGCGAAGCTGGCCATATTCGACCGGCACCTTAAGCGACGCGCGCCGGATCTGGGCCGACGACCAATGGAGTGCGATCCCGGCAACGGTTCCTGAGAGTGTGTCGGCAATTCAAGCTCCAACTGCTTGCGGTCTGCCGCAAGTCCAAGCTTTCATCTGGTCGCAGGGTCAGGCGGCTCTTTCGTCCGTACGGAACCGATGATGGCGAGAGGTTTCGATGCGCTCGGAGCACCGAGCAGGTCGACACGTTTTTCGTAGCGACCACCAATCTCTATTTGGCCGCTCCGATGCTCTGACGAGGTGCGAGCAACTTGATCTTCAATAGTCTTTTTCGAGCCAGCATGCGCGCCGCCTTCGCGATGCGGTCTCCGTAAGCATCGGCGACGAATGATAGCGTCGACAGGTCGATAATGAGGTCGTCGATCGCGCCCGCCAAGACACTGGACCCGCGCCTCTCCTCGCACAGCCGCGAGACCTGGCTCTTGGATATGCCGCTCATACCCATGGACCAGGTCGTCAACCGACCGGGTCGAGATGCCTTGCACATGAGCTTCCTGGATGACGGCGGTTAGCGCCTTCTCGGCCATGCGGCGCGGTTCGAGGAAACCTGGGAAGTAGCTTCCCTTCCTGAGCTTCGGGATGCGCAGCTCGACCGTGCCGGCCCGCGTCTCCCAGTCCCGGTCGCGGTAGCCATTGCGCTGGGCGAGCCGCAGCGGGTTCTTCTCGCCATAGCTGGCGCCGGTGGCCGCGCCCACCTCCATTTCCATCAGTCGCTCGGCGGCAAAGCCCGATCATCTCCCGCAGCAGATCGGCTCCGGGGTCTTCTCCACGAGTGCGCAGGTTCATCATGTCGTCGGTCATCGGTGGTCCTTCCGAAATGGGTTGGCGTCAACAACCAAACCCTACCGGAAAGCGCCGATGACCACCCACACGCCGCTCGCTCGCTACAGCGCTGCTAACGGCGCGCTCGTGAGCGGCTTCGCTACCGCCGAGCTACACCACCTGATGGGACATGACCTTTCATTTGCTTTAGGAACAACGCGTAAATGGAAAAGTTGGTCCACCGCAGCGCTCGTGAGGATGCCTTACCGCTGCCGGCCGGCGGCAAAGGGTCCGGCCCGCGCTTTCATTCCTAGTGTGACGTGGCCCTGAAGGCTGCCAAGTTGTTCCTGCCTCACTGATCCAGTTCAATTGGATCGTGATCTGGTTGCTCGTGCCACATCACCTGGCGGAAATCGCGTTTGTCGACCTGCTGACCGCAGATCGGGCATGCGTGAAATCGATCGTCACAGTCCTGCGGTTGGTGTGGCTTGCCGGGGATAGGCGGTCCAAGGTCGGCTATTCTAGCCATGCGCGACCGAACAAGATGCTGCGGCAAAGTTCCGTCAGTTTGGTTTTCTCAGTTGGTGAAAGACATCGCACCAAAAGCGGTAGTCATCTGGTCGACCGTCGAAATGCGCCTCCAAAGCGCAGTGCGCCACGGCGGTCGGTGCTTCCATCCCATAAAGTTCGATCGCAGATTGAGCGGCCTGATCTCTGTCGACGAGATCGGCAATCTTCAAAGCGGCGAAATCAGCGCTCCGGATCGCGAGCCTCCGTGGACCAAATATTCCCAACACCTAAGGGTGACTATATGATCCCCTCATGGCAACTCTGCGGTACGACGAAAGGCAGGAACCGGATGGGACGTGGACGGTATTCGACGTGTTCACCGGGCTCCCGGCTATTGTAGCGGGCCACCCATCTGTCGACCTTCCCGATGGAGTATGCCGAAGAGCTGGCCGCCATCCTGAATGCCAACGACCTGAAGCAGAGGTTATCTCACGGTAGGTTCCCCGGAGGGTTCGCCTGACCGAAGTGGCATTAGCCCCCGGTCGTATTGCCCATCCAGGTTGGTTCGTCCGATCCGAACAAGCAATTGTTATTGATCAACCGGCTACGACGGTTTTAAGTCGACTCGCCATTGCTTTTCGTAGGGAGGACGTGATGGGCAACGTGGTGCCAATCTGCAAGGCCGCGCCTTGCGTGGAAGTGGTCGGAGCCAGTGGCGAATGGGTCGTCCGCATCATTGAAACTGACCAGGAAATTACACGCTCATTCGCCCTGGAATCGTTCGCACTGGCCTTCGCAGAAGGCCAGCGGATACGCCTGCATCTCGACAAGGTTGTGCGGCTTTAGGACCTCCTGCGGCTGGGTACCCTCAGGGCCGCGACGGTGATGGCCGATTGTTCCATTGCTGGTGAGGCTTGCGGTGTGACGTCTCTGTCGTCCGCCCGCGCGGCCGGAAGGGCGGCAGGCTTTTTATTGGTTGAGATCGAGCGGCTCGTGATCGGGCTGCTCGTGCCACATCACCTGCCGGAAGTCGTGTCGGTCTACCTGCTGGCCGCAGATGGGGCACGCATGGAAATGCTCCGGCCAGTCAGCGTCATGTGGCTTGCCGGGCTTAGGCGGTCCAAGGTCAACAATTTTCGTCATCACCAACGAACACGGCGACCCGGCAAAAGTTCCGGGGGGTGTGTGTGCATGCGTTCGACGGGCTGACAACAAGACCCCCACGCCGGAAGGTGAATGATGATCGCGACGCTAGCCTAGCCATTCCCCAACGGCTCGGACAAATCCGGTTCCCGGCGGCGTTCCCGTCGTTCTTCAAGGAACAGCTTGGTGTGCTCGTCCCACTCAAGGGGCGTTGTCCCGCGCTCTTGACGAAACTTTCCAAACTCCTTGCGCAGGTCGGCAAGGTCCAATGCCCAAAGATGCTCACTGCTTCCGGGGTTCGACAAAGCGCTCACCAGTTCCGTCCGCTCTCTCGGAATTAAGTTGGCTTCGCGGTTGAGCCTTCAAGGTGGCATTGCGAGATAATTTGCTCGCTTGATAATATGCCTATATCTTAGGCAGAGGAGTGGGGGTCCCTATATCTTCCCGCAGTGGCCGGTGCGGTTAAGCCCCACAAGCACCCCCAACTGCACCGGCCATGTCCCACGGCTGGGTATGGTCTTTGCGCTCGGCATATCTTTTCAAGAGCTTCCGTGAAGCCTGACGCAAATTTGTTGCTGCTGCGAGCCGCACCCCCCGTTTGGCGGAGCTTCGTATATCTCTCGCTTTACCACGATCTTATCCGAAGTGATTAGGCGAGCTAGGCGCTTCAGCGAGCTGCCACTACCTCGTAGGCGTCCAAAGCTTCTTGATGTGTCGATGCCGAAAAGCAACCCAGCGGCCGGTCCATAAACGGCCAGAAGTCGAAGTCCTGGCCTCCATTCGTAGGATGGGTCGACGAGCGGGTCGAACAGTGGCGCGCGCGCCCCCGAGAGGAAGAGGGAATGTCTTATAACGGAGCGTCCGCAAGTGTCGGACGCTGACCGGGCTGCCCAGCGCAACCCTGCTGAACCCGACGCTTTGGTGTCACTTCCAAGTATACCCTGATGTGCAACAACAACATATGCGCAAATCGAAAGCCGTCCGGCTTACCGGTCAAGAACGGGAGCGCCGCTAAGACGAAAAAGCATCTCGCTGTAGGGTAGCCGAGCAAGGATCTTGCCGTGGTTGGCAATTGCCGCAGCTGTCATTCCTCTACATAGGAGACTGACGCCCCCTTGGGTTCGTTGGCAGATGGCATCCGGACTGTCAACGAGATGCAGATCCGGAACCCCATATACTATGGCAGTTACACCCTCAGGAATGGCTCCGATCGGTTGAACTACCAATATGCGCACACCGAGCAGCCACCCTATCATAATGGCGGCTACGCAACCAGTGCAGCCAAAGACGCCGAACTTCTTCATCGCATCGCACCTATTCCCCGCATCCCATCATCGTACCTGATGGCGTGATGGTGCATTCGTTGCCTTCAGTGTCCACGGAATGAGTTCCGGTGCTGTCTGTCCAGGAGCGAATGGAGTAGGAGTTTCCTTCGCTATCGCTACTGGTGACCTCTTGGCCTCCGTTCGGAAAGCGAAGAGTTTCGGTGTCAATCGAATAGTTATTCCTTCGGTATCGTACGATCTCACATGTTGATCCCCATTTTTGCCGGAATAGGAATCTGTGCAGACCCTGTAGTCGCTTTCACCCAAGCAATCAGCGTATGCGGAAGCGGTGCAGCCGAGTAGAAATGCTGCCGTCAATCCGATGACGTTTACTTTCATTGAATTTCCTCGATAAAAACACTAAAGCCCCGCCAACAGTCATAACGGCTCTGGGCGCGAGGAACCGCAGCGGCTAGGTATCCTTGAAGTTAAACCGCCTATCAAGCCAATCTGCGCCTCTGAAATACACCGCACTCGAGTGCCACGAGTTGTTCAAGGTAAGCGTCCAGGCCCAAAGGCTTATGGATACAAGTGCACCAATCCACCCGTACAGCAGAGCTGCCGCAAAAAGCGATGGGGTCGACATAACGAGTATCCACCACTCCCAAATGAAGCGCAGGGTAATACCGACGCAAAAATAAATAGAGATGAAGAGTATAATCCCGACAACGACCCCTGTAAATTCCATTATCCTGCCAGTATTTTTCTTTTTTGCTGTTCGAATTCTTGATCTGTGATGATTCCGGTCGCCTTCAAAGCGCCGAGACGCTCAAGCATTGACACCACGTCGGTACCCTGCGGTTGATTGTAGACTGGAGCTGGCTGCCTTCTCTGCTCCAGTGCATCCCTAACCTTATTGACGAATTTGACAACAGTCTTCTTCCAAACGTTGCTGATGTGCCGCTGCGAAGCTCCGTCTTCGATGGTGATCGAACCAAAGATGAGCCCCGTTTTGCCGCTAACAGCATTTACCTTGTCAAGGCCTATGCTGGCCTGCTTCAGGCCGTAGATCATTCCTTTGTCGAGAAAGATGATACGTCGGTCTGTCAGGGTGATGAGCCACGTGTCGCCGTCCATGAGCCCAGAAGTGAATGCCAATACCTGCTCACCGTCTGAAAGAATCTCCGGAAGGTGATTTAGCTCTTTCTTTGTAAAAAATTGATCGTCGCCGATTTCATCGGCGATACGTTTATACTCAATTCGAAGCTCCGCCTTGGACGCATTTTTAAAATCGAAGGTCATATTCTCTCCAATCGCTATCCGAGTCAGCAGCGCACAGATTGTATTTCTAAGATTTAGGCTAGGTTATCCCACCGGGCGAACGGCTTTCGTAATTTTCAACCAATCTGATGTTCTATTTTGTTTGAAACGCCGAGATATGGGAGCTTCGTGCAAGGTGGCTAGATGAAAAGAAGCCACCACATTCGGCGCGCTTGGAGCAGCTTGTGCACTCGTTCAAGTACGCATTTTTCCAGTCACTAATCGACCGCTTTGCATACTTGTGGATAGAGCCATCAAGAAGACAGAGCTGGTGATTGTAGACTGAAACATTGATCCTAGCCGCAGCCAGATATTGCACAGCCGCCCGCAACTCACTTCGATAGTCGTACGGGTCCATCCAGAGCTTATCCATATTTGCCCTTGTGAAGCCAGTGATCTCCAGTCCCATAAACGTCACGTGGTCTACGAAGGTGAGGTTTCTAAAAATGAAATCTGACAGGTCGACGAGACCTTCATAGGTCTGCTTGTGAACGACAACTCGTATCTCAACCTCAGCCCCGACGGCCTTCAGGTTCATGATCCCGCGGATGGTCTCATCGAAGGCGCCTTTGGACTGAACCACGTAGTCGTGAACTTCCGGGTCGGCGGAATAGATCGGTATGCCGACCGAAAGACGAGGATGTCCAATCCCTTGATAGCGCTCTGCGAATTGCCGATCCTTGAACGTCCGGCCATTGGAAAGAATATGAACCGGCGTAGACGGAAGGTGGTCACGAGCTGATGACAAAATGTCAAAAAAGTCCTCACCCACCAGCGTTGGCTCACCGCCAGTGATCCCGAGAAACGGGGTCGTTACGGGCAGCAGGGGCAGCACATCCAAAATCTCCCTCGCCAACCAGCGATCATCAACGTCTTTGGGTGGCTGGGAGCACATCAAACACAGGTGGTTGCACCGCTCCGTTACGAGGAAATAGTTCGCGTTGGCATCCTTTCTGAACAGGACACGCACTGCCTTTCGATCCGGCACAAAGCGGATGACGTCTCCTTCGCTAAGGTAGTCGAACTCGTGGGGCAGAACGACTAGTCGTCGGTCTGAAAACAGTCGCTCAGCTTCCGGCCGATGCTCCTCAAAGGTGACAACCCACTGGCATTCAGGATGAAACGTCTGCCCCTTGAAAAGATACGCATCATGTTCTCGGTTAGGCGCTTGGTCAGCTTGGCCCGTCACGAGCCTAAGTGCCACTCGCTGTGAGAAATCACCGACGCTTGCTGACACAGCGAAGCCACTCAGTCGCAACATCCTAATTCGCCCAACTTAGAAAGAGTTCTCGGGCGGTAACGTCCCTCTCCATAAGGTCGATCAGCCTCTTGAAGATCGACATATTGCGATTGCAGAATCCCGACCGCGTTTTGAGGCCAACAAAGTCGCCCTGCGTTGCGGTATGGAATACTGGATCGGAGCCACAGAACGGCTCGTAAGCGCAGTCGGCGCACATCGGTACGGAGCCTGCAAAAGATTGCTCGATAGGATCGAGGAGAGCGTCGGACCCGAAAATCTCGCCATAGGTGTTTTCGTGGACATTCCCGAGCAGAAATGTCTTGCCGCCCATTTCGGCCAACATTCGTGCTTCGTCGGACGCGTAGACGCTGGCGTCATAGTTATAGACAACGGCGGAGATACCGATGCCTGCCGGGCTCATAAGATCCACATATCCTGGCTCGAAAGGCGTGAGCATCTTTGTAAGGATGGTGGCCGCGTAAAACTCCTTGAAAGGAATGCCGTTACGGTTCAGTTCCAGGATGTAATTCAGCCCGTCGAAGTAGAAATCGAGCCAGCGGTCCACGTCATAGGCTGCGTACGATTTCGTCTTGACCGCGAAGCCGTAAGGGGAAAGCGGCCGAAGGAATATTCCGGGGAAATCTAGCCGCACGTATTCGTCAATGATCTCGCGCGCCAGTGGAAGACTGGCTTTGGTCGTTGTCATAAGTGCGCTGACGCGTTCATGGCCGAGAGCCAGTCTGGCCTTGTGGATACCTGCCACAGCCAATTCGTAGCTGTTCTTTCCCGGGCGCGGTCGATTGGCATTGTGAAGAGTGGCCGCTCCGTCGAGCGACGTTGAAATTAGAATCCTGTGCACGCGACAGAATTCCAAGATTTCGTCGGTGATGACGGCGAGATTCGTCGTGATGACGAATTGCAGCGACCGCCCGGCGACCTTGTTGATCGCTTCAGCCCGATGCACGACGTGTTGGATCAACAGGAAATTCAGGAGCGGCTCGCCGCCTTGGAACTCGATCTTGATAGCCGGACTTGGAGACTGGAAAATGAGCGCCAACGCCTTCTCGGCAGTCTCCTCTGACATATCGAAGGCTGAACGATCTTCGCTTTGGCGAGATACCTGACAGTAGGGGCAGGAGTGCTCGCACCGCAAAGACACGACCATGATGTGAAGCGATGTGAAGTTCTCAAGCCTTCTTGCCTTGGTCCGAACCTTCAGCGCCAGCAGCTCCTTGCCGATATTGGAGGATGCACCAAAGAGGAACTGCCTGCTGCGCAGGCGGGAGTAGGCGGGGTGTGTGCTGGGAAGCTCGTGCCTGATAAACGAAGCCAGCACGGCGCGCGGCAATAGCAGATATTCGCCCGCTTGGTTGGTCAGCACATACCGCTCGTCGTCCAACTGGGAAAAACGAAAGTACGCGAGCTGATAAGTGTCGTCCAACGGTCGTTGGAACTCAGTTGCCGGAGCAAACTTAGTCATCGGACTGCAGGCCCGATCTGGAAAACGCAAGCGCCAGTATCGCGTTTCTAACAGTGGCGGTTTCGGCGGCGATGCTGCTACGCAGGTCCTGATCCAAGACCTCTAGCCGCAGTCTTTCTACCGCTGCGTCGGCCGAAGTTCGCGCGGCCGCCTTGCTGAAGTTGATCGTGCATACTGCGAAGCCGCCCTCGATCGTGATCTCAACCGCAGCGTTGCCGGTTACCCGATACGCTGCGCGCTTTACACAGTCGAGGCTGAAGACTGACAGATCAAACTTGACTTGGGCAGTCTGGACGAGCTCGCTCTCGCGAGGGGTGTCCGCCATCAACAATAGCTGTAGCCAGAGCAGTGAGACCCGTGACTAGCATGGCTCGAATGGCTGGTGTGGTACGCCATGATAACGTCCGTACCATTTGAGCGATCTAGCACCTCACCGTAGCCGAGGTCCGCCGGGACAGTGCCAGCTTCAGCGAGCTTGGTCGAAGGCTGATTTGCCGATTCGACAAGGACTGCAGCCTGAACTTGGCCGCCGAGAATCATCGTGGCCGACAAGGCCATTGGTGACAGGAAATTGCGTTTCGACATTATCCAAACCCCCGTTTGTACGGACTCATTAGCAAAACGCGCCAAGCCGGACAAGTACCGCTTGTGGAGAAGTGCTTAAGGGACCACTAATGTTCCGGGTCAAATACTTGTATTGTGGAGTTGACGGGGTCCGTCTTCTGAGCGCAATCGATCGCAGAAGCGGCCCGACGATGCTCTTTTGCAGCCGCTTCGGCTGCCGCCAGAAAGCGCTCGGATTTCAGCCCGAGACAGCTGTTCGGAAGGTTTGGTTCTGGGCCATTGGCGATCTCCGCTTGATGGGGTTCGCCGCAACGCGGACCATAGTCCTACATGCCACGCTGCCTGACCTCCTGGCCTACTCTCACGGGAGCGATAGGGCCAGGCGCCAAGCGCCACCATCAGGAGGGAAGCGGTCGTGCCGACCATGTCTCGCGCCTGAGCGTCGCGGGCGCCGCATCAAGGAAGCGGGGTACAGCGCTGCGGCCTGATACTGGACTCCCGGCTTCAGACGATGCATTCTCGCCTCGGGGAAGGGATCATGGGCAATTCTGTTCATGCCAGGAGGTTGCAGAGGCGACGGCCTTGGTGGCGCTCGCTTTTCCGCTATCGTCTCGCCGCCGTTCTGGTGATGCTCGGGGCGACTTCCGCGGGCTATCTTGCAGTCGGCGACGATCGGCACGAGCTGCCGCGCGTTCACCATGGCGGCGATTCGTCGGCCAGCAACGCGGCTGTCCGCGAGGCGGGCTGCGATATCAAGGGCAACATTAACGAGCGCGGCGAGCATATCTACCATATGCCGGGGCAGGAATATTACTCTGCTACGCGCGTCAACCCAGCTCGAGGAGAGCGCTGGTTCTGCTCACAATGGGAAGCGTGGTGGGCGGGCTGGCGGAAAGCGAAAGTGTAGCGATTGCCTTTAGACTACACCTTCAGTTGCTCGATGCGCGTGCTCTTTATTGGAAGTTCGAACATCGCGCCGCCCGCGAGTTCCGGGTAATGCGTCGATCGCCAGAGATGACGATCCAACGCCCCCTCCGTGCTCAGCTGGGCGATCCAGGCCACATCTTTCACGCCGGGGCCGAACTTCTCTCTGATATGGACGATCTCATGCTCCCCGGCGAACAGGGCATTTAGCGAACGGGCGAGAGCGGGCGACAGGTTTTCGTCGACCAGGGCTTTCACGCGGCACTCTGAAGGCTCTCTTCGAATTTCATGGCGTCTCTAACAGCGGTAGCTGAGACATCGAAAAGGCGCGCCACCTTTTCCACAAATCCTTCGGCTTCTACAGCTTGCGCAAGCGCCACGGTCGGGACGCCATATTTGGAGGCGATCGGCTGACCGAACGAACGATGGGGGTCGATCACGATGGACTGCTTGCCATTGAAGGGCCGCCAGCGCGCCACCGCGTCATCCTCGATATCCAGGTCTTTGAACGTCCGCTCTATGCAGGAATGCAGCCAGAGCGACGCGGCAAAGCCCATCGGGACGCGCCAGCCTAGGTCTTCCTCCCCCCGCTGCATGCCAGACGTATTGTCCTTGGGCATCGCGCCGCTCCATCGGCGAGGCGTCAGTTCGTCTCGTCTACGATACTGTCATAGTCGCGGCCGATCAGTAGCAGCACGAAGCCGCAGGGCACTGTCACGCTGGTGAGGGCAATAAGGCCGAGCCATCCATAGTCCGGCTTCGCAAAATAGTAGTACCAGCTAATCGCCTGCACCAGCGGAGACACGATCAACATCCAAGCACCCCATTTGCCATCCGTGTTGAGCCGGATCGTTGTCGTCGCCCGATATCTGATTGCCATACGTATGCCCTCCCGTTCCTCAAAAGGCAGCTTCGCGTCGGTTGAGCGCGAACGCAAGCGCCGGCCCGGCTACGGCTTTGCCAGCCTCACGCCGGCGCCTCCTCCATTCTGCGGAATGAGCTCAACCCCGGCAGCCTCCAGAGCGGCCTGCAGGTCGACCAACGTGCGGTCGTATGGCGTCCGCTTGCCAGCTTCGAAATTGGCAATGGTCGTCTTGGCCACCTGGGAGGCCGCTGCCAGCTGATCCTGCGACCATCCAACAAGCGCCCGGGCTGCCCGGCATTGAGATGGCGAAAGTGTCATTTTAGTTAAACCTTACATTAAAGTGACTGTACGATACGTGCAGCCTTATACCATTAGTGCAACGTTATCGCAAATGCAGACCCAAATGCCTAACACCCCTCTTCTGGAGGCCGGCGAAGCTATGGCCGCTGCCTTCCCTTTAGAAGATTTTCCCGCGCCCTGCTCGGTGCCATCGCCTCTATTCCGGCCATAAGAGGCGCGGCCGCGGCGCATGTCTCGCCGCAACCGGCGCCTCTGCCCTCCGAGGAGGAACTGCTGCAAGCCTACAGTGAGTGGCTGTTCTTCGAACGTCTGCTGCTTATGCGCGACATCTACCCTCGCGAGCGCAACCCCTACCGCCAAACAGCCCTCGTGCCCTGCAACACTCTTGCGGCGCATTACCATTTCCCGCTACGATGACCGAGAGTTGTAGCCCGACATGGGAAACGGTGCCCTCGCCAGCCACGCGTGCGCTGCTCGTCTTGCAGACTGTCGGCGTTGACTTCAGGCCGCTGAGTGAACGGCAATGATCTTTCGTTCAGAAGGAAACTGCCATGCGATGGTTTGTGGTCGACGTGATGCGCCGCGAAGCCCGGAAGTGGGACTGGGCGGCGCTTGTGACCGATACGCATCCTGACGATCTAGAAGCTCGGATCTTTGCGAAGCAGTGCTGGGTCCCCATTCCCGGCAAGCACCGAAACCGAGATGCGGCTTGGGATATGTTCGAGGCGATGTCAGCCACGCGGCACTGACTGACTTTCATTCCGCAGAAGAGAAACGAACAGCCCGCTGCGGCTGGTGGCGGGTTTTTCATGTCGCGTTTCATGTCGCGTCCATCAGCCGCGCACCAGTAAAAACCGTTGGAAACCAAGGATACTCAGTTGCAACATGGTGCAACATCAGCTGAATATTACAGAAACAAGCGGTGCCCAGAGGCAAGTAGGAAATGTCTGTGCTTTCAGATCTTACCACGCACATAGCATGCGGACAACCAACAGAAATAGCAACAATAGATTCTTGTGGGTTATTTCATTCCTCCCGGAATGTCCGACTGATTTGGTCCGACAGCGGCTTCACGAAATAGGAAAGCGCCGTACGCTCACCCGTCTGGACCATCGCTTCGGCCGGCATACCGGGCACGAGCGTCAGGCCCTTGAGCTTCGTCAGTTCCGCCTGCGGAACCGACAGGCGCACCAGGTAGTACGAAATGCCGTTTTTTTCATCCGTCGCCAGATCGGCTGCGATCCGGCTGACATATCCGTTCAATATCGGCGTGGTTCTCAGATTGAAGGCTGACATCCGCAGCACGGCCTTGTGACCAAGCTGGATTTGGTCGATGTCCTTCGGGGTGATTCGTACTTCAAGCGCAAGATCGTCGCCTTCCGGCACGATTAGCATGATCGGATCGGCGGGCGTGATCACTCCGCCGACCGTATGAATTGCGAGTTGTTGAATGGTGCCTGACTGCGGCGCGACGATATCGATCCGCCGCAGTTCCTGTTCAACCGCCACCTTGCGCTCAACATACTCCCCGACCTGCGCCTGAACCTCTCTGAGCTCCTGGCCCACTTCCGACTTGAAATCCTGATCGATCTGCGGGATCTGCAGGCGCGTTTCGGCTATGCGGGCTGCCGTCTGTGCCTGATCTGCGATCTTCTCACCGCGTTCGCCACCGAAAGTGGCAACCTGGATCTTCAGGCTGTTCAACCGTTGGTCCGAGACAATGCCTTGGTTGCGCAGCCCACTTAGAACAGCAATTTCCTTTTGGAGAACCTCGATCATTTTTTCACAGGCAATTTCCTGCGCCTTGAGTCCTTCGATCTCGTGGTGATATTGAGTAATGCGTTCCGCCAATTGCGCCTGCTTCCCGTCGCGGGATTGCCTGCGGAATTCGAACAGCAACGTCTCGCTATCTATTGCCGAAGCTACGTCCGGAACATCTCTTCGGGCGAGTAGCCAGTCCGGGAAGGGGATTTCCGCGAGATCGTCACGCTCAGCATCGAGTCTTGCCAGGTAGGCGGCCAGCTCATCGAGCCGCTTGGTGACTATGGCGAGATTAGCGCGCGCCTGGGTGGCATCGAGCCGCATGAGGATGTCGCCGGCTTTTACCTTATCGCCTTCGCGCACCAGGATTTCTCCCACCACCCCGCCAGTCGGGTGCTGCACCTTCTTGACATAGGAAACGACGACAAAGTGTCCGGACGCTACAACCGCACCGGAGAGATTCGTGAAGTTCGCCCAGGCTCCGGCTCCTCCCACAAAGATCACGCTCGCCAGAAAGCCCGCCACCAGGTGGCGGCGAATGGAGCTTGAAACGTCATTGTTCTGATCAATGCCGGACACCGGTATCCTCCATGTCAGCGCGCTCTGCCACGTTATCCTGTGTAGACTCGATGGCCTTCAGGACTTTGGAAGGCGCACCGAATGATCGCTGCCGTCCACCTTCCATCACCAACACCAAATCGACGGCGCGGATGACGCTCGGCTGATGGCAGACAACAACCGCAATGCCCTTGCGCTCGCGCACAGAGGCGATCGCCTTAGCGACTGCAGCTTCGCCTTCCGCGTCGAGATGGATATTGGGTTCATCCAGCACAACAAGGAACGGGTCTCGATAAAGGGCACGGGCAAGACCGATAAGCTGGCGCTGCCCGGCGGAAAGTGCCGATCCGACCTCACCAATCGGAGTTTCGTATCCGTGCTCAAATCGGAGGATCAGTTCGTGCGTGCCCGCTGCTTTCGCCGCGGCGACAATAGCCTCAGGGTCAGGATCATGTTCAAAACGAGCAATGTTTTCGGCAATGGTGCCGTCGAACAGTTCAACACCTTGCGGCAGATAGCCGATATGACGGCCTAGTGCTTCCCGGTCCCATTGATCGAGGCTTGCGCTGTCGATGCGAACCTTCCCGGCGACCGGCGTCCATGCGCCGACGATGGCGCGCGAGAGTGTCGACTTGCCCGAGCCCGATGGACCGATGACCCCGAGTGCGCTTCCCGCCTGAATGGCAAACGCAATGCCGGTCACGGTCGGCTTGCTTTCGCCGGGCGGAACAATTGTCACGCTTTCGAGGCGCAGTTCGCGTTCAGGTGCAGGCATAGGCACAACAGGAGCGGTTTCAGGAACCTTTTCCAAGAGGTCCTCCAGCCGCGCCCAACTCTGGCGCGCCATGAGGAAGGGTTTCCAGCTTGAAATGGCCAGATCGACCGGAGCCAGCGCACGCCCCATCATGATCGAACTGACAATCATGACCCCGGCCGTAGCCTCCTGCCTGACGACAAGGTACGCACCGACGGTAAGAATGGCCGATTGCACCTGCAGGCGCAAGTCGGCATTGCAACGCGCTGCTTGCAGCAGACCATTGCGTGCCATGTTGTGGGCAACGGTATCGCTTATCGGCCCTTGCGAGAGAG